>NZ_LT622800.1:0-5318 GCF_900099485.1 Corynebacterium sp. MC3
CCACCGGCAGCGAGGCCTGCCCCTTATGCACATCGAGAGGTGTGTAGGGGGCTGGTTGGCGCCCTTGCCGCCGGCGGTGAGCCCGCCGCCTTCGCCCAGGAGTGTTTCGCCCGGGTTAGGGTGGCGGGCAACGTTGACGGTGAGGTCTGCGTTAATGGAACCAACTACTACGATCTTCATACCCACCCACAGTAGCGCCTAAAACATGCTGTCGATGAGGCGCCGCGTGTATTCGTGCTGCGGATTACGCAGGACGTCCTGCGTGCGGCCCTCCTCCACGATTTCGCCCTCGTGCATCACGATCGTGCGCGGGCACAGCGCGCGCACCACGCCGAGGTCGTGGGAGACGAACACGAGGGTGGAGGCGAGCTCGTCGAGCAGGGTGAGCACCTGGTTGCGCAGGGTGGCGTCGAGGGCGGAGACGGGCTCATCCGCAAGCAGGATATCGGGGGTGGCGGCGGTCGCGCGCGCAATAGAGATGCGCTGGCGCTGCCCGCCGGAGAACTCGCGGGGCAAACGCCGCTCGGTGCCCTCGAGTCCGACCGCGGCAAGCACCTCGCGGGCCCGCCGCGTATCGACGCCCGCCTCTTCCACCGACGCCCCGACCCGCATCCGCGGGTCCAAGGAAGAGTAGGGGTCCTGGAACACCATCTGGCAGCCGCCGTTGATGCGGACCTCCCCGGAGTCGACGCCGCGCAAGCCCGCGATGACGTGCAGGAGGGTGGTCTTGCCGGAGCCGGACCCGCCCACGATGCCGATGCGCTCGCCCCGGCGGACCTCCAGGTTCACGTTGCGAAGGGCTTGAGTGGTGCCGCGGGTGACGGAGACGTCGCGAAGCGTGACCACGGGTGTGCCCACCTCGCGCGGCGCAGTCGCGAGCGTGGGCAGCGCCGGGTTGAGCAGTGCGCGCGAGTAGGGGCTGTCGATAGGTTCGATTGCCCCGGCGCGAAACACCAGGACCTCGTGCGTCATGTGTTTGACCACGGGCATGTCGTGGGAGATGAACAGCAGGCCCATGTCGCGGCGGCGCACCACAGTGTCGATGAGGTCTAGGACCTGGCGTTGGACGGTGACGTCGAGGGCGGTGGTGGGCTCGTCGCAAATGAGGAAGTCGGGGTCGCCGGCGAGGGCGAGAGCGATGAGCACGCGTTGGCGCTGCCCGCCGGAGAGCTCGTGCGGGTAAGCCTCGGGGCGGTCGACGCCGACTTCCTGCAGCAGGTGCCGCGGCACGACCTTGCCGATCTTCTTGAGCGGGTCGAGTGCCGTCATGGGTTCTTGGAAGACCATTGCGACGCGAGAGCCGCGCACGCGGCGGCGGGTCCGCTCGGAGGTGCCGATCATTTCGACGCCGTCGACGGTGATGGAGCCTTCGGCGGGGAGGTCCGTGAGCCCCATGATGGACAGCGCCGTGAGTGACTTGCCGGACCCGGACTCGCCGATGATGCCGAGGCGCTGGCCGCGCTCGAGCGTGAAACTGATGCCGTGCAGCAGGCCCTCAATGTGGAGGTTAGAAACGTCGATCACGGGGACCTCCTGCGACGTTGCACGCGAGAATCGTCAGCGCGATGGCGAGCGCCGGCCACAGCGCCAAGTGCGGGGCGGTGGCCAGGTACGGCTGGCTGGCCTGCAGCATCCGGCCCCAGGACGCAAAGGGCGCCTGCACGCCGAAACCGAGGAAGGACAGGCCCGACTCGGCGAGTACCGCCATGGAAAACGCCACCGCGATCTGCGTGATCACCACCGGCAGGATGTTGGGAAGCACGTGGCGCCAGGCCACCATGATCCCTGGTACCTTGTTCAGGCGGGCAGCCAGGATGTAGTCCTGGGACATCACGCGAAGCGTGGCCACGCGCGACACGCGCACGAACCCGGGGATGCCCGCGATGCCAAGGGCGAGCACCACGATCCACATGCTGGCGCCGAACGCAGCGGTCAACGCGATGGCGAGCAGGAGCGCCGGGAATGCCATGAGCACGTCGCTGCCGCCCATGATGGTGCGCTCCGTCCAGGAGCGGCGCATGCCCGCCAGGATTCCCAGCGGCACGCCCACGAGCAGTGAGAGCGCCGCGGCACCTGCGCTCGCAGCAACGGTGTAGCGCGCGCCCATCATGATGCGCGAGAGTAGGTCGCGGCCCAGCTCGTCGGTGCCGAGCAGGTGCGTGGCGCTCGGCGCGGCGAGGCGGTCGGCGGGCATCGCCTGCAGCGGGTCGTAGGGCGTCCACACCAGTGAGAGCACCGCCACGAACACGATCGCCCCCAGCGTCGCCCACCCAGCTATTCGTTTCGGGTTCACTTCGCCCTCCTGACACGGGGGTCAACCACCCCGTAGGCGATGTCCACGAGCGCGTTGACCAGTAGCGTACACGCCACCAGCAGCATCATCGTGGACTGCACCGCCGTGATATCACGGTTTCGCACCGAGTCCAGCAGGAAAGAGCCAAGGCCGGGGATGGCGAAGACCTGCTCCACAACCACGGCGCTGACCACCAGCGCGGACAGCTGGATCCCCACCACCGTGAGCACCGGCAGCGCGGCGTTGCGAAGCACGTGCTCGCGCACCACCTGCGTCATGCTCGCACCGGTAGAGCGCGCGGTGCGCACGTAGTCGCGCTCGAGCTCCTCGGAAACCGCGGTGCGGATATACCTCGCCAGGATCGCCGTCTGCACGGCGGTCAGCGACAGCACCGGCAACACCGCGTGCGCAGCCGTGCCCCACCCGTTGGCAGGCAACCAGCCCAAACGCACCGAGAACACCGCCACGGCCACAATGCCGACAACGAAGCTCGGCACCGCCATGCCCAGCTGCGTCAGCCCGGACAGCACCGCACTGTTTCGCCGCGCCAGCCAGATCCCGACAGGAAGCGCGATGGCCAGCGACAACACCATCGCAGCCACCGCCAACACCAGCGAGACCCCCGCGCGCTGCCAGATCACCGGACCCAGGTCCGCGCCGCTGGCCAGCGACACCCCGAAGTCACCGCGCAGCATCGCCGCGATCCAGCCCACGTACTGGGCCACCAGCGGGCGGTCCGTCCCCAACGTGTGCGACAGCTCCGCCACCGCTTCATCCGAGGCGTTGAGCCCAAGCGCGATGCGCGCCGGGTCGCCCGGGATGGCCCGCAGCAGCAGGAAGATCACCACGCTGGCCGCGGCGAGCAGCGCGAGCAGCCGCAGCAGTGTTGACGCAATGCGTTTCATCGGCGCACCTCGTTCAGTGGCAGGGAATCGGTGACCACGTTCGGGTCAAGCCCGTGCACGCCCGGCGCGTAGAGCACGATGTTCGGCGCGTTGACCAGGGTGAGCGCCCCGGCATCCGCCATGATGGTGTCCACCGCGGCCCGCAGGTCGCCTTGCGCCATGAGCTCGCGGGCGTGCGCGGAGTCGTAGCCGAAGTAGTAGTCCGGGTTGCCGAACATGTGCACCATGTCGCGCGGCTCCACGTGCGAGATAATCGACGCCTGATAGTCGTGCTGCTTGTGCACCTTGTTCAGCCACACCGCCGGGAACTCGACGGTGTGCAGCGTGACGCGGAAGCCGACGCTGCGAAGCTGGGAGTAGATGAGCTCGCTGGCGGTCTGCGCGTACGGCAGGCTGGGCACCTCGATGGTGACCTCAGGGGTGCGTCCGGCGAGCAATTCGCGTGCCTTGTCCGGGTCGAAGGGGTAGTAGTTGGTGCCGGTAAACCACGGGTCGGTCGGTGGGACGGGCGCGCCGCCAGTGTCGGTGGCGAGCCCGTTGTAGACTACCGCGTTGAGCGCGTCACGGTCGATGGCGTAGGCGGCGGCCTGCCGCACGGTGACGTCGTCGAAGGGTGCGGCCTTGTTGTTCATGCTGAAGACCACCTCGCCGTTGGTGGTACCGACGGCGGTGGTGATGTCTTCAGGCAAAGCGTCGAGTAGCTGCGGCGCCTGCATCGCCCACACGACGTCCACATCGCCGACGCGCAGCGCGTTCACCGCAGCGATGGCGTCGCCGAAGTAGCGGATCATGGCCCCGCTTTGCGGCTTTGTGCCCCAGTAATCGGGCCGCGGGTCGAAGGCAATCGAGTGGCCGGGCTCAAACGAGCGCAGCGTGTACGGCCCGGTGCCCAACGGGTTTCGAGCGAGCCTTCCCACGGAGTCGGGCGTCATCATCGCACCCGTCATCGTTCCCATGGACCACAGCCACTGCTCGCTCGGTGCCTTCAGCGTTACCTCGAGCGTGCGCGGGTCCACCGCGCGCGCGGATGCGACCGGGTCCATGTTCTCCTTGATGCCGTTGACCCAGGAGTCCTTCACATAGTTGATGGAGAAGACGGCGTCGCTGGCGTCGAAGGGGGAGCCGTCGGAAAAGGTCACGCCTTCGCGCAGGTCGAAGGTGTAGACGGTGCCGTCGTCGCTTACACGCCACGAGGTCGCCAACCACGGCTGCGGTTCGCCGTTGGCGTCGATACGCACGAGCGTCTCGTAGATGTTGCCCATCAGCGCCTGGGGTGCCGCGGCACCACCGATGGAGGTGAAGTCGAGGCCCGCAGGGGGCCCTTGCGTTGCGACGACCACATCCTCCCTGGGCGTCGCGGGACCACACGCAGCGAGGCTCAGCCCGAGCGTGGCGCCGAGCGCGGACGCCATCAGCCCGCGCGACAGGGTGCTGAAATGCATGAGTGTAGAGTCTAGCGGTCCCAGACTCCTGCGAGAATTTCCATCGAACGCAGCGCCTCTTCATGCGTTGGGGCCTGCAGCGAAATCATCAACTCGTCCGCGTGTGCGGTGGCGGCGAAGTCGGTGAGGTAGTCGCGGACCTGATCACCGGTACCGGCCGCGGTGTAGCGCAGCATGCCGATGATCTGCTGGCCCTGTGGGGAGCGCACGACCTCGTCGAGCTGTTCATCGTTGAGCATGGTGCCGCGGCGGCCGATCATGGCGCGCACCCGGTTGCGGTGCACCAGGTGGGTCTGGCGCTCGGCGTCCTCGGCGGTGTCCGCGGCGGTGACGTTTACGGCCGCGATGCAGTAGGGCTCCGGGTAGCGCTCGGACGGCTCGTAGTTCTCCTTGTAATACGCCGTGGCCTGCTCCAGCATGTTGGGCGCGAAGTGGGAGGCAAACGAGTACGGCAGACCGAGCTTCGCTGCGAGCGACGCCCCGAACATAGAGGAGCCGAGGATGTACAGCGGCACGTTGGTGCCTGCGCCCGGCACGGCGGTTACTCCGGCGAGTGGGGAACTATCGCTGAGCCAGGCCTGCAGCTCCAGCACGTCCTCCGGGAAGCGGTCTCTTATACACCTCTCGCTGTGGATTAGAGACAGGCGTCGCGTAGCCGCCGCGGCCGGCTCGGCCCCC
>NZ_LT622801.1:0-4929 GCF_900099485.1 Corynebacterium sp. MC3
CGTCGACACCGTCGGCGCTGGCGACGCGTTCGCCGGCGCGCTGTGCCACCGACTCGTCGAGGGCGACACGCTGGATGAGGCCGCGAAGGTCGCGGCGAAGGTCGGCGCAATCGCGGTGACCAAGCCGGGTGCCCAGCCCTCCTACCCAAGCGCCGCCGAGCTAGACGCCTACGATTTCTAGCAACTTGCCCAGCACGGCCTCGCCGTGTTTGCGCAGCCCGTCGTGCTGCATGTGGTCGTTTTCCCACACGTTGATGCCGAGTGCCTCGGCGGTCTCGAGGGAGAACTGGCGCGGCACGTACATATCCTGCGTATAGACGGCCGCCGCGGTCCGAATCCCGTGGTCGGCTGCGTTGAACCCTGCAGCCCCGGCGTAAAGGTTGGGCCAATCGTCCTTGGCCGCCAGCTCGTGCGCTGCCTGTTTGAAGGGGCGCAGCGCCGGGTCCTCGTCGAATTGGAACGGGAAGACGTGCTCGCCGGTGAGCAACCCTTCGCCGGCGCCGAAGCCGGGAGTGCGCTCGGCGACGCGCTGCGCCGACCACGCGGTCGCACCCGGTACGGTACCGCCGTAGATGGATTCGTGGATCACCCCGTAGAGCGGGCCAGACTCGTAGCTGACCAGCGCGCCGATCTGCGCAAGCACGTCCGTGCGCATCGCACCATTCGGGTGGAAGGGGGCCTCGAGCAGCGCCGCGATCGTGCCTGCGCCGCCCTCCTGCCCCAACAGCGTGCCGATGGTCCGGAAACGCCGCGCGCTCAGCCGCTCCCCGGTTGGCAGGAACTCCTCGCGCTGCTCGAGGTGCTCGCACACCTCCGCGATGCGCTCCTGCGCCCACGGCACTGCCTCGAAGAGCTCCTCGTGGCGGGCCCGCACGGTGGCGAACGTCGCCTCGTACACCTCGTCCACGCCCCTGCTGATCGAGGGCAACCCACCCGTAAACAGCGCCGCACGCAGCGAGTCCGGGTAGCGCAGCATGTAGTGCACCAGGCAGAACCCGCCGAAGGACTGGCCCAGCACGTCCCACTGCGCCAGCCCCAGCGTGCGGCGCAGCGCTTCCGCGTCGTCCACGATGACGTCGGCGCGAAGACGGGTGAAGTCGATGGTGGCGTCGCCAAGCATGGCGCGATCGATGCGGGAGGAGCGGCCCGTGCCGCGCTGATCCAGCAGCACCACCTGGTAGCCGCGCTTGGTGGCGTACTCGATCCACTCGAAGCGCTCGCGTGGGCTCGGGAAACCTGGGCCGCCCTGGAGGAAGAGCAGCGCCGGCGCGTCCTTCGCGGTCGTGGCGCTGCGCACGATGCGCGCGAACAGCTGCACCCCCTCGCGCTCGAAGGGGACATCAACGCAGTGGAGAGAGGAAGCAAACAGAGACATGGCCCTTATGCTATACCCCCACTAGCATTGGGAGCCGTGACGCAACCACTGTTTTTTCATTCCCAGCACAATCCGGCCCACGGAGGCATCCCAGTTGTTGCCCCGTGGTTCGCACAGACCCTCGGCGAGCAGATGCACGGCTGGGCAACCAGCCTCGAGTGGCAACACGACGGCGACACGATGCGCGTGAGCCACGACAACTTCCACCTCGTCTTCCGCAGCCAGCTTGACGACGCCCGCTCGCGCTTCGAACTGACCATCACCAACGGGGCGACCACCCCGCGGCCCGTCCAGATCGCGCTGCACCCCTACTGGGCCTGCGACGCGGCAACCGCGGAGCTCTCGGGTGTCCAAGGCTCCCGCTTCCTCGACAAAACCGACGGCGAGTTGAAGACGGTGGAGGGCCCGCTGCGCTTCGGCAACGAAACCGACGCCGTGATTGCCGGAGCGACCAGCGCCGTCCTCCGCGACGCCACGCGCGAGCTCACGTTTACCTGCACCGGCACCGACCACCTCGTGGTGTGGAACCCCGGCCCCGACGTCTGCCGCGACGCCGAGGACCTCGGCGACGACGACTGGGCGCACTTCGTGTGCGTGGAGCCAGCGCTGCTCGGCGAAGACCGCCGCGGCGTGACCCTGATCCCGGGTGCTTCCGCGAGCATCGCGCTGGAGGTCGCCGTTGCAGCCCTACCCTGAGTACCACCTCCTCGCCGCTGAACGGCCGTGGTGGCGCGCGCTCATAGAGGCGCTGCTGCTCGTAGCGTTCTTCCTCACGCTGACGCTGGCTGCCTTCTTCTTCCTGGACGCCACCGGCGACATGGAATCTCAGCTGGCCATCGTGCTCAGCCTTGCGCTGACGCTGCCGGCGGCGTTCCTCGCAGCACGGGTGGCCGGACGCGATCCGGCGCTGCTCGTCAGCGTGGCGGGCCGCGTGCGCTGGCCAATCGTGCTTCGCAGCAGCCTGGTCATGCTGGTACTG
Source organism: Corynebacterium sp. MC3 (assembly GCF_900099485.1). Lineage (NCBI taxonomy): Bacteria > Bacillati > Actinomycetota > Actinomycetes > Mycobacteriales > Corynebacteriaceae > Corynebacterium > Corynebacterium sp. MC3. The sequence goes on from NZ_LT622801.1 coordinate 2,355, forward strand.
TTCGGCCTGACCACGCCGTGGGAAGACATCGACCTCACGCCAATCCTGCTGATGTACGTGCTCATCACGCCGTTTCAGGCGGCGTCGGAAGAGTTCATGTTCCGCGGCGCTATCCCCCAGATCGTCGGCACGTGGGTGCGCTCGCCGTGGGTGGCGTACGCGGTACCGGTCATCCCCTTCGTGGCGTTGCACGAGTACAACTGGATCGGACTTACCGACATCCTCGTGTTCACCATCTGCGTCTCCGCCCTTGTCTGGTACACCGGCGGACTCGAGGCCGCAGTGGTGATGCACGCGTTTAATAATATCTCTGTTTTCTTCATCGAACCCGACGCCAGCCCCACCGAGCTTGGGTGGGTTGACCTGGCGTTTTCTTCCGCATTCACCATCGGTACAACGCTGCTCCTCCTGGCTATCAACCGCCGAAAACGTCCGGACCCAACTAGCCATATCGTCCCGGATGCGGTTAACTAAGAGACTCACAATCTCAAGGAGCACCTCATGTCCAGCACCAATGCTGCACCCGCCTACCCCGACGACATGCACCCCGGACTCGTCCCCGGGATCAGCGTAGAAGAACAACGCAACCGATTCGGGGTGGACAAACTCGTCTTCGGTGTCACAGCGGTGCTCATCGTCGCGTTCATCATTTGGGGCATCGCCGCCCCAGACACCGTCGGCGAAGTCGCCGGCAACGCACTGAACTGGGGCATGTACAACTTCGGCTGGCTGTTTAACATCATCATGTCCGGCTGCGTCGTCCTGATGCTCGTCATCGCGTTCTCACGCTTCGGCACCATCAAGCTCGGCAAGGACGACGAGGAACCGGAGTACTCCTTCTTCTCCTGGATCGCCATGATGTTCGCGGCAGGTATTGGCGTCGGCATCTTCTTCTTCGGCCCCTCCGAACCCCTCAACCACTACATCACCCCACCACCGCTGACTGTCGACGCCGAAACCCCCGAAGCCCTGCACCAAGCCATGGCGCAGTCCCACTTCCACTGGGGCGTTTCACCGTGGTCAGCCTACGCACTCGTCGGCGGTGCCCTCGCCTACTCGACGTACCGCCGCGGCCGCGTCTCCCTCATGTCCTCCATCTTCACCCCGCTGACCAAGGGTGGTGCCGCGTGGACCGGAAAGATCGTCGACATCCTCGCGATCGTCGCCACCCTCTTCGGCACCGCGGCCTCCCTCGGCGTTGCGTCCCTGCAGATCACCGAGGGCGTCTCCATCGTCGGCGGCATCGAGGTGTCCACCGGCGTGCTCATCGCCATCGTGATGCTGCTGTCTACCGGCTTCATGATCTCGGCCGTCTCCGGCGTGTCCAAGGGCGTGCGCATCCTCTCCAACATCAACATCACGCTGACACTCGGCGCGATCTTCTTCGTGTTCGTCACCGGCCCGACCCTGTTCCTCACGAACCTGATCCCGTCCGGCACGATCGCGTACGTCGACAAGTACATGGACATGGCGTCCCGTTCGCTGACCTGGGGCACGGAAACCCTCGACTTCCAGTCGGCCTGGACCGCCTTCTACTGGGCATGGTGGATCGCGTGGACCCCGTTCGTCGGCATGTTCATCGCCCGCATCTCCCGCGGCCGCACGCTGCGACAGTTCGTCATCGTCACCATCGTCGTACCGACGACCGTGCTCATCCTCGCGTTCACCATCTTCGGCGGCACCACCATCTCCTTCAACCGGGACAACATCCCAGGTTTTGACGGCACCAGCTCCACCGAAAGCGTCCTCTACGCCATGTTTGAGCAGCTACCGCTGTACAGCATCACCTCGGTGCTCCTGATCGTCATCCTCTCGATCTTCTTCATCACCTCAGCCGACTCCGCCTCCGTCGTCATGGGCACCATGTCTTCCAAGGGCGACCCGGCACCGAAGAAGCTCATCGTGTTGTTCTGGGGCGCATGCATGATGGGCATCGCCGTCGTCATGCTGCTCACCGGCGGCGAAGACGCGCTGTCCGGCCTGCAGTCCCTGACCATTCTCTCCGCGCTGCCCTTCTCCGTCATCCTGATCTTCATCGGCATCGCCTTCCTGCGGGATCTCTCCACCGACCCACTCGCGATCCGCAACACCTACGCGCGCTCCGCGATGCGCGCCGCTGTGATCAAGGGCCTCGAAGAATACGGCGACGACTTCGAACTCACCGTCAACCAAGCCGACGAAGGCAAGGGCGCCGGCGCCGACTTCGACTCCACCGCCGCCCACGTCACCGACTGGTACCAGCGCACCAATGAGGACGGCGAAAACGTCGGCTACGACTACGAAACCGGCACCTGGGCCGACGGCTACGAAGCCGAAGACTCCGATTCTGAGTCTGAGTCTGGGGCCAAGAAGGACTAGCTCGGCAGGGCGCCGACCAGCTCGGCTCATCAGCGCCCTTTGCGCAAATGGGAGTAACAGGATTGTAGTAATCCGGATTTTGGGAGGGGAGGGAGCGCGGACATTTCGTTGGAGTGTTGAGGGCTGGAAGGTATTCCGATGCCCGCAAAGTTCCCCGACACCGTCCGCGAGTCCGCGGTCGACAAGTACTTCGAAGGCATGACCACCCCCGAGGTCT
>NZ_LT622802.1:0-13224 GCF_900099485.1 Corynebacterium sp. MC3
CCACCAGATGGCGCTGCAAACAATGCGGCGCCTCCAGCGTCAAACGTCGAAACGACATCACCAACGCGGCAGTGTTCACCCAGTTCATCGAGCATTGCACCACCGCAATATCACTCGACGACCTAGCCAAACGAAACGGTGTTAGCCGCGCCACCATGAAGCGGCGCTTCAAGTGGTGCTGGCTCGTTGATGTGCCTGACCCCACCGCCGGCCACCACAAGCGGATCTACGACCAGGTATTTCTCGATGGCACCTACACCGCCGGTGGCTGCCTGATCGTCGCGGCGACCATCGACCACGTGATCGCCTGGCACTGGTGCAAACACGAAACCACCCGCGACTACCAACTGCTGCTTGAACGCATCGAAGCCCCACTCATCGCCGTCATCGACGGCGGCCAAGGCGCATACAGCGCAATCAAAAAGTGCTGGCCGACTACGAAAATTCAACGCTGCCTCGTCCACGCCCAACGCGTGGTCCGCCGCTACACCACCACCAACCCACGCACCGATGCCGGGCGCACCATCTACCGACTTGCGCTGAAACTGACCCGGATCACCACACTGGATGAAGCCGCCGCGTGGGGTGTGCAACTACACGAGTTTTCAACGATCTACCGGGAATGGATGAACGAGAAAACCATGATCAAAGACCCCAAAACAGGTGCATGGACCCGCGTGTGGACCCACCACAACGTGCGCAAGGCCTACAACAGCCTCAACCATCTTTGGCGGTCCGAGATGCTGTTTGTCTACCTCAACCCGCCAGCAGGAGTCCTTGCGCCCGAGCGGATCAAATCCACCACCAACAGCTTAGAAGGCGGCATCAACGCCCAGCTCAAACTGCTCGCCAGAACCCACCGCGGCAGATCAGGCGAACGACAACGCCGCATGCTGGATTGGTGGCTCTACTTAAAAACGGAACTGCCTGACGATCCAGTACGAATCGCCAGGCAGTCCGACTGGGGCCAGGGCCAACTCGCCAAAGTATCCACCCTGACCCAAACCGAGAACCAAGCCGACCACGAAACAGGACGCCCAGCCCTCTACGACAACGCTATCGACACCGACTACACCCACTCAATCGGCATTCAAAAAGGCCAAATCTAACCCCCGCGACACGCCGAGCCAGACACACATTTTGACCCTTAACCCCAACAGAAAGCCAAAGCATAGCCCAGAAAACGAAAAATACCCTCCCCGATTCCTCGGAAAGGGCCTTTGACCTGGTGCGCCATGACGGGCTCGAACCGCCGACCTACTGGGTGTAAACCAGTTGCTCTTCCAGCTGAGCTAACGGCGCGCTGGGTAGAGACTTTAACAAAGCTTCTACCGATCGCAAAATTAACAACAAACAGGCAGGTAAACGCCTATTTTGGTACACCGGCGGAGCGGAGGCAGGAGCCTTGCCATTCGCCGAAGCGGTCGGCGGTGGTTTGGACCAGGCCGGCGAGTTGGGCGGATTCGGAGATGACGCCGGGTTGTACGCCGCCGGGCTTGGAGGCGCCTGGGGTCATGAGCCAGATGCGGGCGTTGTCGTCGAGGTTGCGGGAGCAGTCGACGAGGACGTCGACAAGGTCGCCGTCGTCTTCGCGGTACCAGAGCAGGATCATGTCGCAGAGGTCTTGTGCGTCTTCGTCGAGGAGTTGGTCGCCGATGCGGTCTTCGATCGCTTCGGAGATGGTTGCGTCGGCGTCGTCGTCCCAACCGATTTCTTGGACGATTTCGCCTTGATTGACCCCTAGTCGGTCAGCGTATGTATCGACACCGTTGGCGCCCAACGTTCTTATTCCTCCCAATGAGATGAGTGTTGTATGCAAATATGCCGTTTAGTTTACATCTGCGGGTTACACATTACCGGACAAATATGCGACGGCCTCCGGGGGCCCTCGAGTTTTGTGACGTTCAACGCAATTGGCTGAAACCACGTATCCTGTTTTGCAGGTTTTCATTCCCGCCTGTGCCTCGCTGGTTGCAGGCCCGAAACGTTAGGAGGACGTTCCTTGGCTGAACACAATAATGACTCCAACATCCCGTTGATCCGCGAGGGTGTCGCTTCGTATCTGCATGATACGGACCCGGAAGAGACCCAAGAATGGATTGACTCGTTTGATGGGATTCTGGACCAGTCCACGCCGGAGCGTGCTCGATTTTTGATGCTGCGCCTGTTGGAGCGGGCGTCGGCGAAGCGGGTGGATTTGCCTGCGTTGTCGTCGACGGATTTCGTGAATACGATTCCGACGAAGATGGAGCCGGAGTTCCCTGGTGATGAGCAGATTGAGAAGCGCTACCGCCGTTGGATGCGTTGGAACGCGGCGATCATGGTGCACCGCGCGCAGCGTCCGGGTGTGAAGGTTGGCGGCCATATTTCCTCGTATGCGTCGGCGGCGGCGTTGTATGAGGTTGGTTTTAATCACTTCTTCCACGGCAAGGACGCTGAGCAGGGCGGCGACCAGATTTTCTACCAGGGTCACGCTTCCCCGGGCATGTACGCGCGTGCGTTCCTGGAGGGTCGTCTGACTGAGGATGATCTGGATGGTTTCCGTCAGGAGCATTCGCGTCCGCAGGGTGGTCTGCCGTCGTACCCGCACCCACACGGTATGAAGGACTTCTGGGAGTTCCCGACGGTGTCGATGGGCTTGGGCCCAATGAACGCCATTTACCAGGCTCGCTTTAACAAGTACTTGCAGGATCGCGGTATTAAGGACACGGATCAGCAGCACGTGTGGGCGTTCCTCGGCGACGGCGAGATGGACGAGCCGGAGTCGCGCGGTCTACTGCACATGGCGTCGCTGTACGGCCTGGATAACTTGACCTTCGTGGTCAACTGCAACTTGCAGCGTCTCGACGGCCCCGTCCGCGGCAACGGCCAGATCATCCAGGAGCTGGAGGCCTTCTTCATTGGCGCTGGCTGGAATGTGATCAAGGTTGTGTGGGGCCGCGAGTGGGATGAGCTGCTGGAGAAGGACAAGGACGGTGCGCTGGTCCACGTCATGAATACCACTCCGGATGGTGATTACCAGACGTTTAAGGCCAATGATGGCGCGTTTGTGCGCGAGCACTTCTTCGGCCGCGACGAGCGGACGCTGAAGCTGGTCGAGGACATGTCGGATGAGGAGATCTGGGCGCTGCGCCGCGGCGGCCACGACTACCGCAAGATCTATGCGGCGTACAAGCGTGCGCTGGAGACCAAGGGCAAGCCGACGGTCATTTTGGCGCACACGATTAAGGGCTACGGCCTGGGCCACAACTTTGAGGGTCGTAACGCGACGCACCAGATGAAGAACCTCACGCTGGAGGACCTGAAGCGCTTCCGCGACAAGCAGGGCGTGCCGATCAGCGACGAGGAGCTGGAGAAGGATCCGTACCTGCCGCCGTACTACCACCCGGGCGAGGACGCTCCGGAGATCAAGTATTTGAAGGAGCGCCGCGAGGAGCTCGGCGGGTACCTGCCGGAGCGTCGTGTGAAGTTCACGCCGCTGGAGCAGCAGCAGGACTTCGAGAAGGCTTACAAGGCCATGTTCAAGGACTCGGGTAAGCAGGAAGTTGCCACGACGATGGCGCTGGTGCGTACGTTTAAGGCGTTGATGCGTGATAAGGAGATCGGGAAGCGAGTGGTGCCGATCATTCCGGATGAGGCGCGCACGTTCGGCCTGGACTCCTGGTTCCCTACCCTGAAGATTTACAACCCGCAGGGCCAGAACTACGTCCCAGTGGACCATGACCTGCAGCTGTCCTACCGCGAGGCGACGGACGGCCAGCTCCTGCACGAGGGCATCAACGAGGACGGTTCCTCGGCGTCCTTCATCGCGGCCGGTACGTCCTATGCGACGCACGGCGAGCCGATGATCCCGATGTACATCTTCTACTCGATGTTCGGTTTCCAGCGCACGGGCGACAACTTCTGGGCCGCTGGCGACCAGATGGCGCGCGGTTTCATCATCGGCGCGACTGCGGGACGCACCACCCTGTTTGGTGAGGGCTTGCAGCATATGGATGGTCATTCGCCGATTTTGGCGTCGACAAATCCGGCGGTGGTCACCTACGATCCTGCCTTTGCGTACGAGATGCCGTACCTGATTTCCAAGGGCATCGAGCGCATGTACGGCGACGGCCACGGCGAAGACGTGATGTACTACATCACCGTCTACAACGAGCCGACGCACCAGCCGGCGCGCCCAGAGAACCTCGACGTTGAGGGCCTGCACAAGGGCATCTACCTGTTCGACGAGGGCGAGAAGCACGAGCACAACGTGTCACTGCTGGCGTCCGGTATCGGTATGCAGCAGGCGCTTCGCGCGCAGAAGATCCTGCAGGAGGACTACAACGTGGGCGCCTCGGTGTACTCGGTGACCTCCTGGGTGGAGTGTGCGCGCGACGGTGCGCGTGTGGCCAACGAGCAGCTGCTGCACCCGGGTGAGGACGTCGGCGAGGCGTTCGTGACCCGTCAGCTGAAGCAGACGGAGGGCCCGTACGTTGCGACGTCCGACTTCGCCACGGACCTGCAGGAGCAGATCCGCCCGTACGTGCCAGGCCAGTACTTGGTGCTTGGTGCGGATGGGTTCGGTTTCTCGGATACGCGTGAGTCGGCACGCCGCTACTTCAATATTGACGCCGAGTCGATGGTGGTTGCGGCGCTGATGGGCCTGGCGAACGAGGGCAAGATCGAGATGGATGTTGCCGCGCAGGCCGCGAAGGACCTGAAGATCGACGACCCAACCGAAGCCTAAGGGCTAGCGCGGGAGGTACGGGGCGAGCGCCGGAATGTTCGGCGCCAACGCTGCGAACAGCGCCCCGACCACCGCGAGCGTAGAGAGCACCCCTAGCGTGATAACGAGCGCCCTCGAACCCGAGGAGCCGTTCGAGTCCGCTGGGGGTGTTTGCGGTTGCGTCGGCTCTGGCGGGTTGGGGCCGTCGTGGCTGATCCGGAGGAATGCGGTGCGGGTCGTGCCGTCTTCGAAGGTGGCGCGGACTTCGACGGTCGAGGGGGTGCGTGCGGCGTCGGTGGCGGTGCCGCTGACGGTGCCGGTGACGGGGTCGATGGAGAGGTCCCACCCGGCTGGTGGGTCGATGAGCTCGAACTTCGCGTCGGTTGGGAGTTCGACTCGCTCACGCAAGTTGAACGGGGTCGCAGTGAACGATGCGCCGTGGGTGACCTCGACTGGTTTGTAGACGGGCTCGTAGATGAGGCGCTGGTCGGCAATGAGCGAAACCTTGGTGCGGATGTCTTCCGAGGAGCCGTCCGGGTAGGTCACCTCGATGTAGGCGTCGCGTGTGTTTTCACCACGCTGGACGGTGCGGCAGTGTTTGCCGTACAGCTGCCCGGCTTCGACCTGGTCGCAGTTGAGGAACCGGAGCCGGGCCATTAGCGTTCTGTGGTCCGTATCGTCGATGCTGGCGACGACTGGCTCGCCTTCCTCTTCTTCTTGCCCCATGACGCGGAAGGTCGTCCCGGCTGGAGCCCCGGTTGGCGCGAAGCGTGTCATTTCGGTGTAGAGCTGGCCTTCGACCAGCGGCAGGTAGCGCGCCTCGGTTTGGAAGCTGGGCTGGTATTTCTCGGCGTCAGTAGGCGCAGCGGTTGCGTGCGGGGCGCACGCGATGGCGCAGGTTGCGGCGGTGGTGACGGCGAGCAATTTGTAATTCATGGGTTACTTCACGTCTTCGGTAATGCGTTGGATGAGTCGGTTGATGGCGGTGCTGACGGCACCGGGGGCGTCGAGAGGCGGCATGTGGCCGCTTTCAGGCAGCACCTGCATGTAGGCGCGCGGCCAGATCTCGTGGAGTTTCGCGCTCTGGGACACCGGGGTGACGGCGTCGTGGTCGCCGACGAGGATGTAGCCGGGGATGGTGCCAAGCACCTCGCCGGCGTCGAGTTCCGAGTGGTGCAGCAGATCCTCGAAGTAGCCTGCGTAGGTTTCCAGCGGGGTTTCGCGGATCATGGCGGCGTGGAATTGCACCAGCTGGTAGCTCATCGGCCGGAAGTAGAACCCGAGCGCGAGGATCGGGGTGAGCATGTCGGTGACGACTTGCCGCACGCCTTCCGCGAAGTGCGGGGTCACGGCGACGACGCCTTCGATGAAGCGGCCGATCGGCCCTGCCAGGATCTGTGGCAGGCCTTGGACGGTAAAGGGTTCGACCGCGCTGGAGATCTGCACCGAGCCCGCGAGGTTGAATTCGTGGTGGTAGCGCCGCATCATCGAAAGCGAAATCGGTCCGCCGAGCGAGTGGCCAACCACGATGGCGGGTCCGCGCACGTTGCGCTCACGCATGACGGCGGCGACGTCGTCGGCGGCGGCGTCGATAGTTAAGAGTTCGGGGTCGACTTTGCCGGTCTGCCCGTGCCCGCGCAGGTCAAGCAGCAGTTGGCGCACCCCGTGGCCTGCGACCGCTTCGGTTTGCAGGAAGAACTCTTCGGCGGCGATGTTGAAGCCGTGGACGTAGACGACGGTGACGGCGTCGGGGTCCTCGGGGCCGAGTTCGTACCAGTGGATGTTGACGCGCTCTCCCCCGGCGTCGACGGTGAGCACGCCTTCGCGGTCCGGCTTGAGCCCGTATTCGCCGTCGCCGGTGTGCAACAGTTCGCGGGTTTCCACGAGCTGTCGGCGCGCTTTCGGCGTCAGCGATCGGAGGTAGGCAACTGTTTGCAGCATGCTTCCACCTTATTATGTGGGTATGGAACTCTCACAACGCTTAGATTTAAGCGCTCTCAAGCTTGACGACGCCCCCTCCGACCCCACCGCGAGCACCGAGGATGCCTCCGCGTTCGCTCAGCTCACGCGCCTTATTGAGCGCGTGACCGGCGAGGACACTGAAGCGCTCGACCGGGAGACCACGCTGGATGGGGCCGGGGTGGCGTCGTTAGATCGTATTGAGCTTGCGGTGCGCATCGAGCAAGAGCTTGGCGTGCCGATTGATGAGGAAACCTACCGGCAGCACTCGACGCTGGGTGAGCTCAGCGCCTACATTGAAGGGCACGAGGACTACAAAGGAGCGTAACGTGACTATTTCCTATCTCACCGACATGGACGGCGTGCTGCACAAGGAAGGGCAGATGATTCCCGGCGCGGACGCCTTCATTCAGCGCCTGCACGAGGAATCGATTCCGTTTATGGTGCTGACGAACAACTCGATGCAAACCCCGCGGGACCTTTCGGCGAAGCTGGTCCGGATGGGCTTGCAGATTGAGCCGGAGCGGATCTGGACGTCCGCGACTGCCACGGCAACCTTCCTGTCGCAGCAGGTCGGCGAGGGCTCGGCATATGTGATTGGTGAGGCCGGGATGACCACGGCACTGCACGAGGCCGGGTGGATCCTGACAGACCAAGACCCAGACTTTGTGGTGCTGGGTGAGACGCGCACCTATTCGTTTGAGGCGATCACGACGGCCTGCAACCTGATTTTGAAGGGTGCGCGGTTCATCGGCACGAACCCGGATCTGACGGGCCCCGGCCCGAACGGCATTCTCCCGGCGACGGGCGCGGTGGCCGCCATGATTACGTCGGTGACTGGGATGGAGCCGTACTACGTGGGCAAGCCGAACCCGGTGATGATGCGCTCGGCGCTGAACAATATCGGCGCGCACTCGGAGCACACGGTCATGATTGGTGACCGGATGGACACGGACGTGAAGTCCGGCCTGGAGGCCGGCATGCGCACACTGCTGGTGCGCACGGGAATTTCGGATGACGCCGAGATCGCCCGCTACCCGTACCGGCCAACGAAGGTGATCGATTCCGTTGCCCAGCTTGTGGACGTCATCACCGATCCTTTCGGCGACGGCGCGTATAGCTAGCCCTATCCTGCCGCTTCGACGCTGGCGCTGAAGCCGTACTCGGCGGCTAGCGCCGCGAGCGCGTCTGCGAAGCTGCGCGTGACGTCCGGGGTCGCGAGGAAGGTTTCGCGGCACTGGTAGGTGCCAGTGCTGTCCCGGCGCCAGCGGGTGAACCAGGCGTCGTCCCAGAGTGCTTCGGGGTTGACGGGCGCGTCCGGGAGCATGAGCAGGAGTTCTTCGACGTGCATGCGCGCTGCGGCGGGCATGTCCTGGATGCTCATGACGGAGGTCGTCGGCGCGGCGCAGACAGAGCGCCACGTACGCGGGGCAACGAGAGTTGTTGTCATTGTGGGGACCCTTCTGTGTGTGACAGTGCGGCGCACGCGCCCGGTGACTAGTCGGTTCCGCACCCGCTGACTAGGCGGGCGCATCTTCGTGCGAGACGAGGTTCGTCTTCCCCAACGGCCTCTCGCATCACTTTGCATGACACGAGACACACCGGGCAACCCTCAACAACTGGTTGATCCCCCTGTTTACTGAAGCTCTACTTGAGGGTCAGGAGCTACCTGGCTGCTACCCCAGCGCTCTGACGGCGTCGAGCACCATGGCCCAGAACCGCTCGGCGTCGAGCTTCGTGGCCACGGAGGTGTGGCAGTCGGCGGGCGCGGGGCTACGGAAGTCCGCCACGGTGCGGCCGGTGGTGAGCAGGCCCTGCGTCTCGACGTCCACCGGTACCTTGACCGTCTCCACCACAGTTGGGTCGATGAGGTAGGCGACGCAGCACGGGTCGTGGACTGGCGGGTCGTCGAACCCCTGGGCGTCCTGGTAATTCTTCCGGAACGCACCGAAGAGCCCCACGACGAAGTCGCCAACATTCGTGCCCAGCGCAGCGAACTGCTCCTCGACCTCTTTGGTTGCCAGCGCCTGATGCGTCAGGTCCAGGCCGACCATGACGACGGGCCACTGCTCGTTGAAGACGATATGGGCGGCTTCCGGGTCGACGATGATGTTGAACTCTGCGCTCGCAGTCCAGTTCCCAGCGCCGTAGGCTCCGCCCATCAGCACGACTTCTTTGACGCGCTCGACGATGCGCGGCTCGAGCCGGGCTGCAAGCGCGATGTTAGTCAACGGGCCGGTTGGTACCAGGGTGACGGTCCCGGCGGGCTCGCTCATGATCGTGTCGATGATGAACTGCACACCGTGCTTCTCCTGCACCGACAGCGCCGGCTCGGGAAGCTCGAAGCCGTGGATTTCCATGCCGGTGTCGCCATGGATGCCCTCGGCGGTTTCCACCTCGCGCAGGATCGGCCGGGTCGCACCCGCGTACAGCGGAACGTCCGTGAGCTTTGCGACGGTCAGCACCTGCGCCGCGTTACGCGTGACCTTCTCCAGCGTGTGGTTGCCACCGACGGTGGTCACGCCTAGGAGTTCAATGTTTGGGTTTCCGGCTGCGAGCAGGATGGCCACGGCGTCGTCGTGGCCTGGGTCGCAGTCGAGGATGATCTTGGTTGTCATTTACTGCACCTTCTTTCGTGCCGCGTCTTCTGCGGCGATCGTGTCCGGAAGCGATTCGGGGCGCGGGATGAGGAACGACGTGCAGAACGCGCCGATGAGCAGGACTGCGCCCGCGATCATGCCGGCGCGGTAGCCGCCGTTCTGGTCGGCGAACGTGGCCACCACCGCGAAGATCACGGTGAAGGAGATACCGGCGCCCAGGTTGAACGCGCCCGCGTTCAGGCCAGGCAGGTAGCCCTGGTTCGTCTTCGGCGCCAGCACCACGTGCAGCGACCCGAGCATGATGTTCGCGATACCCGCGTAGGTCACACCAGCGGCAACCGACAGCGCCAACAGCAGGCCCTTCGTCGGGTTGGACACCACGAACGTGCCGAAGACCACCGACAGGAACGCACCGGCGATACCGATCTGCAGCATGAGCTTGTAGCCCACCCGCCCGGCACAGAACCCGGCGATCGGGCCAAACACCAGGCCGGCCAGCGCGTACGGGGTCAGCGTCCACCAGGACACCACGCCCGCCGACATCCCCGGCCCGAACGTTTCGTCCTGGGCAAGGTTCGGGACCAGGCCGTTCATCACGGCGAAAATGCCGGTCATGGTCAGGGTGGTCGTCGTCAAGAGTGCCCACGTGCGCCGCTCCTTGAGCAGGTGCGGGGCGACGAGCGGGTGCTCCGTGGAGGACTCGATGCGCCAGAACACCACCAGCGCCACCGCGCCGACCGCGAGTAGGACAATGACCATGAACCAGTTCGCGGCTGCCAACGCACCGGCCTCGTTCAGCGCGGTCAGGATCGCGCCGACAGCCACGACCAGCGGGACCACACCCTTCCAGTCCATGGCGTAGCCGGCGTCGGACTTCGTCTCACGCACACCAAAGTGCACGGCGAACACCGCCACGACCGCGAAGGCGCCGATGACCCAGAACAGGGAACGGAAGCCGAAGGCGGCTGTGAGCCAGCCGCCCATGATGGCATCGATACCCGCGATACCACCGTTAATCGAGGTCAAGATGCCAATCAGCAGCGCGAACTGTTTCTCTTCGCGCACCTCCTGGCGCAGCATCACGGACGTCAGCGCGACCGTCGGCCCCGACACGCCCTGAATGACGCGCCCGATGAACAGCATGGTGACATTCGCCGCCAGCGCCGCAACCACCGAGCCAATCGCGGTGACCACCATCATGCCCACCAGCACTTTTCGACGCCCAATTAAATCTCCCCACCGCGGCATAAACAGGGAAAACAGGGCCGCAGCGGTAAAGAACGCGGTCTGCGTCAACCCGATCTGGGAAGTGGTGGCGTCGAGTTCGCGCTCCATCGTCGCCAGCGCGGGCGCCAGCATGGACGCGTTCAGCTGGAACGCGAAGACGGCGGTTAACAGGGCAAGCATGAGGGGCCAAACCTGGCCAGGCGGCAGGCGGTGGCCTGCTTCCGGGGGTGGCGTGTGTGTATCGTGCATGCCCCCGAGTCTAAAGCAGGGCGTTCCAGATGGCAGTGTTCGTTTCCTGCCACAAGGGCTTCGCCCACTCGCCGAACTGCTCGTCAGTGAGCGCGACCATGGCTTGGCCCTGCGCAACCCACAGATAGGTCCCCGCCATACCGAAATGCCCCACCGTGTCGGCCGGCATGGTGTCCCCCGTCCAATGGGGGGACTTCTCCCCCTTAATCTCAAATCCGAGGCCCCACGGGCATGGCTTTTGCATCCCGTAGCCGGGCACTACCCCACGCAAATCCCCGAACTGGTTGCGGAACGCCCCCGCGACGGTGTCCGGGTGCAGCAGCGTGGGCTGCAGCAGTTCCGCGGCGAACTTGCTTAGGTCCGCGACGCCCGCGCGCGCCCCGTGGCCCGCGGAGCCTTCCAACACTGCCGTCTCCATCCCGAGCGGCGCAAAGACTCCTTCGCGCAGGTACTCCGGAAACGCGATGCCGGTGGTTTCCTCCACGAAGTCCGCAAGAATCTCGTAGCCAGCGGACGAGTAAATCCGCCGCTCCCCGACTGGCTTCTGCGGGCGCCTGCTATCAAACCCGACGCCGCTGGCGTGCGACAGCAGGTGACGCACCGTGGAGCCATCCGGCCCGCACGGGGTGTCCAGCTCGAAGGCGCCTTCCTCCACCGCCAGCAGCACCCCGTACGCGGCGAGCAGTTTGGTCACGCTCGCCAGCTCAAACACCCGGTGCTGGTCCCCGTAGGTTTCCCCATGCGTACCGACGAGCGCCGCCGCGCAGTGCTTCACCGGCCAGGATGCAAGGTGCTCTTCTAAAATCATGCCCACATGATAGCTACTTGCGCACCCACTCGACGTGCACTTCGTAGTCCTGCATCGCGGTGCCCTGCTTGAGCGCCTCCGCGTGCGAGGTCATGAGCTCCTCCACTCGCGTGTGCGCGCGATCCAGCAACCCCTCCTTGACCGCGCGGTCCGCGGCGCGCTTCTTCTCCTCGGCGAGGAAACCTGTGACGTCCTGCACCTTGACCTGGTTGAGCGGGTTCATCGACTGCTTATACACCTGCACGCTCGTATCGTCGATCTCCGAGGAGGTCACGCTCACCTCTGGGACGTGCACCGTGATGGTCTGCGCGGCGTCGTCAATTGTGACGCCGATCGCCTCAACATCCGCGATACCCGCCTTAACGATCCCGCTGTAGCTCAGCAGGAAGTTACGCCCAGTCAGCGGCACCTTCACCCCCGCCAGCTCGAGGCCCTTGTTGTCATAGTTGCCCACGTTCGAGTACGCATACTCCTCAACCGAGAGCTCCCCCATCTGCCTAAACGACGCCCCTATCGACGCCTCACTGATCTCCTCCCGACCGACCTGCAGGCCGTTCGGGACCACAAACTTCAACACCGCAAACGCGGTGACCAGCGCAATCACCAGCGCAGTAAGCACCAGCGCGCCTACTCGAAATCCTCTTTTTTCCACGCTGCAAGACTACAGCGGCACGTTACCGCCCGATCTCATCGGGGGCACAGACCCGGATCTTGTCAACAAACTGCTGTGGCGCACCGCGGCCTCGCAGCGCGTCACCGTTGTAGCACGCGGAGTTCAGCCCGCGCTTCGACGTCCCATCCGGCAGCAGCGCCACCCAGCGATCCCCCTTGCGCTCAAACGGCACAATCCAATCCGACTGCTTCTGCCCCGCCACGGCCCACTGACCCTCACAGTACAGCACAGTCGTCCCGGTCACGCCTGGCCAGCCCGGCATCGCCGCATCAAAGGCCTGCGGAGAGCACCTATTTATCGACGCCCCTCCGAAGCCCAACGCCACCAACCCCGGCACCGTCGACGACAACCCCGTCAGCCCAGCAACCACCTTCGGGTCCACGTTCGGGATCAGCCCCTGCGACACGGCGAACGCAGCTCCCGCACCAACAGCGGCCAGGACACCAAGCGTGATCCCCGCAATTGCAGCCGGGCTCAGTTCCTCGCCGTCGGAGCTGCCGGAGCTGCCGTCCTTCGTTGTCGTCTGCTGCGCCCCTTGCGTATTTTCCCCCGCCGAGTTCTCCTCCGACCACGCGACAGGCGCCTGGACGGCCGTCACGGACACAGCCGAAGCTACAGTGAGTGCAAGCAGTGAGTGTTTCATAGCGACCACCCTACAACCGCCCACCGTTCATGTCCACGAAACATGCCCTGAACAGGCGATTTTTCAAAATCCAACATCCGGGTTAAAGTATTGCTCGTTGCTTTTAAGCACGTATTCCTCCATAGCTCAGTTGGCAGAGCATTCGACTGTTAATCGAAGGGTCACTGGTTCGAGCCCAGTTGGAGGAGCAACCACAACCCGAGGCGATCACCTCGGGTTTTTGGCTTAAGGGACATTTTGTGTGTGTTTAGCTGCGTCCAGCCCACCCTTTTCTCACGCCTAAGCTGGGGTTCCACTGATGATCAATGCCGGTATCGAATTCTTTCGGCCGCCCATCCAGGTGACCGCGGCGTTGTA
>NZ_LT622803.1:0-4534 GCF_900099485.1 Corynebacterium sp. MC3
CGAGCTTCGGTGGGGGGGGAATCCGAAGCATCACCCCGCGCCGGGTGGCGCTGGGCGTCGCGGTGGCCCTGTTCATCGGTGGGTACGACGGCTGTCTCTAATACACGTCTAAATGGGTATAAGAGACCGCTGCTGGACCCTCCCCCGGCGCACCACCTGGCGGCGGCGCAGGAGACGCTGCGGCTCATCGGCGCGCTGGACGATCAGCACCGCATCACCGCCCTCGGTGAGAAGCTGGTGCGCATGCCGGTGGACCCGAGGCTGGGCGCGGCGCTGGTGAAGTTCGGCTCGGGCGCTGCGGACACGGTGGCCAAACTCGCCGACCAGCCCGCGAAACGCCTGGCCAGGTTGGTACACACGTCCGCGCCGGTGCCGCCGGGCGATGTGATCGCGGCGGCATACCCGCAGTGGGTGGCCAAGCGCGACGGTAATGAATACCTGCTTGCCTCGGGAACGAGGGCGCGGCTGGACGTGCCGATCGGCGCCCCGGAGTGGATCGCGGCCGCGGAGGTGCAGCGCACGGCGCGGGGTGCGGTGATCCGCGCGGCGGAACCGCTCGCGATGCCGGAGGAGCGCGTCGAGGAGCACGTGCGCGCCTCGCTCGTGGACGGGAAAGTGCGCGCACGCAGGGTCAAAGCCATCGGCGCCATCGAGCTGAGCGCCACCCCGATCCGCCCTGAACCCCACGAGGTAGAGGAAGCACTGCGCGACATCAGCTTCGAGGATTTCACGCTTGATAGTGCCGCCTTGGCACTTAAGCAGCGCCTCGACTTCCTGCACGCAACCATCGGCGAGCCGTGGCCGGACGTGACCAAGGGCGATTACTCGCTGGAGGTGGCGCAGTTGGCCAGGGGGGCGTCGATAAGAGAGCTGGACATGCGACAGGCGCTGATGCGGCAACTGCCGTGGCCCGAGGCTTCGCGGCTCGACGAGCTGGCGCCGACGCGCATCGCGCAAGGCAAGCTGGACTACTCGACGGGCCGACCCGTCGTGCGGCTGAAGCTGCAGCTGGCGTTCGGGCTGGCGGACTCGCCGGTGATTGGCGGGCAGCGGGTGCTGTTCCACCTACTCTCCCCTGCTGGGCGCGAGCTGGCGGTCACGGACGACCTGCGCAGTTTTTGGAACGGGCCCTACCAGGACGTGCGTAAGGAGATGCGCGGGCGCTACCCGAAGCACCCGTGGCCGGAGGACCCGTGGACGGCGACGCCTACTGCTCGAACGAAGCGCACGCTGAATAAATGATGCCGCCGCCGACAAGGCCAGCGACCGTCAGCACCGACGCGATGCCGAGGTCCGCATTGCGGCGGTTGTACTGGCGCGGCTTGAGGTGAATGTTCACCGGCTTCGCCAGGTTTGTAATCTGCAGGTTAATGCTGTCCTGCACCGCAACGATTGGTAGCCCCATTTGGGTGGCAAAGCCGAGCGGGATCAGTGCCAGCAGCGGAATGCCCACTGCCAAGGAAGTCTTGGAACACTTCGGCGTGATCTGCTCAAAACCGAGCGGCTTCAAGAAGTCCGGTGCCACGCCTTCATCCGTTCCCGGGTTCGCCACAGTGACTCGGACCGGGATGATTTCCGTGGATTCGTCGCCGTAGTGGGCAACGACTGGCCACTGGTAATCGCCAGGATCGACGCCGACAGATGGCGTCAGCTCGATGGAGCCATCGGCTTCAGAAAGGTGCGCCCAGCTGGGGATACTCGTGCCACTGTACCAGGCTTGGCCCCTCGGCAGCGGTGGGGGTAGTGTTTCCGTACTACCGATAGTTACGGTTGTAACGGGGTAATTGCCCTGCACGATCGCCTGTCCGTGCGCAGTTTCTACCGCCACGGCGTGTGGGGAGGTGCAGGCAAGCATGACTGCACACGCAGCAGCTGTAATCCGGCCACGCATGACCGACCTCCTTCGACGCTTCACGGCTCTCATCATAAGGTAACTTATTCTCCATGACTAATGCCCAATCACACACGGTGACCATGTGGACGCTGGTGTCGCTCATTATTGGCTCCACCATTGGCTCCGGCATCTTCGCGTTGCCGCAAAATATTGGCTCCGTGGCGAGCCCCGGCGCAATGCTCATCGGCTGGGTCATAGCCGGTGTGGGCATGCTCTCCATCGCGTTCGTGTTCCAGATCCTGGCGCGGCGCAAACCGCACCTGGACTCGGGCGTGTACTCCTATGTACGCGCTGGCCTGGGCGACTTCATCGGGTTCACCTCTGGACTGGGCTACTGGTTGGGTTCCGTGATGGCGCAGGTGGGCTACGCCACCCTGTTCTTCTCCACGGTGGCCTACTACTTCGCCCCGCTGAATAACCGGTGGGTGCTGGCCGCGGCGGTATCCGTGATGACGTGGGGCATCTTCATCATGCTGACCCGCGGTGTGAAGCAGGCGGCCGTGATGAACGTGGTCACCACGGTGGCCAAGCTGGTGCCAATCCTCTGCTTCATCGTCCTGGTTGCCTTCCTCGGCTTCTCCTGGGACAAGTTCACCTTGGACTTCTGGGGAGAGGGCTCGACGATCCCGTTCTCGCAGCAGCTGCAGGGCATCATGCTCTACACCGTATGGGTGTTCATCGGCATCGAGGGCGCCTCCGTGTACTCGAAGCAGGCGAAGACCCGCAAGGACGTGGGCCGCGCGACCATCATCGGCTTCCTGTCGGTGCTGTTGCTGCTGGTCTTAGTGTCCACGCTGTCCTACGGCGTGCTCACCCAGGAGGAGCTGGCGGCGCTGCCGGAGAACTCGATGGGTGCCGTGCTTGAGGCGGTCGTCGGCCCGTGGGGCGGCGTGTTCATCTCTATCGGCTTGTGCCTGTCGGTGCTGGGCGCGTACGTGTCCTGGCAGATGCTGTGCGCAGAGCCGATCGTGCTCATGGCGAACGACGGCCTGCTGCCGCAGTCGCTCGGCGTGGCCAACAAGGCGGGCTCCCCGTTCCGCGCGCAGCTGATCTCCACCGTGGTGATCCAGCTGTTCGTGATCATCTTCTTCGCCAACGAGACGTCCTATAACGCGATGGTGCAGCTGGCGACCATCATGTACCTGCTGCCGTACATCTTCTCCTCGCTGTACCTCATCCTGCTCGCGGTGCGCGGCAAGGGGCTTAACCACCCGAACGCGGGCGTGCGTTTCGACGACTCCGGCCCGGCGGTCAGCCGCAGCGACAACCAGCGCCACCTCATCGTCGGCGCGGTCGGTTTCGTGTACTCGATGTGGCTGATCTACGCCGCCGACCCGGTCTACGTGCTCTTCGGCGCGCTCGCCGTGGTCCCGGGCATCATCCCGTACGTGTGGACGCGCATCGCGAACAAGGAGCGCCTCTTCAACAGCTTCGAGTGGGTTGTGGTGGCGATCGTGATCGCGGGCGCTATCGCAGCCGTGGTCGGCCTGGCCAACGGCTCCCTGCAGCTCTAATCGTTTCGGCGGTCCGGGTCCACAGCCAGCTGTGGCCACAGGACCGTCGCGGTGTTTTCGGCGTGCCGCTCGGCGGAGGCCTCACTGAACGCCTGGCGCATAACAATGCCACCGAGCAGCATGCCCACGAAGGCGTACGGGTTGATGTTCGGGTTATACAGGCCCTCGTCCATCCCCTTGCGGATCCCCTCCACCATCCGCTCGAGGATTTCGGTTTCAAGGCGCAGACGCCACTGCGACACGAAGGGCTCGGCGCTGGCAATGATGGAGCCGATCAGCCGCACACCCAGCGTCTCGTCGAGGTAGCGCTGCAGGTCAATCATGTATTTTACGAACTCAGCGCGCGTGGTGGGGAGGTAGATCGGGATCTGGAGCGCGATTGAGTCCAGCGCCGCGGTGATCATCTCGCGGCGGTCAGCGTAGCGGCGGTAGATCGTCGTCTTTGCGACGCCACAATCCGCCACAACCTCGTCGATCGTTACAGAGTGCAATCCGCGATCGCGGGCGATGCTGAGCACCGACGCGAAAATCTTCTGCTCGGTTGCTGCCCTACGAGCCGGCCTAAGAATCTTCTGCTGCTTTTCCACGCCGCCATTATTGCACGAATTCTTGCCACCCAAGCCGCGCGCATAGAACAACTACGAGCGTCAATAAGGCGATGCGGACCAACTTGGATCCGCCTTGCAGGACGGTGCGTGCGCCGAGCTGCGCACCGATGACGTTCGCGATCGCGAGCGCGATTGCCAGCGACCAGTCCACGTAGCCCCCGGCGATGAACACTCCGAGCGCGCCGATGTTCGTCGCGGTGTTGACCACCTTCGCCATCGCCGCGGACTCAAGGAAGGTTTGAGAGAACACGGCAGTAAACGCCATGATGAGGAACATGCCGGTGCCGGGGCCGAAGACGCCGTCGTACCCACCGACGAGCAGGGCCACCGCGACGCCGAGCGCCACCCGGCGCGGCGTGATGATGCGGTTTCCCTCCTCACCGAAGCTCGGCTTACACACGACGAAAATGCCCACTGCCAGCAGCAACACGATGATGAGCGGGCGCACCACGGTGTCGCTGACGAGCGCGACGGCCAGCGCACCGCCCGCGGAGGCGCACAGCGCGGCAAGGGCGAAC
>NZ_LT622804.1:0-4009 GCF_900099485.1 Corynebacterium sp. MC3
CTGACGAGCGCGACGGCCAGCGCACCGCCCGCGGAGGCGCACAGCGCGGCAAGGGCGAACCCCCACGTGCAGCGCGGAACCCCGACCTTGCGCACCATGGTGACCGCGGCGGAGGAGGTGCCGGTGAACGCCGCGAACTTATTCGTCGCCAGGACGGCGGCGGCAGGCATGCCTGTGGTGGACATCAACACCGGGATGAGCACCAGCCCACCGCCGCCGATGACGGCGTCAATCCAACCGGCGACCAGTGATGCAATCAGCAGGACGACAATCATGCGCTAAAGAGTAGTATCAACAGCCATGCTTCGTTGGTGTGTTGTCGTCCCGGTGTCAATCGCGCTCGGTTGGGCCTTCAGCGCGCTGCACCTCCCGGCCGCGTGGATCCTGGGGGCGATCGTCGCATCGGGCGCGGTGGCGCTGCGCAGCGGGCGCGACCTTCCCATCAACGAGCTCCTGTTCACGTGCACCCGCGGCGTGATCGGCGTACTGGCGGCGCTGCCGCTGGTGGGCATCCCCCCGAAGACGCTGTTGCCGTTCCTGCTGCCTGGCCTGCTGGCTGCGGCGAGCATGATCGGGTTGGCCTACGTGGGCGGCGCGGTGCTCGCGCGCAAGGGAATCTCGCAGGAAACCGGGGTGTTGTCGCTGCTCGCGGGCGGTGCGTCGCTCATGCCGGTCATCGCGAAGGAGATTGGTGCCGACGTCCGCTACGTCGCTCTGACGCAGTACCTGCGCCTGCTCGTCGTGTCGATGACGCTGCCGGTGGTGGCGGGGCTGCTCACTACCAAGCACGCCTCCGCCACGGAGCATCTGGAGCCCTACTGGTGGATGTGGTTGCTGGTGCCGGCGCTGGTGGCGGTTGGGCAGCCGATCGCGAAGGTGCTGCACATCCCGAACCCGTCGATTTTCGGCCCGATGATCGTCACCGCAGTGGTCGGCTCCTTCATGGACGTGGTCATCGTTCCGCCGGAGCCGCTGAACATCGCGGCGTTCTTGTGCATTGGCTGGGCGTGCGGCGGCGGCCTATCCGTACCTGCCCTGAAGCAGTTCTCCCGCCTGCTGCCCATCACGATCGTCTACATCGCCGCCCTCATGGCAGCCTGCGCCGGACTGGGCTGGCTGCTGGCGCTGTGGCTGAATATCAGCTTCTACGAGGGGTACCTGGCCACCACGCCAGGCGCACTCGAGACGGTGCTGGCACTCACCGCGGAGGGCGGGGTGGGCCCGGCGGTCGTGGCGGTCCAGCTGATCCGCCTGATCTGCATCCTGCTGTTCGCGGGTTACCTGCCGAAGTTGGTCAACTGGCAGAATCGCAAACGCAACGGCTAGCAGGCTAGTCGTGGTGGTTGAGCACCTCGTGGGCCAGCATGTCCATCGGCATCGACCCGAACTTGAGCGCCTTGTCGTGGAACTGGCGCAGCGTCATGCCCTGCTCCAGGGCGCTGTCGCGCAGTGAGCACCAGTCGCGGTAGCCGATGGCGTAGCTCGGCGCCTGGCCCGGCCAGCCCAGGTAGCGGTCCAGTTCGAAGGCGATGTGGGACTCTGGCATGGCGGAGTTGTCGCGCAGGAACGCCTTGGCGTAGGCGGCGTCCCACACGCCGGTGCCGTCCGGGGTGGCCTTCTTGAGGTGGACGCCGATGTCGATCATGACGCGGGCGAGGCGGAGCCGGCGGGCGTCGAGAAGCCCCATGCGGAAGCCTGGGTCGTCGAAGTGGCCGTGCTCCCCCATGAGCTCCTCGGCGTAGAGCGCCCAGCCCTCGCCGTGTGCGGAGTTCCAGCACGCGGTGCGACGCCACAGGTTGAGGTCGTTGCGCTGCATGAGCGCGGTGCCGATCTGCAGGTGGTGGCCCGGGATACCCTCGTGGAAGACGGTGGTGAGCTCCTGCCAGGTGTGGAACACCTCCTGGCCCTCCGGCACTGACCACCACATGGTGCCGGGGCGGATCAGGTCGTCGGACGGCGGGGTGTAGAAGATGCCGCCGGAACCGGCGTGGTCAATCGCGCACTCTACCTTGTGCAGGCCCTCCGGGATGGTGACGTCAACGCCGTCGAGGTCCCGCATGACCTGCTCGTTGACGGAGTTCATCCACTCCAGCAGGGCGTCGGTGCCGCGCAGGGTGTAGCGCTCCTCCTCGTTGAGACGCTTGTACGCACCCAGGATGGTGGCGTCCGGGCCGTAGAGCTTCTGCGCGAGCGCGCGCTGCTCAGCGACGGTTTCCTTCAGCTGCTCCTTGGCCCAGGTGTAGGCCTCGTCGAGGTTGATGCCGCGGCCCAAGAAGAACTCGGAGAAGAGTTCGTAGCGGTCGCGGCCGACGGCGTCGTCGTGGCGGCCGTGTGGCGCGAGCTCGGTGGACAGCCAGGTGGCCATCTCGTCGAATGCAGCCTTCGCCTTTTCGACGACGGCCGAGTCCTCCGGCAGACCCAGCTGGTCGAAGACGCTGTCGTCGTCGGTGAGGTCGCCGCACTGCTTGATCACGGCTTCGATCTGGCGGTACGCAGGCACATTGCCTGCCGACGCCGCCTCCGAAAGCGACGCGCGATAGCCCGCGAGCGCCGCCGGCACCTTGGACAGGCGCGCCTCAATGTGTTCGAAGTCCTCCTTGCTCACCTTCGGCATCAGCGCGAAGGAGTCGCGGATGGTCTGCACCGGCGAATCGATGTTGTTGAGCTGGCGCAGGTCCTCGCCCTGGTGGTGCAGCTCCAACTTGAATGCCATCCGGTCGCGCAGCAGCGAAGCGGTGAGATTGTCGACGTCGTCGAAGTCGTCTTCGTCGTCGGAGGCGTCCGTGGAGTCGTTGAGCGCGTCGACGTCGGCGACGACGTCACGGATGCGGTCGGCGACTTCGCCGTAGTACTCGGGGCTGAAGTCCTGCAGGTCGCAGTCGTGGCCTTCGAGGCCGATCTCCGTTGCCAGGGTAGGGATCAGCTCGGCGAGGTCGTAGAGAAAGTCTTCGCAGGTGGCGTCGAGTAGCGAAGGCTCGCGTTCTGACTGGGATGCGTGCTCCTCAAGCAAAGGATTGGTCATGGGTAGGCAGTGTAACCGAGGGACACGCTGAATGTGCACCTCTACACCCCATACAAACCGCATTGTCTACCGAGACGGCCCACTCTAGCTCGATAACTGGACAAAGCGGTCTACTACCGGTACATATATTCACATGCCTGCGACACGGACAGCGTTCCATCACCCAACAACCCCCGCCGCCAAGTGCCTGCACCTCATTCGCCTGCAGGAACAGTGCGTGCGACGAGACCTGATCGCAGCCACCGGCCTCTCGCAGCCCACCATCACCCGCGCCGTCACCGCGCTGGCAAACTCCGGCTACATCGTGGAACGCGGCGACCTGTCCGAGTCCACCGGCCGGGGCAGGCCCACCATGCCACTCGAGCTCGGGGAACCGAACTCGCTGTACGCCGGGGTGGCCGTCGGCACCTTGAGCACCTACATCGCGCTGTTCGACCTCAAGGGGCGCACCCTGCGCAGCATCGATGTGGACATCCCCGTCGCACACATGAGTCCGGATGACTTCGTGCAGCACATCATGGCCGGGCTACACCGCCTCAGCGCCGGGATGGGCCGCCCGCTCGCAACCGTCGGCGTGACCACCTCGGGCACCGTTAACGAGGACGGCGAGGTCACCGCGGCAAACCTCGGCTGGCACGGGGTACCGATCCGCCAGCAGATGCGGGAGCAGTTCGGCGTGCCCGTCGAGGTCGTCTCCATCAGCCAGGCGATCGTCGGCTCGGAGATGCAGTCGAGCCTGGACATCGACACCCCGCCGGTGATGGCGCTGTTCGCCGATGACTCGCTGGCCTGCGCAATGTCCACCCCGACCGGCGTGATGGCCATCGACGTCGCCAGCGATCACCTGACCACGCAGGGGCTCCTCAACGCCATCGGACAGTCGGCAGTACAGTCACTGCAGGAGGTCGTCGCGCTCGCGGAGCAGCAGTCGGCCACGCGCCAGGCGCTCGACCAGCGCGCACGCGGCCTCGGCTCACTCGTGGCCAC
>NZ_LT622805.1:0-4522 GCF_900099485.1 Corynebacterium sp. MC3
GGCTGCCACACCGAGGATTTCCCGTCGGGGGCTAGATATATGCTTCCGGAGCATATACTTTCCGGAAACCTACAGGTCAATCCGTGAAAATCCGCGATTCCGGACACACTTTTTGACCCTTAACCCTTCTGTTGGGCTGGCGCACCAAATTCGAGGTTTTTCATTTGGAGGGATTGCGTTTCCCCAGATCGGTGTTGTCCTGTGCTGGGGAAACTGCTAAATTACTTACCAAAGTGGCCGTGGTACTGGAAATGAACGTACGTTCAGTACCACGGCCACCATCCATAATAGTGTTCATTCTATCTTGAGGAAAACGCCCTTGACCACCACACTTAGAGCCAAAAACCTCCGACGGATTGTAGAATCGGGACCGAATGCAGCTGAGGTTCTCTGCGGTTGTGACCTTAATCTTCGTGGAGGTGGTTTGACAGCGATAGTGGGACATTCAGGTTCCGGTAAAACATCGCTGCTGATGTGCCTGAGCGGTTTAGATGAACCGACTTCAGGGTCGGTCACCGTCGATGAGCAAGATATTTATCGTCTATCGGCTAACAAACGAGCACGCATGCTGCGTACAAAAATAGGGTTTGTTTTTCAGCAGTACAATCTCGTTCCCTTTCTTACGGTGGAGGAGAACATTAAGCTCCCCTTCCAGCTCAGCCGGGAAAAAATACCTCAAGACGTTATTAACGAGCTCATAGAATCATTCAACCTTAGCCATAGGCGCAATGCACCTGCTCGAACTTTATCTGGTGGAGAACAGCAACGAACGGCATTATGTCGAGCTTTGGCTCGACGTCCCGACATTGTTTTCGCTGATGAGCCAACAGGTGCCTTAGATTCTCAAAGCACGGAAATAGTCCTACACACCCTCCGACGAATGGCGGATGAGGGACAAATGATTGTGATGGTTACCCACGATCTAGAAGCCGCAACCTTGGCTGACACCGTTGTTGTGATGCGCGACGGGCGCATTGTTCAAACTGTCGGCCGGAGTACTAGCCAGGAGCTATTAGAGCTCATGTCTAACGCCGGAGAGTAATCAAATGCAACGCTATGTCCTGCGAATGTTCGCCGACGAATGGAAACAATGGGCACCTGCCATTGCTGTGGTTTCAGTCATATCCACGATGCTTGGTTTATGTATCCATCAGTTTGCTTGGACGATGGCGCCATCATTCCGCGATGCTGTCGCTGATGCGGGTGTTCCCCTCGCAGAGTTTCAAATTCTTTCCGTAACCATCTTCACTATTATTGCCCTCGTTTCTTGGGTAGCTCTCACCGTGGTAGGGCACGCGAGCGTCCAGTCAACCCGCCACTCCCACGCCCTCTGGCTTCTCCTTGGGGCATCTCCCCGAGCTGTATTCCTGTCCACTTTGCTCGTTTTACTTCTCGTGAGCCTTTGTGGCGCAACCTCGGGTGCAATCGTTTCTTCAATCTTGAGCTTCTGGGCGATACCGGCTTTCAACTCAGAAGTGTCAGCATCGGTTGAACTGCCACGTTTTACTATCGCTCCGTGGTCTCCTGTGGCAATAATCATCGCCAGTTCACTCACAACACTGATCGGTGGGATTATTCCCGCACGGCGGGCGTCACATATCCAACCCGGTATTGCTCTCCGTACCTCTAATCAAACTAACCAAAGTGTTAAATCATCACTCATTAGAGTGATTTTCGGGCTGTTCTTCTTCATGGTCGCGGTAGCCCTCGTAGTGGCCTCTAAGTTTGCTCTCCAACTTGGCTCCACTAGCCCAGGATCAATGTTCAACCTCAGCGTAAATGCAGGTATTTCTGCTCTATTTTCGGTATATCTCCTTTGCCCTGAGATTGTCAGATTCGTTTTCTGGATCCTTCATAAGGCATTCGAAAAACTAGGGTTAGTGATCCCGGCATTGGGAACACGCGCTGCTGCAGATCGAGCACAAATTAACGCAACTACGATCGCTCCCCTAGCCGCCGGTCTGGGCGGAATTGGTTTGTTGTTATGCGCCGTGCGTTCTGTAGCCGCCACGACTCAGATCCTTCAACCTGGCACGTCAACGAATTTAACCGATGTGTGGATCATCGTTGTCGTTGTCATCGTGTCAATGCTTTCCACAAGTGCAGCTGTGGTTTCGTTATCAGCTCGTGGCCGAGGCCGCGAGATTGCTTTGCTTCAAGCAGCCGGTATGTCTGCGCCGCAGGTTCGTACTCTCATCATTGCTGAGAGTTTTGCGATGTCCGTAGCCGCCACCTTTGCTGCATTAGTTCCCGTAATTATTAGTGGTTTGGTTTGTTCCTTCGTATCTGCAGCTGCCCTTAACGGGAATGCTGTCGTGGTGTGGCCATTTTTGAGCATGCTGCTCGGTTTGATCTGCTCATGGATCATGATGTTCATGCTCCTTCACATTCCGACAATTGCATATCTTCGTGAAGGTCCAGGACTACAGCTTCGAGAACAGGGGAACTAATGGGAAGAACTGTTCTCGGTAAGATTGATGCAAGAATTCATGGTTACGCAGACATTTTACGCTCGTGGGAACTATTTCAGGTGGTGCGAGATCAGTGCACCAAATCCCGGCATTTCGGCTCGGAGGGCGTGTATTTTCCCAGGTCGCGGACTTTTCGCAAAGGAATGTGGTGCCCAGCGAACACCCAGCGAACACCTAGCGGGCGCAGAAACCCCTACAGCTCCGCCTCGATGGCGGTGAAGACGGCCTGCATGCTGGCCTGTGGCGTGCCGGGGACGACGTCGGCGAGGACGACGCCGACTCCTTGCGGGGATTGAAAGGTGACGGCTTCTGCGTCGAGGGGCATGAGGGCGCCGATGATGGCTAGCTCGGCATCGGCGACGCTAGCAGAGCCAGCAGGAATGTCGATGTCGGTGACGTCCCATTCGCCGACGCGCAGGCGGAGGGAGCCGGTTTCGATGTTGTCGGGGTCGGGGAAGACGGCGACTTCGCGCAGCTCGGCGCGCAGGGCTTTGGCGGCGAGGGCGATGTAGTCGAGGAGGTGGACGAAGGCGTTGTCGGTTTGGGGGACGCTGTGGACGACGGAGTCGATGAGCGGGGCGTTGTGGGGTCCGCGCAGGCCGAGCAGCGTGGTCATCGGGGCTTCGCGGAAGGCGTCGAGGTCGTCGAGGATGGCGTCTTCGATGTCGGCGGGTTCGGCGGCGGCGTCGAGGTGGATGTTGGCGTCACCGAGCAGCGTGAGGCAGCGGGCGAGATGTTTGACGTCGCGTTGGGTCAGCTGGTGGGGCATTAGCGTTCTTCTTCCTTTTCGTATGATTTGGCCCAGGGGTTGCGCCGTTGGGTGCCGTAGCGGGACCGCGCCTGAGCGGGAGCAGCGGGAGCAGCGGGGGCGGAGGCGGGAGCAACAGGCTCGGCGGGTTCGGAGGGGGCGTCGAGAAGCTCGGCTTGTTCTTCTTTGAAGCGGCGGCGTTCGCGGGTTTCGGCCCAGATGAAGTAGATGAGGCCGGCGGGCGCCATGATGCCGAAGGCGATCCACTGGAGTCCGTAGGAGAGGTGGTTGCCGGTCTCGAGCATGGGTAGGGGGATGGCGGTGAGGACGCCGGGGGAGTCGCTCAGGAGTTGGACGTAGGGGCTGGCCAGGGCGGTGTCGGTGAGTTCGCCGACTTGACCTGGGCTGATGGAGTAGACCATGGTGTAGCCCTGGTCGTTGAGGGGTGCGGAGGGGTGTACGCCTTCGTCGACGCGCATCATGCCGGAGATGGTTTGTTCGCCGGTGGGTGGGGCGTCGATGTCGGGGACTTGGGTGGAGCCGATGGCGGGGACCCATCCGCGGTTGACGAGCACGCTTTGTCCGTTGTCCAGGCGGAATGGGGTCAGTACTTGGAAGGATGGGGTTCGGTCGATGGGGCGCAGGCGCAGCAGCACATCGCTGTCTTGGGCGTAGGTGCCAGTTGCGGTGACGCGGGTCCACTCGGCGCCGGGCGCGAGTTCGCCCTGCTTGTCGACGACCTCTCCGATCGGCACCGGGTCATGCTCGAAGGCGGTCTTGATGTGGTCGTTGCGCTCCACGAGCGCTTCGTTCTTGTTGAGCTGCCATGGCGCCAGCAGGGTGAACGCGAAGTAGGAGAACAACACGATCAGGATGGCGACGATGACCCATCCGGGGGTCAGAAACGTTTTCCACCATGGTTGTGCACCTGTTTCAGGTTGCATTGTTGCTCCCGCTTTCACAGATTCCGTACTTTCTCCGGCTAGTCTAGCTGCGCTTTGACCCAGCTGATAATACCTGGGGCGGCGGCTTCGATTTGTTCGCGTGTGGTTTGGAAGCCGTCGGCGCCGCCGTAGTAGGGGTCTTCGACGCCGGCGCCTTCGGGGGCGGCTGGGTCGAAGGAGCGCAGCAGGCGGATGCGGGATTCGGGGACGCCGCGGGCGATGAGTTCGGAGACGTGGTTGGTGTCGAGGGCGACGATGAGGTCGGCATCGATTTGGTTGGCGCCGAACTGTTGGGCGCGGTGGCGGGTGCCGTCGTAGCCGTGGTTGGCGAGTTCGGCGACGGCGCGCGGGTCGGCGGG
>NZ_LT622806.1:0-3661 GCF_900099485.1 Corynebacterium sp. MC3
CTGCTTATGCCCAGCTGGATGTGTTGACGAGACAGCCGCGGGGCGGCGCTGCGCCGCGCCCTTCTCACCAATGACGACGACGATCGCGTCCGAGCCGTCGCGCACCGGCAGGTGGGAGCCGCCCTCCTCGGAGAGGCAGTTCTTCCAGCTGAACGGCTCCGGGTCGAGCTGCGAGAGGTAGCCGGCGCCGAGCCCGCCGCGCGCCTCCTCGTCCGCCACGCCCACGAAAGTCAGTGTGCCGCGCGGGCGTTTGCCGCTCAGGGCCACGTCGCGGGTGGCGGCGGCCATCGCGGCGGTGATGTACAGCATGTCGGTGGCGCCGCGGCCGTAGAGTCGGCCGTCGATAATTTCGGCGCCGAAGGGGTCGTGCGTCCACTGCTCCTTATCGACGGGCACTACGTCCGTGTGGCCGAGCAGCGTGAGGGGCTCCGCGGAGGGGTCGGTACCCTCGATGGTAAACGCG
Source organism: Corynebacterium sp. MC3 (assembly GCF_900099485.1). Classification (NCBI taxonomy): domain Bacteria; kingdom Bacillati; phylum Actinomycetota; class Actinomycetes; order Mycobacteriales; family Corynebacteriaceae; genus Corynebacterium; species Corynebacterium sp. MC3. Next base: position 464 of record NZ_LT622806.1, read on the forward strand.
ATAGACACCCTCCCATCTGTGGGTTCATACTTTTGGATGCGCACGGGAGCGCCGTCGAAAAACGATTCGAGCGTGGCCGCGTTGCGGTATTCTCCCCCCGAAGTTGGGGTAAGGTCGTTGACACACGTATTTTGGATAAGGGTTCGTAAGAGATCCACTGTTGCGCTATGTAGGTTCATGTCTGGCATATTAGGTGCTTTTGTGGGCATCCAGAGAGGAGTTGGTGTCGTATGGCTCGAAGAGAACTCAGCCAGGACCCCCGCGCTGTGAAAACGCGGAACGCGATCATCAAGACAACTACCGAGTTGTTGAATGAGCACCGGGTTGAGGACATCACGGTGTCCCAGATTGTGAACGCGGCAGGGATGAGCCGCCAGGTTTTCTACGAGCACTTCAAGGACCGCGACGCCGCCGGCAAGGCAGCAATCCAGCGCGCGCTGGCCCCGGCGGTGAACGATTACATCGAGACGTATAAGAAGACCGGCGAGATGCCTCCTGCGCTGGAGGCGCTGTTCTCGCAGCTCGCCGAGGTTCGTTGCCTCTTGAGCCACGTGATTAACGGCCCGGCCCACGCCACGCTGATGGCTTGCTTTACAACGCCCGAGATGCCAATGCTGCACGACATGGTGACGGCGATGCGCGCCGAGGTCGTCCCGATGACCGACGAGGAAGCTGCCGACGTGGCTTCTTACCTGTGCTCCGGCGCGTTTTCGATCTTTATGAAGTCGGCGACTGAGTCCGAGAATTACGAGGAAGCCGTCAAACGCGCAATGAGCGTGTTCGGAGTGTTCGGTAGGGCAATGAGCTTGCCTCAGTGAGGTATCCTGCATTCATGACACCACGTGAGCTTAGTATGGACCCGCGCGCGGTTCGTACGCGCACGGCGTTACTGAACGCAACGAAGGAACTGCTGCTCCATTACCGGGTGGATGAGCTTTCGTTGTCCCAGATTGTGAAGTACGCGCAGGTCAGCCGCCAGGCCTGCTACGAGCACTTCCACGACAAGGACGCGCTCATCCTGGCCGCAGCCTGCGACATTTGCCTCCCTGCGTACAAGTCGTTTGTTGACGACATCGTGATCGACGAAACGTACCCGGACCAGGTGGCGCGGCTGGTGAAGCACCTAGAGCGCTACGACAAGGCGGTCAAACACCTGATCAACTCCTCGGTGCACGGCAACCTCAACGACAAGATCTGCAACATTCTGGCGGATGCCTACCTGAAGAAGATCTACACCCAGATCGAGGCAGGCGAAGAAATTGGCCTGACGGAGGAAACGCTGCGCGACACGGCCCGCTTCATGGCTGCCGGAACACAGGACATCCTGATCGACGGCATGCTGCGCGACCGCGAGCATGAAGAAACCGCGCGACGCGTAGAAAACGTTCGCGCGGCTTTAGAACTCGTGATCGGCGCGCTGCGCGCGACGGGTGGCGGGGTAGCGGTCGAGCAGTAGGCTCGCGTTATACCCGCTGGGGAGCTGGGGCGCCGTCTTCTGCGGCGTCCCAAATTTTTTCGTCCAGGATGCCTTCGCGCTTCGCCACGATGGCGGCGACGACGGCCTGGCCGGTGACGTTGACGGCAGTACGCCCCATGTCGATGATCGGCTCGATCGCCAGCAGCAGGCCCACACCCGCCAGTGGCAGGCCCAGGGTGGACAGCGTCAGCGTGAGCATGACGGTCGCGCCCGTGGTGCCCGCGGTCGCCGCGGAGCCGAGCACGGCCACGATCACGATGAGCAAGTAGTCCGTCGCGCCCAGGTCGAGGCCGTAGAACTGCGCGACGAACAGGGCCGCGATCGCCGGGTAGATGGAGGCGCAGCCGTCCATCTTCGTGGTCGCGCCGAGCGGCATTGCGAAGGCCGCGTACTCGCGCGGCACGCCCATCGACTCCTCGACGGTGCGCTGGTTTACCGGCATCACGCCCATGGAGGAGCGGGTGACGAAGCCGAGGGTGGTCACCGGCCACACGCGGCGGAAGAAGCCACCGACCGGCACCTTATTGACGGCCAGTACCGCCGGGTACAGCACGAAGATCACGAGCGCGAGGCCCACGTAGATCGCCAGCACGAACTGGCCGAGATTGCCCAGTGCCTCCCAACCGTAGGTGGCCACGGCCTTACCGATGAGCGCCGCCGAACCGATTGGGGCAAGGCGGATGATCCACCACAGCACCACCTGGATGACCTCCAGGAAAGAGGCGGAGAACTGCAGGAACGGCTCCGCGGCCTTGCCCGCCTTGATGGCGGCCACGCCGATGAGCAGAGAGATCACCAGGATCTGCAGCACGTTGAAGTTCACCGAGGCGCTCGTCTCCGAGACCTTGACACCAAGCCCGAAGAAGTTTGACGGGATGACGGTGTTCAGGAAGCCGAGCCAGGAGCCGGAGCCGCTTGGTTCGGCGGCGGAGGAGGCGTCGACAGACGAGTTCGCGCCGGGCTGCATGACGGTGCCGACGATGATGCCGATGATCACCGAGAAGAACGCGGTGATGGCGAACCACAGCAGGGTCTGCCAGGCAAGGCGCGCGGCGTTGGTGACCTTGCGCAGGTTCGCGATAGAGGTGACCACCGCGGTGAACACGAGTGGCGGGATGAGTAGCTTCAGCAGCTGCACATAGGCGCTGCCGACCCAGCTGAGCGTCTCGCTGAGCCAGGTGATGTCGTTGGCCGCGGCGATGAGCCCGAGGATGAGGCCGATGATCAGGCCGGCGATCACTTGGGCGCCGAACCCGGTCATCCACTTTGGAAGGTGCATGAAGTTCTCCAGGTGTAGATTTATAGACTAATCGGTATTAAACGAAGCTAAATTCTACACCTATCCTCTAGAAACGCGTCAAATCTAAACTAGACAGAGCGGTTCACGTAGCACTTTATCCAGTGCAACCGCGCGCGCGATGTCCCGCACGATCTCGCGGTGCGAAGGGATCATGCGCAGCTTCGGGGCGCGCTCGGCCTCGCTGACCACCGTGCGCGCGAACGTGGCGGGCGCCTGCGGGTCGTCGATGAAGGCGCTGCCGGCGACGACGACGGTGCTGGGGGTTGACTGGTAGACGGGTATAGGGGAGTATAAGGGACAGGGGGTGTACAGCATGTCGGGGGCGCCGCGGCCGTAGGGTCGGCCGTCGGTAATTTCGGCGGCGGAGGGGTCGGGCGTCGAACGCTCCTTTTCGTCGGGGACCGCGGCAGTGGGGGCGAGG
>NZ_LT622807.1:0-3020 GCF_900099485.1 Corynebacterium sp. MC3
GGTCGGCGGGGCCGCCGACGTGCCAGCCGCCGATGCCGGAGGAGGTGACGCGGACGTCGTTGGCGAGGCCGGCGTCGGCAAGTTTGGCGGCGATGATGACTTCCGCCATGGGCGAGCGGCAAATGTTGCCGGTGCACACGAAATCAATATGCATAGAGGATCTCCTTGAGCTCGGTTGCGGTTTGTGCGGTGTGGGTGGCCTGTGCCCACTCCTCGGCGTCGCCGTATCCCCAGGTCACGGCGACGGACGGGATGTCGAAGTGGGCGGCACCCGTGAAGTCGTGGGTGCGGTCGCCGACCATGATGGGGCGCTTTGCTGCGAAGGTGTTGTGGACGTACTCCAGCACCGCGATCTTGGTGCTGCGGCCGCGCTCGTGGTCGGCGGCGCCGAGGAAGTCCAGGTGCGGCCAGATGCCCGCGCGCTTCAGCGCGAGTTCGGCGAAGGTTTCGCTTTTGGACGTCGCCGTACCGACACGGAACCCATCCCGGTCAAGCTGGGCGATGAGTTCGGCCATGCCGTCGAAGACGGTGAACTGCTGCCACCCGTCGGTGCTCATGAAGTCGGAGTAGACCTGCATCGCGGCGTCGACTTGCGCGGGCGTGCACCCGGCCTTCTCGTAGGACTCGCGCATGGGCGGCCCCGGGATCTTCGCGATGAACGCTTCGTCGGGCGGGGCGACGTCGATGGCGGCGAGCCCCCGCAGGAAGCCTTCGCGGATTCCTGGGAAGGAGTCGAGGATGGTGCCGTCGACGTCAAAGAGCACGGTCGGGCGGTTTGTTTGGAGTGTCACGCCCACCAGCATTCCAGGTTTGTAGGCTAGTTGCCATGACGACGAAGACTGTAGGAGATATTGTCGCGGCACTCGAGGCCGCCTACCCGCCCGAACTCGCCGAAAGCTGGGACCAGGTCGGCCTGATTTGCGGCGACCCGGACGAGCCCGTGCACAAGGTGGCGTTTGCCCTGGACTGCACGATGAGCGTGGTGGAGCGCGCGCTGGAGGAAGGCGCGGACATGCTGGTGGTTCACCACCCGCTACTGCTGCGCGGGGTGCACTCTGTTGCGGCGAATACGCCGAAGGGCAAGGTCGTGCACACGCTGATCCGCGGCGGCTGCGCGTTGTTCGCGGCGCATACGAACGCGGACTCGGCGCGCCCGGGGGTCAATGACAAGTTGGCGGAGCTGGTCGGGATTCGGCCCGGCAGGCCGATTCGCCCGGTGGGGGATGTGGACGTCGATACGCCGGGGGCGCTCGAGCGAGCCACCGGCCTTGGGCGAGTGGGCACCCTGCCTGAGCCGATGACCCTGCGCGAGTTCACCCAGCGCGTGGCCGACGCCCTGCCTGAGACCGTGTGGGGCGTGCGCGCCGCAGGCGACCCGGAGCAGATGGTGCGCACCGTCGCCGTCTCCTCCGGCTCGGGCGACAGCTTCCTTGACGATGCGAGGGCGCTCGGCGTCGATGTCTATGTCACCTCGGACCTGCGCCACCACCCAGTCGACGAGCACCTGCGCGCTGGTGGGCCCGCCGTGATCGATACTGCGCACTGGGCGAGTGAATTTCCGTGGACGCAGCAGGCAGAGGGTATCGTGAACCCGCTAGGCGTGGAAACGTGCATCATCCCGGTGCGCACGGACCCGTGGACCGTTTCCGCCCACCCGAATCAAGCCAAGTAAAGGAGCAGTGCTTCCCCGTGAAACTTGCCGTAGAACTCCAGCAGGTACTACTGAATCTTGCCAAGGCTGACCGCCAGGCCGCCCACCCCGAGGCCACGAGCGAGGAGGAAAAGGAGCTGCAGCGCCTCACCGCGGAGCTCGAGCGCATGCGCGGTGCGGCGTCTGCGGCGCAGCTCGCCGTCGACGACATGGAGCTGGAGATCTTGCGCATCCAGGAAGACGAGCGCAAGCTCAAGCGCCGCGACCTGGACAACAAGCGCATGCTCGGCGCGGAGACAGACGAGGAGCGCCGCAAGGACCTGCAACACGATCGTTACACCACGAAGTCGCGCATCGCGGATTTGCAGTATGAGCTGAAGGAGGCCCACAACGAGATCGCGGCGCTGCGCAACAACCGCGACAACCATGGGGCTCGCCTGGACGGGCTCGAGCGCAAGGTCGAGGCCGCGCAGCGCGCCGTGGACGCTCTCCCGGCACGCGAGCGCGTGGACACCGAAGCACTGCGCAGCCAGCTGCCCGCGGACGTCCTCGAGGCCTACGACGAAATCGGCGCCGCCGCGTTCAACGGCCGCACCTGCAACGGCTGCTTCATCGCCCTGCCCGCCACCGAGCGCAACCAGGTCAACGCCACCCCGGCCGACGAGGTCCCAATGTGCCCGAACTGCGGCACACTGCTCGTGCGCACCCAGGTACAGGAGTAGGCGCATGAAGGTAGCCATGTTTTGCGACGGCGGCTCCCGTGGCAACCCCGGCGTCGCCGGAAGCGGTGCCGTCGTCTACGGCCCGGACGGGGAGACGCTGGCGGAAGTTGTCTACGCGGTGGGCAAGAAGTCCACGAACAATGTCGCGGAGTACCACGGGCTCATCGAGGGGCTGAAGGCCGCCATCGACGCGGGCGCCGACGAAGTCGCGGTGTCCATGGACTCCAAGCTCGTGGTCGAGCAGATGAACGGGCGCTGGAAGATCAAGCACCCCGACATGCAGCAGCTCGCACTGGAGGCGAAACAGCTTGCGCGCACGTGCACAAAGGTGACGTACACGTGGGTGCCGCGCGCCAAGAACAAGAAGGCCGACGAGCTGTCCAACGTAGCCATGGACGCCGCCGCGAAGGGCAAACAGGGCCTCATTGCGCACGAGGCGCCTGCGCAAGCACCGAAGCAGGTTGCCCCGGCGGCACCAAAAGAGGCACAGCCCCACGAGACCGCCAGCCCCGGCCACTGGTCCGGCACCGACGCCCCACGCACCCGCTTCGTGCTGCTGCGCCACGGCCAAACCGAACACTCCGCCCGCCGCGTCTACAGCCGTCTCCTATACACATCTAGATGTGTAAAAGAGACGGCCCCCCCGC
>NZ_LT622808.1:0-891 GCF_900099485.1 Corynebacterium sp. MC3
TACCCCTGGCTCTTAGACACGACTGGATGCGTAGAAGAGTCAGCCACGCCACCGCCCGCGCCGAGCGCGCCGGGGTGCTCATCGCACTCCCGCTGACGGCCTTCTTCCTGCCGGCGTTCTTCGTCCTCGGCCTGGCGCCCGTAGTGGTCAGCCTGGGCCAAACCCTGTTTTGAAACACCAACAACTAATAAGGAGAATGAAATGTCTACCAACTTTATCCACGCTGCAGCTGCCCGCATTACCGCCCATATGCAGGCGAAACTCGCCAACGACGACGGTTTGTCCACCATCGAATACGCCTTTGGCACATTGGCGGCCGCCGCCCTTGCCGGGGTGCTCTACATGGTGGTCACCAGCAACGGCGTCTCGGACGCCATCGAAGGCGTGATCACCGACGCCCTGACCAACAAGCCGGGCTAGCCGATGAACACCATCGAGGCAGCGCTCTCCCTGAGTGCTTTGGTGGTCGTCGCCGGTGCGATCGTCGCGGCGCTGGCCACGATGGGCGCCTACATCTCCGCGGTGGACATCGCCGGGGCGGCAGCCCGCGCGCACGCCATCGGCCTGGACTACGACCCGCCCGCCGGGCGCGTCACCACCCAGGAACGCGGCGGCATGGTCACCGTGACCGCCCGAGTACGCGGCATGGAGGCCACCGCCGTCTTCCCAACCGAGTTCGGAGGCTAGCCATGCTTGGCCAACTCCGAAGCGAGGAAGGCTCCGCATCCGTCACCACGGCGGGCATCATCGCCGCGGTGACCGCGCTGGCCCTTGCGGTTGCGGCGGTGGTTGCCGGGGTGGCAAACGCCCACCGGGCGCGCCTCGCCGCCGACCCCTCAGCTGGTTCTGGGCACCTCCCACACAATCCTCTAAAAAGCAACCCAATTAGCA
>NZ_LT622809.1:0-111414 GCF_900099485.1 Corynebacterium sp. MC3
GCCGCCGGGGAGGTACCACTGACCTGATCGCATCTGCTCCATCGAATACATACCAGCCAGGGTACCGGGGTGTGTAGCCCCTACGGCCCTGCCTGCCGCTCGGCTTACCGCCCCCGCCCGTCGAAAAAGTTCCCCCGAGAACCGTGATGCGGGGAACGATCTTCATGGACAGGCGTCGCGAACTGGGGAAACGGCAGCGTCGGTCGACCGGAGTGGGCTCGAAATCCAAAATGGTTCCCGAGCGCGGGAACTTTTTCAAAGAGTATCGGTGCGAGCCGAGAAGGGACAGAGCATTGAGGGGTTTCGGTTGACAGGGGGACATGTCAGGGGGACAATGAGTACAACACAAAACATGGTGTTGTGATGTGTTGTTGTGTTGCAAAATAGAACCACCCTCCAGGGTGTTTGAGGACCTGGAGGGTGGCGAGGGACACACTACATGAGAGCATTCTGAAGGAGCGGCCAAACTGCTTCAGAAGCGCGGGTGAATCCAACGGTTAGCGCAAGTAACCACACCCACGGGATGCGAAGATTGAATTTCCATCTTCGCATCCCTTTCTCTTTAGTTTTCTGTGTCTCTCAATTTGGGGCTTAAGGGACATTTTGTGTGTTTTTACGGCGTGTCGCGATAAGGGACATTTTGTGTGTGTTTAGCTGCGTCCAGCCCACCCTTTTCTCACGCCTAAGCTGGGGTTCCACTGATGATCAATGCCGGTATCGAGGCTTAAGGGACATTTTGTGTGTAACTAGCCGCGTCCAGCCCACCCTCTTCTCACGCCTAAGCTGGGTTCCACTGATGATCAATGCCGGTATCGAATTCTTTCGGCCCGTCGACCTCTTCCCGTCGACCTACTCCGGTTTACCAACGCAGGTCAGCGCAAAATCGGCAAAATAGCCCCAAAATCATCCAAATCACCGCTGACCTGGGTTGGTCGACGCAATGAGGTCGACCGGAACCCCCGATACCTCTATGCGACCAGAATTGTGCACGTCAAGGGCTTTGCTCGTCCCCCTGGCTATATGCGACCGCCCAACGCACAGGCGGCTGGTTCTAGTCCCCCCGCACACAAACAATCGGACACCCTCTGCCCGGTATGCGCCTGCTCGCGCGCGCAAGCCGCACACTTGGCGAATACCTAGGCCGCGCCGGATGGCCGCCCTCGGACCGCGACGCTGCGGCTGGCGAGGGAGCGGACCAGGGTCAGACCGAGGAGAGCGCCCTTGCCTTGATCTGGTCGAACTCCTGCTGGGTAATCGCTCCCGAGTCGAGAAGGGCCTTCGCCGAGGCGATCTCATCGGTCGGGCTCGATCCGGCGGAGCCGCCGGCGACGGACTTGATGTACTCATCCTGCCGCTGCTGGAGCTCCTGGCGCGCCTCGACCGCGCGGTCGGTCATCCCCCGACCTCGAACAAGCAGGTACGCGAGCATTCCGATGAACGGCAGCGCGAGGATGAACACCACCCACAGCGCCTTCGCGAAGCCGCCGAGGTCCTTGCTGCGGAAGAGATCTCCGAAGATCCACCACAGGGACATGAGCCATGCGAAGAAGATGAAGAACTCGAACATGGCGAGTAGGAATGAGCCGTTGTCGTCGAACATTTGCTGACTTCCTCCTGACTGGATGGACGCTGGCCGAGCGGTCCACGCGGACCCCAGCGCACGACGGTTAGGAACAAGGACGTGCCCGGGCCGTCGCCGAACCATGTTAGCAGCTTTTCCTCACCAAGCGTAGTAGCCGGGTTGCGACGCGCTGACCGGGTTGGGCTGGTGAAGACGGGCCTGGGACTCCACGATTCGTAGCGACCAAGCAACGGATCGAGAGGAGTCCCAGGTGAGTGTTGAGGCTACCGTCCTGTCCGCTGCGATGCTCGGCATCTCGGGGTTGGTGGTGCTTGCCGTCGGTGAGTACGGCGGTGAGCTGGAGCTGTTGGTGGAGACCTCCGAGTCGGTGACCGGGTGCCCGCGGTGCGGGGTGGTCGCGGTGGCCCACGGCCGGCGTGAGCATCTGGTGCGTGACATCCCCTCGGCGGGGCGGCCGGTGCTGCTGGTGTGGCGCAAGCGGCTGTGGCGGTGCGCCGAACCGGCGTGCCCGCAACGTACCCGGTCAGTACACCTAATAAAGCGACGTCAGTACGTTCGCTAATGCTCGAGCTGATCTTTCATCGCTCGTACCTCTTGGCTGCCAGCGTGGTCACTTATTCGCAACCGCCCACCGTGCGTTCTCTACACCCCTCACCGTTGCACTCATGTGAGACATTTGAACGCGCTGTGGCCTTATCCGTCCCCGCGGATTGCTCCTCGCCTGTCATTCCTGAAGGGTGTCAGGAAGTTTGTGTGTGAGGCTCTGATCTAGAAGGAGTTTCACCGATAATGACTACGGTGTCACCGAAGAAAACCATGACCCGGCGAGGGTCAACGAGATCAGCGAGAAGCTGATGGAAAATTCTGAAATCGCCAGCTTGATTAGCGAGCTGTCGAGCTCCGCTGATGATGCAAGCGAGCTGGTCAAAGGCCTGCTGCAAGCATCAATCAACGCTGGCCTTAAGGCGGAGATGGATGCGCACTTGGGCTACGGCCATTCCGACCGCAAAGCGAAATCCCAGGTCGAAACCGCACAGGAGAATAATCACCGTAACGGGTCGTACACCAAGACCGTCAATTCTGGCTACGGCGCAGTTGAGGTGACCGTGCCCAGGGATCGTGCCGGCACGTTTACTCCCCGGATGGTGCCCAAGGGTGCACGTCGGCTCACAGAGCTCGACGACATGATTATCTCGCTCTACGCCGGTGGGATGACCGTGCGCGATATCCAGCATCACCTCGCGACCACCCTTGGGGTGGATATGAGCCCGGATACGATCAGCACCATTACCGATGCGGTGTTAGACGAGGTCATGATCTGGCAAAACCGCCAGCTCGACGAGTTTTACCCGGTGATCTTCCTCGACGCGCTACGCGTGAAAATCCGTGACGGCCACCGCGTGGTCAACAAGGCTTGCTACATGGCGGTTGGTGTCGACATGGACGGCATCAAGCACATCCTGGGACTGTGGATCGCCGACAATGAAGGAGCCGCATTCTGGGCATCGGTGTGTGCGGATCTGGCTAACCGCGGTGTCCAAGACGTGTTCATTGTGTGCTGCGACGGGCTCAAAGGCTTGCCGGAAGCCGTGGAGGCAACCTGGCCGAATTCCATGGTACAGACCTGTATTGTGCACCTGATTCGGGCTGCGAACCGGTGGGTGTCCTACCAGGACCGCAAAGCAGTCTCCCGCGCGCTGCGTGAGGTCTACACAGCCGCTAACGAGGACACCGCACGTGCCAGCCTGGATGCTTTCGAGGCCAGTGAACTGGGCCGGAAATACCCCCAGTCGGTCAAAGTCTGGCGCGACGCCTGGGAGCGGTTCGTGCCGTTTCTGCAGTTTCCGCCGGCGGCACGCCGGGTGCTCTACACCACCAATTCAATCGAGTCGCTGAATGCTGAACTGCGTAAAGCTACCCGCAACAGGGGCCAATTCCCGAACGATACTGCCGCACTAAAGACGCTGTGGCTGATGATCTGCAACATCGAACAAGCGTGCCGCCCAGCGAGCGAAGAAAGCAAAGCGCGACATTGAGTGCAACGGCTATATTGAAGGAGCGAAAGCCACCGGGTGGAAACAAGCCATCAACCAACTAGCCGTGGCTTACCCCGACCGATTCGCGGACTACTTGTAAACCACCCCCCTAGAGCACTCGATCTCGCTGGGGTCCCTGCGCTACCCGCAGACTTCATACCACACACCAGACGTCATTTGGTGTTGGTTTCTCGAAACGGGCGAATGGAACTGTTTTGAAAACCATATCTGGTTGTTGTCCGAGGTCATCCCAGGAAACCAGATAGATTTATACACACAAAATGTCTCTTAAGCCCAATTTGGAGCATGAAGCAACCCATAGGATTCCTCCTTATCAGGCGCCGCCCCATAGGGTCCTTCCGCAGGTGAGGGACGAAATCCCACGGAGAGGCGCAGGTGAATAAACTCCTGCGGACAGTGAAGTACTCACATGAATGGGTACGCACTGCAGGTGAGAGTATAACCCTGAGATTTGAAAAAGCAGGACGATCACCCAAACGCCCAGGCACGCCGAGCCCGCACGAGCACTACACTGCCAACCATGACAGAGACAACGAAAGTAGCCGTAGTAACGGGAGGCTCCGCCGGGATCGGGGAGGCGTGTGCGCGGGCGCTCGCCGCGGACGGTTGGAAGGTGTACGTGGCGGCGCGCCGGGTGGAGCACTGCCAGGCCATCGCAGAAGAGATCGGGGGCGTGGCGGTGCGCCTTGATGTGACGGATGAGGTGAGTGTGGGGGAGTTGGCGTCGATAATTGAGGGGCCGGTTGGGCTGCTGGTGAATAATGCGGGCGGCGCGAAGGGCCTCGACCTGCTTCGCGACGCGAACCCCGCCGACTGGCAGTGGATGTACGAGACGAACGTGCTCGGCACCATGCGGGTGACGAAGGCCCTGTACCCGCACCTGCTGGAGGCGTCCGGTCTGGTGGTGAACATTGGGTCCGTGGCGGCGACTGACGCGTACAAGGGCGGCAGCGGCTATAACGCGGCGAAGTACGGGCTGCGCGGGATCACGCGGGCGCTGCGACGGGAGGAGGCGGAGAACAACATCCGTGTTACGGAGATTGACCCTGGCCGGGTGAAGACGGACTTCTCCCTGAACCGTTTCGCGGGCGATGCCGAGCGTGCGTACGCGGTGTACGAGGGCAAGTTGAACTTGACCGCGGAGGACATCGCGGAGGCGGTGCGCTGGGTGGCGAGTTTGCCGCCGCACGTGAACATCGATACGTTGTCGATTATGCCGACTGACCAGGCTGAACGCTAAGTGTCGGGGGCGTGGCTTAGACTGGCTGCATGATTCTAAGCACTACTAATTCCGTCGATGGGGGCACCATCGCTGAGTACATGCGCATCGTGGGCGGCGAGGCGATCGTCGGCATGAATGTGTTCAAGGATTTCGCGGCGGGCATTCGCAACATTGTGGGTGGTCGCGCCGCCGCGTGGGAGGCCGACGTCGTGCGCGCCCGCGAGGAGGCCCTGAACGAGCTGTGGCATCGCGCCGCGGAGATGGGGGCTGACGCGGTGGTTGGCGTGAAGGTGGACTACGAGTCCATGGGCGCTGACGGCGGCATGATGTTGGTGTCCGCGGTGGGCACTGCGGTCAAGCTTGCTCCGCCGGTGGTGTAATCATGGCGTTTGATGTGGTGATTTCGGGGGAGAGCATTAAGCTCGGTCAGTTTTTGAAGGTGGCCAACCTTGTGGAGTCCGGCGGGCACGCCAAGGAGCTCATCAACGCCGGCGAGGTCAGTGTCAATGGGGAGGTGGTGCGTGCGCGCGGGCACCTGCTTTTCGACGCCGACTCCGTCACCGTCGGCACCCAAACGGCAACCGTGAGCACCGGCGGGGATGACGGCGACTACTTCGATGAGCGCACCGCGAACGACGATTTCGATCCGGAAAAGTGGAGGAACATGTAAATGCCTGCGTTTCAGGGAACACCAGGGATGCCGTACTGGCAGGACTGCTTGACCAAAGACGTGCAGAAGTCCGCGTACTTCTACTCGAAGGTGCTCGGGTGGGAAGTTACGGGCGAGACGTACCGGGTTGCCCGCAAGGACGGGCTGCCGGTGGCGGGCTTCGTGCCGTCGAAGCAGGAGCGGGACCTGTGGGTGACGTACTTCATGGACGCGGACGGCTCGATTGAGTCACGCGTGGAGCCGCTGGGGGGCAAGGTGCTGAGCTCCCAGGAGGTGGACTTCGGTGTGATGACGGTGTGTGCCGACCCATCCGGTGGTCTGTTCGGCTTGATGCGCCCGGCGGGGGAGGACGCCTTCGTTGCCGCTGGTGAGCCGGGTGTTTCGGTGTGGTACGAGTGCGTGGCGCCGGATGAGGCCACCGTGGACTTCTACGGGGAGCTGTTCGATTGGGAGCTGCGCAAAGAAAGCGGCTACTACATTGCGCTGCAGGAGGGCGCGGCGTTCTTGGGCCTGCGTCTGGACCCGCGGCTGCAGCAGCACGGCCTTGCGGCGGTCTGGCACTCCTACTTCGGCGTCAAGGACGTTGATGCGGCATCCCACGCGGTGCGCATGGGTGGCGGCCAGGTGTTGGCTGGCCCGACGCTCAGCCCGTTCGGCCCGATGCTTGGGGCGAAGGACGCCACCGGCGCCAACGTGTACCTGTGTGAGGTGCCGGAGCCGGTCGGTGAGGACGTCAGTGAAGCGGACTCCATCCTGGACCTCTAGGGCGCGAAACGAAGCGGAAGCACTGTGTTGAAGAAGTGGATTGCTGCGCTGCTGGTGTGCGCGCTGATGCCCGCGTTGCAGGGGTTTCACGTGAACCCCGGCTACACGCGGGAGCGCACTGCGCTGGCGGTGGTGCACCCGGACGGCCGGGTGTCGATCTCCCCGGCGGGCGAAGAGCCACGCGCCGCGCTGTCCCTGGCCAAGCTCTACCTGGGGTACTGGGTGCTCTACAACGGCACGAAGGAGGAGAAGGCGCAAGTTGAGGAGATGGTGCGGGTGTCCAACGACGCGATCGCCGAGGCGCTCGACGCTCGCTACCCGCAGGCCATCGACGAGATTGCTGCCGACTTCGAGCTGGAGCGCACGCAGCGCGTCGGCGCGTGGGGTACCACGTTGACGTCGGCGAGGGACGTGGCCACCTTCATCGCGGCGATCCTGTGGGACCCAGCGGCGGAGCCGCTGCTGGAAGGGATGCGTCGGCAGTCGTTGGTAGCCAATGATGGGTTTGGCCAGCAGTTCGGCACCGCGCGTCTGCGCGGCGTGCAGGGTTCCAAGATGGGCTGGGCCAACGAGGCCACCACAGCGACCGCCTCTGTCTCCTGGGGCACCACGCTGGATGAGACGTGGGCGGTGGCGGCGCTGACGAACGGCAGCGCCTACCACAACACCGTGGATGTGCGGCGCGGCATTGTGCAGCGCCACGACGCCACGCCCGCGTCAGCCTTCGGCCACAGCAAGTCCGGAAAGAAACTCCGCGGCATCGAGGACCTTGCGCCGGTGCTGGGCCGGGGTAGCGATTACCCCGGTGGAGACGTACTCTTTCACTTCCGCCCCCTCGACTGAGGGCTGCTCCCACGCGGCGTCGGAGGCGCGTTGCAGCAGCACCTTCGCTTCGCCGACCTCGATCGTTGTAGCAGCGTCAGTGGGGAAGGTGAGCACGTAGGCGTCCGCGCCCGCAGGCAGCAGCCCGCAGGAGGAGCCGGTGCCCCACACGGCAACCATGTCTGCGCCTTCCTGGCGTGCGGCATGCACGGCGGAGGCGACGCCAGTCGGGTCGTCTACGTCGTAGGCGCGGGCACCGGCCTGCTCAGCGCAGGCGGCAACCTCGGGGCGCCAGGCGAACTCGCGGGCATCCGCTGGCCCGTCGTAGCAAGACACCACCCACACGCCGCCCTTTGCGGGCGCCTTCGATGAGGTGAACACCTGGCCCAGCGGGGCGTCCTCGACGGAGACGTCCCCGGTCAACGCCACGCCCGGCATCTGGTGATCCACTGCGGAGCCCAGCATTAGCATCGCGGCGTGCGTAATCCGGTCCGGAAGCAACGCCAGGTACTGCGGGGAGTCCTCGTAGGACGCCTCGATGTAGGACACCAGCTGCGCGAGCTGCTCGGACTCCGGCAGGGTGCGCTCCACGCCACCGACCTGGAACTCCTCGGAACCCTGCTCGTTGAGCGGGTAGTGCGCGCCCTCCGCGCCGGGCTGAAGCGACGATTCCTCTACCATATTTTGACCCTTTCCTCCGGGGCGATCCACATCGGGGAGCCGGGCTCCACGTCGAAGGCCTCGTAAAACTCGTCAACGTTGGAGGCGATGACGTTGCAGCGGAACTCGTTCGGCGAGTGCGGGTCAATCGCCAGCAGCTGCGTCGCCATCTCCGGCCGCGCCTTCGAACGCCACACGCGGGCCCACGCCAGGAAGAGCTCCTTCAGGTTCGGCTCGACGTTGTTGTCGGCGCAGTACAGCTGGTACGCCACTACCGCGATACCAAGGCCGCCCAGGTCGCCGATATTCTCGCCGAGCGTGAACTCGCCGTTGACCCCCGCCACGTCCTGGCCCTCCAGCACAGAAGGCACCAGACCCTGGAACTGCTCCACCAGCTTCGCGGTGCGTTCCTCGAAGTGGGCGCGGTCCTCGTCGGTCCACCAGGAGTTGAGGTTGCCGTGGCCGTCGTAACGCGAGCCCTGGTCGTCGAAACCGTGGCCGATCTCGTGGCCAATCACCGCGCCGATCGCGCCGAAGTTGCGCGCCGGGTCCGCCTCCGGGTCGAAGAACGGCGGCTGCAGGATCGCGGCAGGGAAGGTGATGTCGTTGACCACTGGGTTGTAGAACGCGTTGACGGTCTGCGGGGTGGTCACCCACTCGGAGCGGTCCGAAGGCTTGCCGATCTTGCCCAGCTGGTAGTCATGCTCGAAGGCGGCGCCGCGGCGCACGTTGGCCACCAGCTGCTCACCGGAAGGGTCAAAGGTCAGGCCCTCGTAGCTGCGCCAGGTTTCCGGGTAGCCGATCTTCGCCTGGAACAGGCGCAGCTTCTCCAGGGCGCGCTCGCGGGTGGCGGGTGTCATCCACGGCAGGTTGCTGATGCGCTGCTCGTAGGCGCGCACGAGGTAGTCCACCAGGGAGAGCATCTGCTCCTTCGACTTGGCGGGGAAGTGGCGCGCCACATACTCCTTGCCGATCTCCTCGCCCACCAGCGACTCCACCAGCCCCACGCCGCGCTTCCAGCGGTCGCGCTGCTGCGTCGCGCCGGAGAGCACCGTGCCGTAAAACTCGAAGTTCGCCCGCCCGATCTCCTCGGTGAGCACGCTTGCGCGCGAGCGCAGCACGGTCCACGCCGCCCACAGTTGCCAGTCGGCGAGGGTTTCGGGGCGAAGCATCGTCGCTAAGTCCTCGGTGAAGGAGGGCATCATGTTGATCACGCGGCCGTCGCGAAGCCCGGCGCCGCGCAGCATCGTCACAATTATCGACGGCAACTCCGCCAACTCCACCGGGTTGTAGGTAGCCATCGCGTCCCGGCTGCGCACCACATCCCAGTGGCTGGCCGCCACCTGGGTCTCCAGGTTCATGATGCGCTGCGCCGCCACCTCAGGCGTAAGCCCCAGCAGGTACGCCGGGTCCAAAAACGCCAGCATGCGGGCCACGTGCTTCTGGTAGGTGGCGCGGGTCTCCGCGTGGGCGTCCTCCCGGTAGTAGGCCTCGTCCGGCAGGCCAAGGCCGGATTGGACAAGGTAGGGCACGCTGTCCTCGCCCTGGGAGTCCTTTTCAACCCAAAAGGCCAGGGGGGAGCCGACACCCGTGCGGTCGAGCACGCCCAGGTTGTGGGCGAACTCCTCGATATCTTTCACCGCGATCAGGTCCAGGTCCGGCTGCAGGGGCGCGGTTCCTGCGGCGTTGATGGCGTCGGTGTCCATGAAGGAGGCGAACAGGTCGCTGGTCTCCGAGACGATCGCGTGGACGTCCTCCTCCGCCTTGTCGCGCAGGGCGTAGAAGGAGCCGTCGATGCCGCGGTCGGCCGGGATCTCGTGGGAGTCGACCCACTCGCCGTTTACGTGATGAAAAAGATCATGCATGCCCACAACTCTAACGTGTGCGCCAGACATGCGCGTCGGCGGGACTAGCGGTGGTTGGCGATCCAATTCGCAGCCTCATGCTGCTGCGCCAGCGTGTAGGACCCGTGCGCACCGATCGAGTGGATGATGCTGCTCGTCCGGCCGTCGTTCGCGCGCGCGATGTCAATCACCCAGCGGGGCATCTCGCCGCTGCTCAGGTTGACGTCCATCGCCGGGTCGACGATCTCGCGCTGATCCTCCGCCGGGGCGCACACGATGTCGCCGGTGTTGCAGATCTCCAGCACGCGCTCACCGAGGTCGCCATAGCCGCCCTCGAGCTCACCGAGCGCGCCGCGCACGTGTGGCGACGTCCCCGCAGAGAGCGCCGCGCCGTTGCCGCCTTGGTACGGGGTGGAAAACAGCGCGGCCGAGGCAACGCGTTCCTTCGCGATCGGGCCGCGGTCGTGCGCGATGTTATTGAGCATCCGCGACACAATATCCGCGCCGAGGGAGTAGCCGGTGAAGCTGAATCGCGCGTTCGGGCAGGCGTTCGCGATGCCAGTGACGGCCTTCTTCGTCTCCGCGTAGCCGCGGTTCGACGCCGTCCGGTACTGTGTGGTGGCGAACGGCGCGGCGTCGTACGCGATCCACAGCGGCTGAATCTGCCCGCCCGTAAACAGCTGGGTAAGCACGCCCGTGAGCCACACGTTGCCACCATGCGGCAGGTTGCGCGGTAGCCCCGGCATCGTATTGACGCCCCCGGGGACCGCGATCAAGTACTCCGACTTGCATCCCTGGGACTTCAGCAGGCTCGGCAGCCGGAACGACGGTGCGATCGGCGCCGGCAGCTGCAGCTGTTGTGCAGACGCAGGTGCCGCCGCACCAACCGCGACAAGGGCGGCGGTAGCGACGGCAACAAGGACGGAGCGGAGGGATGAGAAAGCGCGCATGGCGCCTCATCTTAGCTGTTAGACCTCCCGAATCTTCATCGGGCCTGGGGTCCACCACCCTGAACGGGTGACCTCCTCGAGTTGGATCTCCGCGAGCGCTGGCACCTCACCAATGGAGTTCGTGCGCAGCTGGTAGCGCGACAGGGAACCCCAGTCGCGCTGCCAGTCGCCCTTCATATACCCCGGCACCTGGTAGGAGTAGTTCACGGCCTCCGCGGTGGACAGCGCACCGCCGCCCAGGAAGTCCATGAAGCCGGACAGCTGCTGCTTACCCGGTGCGTCAGGCATGATGCGGAACTCCGGAATCTCGGTCACGCCGGCGAAGTGGTTGAACGTGCGCTGGCACGGGTACTGGAAGGCCACCGACCAGTCGAGCAGGCCCGGGGTGTCCGAGTCGAACATCTTGTTCAGCGGCTGCAGCGTCGGGTTGCGCAGCGGGGTGACGGCCATCCAGTCGTCCTCCGCAAGGGAGGCGTCCTCGGCGACGAGGCGCACCACGTTCGCCTCCTCAGGCAGGTCCGCGATGGGGTAGCGCAGGTTGCGCCACTTCGGTGTCGGCCCCTGGTCCAGCATTTCTGCCTCGCCCAGGGTCTTTATCGAGCCGTCGTCGCTGCGCACGCCGTACTCCAGCACCAGCTCGGCACCTTCCTTCTCGACGCCATTAATGTCGTGGTGCGCGATCTTGCCAGCCACGGACGTGACCAGCAGGGGGGCGTCGTCACGCTTCTGTGGCAGCTCGAACCAGGTGGTTTCCAGGTAGGCCGTGCGCGTCGCGCGCTCGTCGTATGTGCCCAGCAGCGGGATGCGGTTGAAGTCCAGGTTGAACGGCAGGCGCACCGTCGACCCGTTGACACCACGCAGCGTGAATGGGCGGTTGCCCTCGACGCTGCGTGCATCCGAGGAGAGCTCAGGCTCCTCGTTTGCATCGGACTGGACGGTCTCGATGGCGGTGTCGTCGCCCGATTTCGTATCCGTGGTGTCGGCGTTGTCGTCCGCGATCGTGGCAGGCACGCCGTCCGGGTAGAACGCGCGGTTCACCCCGGAGTCCAGCGAGCGGCCCAGCGGCACCCCGTCGACAGGGGTGAGGAAGGAATCGTTCGTGTCGGTCTCAAGCAGAATCTCGCTGCCGAGGGCGCAGATGTCACCCTTGAACGTCTTCACGTTGCCCATGCCCACCGAGTAGTTCGGGGTCTGCTCCGCAAACGCCTTCACGAAGGTGAGGCACGAAAACGCCACCATGAGTACCGCGGCGACGGCGATCGGCGCGGCCATCACGCCGCTGTGTATAAGAGACAGGCTCATGATGCGCTGCGCCGCCACAAAGTCATCTTTAAGGACTGTCTCTTGAACACATCAGGATGTATATAAGAGACAGGAATCAGGGCGCGGCCGCAGCCACTGGACGACGCCCACCAAGGCAATCACCAGCGTAATTCCGAGCAAAACAGTGTTCGCCTCGATGCCCTTCACCTGTGGGTTCTTGTCCCACCACGGCACGCCGAAGGAGGACACGTACCACCAGGCGTTCCAGCCCGCCAGACTCAGGGACACCAGGAAGAGCACCGCGGCGATCGCAAAGGAGCGGTTGCGCGCCGACTGCAGCGCAAAGTGAGACAGCACCACCGCGCCGAGTGCTGCGACCACACCGCCGATACCCGCGTAAATACCGAAGTGGTGCGTCCACTTCGTCGGGGTGAACATCAGGAAGAACGTGGACAGCCCGATGA
Source organism: Corynebacterium sp. MC3 (assembly GCF_900099485.1). Lineage (NCBI taxonomy): Bacteria > Bacillati > Actinomycetota > Actinomycetes > Mycobacteriales > Corynebacteriaceae > Corynebacterium > Corynebacterium sp. MC3. The sequence goes on from NZ_LT622809.1 coordinate 12,300, forward strand.
TCAGCATCAGGCGCTGCGTCGGCTTCGCAGGCGTGCCTGGGATCGCGCCGTGGCGTGCCATCGAAAACAGGATGAGGACTACGCAGAAGGCGAAGACCAGCATCGGGAAGCGGCGCGACAGCGAGCCGTCGACAGCTTCCTGGAACAGCGTGCCGTAGCGCACCCACTCCGAGTACCAGGACAGCGCCGGGCCGACCTCGCCGCGCACCTTGGTGGCCTCCAACACCGTCGCCAGCGTCTGGTCCTTGAACACCGGCACCATCACGGCGAAGCCCGCCGCCAGAAACGCCGCTATGTACGCGATGCCCGGGGCAATCGCGCGTCGCTTGTTCATGATGCGGAACACCTCAGGCAGGCAGATCAGGAACACGCCCACCGCCGCCAGGCCCGTCGGGCCGCAGGCCCTGTCTCTTCTACACCTCTCACCGAGGATAAGCGGCACCCGTAAACCCCGAACCACCACCGACAGCCCGCGGATGATGAACAGGGAGAAAAGCGGCGGGGGGACCCCCGTCCCCGGGGCGGGCAGGAGGTGGTTCGGGGTGCGGCTACCCATCTAGAGGTCAAAAAAGAGGGGGATAGGAGCCGGGCCGCCACCACCGTGCCCAGCGCCGCCGGGGCCAGCCGCTTCGTCGCGATTGTGCGCTCAAACAGCGCCCACGTCAGCGTCAACCCCATCGCGATAATCGGCTCCGGGCGGGTGCCGTTGTTGTACGGCAGCCAGAACGCCAGGAACACAAACGCTGCAGTCCAGTACGCCATGCGGCGGTCCGCGATGACCGCGCCGAAGCGCGGCAGCAGCTCGCGGGAAATCAGCCACCACACCAAGATGGCGGCCAGCAGCGTCGGCAGGCGCATCCACATCGACGCCGTCGTCACCTTCGCCAACAACGCCAACACGTCATAGAACGGGGAACCGAACGGCGCCTCGGGCACGCCGTACCAGCGGTAATAGTTCGCCATGTAGTCCGAGTCGTTCGAGACCCGCGCCATCGTCAGCAGGAAGCCGTCATCCGAGGTGTTCGCGCCGAACACGTGCCAGAACCCCAGCACCGCCAGCACCACCGCGTCCAGCGGCTTGAACGTGCGCCAACGACGGTTGAACAGCGGGATACGACGCCCATCCAGCTGATCCAGGCGCCACAGCCCCCACAGGCTCACCGCCATCGCGGCCAGCCCCAGCCACATCGCCAGCGACTTCACCAGGGTCGGGCTGGACGTAAAGCGAGAGTTGATCTCGATGTTGGCGGCGAGCCCGGCGTCAATAAGCTGCGCCGACGACTCCTCCTTCAGCTCCGAGTACAACCCACTGAGCTGCGGGCGATAATCATCCTCGAGGACCTCCTCGAAGCTGGTGCCCGGCACCGAAATTTCCGCCTGCTCATCCGTGATGTGCACCCGCAGCTGCTTGTCCGGGCCGATACCCGCCAGCTCGCCGGGGCTCAACTCGAAGAGCACCTTATTAATCGAGCTGACCACCAACCCGCCATCCGGCGCGGACACAAACATGCCACGGTCGGTCGCCTCCTCCGAGGACGCAGGCAGCGTCGACACAATGATGTTCTGGCCTTCACGCAGGTGACGCGTCGCCTCCAGCGGCACCGTCATGTCAATCTCCTGCGGCGCCAGCGAAATCAGCGGGGCATTCACCGACCCCACCGAGCCGCCTTGCGGCCACTGCACTGACGACTGCACCTGCGTCACAGGCAGCAGCGGCGTCAGCAGCAGCAACACGAAGGCGATGAAGCCGGACACGACGGTCGCAGCCACCAGCTGGCGCGGGGCGCGCCGAGGTTGTTGCGCGCCGGGCGTGCTCGCCGCACTCTGTGGGTTCGCAGGGTTCACGGGATTCACGGATGTCTCAGTTGTCACAGGGGCATACTCTACTTCTCAGGCGTGGCGGCATTGCGAACCACCACGACAAACGGACCAATCTGCTTCGCGTCCCACGTCTCGCGGGGGAACGCCTTCGGGTTAAAGAACAGGCCTTCGTAGCGCACGTTCGGCTCGCTCGGGAAGATGTTGTGGCCGATGTGCGTCTTCCACGCCACATCCCGGTTCTCGGTGGCGTCGGCGCGCGGGTCATCGCTCATGGTTCCGCGGAAAATGAATGCCTGCGGCGCCGTCCACTTCGTGTCCTGCATCGCTGCGTCGAGCTTCTCGGGGGCGTCGAAGGAGAGCTTCGCCCACTGCGAAAGCGCCTCGTTGCGCAGGTGGAACTCGCCCAACGGGTTGGCGTAATGGCTGGTGAACGCGTTGAAGCCGTGGTAGGGCTTGAACGCCATGAAGTTGATTTCATCCGTGTACACCACGGTCTCCCCAGGGGTGTAGCCGTGGGACTGGATGAACTCGTCGATCTCGCCGTAGTAGCGGCCCGGGTCCGGCGGGAAGCGGTCGGCGCGCTCGCCGAAGCCGTCCGTATCCGAGTACGCCTGGTCAATGTGCGCCTCGTTGAGTGCCGGGATGCGCTGCACGAACGAGAGCGTGCCCGCAGCCACCACGATGATGAGCACCGCGGTGATCACGCGCTGCGTGCGCTCCTTGAAGTGGCCCGGGTAGTAATAATCGACGCCAGCAGTGCGCAAGTCCGCCACCGCGAAGATACCCACGGTGGAAAACAGCAGCATCAGCAGCACCTCGATGCGGAAGCCCAGCAGGGACGTGCCCAGCAGCGACGCAAACATCGAGACGATCACCCAGGTGTAGCAGACCACCACCATCACAGCTAACGACGCCACCTCAGGCACATGCAGGCGCCCAACCATGAAGATCAGGCCCAACACCGACAGCACGCCGATGATGGACAGGGAGAAGAACGGCAGCGGGATCACCGTGCCCTGGGCGGGCAGGAAGTGGTTCGCGGTGTGGCGCACGTCGAAACCGCCGAAGGCCGACTCGTACAGGTACGGCGCCCAACCAATCGCCGCGATGCACAGCGCACCCACCCCGGAAGCCAAAAGGTGCACGACGGGGCCGCGCGCGAACTTGCGGCGGAACCATAACAGCACCGCGATCACCACAACGGTCAGCGCGGCGATCGCAGTAAACAGGGTGTAGAACATGGCGGAAACGCCCAGGTAGAGCGCCAGCACCACCGTGGCTTGCCAGGAGCCCGTCAGTGCCTTGTACGCGGTGACAGCGGCCGCGGGGGCGAAGAGGGCGACGATCGCCGCGTAGGGCTCGTCAGGAGTCTCGGTGAGCACGATGCCCGTCGATACGAGCGCGATCAGCGTGGATACCGGCAGGGAGCCGCACAGCTTCCGCCAAATCGGTACCAGCGCGCACGCCGCGGCAGCCAGGGATACCAGCGCCCACGGCTGGTATACCTCCCAGCCTTCCATGCCCAGCAGGTGCGCGAGGCGCCCGCCGAGCCAGAACCACCCAATCGGGTAGAAGGTAGGCAGGTCCAGGTAGTTCATGTCCTGGTTGGTGGCCACCTCGGTCATCCGGCTCAAGAACTGGGTACGGAACCCCTGATCCACCTGGATGCCGTCCAGCCACAGGCGTGTCGACGCCAGCGGGATCCCCAGCGCCGTAATCACCAGACCAGCCGGGGCCAGCCCGCAGACAGCCTGGCACAGCACGCGCACCGGCCGCGACAGGCGCTTCCGCACCCACGCCCAGCACGCCAACGCCGCGCACAGAATCACAACGAAAGAGCCGCCCGTGGATAGAGCGCGCGTCACCATCGAGGTATTAAACGCAGGCAGCGACGTGGAGTGCAGCACGTACCACACCGCCAACGTCACCACCGCCGCGCTGGTACCGGCCGCAAGCATGCGCAAGACCGCCGACGTCCATGACACAGCGTCAGGCTCGTAGTCGACGGTCTTGAACTCCAGCGTGGGTTGGATGGATGTATCTGTCATGCACTCAGTTTGGCACATCGCAGCGCATCCACCACGTTCCCCGCCGGGAATTAGAAGTTGAGCTTGCGCATAATCCCTGCCGGGATGTGCTGCAGCACCAATGAAATCGGGCCGAACAGCTTGTGCACAAACACGCTTGGCTCGCCCTTCAACGCAGCCTCAACGGCAGTCTGCGCCACCTCTTCCTTATCGACGGTCAGCGGAGCCTCCTCCAACCCATCCGTCATCTTGGTACGTACCTGGCCTGGGCGAACCACAGTCACCTTCACGCCGGAGTCACGAAGCGCCTCACCCAACTGGAGGTAGAAGGCATCCATGCCAGACTTCGACGCGCCGTACACAAAGTTGGAGCGACGCACGCGCTGGCCCGCAACGGAGCTCATCGCGATGATGGTGCCGTGGCCCTGGCGCTTCATCTCCTGGCCCAACAGCACGCCGACGGACACGAACGCGGTGTAGTTCACCTGCGCCGACTCCACGGCTGCCGCCTGGTCCTGCCACAGCTGCTCCTGGTCACCCAGGGTGCCGAAGGCAACCACGGCGACGTCAACATCGCCACCGGAGAACGCCTGCTTGATCACGTCCGGGTGAGACGCGAAATCGGTCGCGTCGAAGTCCAGGACCTCAACGGAGCCTGCACCTGCGTTGGTGATCTCGGCAACGGCGGCGTCGATACGCGGGGAGCTCTTGCGAGCCGCGAGGGTGACATTCGGATTGCCGCCGCGGGTGACGAACTCGCGCACGATGGCGAGACCGATGTCCGAGGTGCCACCCACGAGCAGAATGTTTTGCGCTTGGCCTACTGCATTCAACATGTGAAAAATCTCCTTCAGGTAGTTCAGCTAGTTCAGCTCGAGGCGGCGGGACATGTCGGAAGCGAAGACGCCGGTCGGGTCGATCTCGCGGCGGGTCTTCAGCCAGCCCTCCAGACCTGGGTACATCTTGTGGAACTTCTCTGCCGACGTACGGGACTCCTTCGCCAGGTAGAGACGGCCGCCGAACTCCATCACCTGGTCATCCAGGCGGTCCAGGAACTCGTTGAGGCCCGGGCGGATCGGGAAGTCCACGCAGACGTTCCAACCCTTCATCGGGTAGGACAGCGGCGCGCGGTTGCCCTCGCCGAACAGCTTGAACACGTTCAGCGCCGTGTAGTGGCCGGAGGACTGGATCTGGTAGATGATGTCCTTGAACGGCTCCACAGCGGTCGTCGGCACCACGAACTGGTACTGCAGGAAGCCCGCGCTGCCGTAGCCGCGGTTCCACTCACCAATCAGGTCGAGCGGCTGGTAGAACTGCGTCAGGTTCTTGATGTCGTTCTTGCTCGGGGCGCCCATCATGTAATAGGCCTCGCCGATGGCGGACAGCGTCAGCTTGTTCATGGTCCACGACGGGAAGATGTCCGGCACCGTCATCAGCTGAGGCGCCTTGAAACGCAGCGGGTCCTTCGCCAGCTTCGGCGCGTACTCCTCCAGCTGCGCCAGCGTCGCCAGCGAGCCACGGGAGATGGTGGAGCGGCCCGTCTTCGGCGGCGCGGAGATGGCGTCGAACCACGCGGAGGAGTAGGTGTAGTTGACCTCGGAACCATCCGAGTGCAGCGCGATCGTCTCATCCAGGGTGCTGGTGCGCTCCGTGTCAGACAGGAAGTACGCGGTCTCCGTTTTGGTCATCTGGATGCGTGCGCGCAGGATGATGCCGGTCAGGCCCATGCCGCCGACCGTCGCCCAGAACAGCGTGCCGTCCGGGTCGTCCGCGCTGCCTTCCGGCTCGAGGTGCAGGACGCGGCCGTCCGCCACCAGCAGCTCCATGGAGACCACGTGGTCGCCGAAGGAACCAGCGGAGTGGTGGTTCTTACCGTGGATGTCCGGACCGATCGCGCCACCGATGGTGACCTGGCGGGTGCCCGGCAGGACCGGAACCCACAGGCCGTACGGCAGGGCCGCCTTCATCAGCTGGTCCAGGTTGACGCCCGAGTCCACGTCGACGATGCCGGTCTCCGGATCAATCGAGTGGATCTTGTTCAGCTCGTTGATGTCGATGACCAGGCCGCCACCGTTCTGTGCTGGGTCGCCGTAGGAGCGGCCCAGACCACGGGCGATGACGCCGCGGCGAGCGTGCTCAGGCAGGCTCTCGTTATCCTGCGCGACCTGTGCGACGGCTTGCTTGATGACCTCCACGTCAGGCGTGGACAGCACATGCGCAGTCGACGGAGCCGTGCGGCCCCAGCCGTAGAGTGACTTAAGATTGGTGTGTAGTTCCATCTCTTTCGCTTCTTCTTGTCGTCGTTGCTTCGCCGAAGTGCGAAGACATTCGGTTCGAGTCTAAATGATGTAAGTCGAAAAACCTATAAAAACATCAAACTAAAGGTCCATAAGCTCCCTGATTTCTGCAGGAAGCTCCTCCTGCGACGTAATTTCCGGCTTCCCCGCAGCCTTATGCTCCCGCAGCAGCTCATAGATGCGCCCACGCGACATCGAATCCACAAACGGCAGCTCCTCCGCGAACAGCCTCACCATGTAATCGGACAGCGGCACCTCGACGCGCTGCGCCGCCTCATGAATCTCCTCATGCTTAGTCATGCTTTTCACCCTACTAGTAGCATTGGACACCATGACTGACACGATTCAATCACTTGTCGACGAGCCCACCATCGACTACAACGCCCTCGACGACACCTTCGGCGGCCAGTGCATCCAAGCCGCCTACATCCTCGCCGCCGCCTCCGTCCCCGACTTCACCACGCGCAAAGCGCTGGCCTGGACCCTCCTCGGCGCCGCCAACCTCGCGACCATTGCCGCCTTCAACGCCTTCGACGAGGACCCACGCAACGACCTCACCGCCGTCCTCGAATCCGAACAGGGCGAAGCCGAATCCATCGCCACCACCTGGTTCACCATCGGCGGCATCGCCGTGGCAGCCGTCGGCGCCTTCGCCGCCGGGGTGCAGGCGCAAAAGAAACTGGCAGGCTGGCTGGGCCGGAGGGGCGTCGCAAAGCCCAACGTGGCGATCGGTACCGTCGCAGCCCTCGCGTACCTCGGGGCGAAACAACTGTGAGCGCGATGAAGCAGCAAGCGCTGCCATTCCTCATCATCGGCATCGGCTGCGCCGTCATCGACTTCGGCATCACCTACACCCTCACCGAAGCCGTTGACCTCCAACGAGACTTCGCGAAAATGATCGGCTGGGTCTTCGGCACCGCCACCGCCTACGTGCTCAACTCGCGCTACGCCTTCAAATCCGAAGTCAGCGCGAAGAAGGCAGGCGCCGTCTTCGCGCTCTACGCCTGTACATTCGCCGTCCAAGTCCTGCTCTACAAGTGGACCGAACCGCCACTCATCGCGCTCGGACTCCACAACCCATGGAAAGACGGCATCAGCTTCGTCATCGCCCAAGGCGTTGCCACCGTGACCAACTTCGTCCTCCAAAGCAAAGTCATCTTTAAGGACGCCTAAAGTCCTCCCGCGCCCCCATCCGCAGCAGACGCAGCCACTGCAGGAAGCCCTTCGGATCCTTCTTCTCCACCAGGAAGAACCACCCGAAGCGCACCACTTCCTGCAGCTTCATCTTCTTCATCCCCTGCTGATTAATGATGTAACCGCGATTCCTATACGTGAAATACCTTTTCGACTCATTATCCGGCCACTGCGCATGCGCCCTGCCACCCATAATCGGGTGGAACTCGCCCGACCCATCCGGGTGCAAATACTTCGTGGTCAGCGCCGTGCCATACCGCAGCCCCGACTGCGACAAACGCCGGTGATACTCCACCTCATCACCCCGAATAAACAGGCGATAATCCGGCACACCAATCCGCTCCATCGCCTCCGCCGAAATCAACGCCCCATTAAATAAGGACGCATAATCCGGCAAGAACGAGCCTTCCAGCTCAGCCGTCGTCCGCTTCCACTCCAAGCCCTGACGCAGGGGAAACGCCAACTTCGCCGGATCCCCAATATTCGCCACGACCGGGCTCACCTCATGCAGCCGGTGCTGCTCCGCCACGCGATACAGCTCCTCCAACACGCCGTGGTCCGCCGGGCGGCCATCGTCGTCCGCGCACCAAATCGCGTCCGCCCCCAACGCCAGCGCCGTCAAAAAGCCATACGCGAACCCGCCAGCACCACCCAGATTCGTCTTCGACGGCAAATACACCGCTCGATCCCCAGCCAACTCCTGCAGCAGTTCCTGAACAGCCTGCTCAGCGCCGTTATCCACCACGATCACCCACTGCACCGGGTGCGTCTGGTTCACCACCTGCTCCAGGGAATGCCGCAGCATCTCGACACGCTTATGCGTCACAATCACCGCCGCCGTCGAACCACTACTTTTCAGGTGTGCCGTTCCAGTTCCAGTCATGCCTCATATTGTGCACCATCGGCGGGGCGGGGTGGTGGTGCGTCGGGGAGCGCGTGGTTTTCGTTCCGGTCGAGGTGTACAAGGAGTGCGACGCTGGTCGCCAGAAATCGGCCGGGCTGGATGAAAATGCGCGACCTGCATCGCACGCTTCTAACCTTGGAGGGGAAACGGGAGGGCAGGCCGCCAAACGGTCATTCGAAAACTGGCAAAAACTGCAAAGTGTAGTAGGTGGATTGTAGTAATCCTCGAAAATTATTGCGAAAAGGGGATTGCTACAATCCTGTTACTCCCATTTGGGTTTCAGAGAAGCTCCGGCCAGCGAAAACCGACCGAAACCGGGCCGAACCAGCCCGGCGCCTACTCCGCCTGGAACCGCGTGACTAGGTCGTCGACGTACTGGCCGGCTTCGGGCCCTTCGTAGGCGCCCACGACCTCGGAGACCAGGCCGGCTTTCCTGATTTCGCCTTTGTCCACCCACAGGGCGGTGTTGCACAACTGTGCCAGGAAGTCGTTGGAGTGGGAGGCGAAGACGAGGATGCCGGAGCGCTCGACGAGTTCGGCCAACCGGACGCGGGCTTTGGCCATGAAGGCGGAGTCAACGGCGCCGATGCCTTCGTCGAGGAGCAGGATTTCGGGTTCGATGGAGGTGACCACGCCCAGGGCTAGGCGAACGCGCATGCCGGTGGAGTAGGTGCGCAGGGGCATGGAGAGGTAGTCGCCGAGTTCGGAGAATTCGGCGATTTCGTCCATCTTGGCTTTCATCTGTTTGCGGGTCTGGCCGAGGAAGAGGCCGCGGATGATGATGTTTTCGTAGCCGGAGATCTCCGGGTCCATGCCGACGCCGAGGTCGAAGACGGGGGCGACGCGGCCGCGGACGTCGGCGACGCCGCGGGTTGGTTCGTAGATGCCGGAGAGCAAACGTAGCAACGTGGATTTGCCGGCGCCGTTGTGGCCGACTAGTCCCACGCGGTCGCCTTCGCGCAGGTGGAGGTTGATGTCCTTGAGTGCTTCGACGACCACGGTGTTGGAGGCATTCTTGCCGATCTTGCCACCGGCGGAGGACATGACTGCCTTTTTGAGTGAGCGGGATTTGGCGTCGAAAATTGGGAAGTCGACGCAGGCGTTGTAGGTGTCGATGGAAACCATGTGTGACTCCTTCTCCTTAGACCCAGTACGGCACGCGGAAGCGCATTTGGCGCATGGCGAGCAGGGCGAGCAGCAGGCCGATGATGGTGCAGACGCCGACGACGATCCAGTGGTAGCCGGCGAGTTCTTGGCCGATCATGGGGGCGCGCACGATCTCGAGGTAGTGGTAGAGGGGGTTGATTTCGGCGAGCATGGCTCGCTTAGCGACGTCGCCGCCTTGCTCCTTGAGCGTGTGGGTGGTCCAGACGATCGGGGTGACGTAGAACAGCAGCTGCACGAGCGCTTCCAGAAGCGGGGCGACGTCGCGGAATCGGGTGGCGATGATGCCGAAGAGCATGGTCACCCACACCCCGTTGACCACGAGGAGCGCCATCGCCGGGATGGCGAGCAGGACTTGCCAGCCGAGGTCAATGCGGAAGGCGATGACCAGGATCACCCAGATGACCAGGTTGTGCGCCAGGAAGAGGAGTTGGCGCCACACGAGTCGGTATACGTGGACCGACAGCGCCGACGGCAGCTGTTTGATCAGACCTTCGTTTTCGATGAAGACTTCCGCGCCGTCTTTGATGCAGCCAGAGATGAATCCCCAGACGATGAAGCCGACGGTGACGTGTGGGAGGAATTCGCGCACGCTGATTTGGAACAGCATGGAGTAGAGCAGCCCGAGGGCGAGCGCCATCACGCCGGTGGCGATGGTGATCCAGAGCGGTCCGAGGGTGGAGCGTCGGTAGCGCTGTTTGATGTCCTGCCAGCCTAGTTGGAGCCAGAGTTCGTGCTGGCCCCATCCGCGGATGAGGTCGCGGAATGCCAGCTTCAGTGTTTTCGACTGTGATTTCGGAGCGTCGTCGTGGTGTGGCTCGGAGGTCATCCTTGCGACGTCGTTTCGGAGCTGGTTTGTATTGTGCACGGTTCATACCCTAGCTTGCGTGTGCGTTGAGCGGTGTTTTGGCAGCATGCTGCGGGTGGGGTGCGCTGCGGTGTTCGGGCGTGCATAATGATTGGAAGTGTTGCCTGGAGGAGGTCGTGGTGTCGTTGCAGTCGTATGACGTTGCTAGTGTGCGTGGGCTGTACACCTCCCTTTCTGACGGCTGGACCTACATGAATGCGCACGACTGCCCGCAGATTCCGGAGCGGGTGTCGGCGGCGGTTGCGCGTTCGTTCCGAATGTCGACGGCGGTTGCGCGCCCGGAGCCGCGGGTCGGCTCGCATGCTCGCCCGACTGTCGGTGTGCCCGAGGGGCAAAGTTTTCTTTTCGACGCCCGCTCCGCCATCGCCGACCTGTGCAACGTTTCGCCCGAGCGTGTGGTGTTGGGGCCGTCGCTTCCGGTGCTGTATTCAGCGTTGGTGTTGGCGATGCGCCCGCTGTTTCGGCACCGTTCGTCGGTGGTGGCGTGCAATGCGGATCGTCCGGTGTTGACGGACGCGTTGGCGCGCTGCGCGGAGGATGCGCAGCTGCGTTGGGCGCAGACTGATCTGGCGACTGGCGATGTGCCTGCCTGGCAGTTCGGTGAGTTGGTGGACGGCTCGACGCGCCTGGTGGCGGTCCCTGCTGCGCATGAGGTGCTGGGGTCTGTGGTCCGCGTGGCGGACATTGCGGACACGGTGCGGGATCGTTCCCGCGCGTGGGTGCTCGCGGACGTCTCGGCGTACGCGCCGTATTACCTGATGGACTTCGATAGTTTCGGCGCGGACATTTTGGGCATTGACGTCGCGGAGCTGGGTGGCCCGCAGGTGGCGGCGCTGGTGTTCCGGGATGAGGCGATGTTCGGAAGGCTGGATATGTCGGCGTTGCAGCTCGACGTATCGACGGGCCTCGCCGGCGGGGTGTCCGCCATCGTCGACCACTACGCGCGCCTGGTGGAGGAGCCGGGGCGCCGCAAGACGCGCCGCAACCGGCTGGAGTTCTCGATGGGGCTGACGCAGCGCTACATGCGCGGCCTGCGCGACGACCTGCACACCTTCCTGGGCACGTTGCCGTCGGTGCACATCGTGGGTGTGTCCGGCGAGGCCGCCGAGGGCTCGCGCATGGAGCACACCCCGCGCCTGGTCTTCGGAGTGCACGGCGTGCCGGCAGAGACGGTGCACCAGCGGCTGTTCGCCAACGGCATCGTATCGACGCCCGCCCCGACCACCCCGCTGCTGCAGGACATGGGTGTCGCCGAGATGGGCGGCGCGGTCGCCGTCGGGCTGGGTCCGTTCAATACGGAAGTGGACATCGAGCAGCTGATCCGCACCGTGGCCTCCCTGGCCTAAGCGGTTTCGACCTCCAGGACTACCTTGCCGGTGTGCTCGCCGGAGTTGAGGTAGGAGTGGGCGCAGCGGGCGTCGATAAGCGGGAAGGTCCGGGAGATGTTCGGTGTGATGTGGCCTGCTTCAATGAGTGGCCACACGTGCTCCACCGTGCTTGCCACGATGGCTGCCTTCATTGGGCGCGGGCGGGCGCGCAGCGTGGTCGCGTGGACGGATTGGCGGCGCGTGAGCATGCGGCCCAGGCTCAGCGTGCCCTTCGGCCCGCCTTGTAGCCCAATGACGACGAGCCTGCCGTCCACCGCCAGCGACTTGATGTTGGCCTCCAGGTAGGAGCCGCCGATGACGTCCAGGATGATGTCCGCCCAGCCGGCGAGCTCCTCCTCGAAGCGCTGCTCCTTGTAATTGATGAGCCTGTCCGCGCCGAGCTGCCTGCAGTACTCGAGCTTCTCGGCGCTCCCCGCGGTCACGGCGACTTCGCAGCCCATGGCTTTGCACAGCTGGATGGCGAAGGAGCCGATGCCGCCCGCCCCGCCGTGGATGAGCACCTTGTCCCCGGACTGCAACCCGGCGACCATCCCTAGGTTCGACCACACCGTGGCGGCCGCCTCCACAACGCCGGCGGTCTCCGTGAGAGTGAGGTTGGTCGGCTTCGGCGTGAGCTGGCCCTCCGGCCACACCTCAATGTGTATAAGAGACCAGGTCCAGGGCAATCCCCAGCATCTCGCCACGCTTATGCGTCCCAACCCCCCCCGCCGCCGAACCAACACTTTTCCGGGGTGCCCCTCCCGCTCCAGTCTCGCCCCCTACTGTGCACCATCCGGGGGGCCCTCGCCCGGCTGGCGGCCGGTCGTGCCCGGGTCGGCGATGGTGCCCGCGCACTCCAACCCCATAATTTCCGACTCACCCTTCGGCGGCGGGTACATCCCCTTCGCCTGCATCAAGTCCCCGCGATTCACACCCGCGGCGTGCACTTTCACCAGTACTTCGCCCTCCTTCAGCTCCGGGAGGGGAACGGTTGTCAGTTCGAGTGCCTGCGGATCCGAGGTATCAGTCTGGACGATGGCCTGCATAGTCTTCGTGTTCTGTGTGTTCTGTGTGCTCATACCGGGCCAGCGTACTGAATTTTCGCGTTCAGCAAGGGGGTGCTGTAGAATCACGCAACATTGGAGACGTGGCAGAGCGGCCGAATGCACTGGTCTTGAAAACCAGCGAGGGTCACACCTCCAGGGGTTCAAATCCCCTCGTCTCCGCAAGTGAAGGCCCCTTACCGGTTGGTGAGGGGCCTTCGTTTTGTTCCCCGTTCGTGGTGTGTGTACTATGGGCGAAGGTCTGGAGACGTGCCAGAGCGGCCGAATGGGGCTCCCTGCTAAGGAGTTGCCCTCTTTGCGGAGGGCCGCAGGTTCAAATCCTGTCGTCTCCGCCACGCGCCCGTGGCTCAACGGATAGAGCATCTGACTACGGATCAGAAGGTTGGGGGTTCGAATCCCTCCGGGCGCACCAGATCAAACCCCAGTCCACTGTGTGGGCTGGGGTTTGTTGCTTCCCTATTTGTTGCACAGGCAGGATGGGGCGACACCAAATTCCCTCCCACGAGGCTCGCGACCTGGGGAAATGCTAAGCCGCCTTCCCGAAATGCTGGAATTTGGTGCGCAACACCTTTCCTCGAACACCAAATTCCCTCCCGCGCTGGAGGCGACCTGGGAAAACGCCGAGCGCCTTCGCGCGAATTGGCGAATCTGGTGCGCGCGCATATGCGGGCCGGTAGCGTCGTGCGTACACACACGCACCGAAAGGAATCGCACTATGCAACTGATGACACTTCGCCAACCCGGCGGAACCACGACCGCCGCGCGCCGCACCGGGGAAACGACCGCAGTCAAGATTGGCTTTCAAGATGTCGGCGAGCTCCTCGCCCAAGAAAACTGGCAGGAGCTTGCCGCGGCAGACGGGGAGCAGGTCACCTTCCAGGACAAGGATCTCGCGCCAGTTGTGCCTCGCCCGGGCAAGGTCATTTGTGTCGGCCTGAACTACGCGAACCACATCAAGGAAATGGGTCGTGAGCTGCCGAAAGTCCCGACGCTGTTCATTAAGTTTGCTGACGCCCTCACCGGCCCCTACGACGATGTGAACGTTCCCGAATGGGCCAGGGGCGCCCTGGACTGGGAGGGGGAGTTGGCGGTTGTGATTGGGAAGAGGGCGCGTCGAGTAGTAGAGGCGGACGCGGCTGATTACATCGCGGGCTACGCGGTGGCCAATGATTACACGATGCGCGACTACCAGTACTCCACTCTGCAGTGGCACCAGGGCAAGTCCCTGGAGAAGTCCGCGGGGTTCGGGCCGTGGCTGACCACTCGCGACGAGTGGGCGGGTGCGGGGCAACTCACGACGCGCCTCAACGGCGAGGTGGTGCAGAACGATTCGACGTCTGACCTGGTGTTCACGCCGGAGTTTCTGATTGAGTACATTTCGCACATTTACCCGCTGAACCCCGGCGACACCATCTTGACTGGTACGCCGGGCGGGGTTGGGCATGCGCGCGACCCGAAGCGTTATGTGGGCGACGGGGACGTCGTCACGATTGAGATTGAGGGGTTGGGGCGCATCTCGAACCGCACTGTGTTCGAGTAGCGCCCGGCGCCCTTACTTCGCTGGGGTGGTGGGGACGACTGGCGCGGTGGTGGTCACTGAGCCGGTCGGCTGCTGGCCCTGGTTGCCGGAGCTGCCGACGGTGATGTCGATGTCCTTGACGTTCGGGATGCAGCTGCGCAGGCCGGCGATCGCCAGCAGGGTCACCACGACGCCGACCAGGCCGCCGCCGACCGCAGTCAGCGTGTTTGCGTCGACGTTGAGGGAGCGGGCGGTGTCGCGGAGTGCGCGGTCAATCGAGTTCTTATCGACGCCCGCAGCCTGAATACCGAGCTGGTTCGACAGTGCAACCGGGATTGCGGCCAGCAGCGGAAGGCCGAGGCCGACCAGGGTTGCGATGCAGCGTGGGTCGGAGATGCCGCCCTCTGCGCCGACGCGTGCGTTCAGGTTCGAGGAGCCGCCATTGCCAGCGCCCTGGCCCTGGCCTTTGTCGCCCTGGCCGCCGCCCTTGGAGGAGCCGCCGCCGGAGCTGAGCGGGATGCCCTGCACGTTCGGGTTCGCGTTATCGGAGACCTTGATGTCTGGGTTGCCGTTGTTGTTGCCGTTGTCCGAAACGTTGACGGTCGGGTTCGCGTTCCCCGTGACCACGACGGTCGCCTTAGCGTTGTCGGAGACCTTGATGTCCGGGTTGCCGTTGTTGTTGCCGTTGTCCGAAACGTTGACGGTCGGGTTCGCGTTGTTGGTCACAACAACGTTCGGGTTGCCGTTGTTCGACGCGTTGTCCGAAACGTTGACGGTCGGGTTCGCGTTGTTGGTCACAACAACGGACGCCTTCGCATTATCCGAGATCTTGATGTCCGGGTTGCCATTATTGGACGCGTTGTTGTTCGCGTTATCGGTGATGTTGACCGTCGGGTTCGCGTTGTTGGTCACAACAACGTTTGGGTTGCCGTTGTTGTTGCCGTTGTCGGAAATGTTCACGGTCGGGTTGGCGTTGCCCGTGATGGTGACGTTGCCGTTGTCGTGGACCTTGGCGTTATCCGTGACAACGACGCTGACCTGCGGGTTACCGTTGTTGGAACCGTTGTCGGAGATGTTGACGGTCGGGTTCGCGTTGCCGGTGACGGTGACATGGCCGTTGTTGTTGCCGTTGTTTTCGATGCGGATCGCGCCGTCTTCAACCTTGACGATGCCCTCGAGCGCGCCCTTCAGGCTGCCGAGCAGCCCGCCGCCCGAGCCGCCCTTGCCGTCCTCGCCAGAGCCGCCGGAGCCACCGCCGCCGAGGAGGCCGCCGAGCAAGTTACCGATAGCGCCGCCGATGCCACCGGTGCCGCCGCCGATCAGGCCGCCCAGGATCGGGCCGAGGACGCCACCGATACCCTTCGCGATTTCCCCGCCAGTGGTCTGCGGGTTGGTGGCATTGATGCGGATGGTGCGCTCGACGGTGGAGGTGCCGTCGCTAATTTTGACTGGCAGGTCGAATACGCCCGGGGTGAAGGTGGCAGGTGCGTTGACCTGCACTTCGCCGTTGAGGTTGGTGAAGGACCAGAGCGGGTACTTCGCGCCGCTGCGCTCAATCGTGACGTTCTCCGGCAGGGTGAGGCCCGGAACCGGCTTCACGCGCTGCTTCTCGAAGTCGACTGAGTAGATCTTGCTGAAGTCCGGCAGGTCGCTTTCCCACTCGGCGGGAGGCATGGTGTCGGTGAGCTTGACCTTCAGGGTGCCGGAGTACGGCTCGCCTTTCTTCGGCGTGATGGTGACCGGAATATCCGCGCTACCAGCCTTGATGGCGTTGTTGAAGGTGATCTTGTTCCACGGCTTCCCGATGGTCAGGTTGCCCTCCGCATCGACGGTCACCGGCCAGCGCGTGGTGCTGTCCCAGTAGGTCGACGCGATCTTGTCGCCGGGCTCGAGCTTGGCGTCCGGCACAGGCACTGTTTCTTTGTTCCAGAAGTTCTCGGCCTCGTAGGTCTTGTCGAAGTCAAACTTCGGCGCCTCAGGGGCTGGGGCTTCCTCGCTTGTCGACGGCCCCTCCGACTCTGCTGGTGCCTCCGGTTCGGAAGACTCGGCTGGTGCCTCCGGCTCGGAGGACTCAGACGGCGCCTCGGACTCAGCCGTGGTGGTTTCCGGCGTGGTGGATTCTGCCGGGGTCGTCTCCGGCGTGGTGGTTTCCTCCGCTGGCTTCTCGTCCTTGACGGCGATCTTCAGCGTGGCTTCGTACGGCTCCCCGGCGATCGGGGTGACCTTGATCGGGATCTCGATGGTCTTTCCGACCTTGCTGCTGAACGCCAAGCCATCGCTCGGGCGCCCAACGGTCAGGACGCCGAGGTCGTCGACGGTGACTTTCCAGCGGTACGTGCCGATCGTCGTCCAGCTGTAGTAGGTCTCTACCTTGTCGCCGGGGTTCAGGGCGAGGTCTTTGAGCTGGACCGTTTTGGCGTCCCAGAAGTTGACCTCTTCGGGCGTGTCGAAGTCCGAGGGCTGCGAGGCCACTGTCTGGGCGTGGGCTGCGGGGAGGTCGGACGTCGAGACGCTGACGAATGGGGCGACCAGCGCGATCGAAAGCGCACCGGCGGCGATAGAGATGCGCTTTGTGCGCGTGCTGTATGCCATAAACTTGTCCTTTGCTCAAGAGCGGAAACGCTGCACTGGACCTGCAGCACAGGTATGTCACAGATGGATATCGTTTCTGTTCAGTAAAACTTAACATTCCCACCCCCGCCCAAGGCGAGGAATGTAAAGGGATAGGCAAAACATGCAGGTAGTTCGGTGGTCGAAAGGTGTGCTATTCCACCTCCGGGGGTAAGTACGGCTACGCTTGCAGTGCTTGACTTGGCCAATCGTGGTGAGGTGAAAGGACGTGGAGATGAAGATCAATGACCCCGAGCAGCTCTACGAGCTCGAGCGTCGGCTAGAGGACCACGATCCTGAAATTGAGGAGCTCTCCGAGCTTCAGGAGCAGCTGAAGCACGTCCGCCTCAAGGACATCATCGCGATGATTGAGCGCACCGATGTCACGAACGGCGCGAAGATCCTGCGCCTGCTGTCGCCGGAGCGCTCTGCGGTCGTCTTCGACGTCCTGGACCCGGCGCACCAGGCAGACATGGTCACCGCACTTGGAGACGAAGCCGTCGTCGGCTTCTTCGACGCCCTCGGCGCCGAGGACCGCGTGGCCCTCCTCGACGAGCTTCCTCCCGAGGTCGCCGCCCGCCTCATGCACGAGCTCGACGAGGATGACCAGCGCGTCACCAACGTCGTCCTCGGCTACGAGAAGGGCACCGTCGGCCGCACCATGTCGCCGGAGGTGCCGCTGGTCACGCCAGAGATGACGGTCAAGGAGGTCGTCGATAATCTCCGTGAGAACGTCGACAGTCTGGAGACGATCTACACCGTCCCCGTCACGGATGTGCACCGCACGCTCGTAGGCATCGTTTCTTTACGACGCCTCTTCCAATCCAACGCCAACCAACCCGTTTCCGAGGTCATGCGGGAAGCGCAGTACGCCTACGCCTCCGACGAGGCAGAGGACACCGCGCGCTGGTTCCTGGCGTCGAACCTGCTGGCGTTGCCGGTCGTCGATAATGAGCACCACCTGGTGGGCATATTCACATACGACGAGGCTCACGACATCGTCGAGGAAGCAGACAGTGAGGACACAGCCCGCCTGGGTGCGTCCGAGTCCCTGAAGCGCCCGTACCTCTCAACGCCCGTGCAGGCCCTGGTCAAGAGCCGTATCGTCTGGCTGCTGGTGCTTGCGGTCTCCGCGATCCTGACGGTGCAGGTGCTCGGTATCTTCGAGGACACGCTTGAGAAGGCCGTCGTGTTGTCCTTATTCATCCCGCTGCTGACGGGTACCGGCGGTAACACCGGCAACCAGGCCGCCACCACCGTGACTCGCGCGCTCGCGCTCAATGACGTCCGTAACCGCGACGTGGCTAAGGTGGCGTGGCGCGAAATGCGGGTGGGTATGCTTCTCGGTGCCGTGCTCGGAACGTTGGGGTTTGTGCTGGCAGGGCTGGTGTTCGGGCAGTCGGTGGGCATTGTCATTGGGTTGACGCTGCTGCTCGTATGCACGATGGCCGCAACCGTGGGCGGTGTGATGCCAATCATCGCTAAGACCATTGGCGCTGACCCGGCCGTGTTCTCCAACCCGTTCATCTCTACGTTCTGTGATGCCACCGGTCTGATTATCTACTTCTTTATTGCGAAGGCGGTTCTGGGCATCTAACAGGCGTTTTGCTGCACTCGCAGTTTCGGTGTAGAGTCTCTTTCGTTGCTTACAAGGCAGCAAAACACCGCGCCCGTGGCTCAACGGATAGAGCATCTGACTACGGATCAGAAGGTTGGGGGTTCGAATCCCTCCGGGCGCACCACATACAACCCCAGTCCACCGCGTGTGGGCTGGGGTTTCTGCTTTATTCTTTGAGGCGGTGCCAAAAGACGCACCCCTTGAAGTCTAGTCCTTTGCTGACCTGTGCGTATATTGGTCACGTTTTCTCGGATTGCGTCTCTTGGCACTCATTTCCTCATTGGCCATCAGTGAACTGGGGAAACAAAAAAAGGGGGACCCGCTGCTCTCAGCTTTTGCAAGGTTTGCCCGGTGTGTGTTGGGGGTGCCTCATTGATTTGGACTAAGGGCGCAGGTCGGAGGGGGCGTCGATAGTTGGAGCGGTGCGAAGAGCGGATTTGCGATTCTTGCGCTGCGTATATGTAGCTCTTAGCTTGAGCTGACGGTGGTAAACGACGTATATTTGTACAGATTACTTAGGAGAAGTCTGTGCGCTCGCTCCTAGGCTTCGAATTTCTCTCAATAACGTACGAATCAGGAGACCATAATGACCGGAAACGGTAAGTCCGGACGCGGGCTGTTTTCCAGCATTCGCAAAGCGGCCGTTGCTACGGCGACCGCTTTCTCTTTAGCTATCGGTGGGATGGCCGTCCCGGCGGTGAGCGACCACGCCGCCGAGGTGGCGCTGCCGTCGGCGTCGGCAACTGTTATCACTGATTTGCCCATTCAGCAGGCAAAAGTGACTAAAAAGGGGCAGCGAAAAATTTCGTGGGCGATACAGTCTGTAGGGTCGGCGCGATATCCAATCCCTATCTCCGGGATTTTTACAATCACTCCTTGGCTGGAGTCCAAAAAGCCGATCGTGCCGATCGGTAAGGTAAAAGTCCAGATCAAGCAGGGTGCTGAAGTTGTTGAGACTCTAGGCGAGTTTGATTTTCCGATCACCTCTGACGGGAAGTCCTATAAGCTTGATCTCTCCTCCAAGTGCACCACCTCTTCGCCTTGTTACCTCCCACAGTCTGACGTCCACTCATTGTGGATTGAGTCTGCGAACGATCTCGATCGAAAGCTCTTGGGAAACTTCGAGCAAGGTCGCCTTCAGGGAGGCTTTGGGCACCGTGAAGCTGAGGAAAAGAAACCAGAAGCCCCCAAACAAGGTTGGGTAGCGGGCCTTGTACAGGTACCGAATGGCTACTCGGCCTCCGATGTTGACCTGAAGATTGATGGGCGCCCAGTTCAAGTTGGTGGCAACGGCTGGTTTGTGAGCGAGAAGTTCAATGCTGGGACGTACGGCTGGGAAGCTCGCCTGAACGATAAGACTTCAACGTCAAGCGGTAGCGTTACAATCAGTGCTGACCAGCAGTCCTACCTCAATATCAAACTTGAGGAGCGCAAGGGGACCGTTTTGGTCCATATGCACGATCGTCATGGCTACCCGCTGTGGAACACGGGAGGTAGCCTGCAGATCAAACGTACCGACCTTGGCCCGAGTAACGGAGCTTCAATTGACCATGGGAATTGGTCGTCGACTGAACTAACCGGAAGCTACGGCGACTACCAAATTTGGTACAGCGGCTCGGATGAGTACTTCCCTACATCAGCACAGTCGTTCAATATCCCAGGGAACCGGCCAAGTGAAATCAGGTTCTACCTGCAGCGCAAGGAGGTAAGCGGTAGGGTTTACCTGCCGTCTGGTTACTCGTTCAATGCTGCGCAGGGGCTTACCCTCACAGTGTTTGACCAAAACAAACGCGAGGTCCGGAAGGTATCTCTCCTGGACTCTGGGGATTACAAGATTCAGGGTCTGGACAATGGAAGCTACCGCTTCCAGCTCTCTGGTGACTACATCAATACCGTTTCACGAACGGTGAATATTAGTAACCGTACGATCGACGGAGTTGACTTCCGACCAACGTTGAAAGAGGCCCGCGCTAAGGTAGAGATCCAGGTCCCAAGCAACGAGAACTTTGATGGCGGAAAGATTCGCCTGAAATACAACAATCAGACTTGGGGTGACTACCCATACAAGAATCAAGCAGGATACGACCTCGGTGTTGTCAACCCAGGTGAGGTATCCGTCCAGCTGATCGACCGGAACGGAAAGGTCGTAGGCAGCGGTTATGAGTTCGTGCTTCCAGGCGAAACTAAGATTGTGCGCGCCACAGTGTCCAAGACGCTGGCTTCCTACCAGGGCGTGGTGCTTGACCAGTTCGATAAGCCAATTTCTGGTGCCACGGTCTCTGTAAACGGCAAGAGCGTGAAGACGGACGGTCGCGGCCAGTTCGTTGTTGCAGGCGTGAAGCCCACTGCGACAGTTCAGGTCAAGGTCGATGCAATTGATAACTACACCTACGAACTGAATACGTCAGTGCCTGTCAATAAGACTGAAGGCGGCAAAACCTACGATCTTCCTGACCCGCTGAAGCCGAACTTTATGACGAAGGAACTCCTTCTCCAGTTCCTCGGCGGTGAAGAGGGCGCTGCGGGCGTGACGTGGGAAGTCGCTCCGAGCCCGAACCATAAGAAGGCAAACGGGGCTGAAGGACGTAAGGGCGTCACTGATAAGAACGGCTTTGTCCAGCAGGTGCTGTACCCAGGCACCTACGATCTCAAGCTGACTTCTCCGAAGGGCGACCTGGGCGACAAGTACACGTTCGAGAATGCTCCTCGAACCGTCACGATTGATCCCAAGAATGGCATGCAAGTCCAGGAGATCACGCTGAAGAAGAACCCAGGCGAGATCAACGGTCGCGTCATCTACGACGATGGCAAGCCAGTGGTGAATGCCGAAGTTCGAGTTGGCAATGAGACGGTTCGTACGAACTGGAACGGCTACTACACCTTTAACAGGGTCGCGGCTGGTACTGACTCGGTAACCGTTGCTGCCGCAGGTGACGGCACCTACGCAGAGGCCTCGCAGAAGTTCTCCGCGCTCAAGGCAGCGGAGAGGAAGACTGTCGAAGACATCAAGGTCGACCGAGCAACCTCCCGCATTGAAGGCACCGTCCGCATCGACGGGAAGCCTGCTTCGGGTGGTGTCTCGGTGGAAGCAAAGGGCCAGAACGGCGCGTACATCGACTTCGGTGGCGTTGACTCGAGCGGTAAGTTCTCCTTTGCAAATACCGGTTCCGCGAAGCTGCTGCCAGGTAAGTACGAGGTCACGGTCCGAAACTCGGGTGATGGCCGCTTCGACGAGACGACCAAGTCTGTCACCGTCAAGCCTGGAGAGGCTGCAAAGGTTGAGTTTGACCTCAAGGAAAATCGCGCTCCAATTGTCGCGACCGTCCGTAATGAGGCCGGCGAGCTAGTCAGTGGCGCAAAGCTGACTCTCAAGGACGTTGACACTACCTGGACCGAAGGCGAGCGCGGCGTGTACACCTCGGGCAACCTGCCTGCTGGTGAGTACATCGTCCAGGTTGAGGCAAACGACACTCATGGTTCGACGCAGGGTAAGGTCACCGTGAGGTGGGCTGCAGGTGGCCGCGCTAACTACATCGTCACGCGTAACCCGGGCACCGTCACGATTAACGTCACTGACGATGCAGGGCAGCCAGTAAACGGTGTGAAGGTACGGCTTAAGGGCACGCAGTCTGACGCTTACAAGACGCAAATCAACAAGGACTTGACCACCGCAAACGGCAAGGTCGCTTTCGATAAGGTTCCAGTCGGTACCTACAAGGTCACCATTGACGACTCTGCAGCATACGACGAGGCCCAGGGTATTGAGCTCAAGGTCGATGCAGCGGGCAACGTCGTTCGCGATGTGAAGCTGCGTCGTAAAGATGCATCCATGACGGTCCACGTCATGGATGAGAAGAGCCGTGCTATCTCGTCACCAGTCATCAAGCTGATTGATGAAAACGGTGCAGAGACCAAGGGCACCGGTGACGTGAACGGCAAGGTCGAGTTCAACGAGCTGCGCCCAGGTACTTACACGATTGAGGTTGAGCCGACGGATCGCCACAAGGGTGGATCGAAGTCCGGCGTCACCATCAAGCCTGGCACCACAGCAGCTGATAACAAGGAATTCGTCAGGGTGACCAACGAGTCCGCGACGGTGATCGGTACCGTCGTCGACGAAAACAAGCAGCCAGTTGCTGGCGCCACCGTCAAGGTGACGAACGAAGGCACGCAAGAAGTCACGACTGACAAGGACGGCAAGTTCGTCGTCGAGGGCCTCAGCGAAGGCAACGCAACCTTTGAGGTCCCGAAGACTAGCGAGTACACCGGTAACAACCTCACCGTGAACGGTCTGCTGCCAGGTGATCAGAAAGAGATCACCATCGAGGTCACCCGAGACCTTAAGCGCCTCAACGGCTCCGTGCTTGACGACGGCGGCAATGCCATCGAAGGCGTCGAAGCACAGTTGATCCAGAACGGTGAGGTAGTAAAGACCCAGACCACCGATAAGTCCGGTAGCTTTGCATTCGACAAGATGGAGCCGGGTACCTACACGGTGAAGGTCGAGGAGACTGACACCCACCTCGCTGGTGAGAGCGAAAGCTTCGAGGTCGTGCTTGGCCAGGGTACGGATCCTGTCCAGGTCTCATTGCAGCGCAAGCCAGGCAGCATGAAGGGCAAGGTCGAATTCTCGAACAACAAGGTTGTCGACGGCGCCGAGATCCGACTGGTACCGGAGTCCGGCGATCCAATTGATCTGGAATTCAACAACGAAGGCAACATTGCCGTGCCAGAGCTGCCAGCAGGTACGTACAATGTTGAGGTCAAGTCCCCGGACAACTACAAGCGCGTAAGCGTTCCGCCACTGACGGTCTACCCAGGCAAGGAAGCTGACTTGGGCGTGATTAAGTTCACCGCCGAGATCGGCGACGTTGCAGGCACTGTCCGTGACGAGAACGGCGAGCCTGTTGGCAAGGTCAAGATCAAGCTGCAGCGAGCAGGCCAGCAGCCAATCGAATCTGAATCTGCCGAAGACGGCACGTTCTCCTTCACCAAGGTCCCGGTGGGCGATTATACGGTTGACGTTGTGCAGCCGGAGAAGTTCAAGTCGGTTCGCGGTCTGACCGCCACGGTGAAGCCTGCCGAGGAAACGGCTCTTGACATCACCCTCGAGACGAAGCCGACGAAGGGCACCATCAAGGGCAACGTTGAGGACGAGGCCGGTGAACCGGTTGCGAACGTTGGTATCTCGCTCGAGCCGACCTCCGGCAAGGGCAACACCATCGACGTCAAGGTCGCCGAAGACGGCACATTTGACGACGCCACCATCCCAGCAGGCTCCTACAGTCTCAAGGTGACCCAGCCTGTTGGCTACGAACCGGTGGACAGCATCCCGGTCAAGATCGACGCCGGTAAGGAGCGTGTCGTCCCGACCATCACGCTGAAGAAGAGCGAGGTGGAGGCCGAAACCGGTAGCTTCATCGGTGGTGTCTACGACAAGGCGACGAATGCTCCGCTGCCGCAGACCGGCCTGGTTCTTGTTGGCGACGCTGGACGCTACCCGGTGGCTATTAACGCTGACGGTTCGTTCCGTCGCAACGGCATCCCAACCGGTAACTACCAGTTGAAGATCGCGCAGCCGGAGGGCTACCTCGAGCGCGCGGACATCACCGTTGTCATCGAGACGGGCCTGGACAACTATGCCCAGGACATCAAACTGGAGAGGATCCCAGTTGAGAACACCCCGACCACGGGTACCCTGCAGGGCAACGTGCTCGGCGTGAGCGAGGGCAAGCCAGTCGAGCAGATTGCTGGCGCGAAGGTGAACATCCTCCGCCTCGGTGGCGGATCTACGCAGGTCACCACGAACGATTCGGGTATCTTCACCGCTTCCGGTCTCGAGCCGGGCGAGTACGTCGTCCAGGTGGAGGCACCGGAGGGCTTCAATACGCCGCGTTACCAGCGTGTCGTTGTCGAGGCTGGCAAGACGAACGGCGACCTGCGGGTCTATCTTGAGCGTAAGCCGACGCCGAACCCGAAGCCAGGTGCAGCACCAGGCACGATCAGCGGCTGGCTCCTTGATGACGGCAACTACCCAATCAAGGGCGGCACGGTTCGCATCAAGGGCACCGCAAAGAATAAGGACGGCAGCCCACGCCTTGACGAGGACGGCAAGCCTATCGAGACACTTCCAGCGGTGAAGATTGGCAAGGACGGCTACTTCACCACGGATCGCCTTGAGCCAGGTGAGTACACCATTGAGCTCGACGTCCCAGATGGCTGGCCAAAGCCGAAGGACTGGCCGAAGAAGGTCACTGTCACTGAGGACAAGGCGATCGAGCTTGGCCTTGTCAGCATCAAGGCACCGCGAAGCAACGTCGAAGGTGTTGTTGACGACGGCTCCGGCAACCCAGTCGAGGGCGTCATCGTGACCGCGACCGACCCGCGTGGTGATACCAGCGTGGTCGCCACCGACAAGAATGGTAAGTTCGTCTTCGATAAGGCGCTGCCGGGTACCTCCACCATCGAGGTGTTCACCCCGCAGGGTATCCAGAACGTAGACCCAATGTATGTGCCGGTCAAGCCTGGCCAGGACGTTGCAATCCCGGGCGTCCACCTGACGGAGAAGCAGCTCAAGCTGAGCAAGCGTGTCCGCGGGTACGATGCCGACGATATGGACAGCGCCCCGATCCTCCCTGAGGACTGGGACCTGATCTACGGCTTCGTGATCACCAACGAGACCGACGAGATCATCAAGAACATCACCCTGGATGACCCATTCCTGGGAGATGCCAAGATCACCTGGCCTGAGGGCTGGGATAAGCCAGAGAATCGCACCTTGGAGCCGGGCGAGCACGTGTTTGCCTCCGCGAAGATTCCGCCGCAGAAGGACATGTCCGTTGTGAACAACATCGCGACGGCCCGCGGTACGGGCAGCAAGGGACAGATGGTGGCGTCGACACCTGATAACGCAGTGGCAAGAATTGGTTCTGCCTCTGTGGAGAAGAAGGTCAACGCACGGTTCGGTGTGGATAAGAACAAGCCAGTGTCCCTCGATGTGGATGAAGACATGTACTTCACCTACGAGATCATGAACCGCGGCGCCGCACCGATGTACAACGTCACCCTGACGGACGAGGTCTGCGAGTGGAATGAAGGCACGAGTGAAGACGATTCCAACGACTGCAAGCCGATGGAAATCGACCTGCCGAGCGACTGGAACCGCACCCTGCTGCCAGGCGAGCGCGTCTTCCTCACCGCTGCGCTACCGCCGCTGAAGCCAGGCACCCGTCACCACAACAAGGCGCTGGTGAAGGCCGACCTTGACCAGCCTCGTCGTAGCCCGGGTATTGAGGAAGAGAAGGGCATCTACGAGGAGGACCCACCGTCAATCCTGACGGTTACCCCGAACAAGAACTCGTGGGGTAACGCACACGTGATTGTGTCTGAGGGCAAGACCCCGAAGGGCTACATCGATGGTGTGCTCAGCGGCCTGCCGGCTGGCCTGCTCACGGAGGCGAAGGTTGAGCTCATCTCGGAGGACAACAAGACCTCCCTGAGCGCAACCGTCGACGGTAACGGAAAGTTTGCCTACGGCAACGTCACGCCAGGCAAGTACAAGCTGCGCGTGACCAACCCGTCTGAGGACGTCATGAAGATCGCTGGCGAGTACGGCATCCCGACCGAGAAGGCAGCAAAGGGTGGGAAGATCACCACCAAGCTGTTCGAGGTCGAAGCAGAACAGCCGACGGACCTCAGCATCCAGCTGGTGAAGGCGGAAGTTCCGAAGGAAGGCAGCTCCCTTGGGCGCTGCATCACGGAGACCTCGTCTGCCTCGAACCCGGCGATGTACCTCATCCCGCTCGGCCTGCTGGTCGGCGCGATGGCGGGCAGCCTGGTCATCTACGAGGACCAGTTCAACGCCGTGGTCAAGCAGTTCAACCAGGCGATGCCGCAGCTCGCAATCGAGCGTCCGGCGTGGATGAACCAGATCAGCCGACAGCTAGAGCAGCTGCACCCAGCAGCGGGTCCGGCAGTGCTGGCCATCATCCTGGTCGCGGTCGGTGCCATCGCGGTGGGCCTTGCTTACGCAGCCTGCGAAGCTGGTGCTGACGGCTCCAGCAAGGGAGAAAGCTCCAGCAAGAAAGAGCAGACCCCTAGCAAGGAAAAGGTCTCCTAGCCCAAAGCGCTAAGGACGAGCGAAAAGCAACCCGCCACCACGAAAATGGTGGCGGGTTGCTGCTTGAGAAGTACCACATCGTTTTGTACATTGAATGGTGGATTACTGGGTTTGCAGCCCCGCAACCTATACGAGAGGGAACAATGAAAATTTCGAAGACCGCCGGTTACTACGGCCGCTTGGCGATGGCGTCCGCACTCGCCGGGACATTCACACTCGTCCCAGTGGCAGCGAACGCTGACACCACGACCGAGACGCCCACCCAGGCGCCCGTCACCACGACAGCAACCGCTCCTTCGAGCATTGCTTCCTCCAGCGTGACGCCGAGCGCCAGCGCCACCCCAACCGTGAGCGTTGCTCCGTCCGTCGCGGGTGCGCCAGCAGTGGCGACGACGCCAGCGAAGGCGAAGAAGGCGTCGACAAGCGATAAGCCGGGAACCGGCACGAGCGGTGTAGAGCTCGAGTCCGGTGCGTGGACGTACACGGCGGTGGCGGGGCACCCAACCGACGGCAGCGTCTACGCGCTGTCCACCGCGCCACAGGAGAACCACCTGCTGAAGATCGATCCGGCGACGGGCAACGTCGAGGATCTTGGGGCTGCACGCGTCGAGCACGGCGCACTTCCTACCGACATCACCACGGCAACCATTACCTCTCATGGTCGCCTGATTGTGTCGGAGGAGCTGGCCAAGGACGGCGACAGCTACTACGCCATCGACCTGGACAAGCTGAGCGCGACCACCACCCCGGTGTTCACCGAGCACAAGGTGTCGGTGGATACCTTCAGCAAGCCGAAGGACTTCAAGGCACCCGGTGCGTGGGGCACGGCTTCCAAGAAGGTCGACCCGAAGGGGGAGTACCTGCACGCATACGCTGAAACCCTCGACGGCAAGCCAGCGCTGTGGACCCTGAACACCGACACCGACAAGCTCAGCGTGACCACGTTGAAGGTGGCGCGTGGCGTGAAGACCGAGGGCATCGACCGTCTGGGTGAGGTTGCCTACGCAGTGACCAAGGACACCGACGTCTTCGTTGCTGGCGACAAGGACGGCAACACCGTCGAGTTCAAGCCGACGCAGCTGAAGATCGGCCCTGGCGACGAGCTCGTGGCCACGTTCTCCCAGGACGGCGACGACACGCTCAGCGAGGTACTCGGCACCGACAAGAAGTTCGGGTTCACCGCCATCAAGCACGCTGGTGAGGAGTCGGACACGAAGACGCCGTCCGCGGAGTCGGACAAGCCTGCGGAGAACACGGATGAAAAGACGGCTGCATCTGATTCGCCTGCGTCCGAGTCCACGGTGACGGAGACGCCGAAGCCTACTGAGCCAACGACCCCGGAGACGTCGACGCCTGCAACGACAACGACTCAGACCACGACCACTAAGAAGGAAGAGGCCACCGAGCAGCGCACGCTCGAGGTCGAGATCTACGCCGGCACTGGTGAAAAGAAGAAGCCGGTCGAGGGCGCACGCCTGGTCGTCCCGAGCCTGGACAACCTCGAACTCGAAGGCGCAACCGACGCCGACGGCTACCTGTCTACCACCCTGCCAGCAGAGCTCAACGACAAGAGCTTCACGGTCCGTCTCGCAGAGGCGCCGGAAGGGTTTAAGAACAAGTCCATCCAGATCAAGAAGGACGACCTGGTCAAGGAAATCACCCTGAACAAGGACACCCGCGCAACGAGCACGATGTCCAAGCCGCAGGAGATCCTTGAGGTATTCAAGGAAGTCAAGCCACTGCTCGGCGCGTTCGGTGCCCTTGCGGGTGCAGGCGCGGGAGCTGCAGTTTCGAAGTCGACAAGCTCGAAGACTTCGACGACCTCGACGTTCTCTAACTCGAAGAGCTCCGGCACCGTGTCCACCGGACGCACGACCAGCGCAACGTCCCGCAGCACGGCAGCGTCCCGTTCCACGGCGAAGAGCACCAGCAAGCGCAGCTCCAGCAAGTCCTCCTCGACGACCACGTCGACCCGCAGCGGGGACCTCGCCGATACCGGTACCCCGATGTCCGGCGTGATCACGCTCGGCATCGTGCTGTTCCTGATCGGTGGCGCGTACGTCTTCATGGGACGTCGCCGCGACGCATAAAGCGCATTAGCAGTACAGAGTAAAGGCCCGAAGGGAGTGATCCCCTCGGGCCTTTGCCGTATCCAACAAACGCGAGTTAGAACACCTCGACGCGTCCGCCCAGAGACTCGATCTGGCGCAGCTGCTTCACCCAGCCTGGCGCGCCCGGGTGCAGGCGCATCACAGGGCGCGAAGAAATCTTCACCGGTGACACCGACTCACGTCGCGCGCCCGAACGTGCCAGCATACGGGTGTGCGCCCGGTGGCCGTTGTCGGCGAGGCGCTTCATGGAAGGAGCGTCGGCGGAGAGGGCGGAGCGGGCGTCGGCAAGCAGTTCGGTGAACTCGTCAATGATGTGCACGAGGCTCTCCGCGTTGGTTTCGCACATGTTGCGGACCAGCGACGGGTCCGTGCCCGCGACGCGCGTGGCGCCCTTGAATGAGCCAGCCGCCAGCGACTGCGCCAGCGTGCCGCCGCGATCCCCGACCACGGAGAGCGCCTCCGCGATGACGTGCGGCAGGTGGGACACGCGGGCCACTGCCTCGTCGTGGCGCTTCACTGACACCGGCACGGCCTCAGCGCCCGTCACCGCGACCAGGTTGCACACGTCAGCGAACAGGCTCGCCCACGTCTGCGGCACCTTGTCGACGCTCTCCGCGTAGTCATACGTCACCACCCACGCCGCGCGCTGGAACAACCCTTCTTGGGACGCCGACCAGCCGGAAAACTCGGTGCCGGCCATCGGGTGCCCGCCAACGTAGCGTTCCTCAAGACCGCGCTCCAGCACGAGGTCGTACACCGGCTGCTTCACGCTGACCACGTCTGTAATGCCGCAGCTCGGGGCGTGCTCCGCGATGGCGTCCAGGACGGTCGCCACCGCATCCATCGGTACCGCGATCACGATCAGGGCCTGCTGCGCCTCTGCCTTCTGCAGTGCGGCCTCGAGGTCGTTGGTGACGTCGAAACCATCTTTTTGCGCAGCCCTCGTGCCCGCATTCGAGTGCGTGTAGCCGAACGCATCGTGGCCGGCCGCGGTGAGGTCGCGAATGATGGAGCCACCGATCAACCCCAGCCCAACAATGCAGACGGGAGGCAGGTGGCGCGAAGAATGTAGGAATGAGGCAGTCACGGTTTCACATTCTAGTGACAAATTCACTGCGTGCAGGCTAATGTCGTGAGACATGGCACAGGAATTTCCAGACGGGTACGCAGTGACAGTCGCCCAGCACGACGGCGCATGGTCCGTGCACCGCTACAACGACAGCTTCGACTCGCTGGAAGACACCATCGCCGCAGTACGCCGCCTCCGCAGCGAAGGCCCGGCGTTTGCGCTGCTCAACGTCGAAAATGAGTACGTTGTGGTGCTGCGCCCAGGCCCAAACAGGGCACGCATCCTCCTTAGCGACGCCCCCATCGCCGTCGACGACGACTACGCCGCCGACGCCCTCGAAGAAGCCGGCTGCGACATCCCCGACATCGACCTCGACGACACCGACAGCTGGGCCGACGGCGACTTCGACATCCTCGCCGACCTCGGCCTCACCGAAGAACGCCTCAGCCTGCTCCTCGACGCCGACGAAGAACCCGCCGACCTCATCGACGACATCGCCGACGCCCTCGGCTTCGCCGACGAGCTCCACGAGGCACTGCGGTAACGTTGGCCTTCGCAAGCTGGCAGCGGCGCGCCACCGCCCGCATGCAACAAGCGCTCGACCTCGCGGCAACGACCCCGCCCGGCGACGTGCCCGTCGGCGCCCTCGTCTTCGACGCTGACGGCGAGGTGATTGGCCGCGGCGTCAACCGGCGCGAACAACGCCAAGACCCCACCGCCCACGCCGAGGTTGAAGCGATCCGGGACGCCGCGCGCACCCTCGGGACCTGGCGCCTTGACGGTTGCGAGCTCGTCGTCACCTTGGAACCCTGCACCATGTGTGCCGGGGCCCTGCTCGGCGCCCGCATCGACTCGCTCATCTTCGGCGCCTTCGAGCCCAAAACCGGCGCCGTTGGCTCCCTGTTTGACGCCCTCCGCGACCCTCACCACCTCCACCAGATCCAAGTCCGCGGCGGGATCATGGAGCCCGAAAACGCCGCCCTCCTCGCCGACTTTTTCCGGGGCCTGCGCTAATACTTAACCGAATTGTTACAGCGCCGTCCTGCCAAAGTGGCTACCATGGGGAACCGTTAGCTTAAATACGAAACGAAAAGGAGCAATCTCATGGCTTTTGAAGGAGCAGCAGACAAGCTGAAGGGCACCGCTAAGGAAGCAGCTGGCAAGCTTTCCGACGACAAGTCCCTCGAGAACGAAGGCAAGGCAAACCAGCTCATTGGCGACGCAAAGGACAAGGTCAACGAGGCAGCCGACTCCGTCAAGGACAAGGCAAACGAAGTTGCCGCCAAGGTCGAGGACAAGCTGAACGACTAGTCCACGCCTTGATTTGGTTGCTCGGGCAATAACCGTTACTCTGGTTTGCGGTAGCGTGTCCGAGCGGCCGAAGGTACTCGCCTCGAAAGCGAGTGAGGGTAAAACCTCCGCGGGTTCAAATCCCGCCGCTACCGCCAATTAAAAACAACGCACTCTGGGTTCGCCTGGGGTGCGTTGTTTTGGTTTTGGGGGGCCCGAGTGCGCGAGTGCACGCGTGGGGATTGAGGGTGTGAATCCCACTGTCGTGGGTTTGATGAGGTAGTCGATGTTGCGGAAGCTTTGGCATCGGCGTGCGTTGTGCTCCGTACGTTGTTTCAAAAACGGGTTTCATCAAACGGAACAAAACCTGGGACACTTCATATCCCACCCCAGGCCTAATGACTTGGGTGCAGCGGCAACGCTCATCCGATTTAGGCAGAGTCGTTGCAGGATCCAGTGGGTCACCTGGTCCGTGGTCTTTGAATTGTCGGGCGCGCAGGCAAGGCCAGCACGGAAGATCTTCTGCAAGCAACGCTTGTTGGTGCACCGGTAGCGTGGAAGGCGCACATGAAGTTGTTGGGTGGCCGACGATGGGCAGATCGACCAGGCTGCGGATGACGTGGTCGCGGAATACTCCAGGCTGCCCGCAGGTAGGGCATTCATTGATCGGCTCGACGGGTTCGGCTTCAATAACAGTGACGTCACCGTTTTCTGTGGCACCGGTGATAGTAGTTCCTAGTTTTGCGGTGCGGCAGATGGTATCGACGATGACATTTCCGTTAGGCTGCACAGTAGGTCCTTAGTTTTGTACGGATGGATTAGATACCTTTTTCCTACAAAGCCAAGGACCCCAATATCTTGTGCCACGCCCGAACCCCCGGCGAACTAATCAATGCACTCTAAAACCGGAAGAGCCCTTTTAGTACTACTGGTGGATTTCGGTTTTGGTGGGGATTAACGCCGCCGGCTTCGGTTTTTCCGTTGAGGAGGTCGTTGACTACTTCCCGATGGTGAAATGGGTCGATGGTGAGGTAGAGAGGAACCAGTCACCTGGAAGAGATCGATCCAGTCGTTGGTGTGCAATCTGGGAGGTAGGGTCGCGGGGTCGATTCCTCGCGAGCGCAACCATGATTGTGTTTCTGAACGTGATGAAAACAACCCTGCCCTTCGGAGAATTTCCCCTATCCCGCGTCCCCGGGCAGTGAAAACGGTGTGCACCATCGCCTGAAAGGCTTTGCGCTGCTCTATCGGAATCTTCGGGTCACCCACCCGGCGGATCACTAAGATCCCCCCGTCAACGTTTGGCTGTGGCCGGAAAGCAGTCCTTGGTACCCGAGAACCCAGGTGAAATGTGAACCATGGGGACCACTGAGCCGTCATCATCGTGCTTGCGCCTACCCCGGCCCGGCGGCGAGCGACTTCCCACTGCATGAGGAGTACAGCGTCAGTCCATGCTGGCGCATGCAGCAACTTTCGAAGAATGGCAGTGGTGAGGTGAAAGGGAATGTTTCCCACAATGACGCAGGGAGTGGCGGGTAACCGGAAGTTAAGGAAATCATCATGGACCACTTCGACCGCCGCCGAGGAGGTTTCTTGTGTGATTTTGGCAGCTAGTTTTGCGTCCACTTCAACTGCCGTTATCGCCCTCCCCAAGTGGGCCATCGGGTGAGTGAGGGCACCGCTTCCTGGTCCGATCTCAATGATGGGGCCGGAGGTTTGTTTCACAAGGTCGATGATGGAGTTGATGATCTTGTGGTTGGTGAGAAAATTTTGGCCATGCTCGTGACGGCCGTGTCCGTATGCAGACATCAGGTGTGCTCCTTGGATTTGAAAGGGAGCCGGGCATGACAAATAGCCGCCCGGCTAAAGGACCGGAGCGGTTTTTAACCTACGGGGTAGGAAACCGCCTTAGCGGTTGGTGCGCAACCGCAAGAAAGCGGTACCTGAAATCAACATGGGTCTAATTATATCCATTAAAGGGTTAAGGGTCAAAATGTGTGTCTGGCTCGGCGTGTCGCGGGGGTTAGATTTGGCCTTTTTGAATGCCGATTGAGTGGGTGTAGTCGGTGTCGATAGCGTTGTCGTAGAGGGCTGGGCGTCCTGTTTCGTGGTCGGCTTGGTTCTCGGTTTGGGTCAGGGTGGATACTTTGGCGAGTTGGCCCTGGCCCCAGTCGGACTGCCTGGCGATTCGTACTGGATCGTCAGGCAGTTCCGTTTTTAAGTAGAGCCACCAATCCAGCATGCGGCGTTGTCGTTCGCCTGATCTGCCGCGGTGGGTTCTGGCGAGCAGTTTGAGCTGGGCGTTGATGCCGCCTTCTAAGCTGTTGGTGGTGGATTTGATCCGCTCGGGCGCAAGGACTCCTGCTGGCGGGTTGAGGTAGACAAACAGCATCTCGGACCGCCAAAGATGGTTGAGGCTGTTGTAGGCCTTGCGCACGTTGTGGTGGGTCCACACGCGGGTCCATGCACCTGTTTTGGGGTCTTTGATCATGGTTTTCTCGTTCATCCATTCCCGGTAGATCGTTGAAAACTCGTGTAGTTGCACACCCCACGCGGCGGCTTCATCCAGTGTGGTGATCCGGGTCAGTTTCAGCGCAAGTCGGTAGATGGTGCGCCCGGCATCGGTGCGTGGGTTGGTGGTGGTGTAGCGGCGGACCACGCGTTGGGCGTGGACGAGGCAGCGTTGAATTTTCGTAGTCGGCCAGCACTTTTTGATTGCGCTGTATGCGCCTTGGCCGCCGTCGATGACGGCGATGAGTGGGGCTTCGATGCGTTCAAGCAGCAGTTGGTAGTCGCGGGTGGTTTCGTGTTTGCACCAGTGCCAGGCGATCACGTGGTCGATGGTCGCCGCGACGATCAGGCAGCCACCGGCGGTGTAGGTGCCATCGAGAAATACCTGGTCGTAGATCCGCTTGTGGTGGCCGGCGGTGGGGTCAGGCACATCAACGAGCCAGCACCACTTGAAGCGCCGCTTCATGGTGGCGCGGCTAACACCGTTTCGTTTGGCTAGGTCGTCGAGTGATATTGCGGTGGTGCAATGCTCGATGAACTGGGTGAACACTGCCGCGTTGGTGATGTCGTTTCGACGTTTGACGCTGGAGGCGCCGCATTGTTTGCAGCGCCATCTGGTGGTGCCTTTGCTGGTGGTGCCGTTGCGTTTCATTTCACCGCCGCAGTGGCAGCGTGGTTGGTTCTTCGACATTGCGACACCACACCACGCCGCGCATAGCACATCACGGCTGCCACACCGAGGATTTCCCGTCGGGGGCTAGATATATGCTTCCGGAGCATATACTTTCCGGAAACCTACAGGTCAATCCGTGAAAATCCGCGATTCCGGACACACTTTTTGACCCTTAACCCCGAGTGCCAAAGGACGCAATTCGCAAAACGAGCATTTGTATTCCCGCAGGCCAAAAAAGGGCTAGAATTATTGCGTTGCGTCTTTTGGCACTCGCTCCTTTGTATGTGCACCACATTCCCGGATTTGGGGTGGGGTCGGTGTGTTTCCCCAGGTTGTCTAAGGCGGGCAACTTTTTCGCTTGGTCAAACCGGTGACCTGGGTATGAAGGGAAATCGAGTCCAGCAAGGGTTCGCCTATAAGATGGCCTGGTAACGTGCCGCGGCTTGGTGGCACCAACAATCGAGAAGCGACAGTGAGGACGTAAACACCGTGGCGAAGATGCTGTTTCGGCTTGGGCGCTGGTCATTTCTGCATAAGTGGAAGGTGATCGTGGCGTGGCTGTTGCTGCTCGGCGCCACGGCGGCGGGGGCGTTTTCGCTGATGAAGCCGTTTACGTCGGAGTTTCCGATCTCGGGGACGCCCGGCATCGAAGCACTCGAGGACATGGAGCGGCACTTCCCGGGTGAAGGGAACGTGGCGACGGCGCCCGGGGTGAATTTGGTGTTTGCGGCGCCGGAGGGGCGTCGATTAGATGAGCCGGAGTTCATGGCGGGGATGGACGCGACGGTCGGCTACATCGAGGAGCACCTGGAGGGGCTGACGGGGACGGACAGGTTTGGCAACCCGGTGAATGTGAACCGGGAGCTGGGGGAGATGATCGTCGGGCAGATGACGCAGATGGGCCTGCCTGAGGAGCAGGCGAAGCAGGACGCGTACTACCTGCGGATGGTGTCGGACGATGGCCGGATTGGGTACACCACGTTCGAGTTTGGCGCGGAGTCTTCGATGTCGGTGTCGGAGGAAGAGCGCGCCGTGGTGAATGAGGCGCTGGAGATCGGCCGGGAGGCTGGCCTGCAGGTTGAGGCCGGTGGTGCCGGGTTCGGGGATCCGATCCAGATTAAGACGACGTCGGAAATGGTGGGGCTCGCGGTGGCGTTTGTGGTGCTGATTGTGACGTTTGGGTCCTTGGTGGCGTCGACAATGCCGATTGTGAGCGCTGTTGTGGGGGTGGGCATTGGTGTGCTGGCGGTGCTGATCACGACGCATTGGGTGGAGCTCAACGAGGTCACGCCGGTGCTGGCGGTGATGATCGGCCTGGCTGTCGGTATTGACTACGCGCTGTTCATCCTGTCGCGGTACAGGCAGGAGCGGCAGACGCTGGACGCGCCGGAGGCGGCGGGCCTGGCGGTGGGCACGGCCGGTTCTTCGGTGGTGTTCGCGGGGACGACGGTGTTCACGGCGCTGGTGGCGCTGTCCCTGGCCGGGATTGAGTTTTTGACGTGGATGGGCTTGGCGGCTGCGCTGACGGTGCTCATCGCGGTGCTGGTGGCGTTGACGCTGCTCCCGGCGCTGTTGGGCGTGTGGGGTGAGCGTTCCTTTGGTGGGAAGTTGCCGTGGTTCGCGGGCAACCCTGGCCCGGGTAAGCGGCCTGGCCGCGACTTGTCGGCGAAGTCGGTGGGCCGGTCCTGGGTGAACGTGGTGCGCAGGTTCCCGGTGCTGGTGATGACGGTGGTCGTGCTGGGGCTGGGTGCGCTGGCGTCACCCTTGCTGCAGCTGGAGATGGCGTTGCCGTCGGATACGACGTCGAACTTGGACACGACGCAGCGCAAGTCGGCGGACCTGATGGCGGAGGGCTTCGGCCCGGGGGTCAACGCGCCGTTCCTCCTGGTTGTCGACGCCACCTCCGTCAACCCGGACGCGGAGATGCTGCAGCCGTACATGGCGATGATGCCGGACGAGGCTGGCGGGCGCGCGCAGAAGGCGGCGCTGGCGTCGTTTATGTATGCGGTGCAGGAGGCCAACAGCGTCAACGGGATCGAGCACGCGCAGCTGGTAGGCGCGAACGAGGACCTGACGGCGGCCCGGATCCTGGCCACCCCGAAGGGCG
This sequence comes from Corynebacterium sp. MC3, assembly GCF_900099485.1. Taxonomy (NCBI): domain Bacteria; kingdom Bacillati; phylum Actinomycetota; class Actinomycetes; order Mycobacteriales; family Corynebacteriaceae; genus Corynebacterium; species Corynebacterium sp. MC3. The sequence continues at coordinate 48,633 of NZ_LT622809.1, forward strand.
GTCCGGAGGAGGAGTACACGCTGGAGGTGGCGCATGCGCTGCGCGCGAACAATGTCCAGGTGGAGGATGCGACGGGGACGTCGATAGGCCTGACGGGCCTTACCGCTGTGCAGATGGACATCACGGAGGAGCTTGAGGCGGCGATGCCGCTCTACCTCGCGATCGTGGTTGGGCTGGCGATCATCCTGCTGATCCTGGTGTTCCGCTCCATCCTGGTGCCGGTGGTGGCGGGCCTTGGCTTCCTGCTGTCGGTCGGTGCGGCGTTCGGTATGACGGTGGGCCTGTTCCAGCTCGGCTGGGGTGGACTTGTGAACACCCCCGGCCCAATCCTGTCGTTTATGCCGATCTTCCTGATCGGCGTCACGTTTGGCCTGGCCATGGACTACCAGGTCTTCCTGGTCACCCGCATCCGCGAGCGCTACCTGAAGCTGCGCCGCGCCGGCGACCCGGAGGCGGAAATCAAGGCGGTGCGCGAGTCCACCGTCGAGGGCTTCGTGCAGGGCGCGCGCGTGGTCACGGCCGCAGCAGTCATCATGATTGCGGTGTTCGTGGCGTTCATCGACCAGCCGTTGCCATTCATCCAAATCTTTGGCTTTACGCTCGGCGCCGCCGTATTTTTCGACGCCTTCTTCGTCCGCATGGCGCTCGTCCCCGCTACGATGTTCATCCTGGGCCGTTCCACCTGGTGGATGCCGAAGTGGCTGGACAAGGTGCTGCCGGAAGTTGACGTGGAGGGCACCGAACTCGAAGCCGAATTCCACCCCGAATCACTGGAGCACGCATGACCGACGACCTTTCCTTCGACCTGAACACCACCCTGTATGACGCGCCGGGTAAGCATGGGCGCACGGGTGTGATCCATACGCCGCACGGCCCGATCCAGACCCCCGCGTTCATCCCGGTGGCCACGAAGGCCACGGTGAAGACGCTCACCCCGGAGCAGATCCACCAGACCGGTGCGCAGGCGATCCTGTCCAACGCCTACCACCTGTACCTTCAGCCGGGTCCCGACATCGTCGATGAGGCCGGGGGCGTCGCCGCCTTCGAGAATTGGGACGGCCCGACCTACACGGACTCGGGTGGCTTCCAGGTGATGAGCCTGGGCGTCGGCTTCAAGAAGGTCTTGGCCATGGACACCGCCGGGCTCACCGACAAAGACATCCGGGCCGAGAAGCGTAAGCGCATGGCGATGGTCGACGAAGACGGCGTCGACTTCAAGTCTGTCATCGACGGTTCCAAGCACCGCTTCACCCCCGAGGTGAGCATGCAGATCCAACACCAGCTCGGCGCCGACATCATGTTCGCCTTCGACGAGCTCACCACCCTCGTGGATACCCGCGACTACCAGGAGCGTTCCGTGGAGCGCACCCACCGCTGGGCGAAGCGCTGCCTCGACGAGCACCACCGCCTCACCGAGGCGCGCACGCACCGCCCGAAGCAGTCACTGTGGGGCGTGGTGCAGGGCGCCCAGTACGAAGATTTACGACGCCACGCCACCCGCGGACTGCTCGACCTCGACCGGGAGGCGCGCGAGGCCGGCCGACGCGGCTTCGGCGGGTTCGGCATCGGCGGCGCCCTTGAGAAGGAAAACCTCGGCACCATCGTCGGCTGGGTCACTGACGAGCTGCCCGTGGACAAGCCGCGCCACCTGCTGGGCATCTCCGAGCCGGACGACATCTTCACCGCCGTCGAAGCCGGCGCCGACACGTTCGACTGCGTCGCGCCGACGCGGCTTGGTCGCCGCGGTGGCGTCTATACGCTGGACGGACGCATGAACCTGATGAACGCCCGGTTCAAGCGGGACTTCTCCGGCGTCGACGAGGAGTTCGGCGGCTACGTCTCCGAGAACTACTCGCGCGCCTACATCCACCACCTGCTCAAGGCCAAGGAGTTCTTGGCGGGGACGCTGTGCACCATGCACAACCTGGAGTTCATGATCCGCCTGGTGGACAACATCCGCCACGCCATCGATGCCGGGGAGTACGAGGCGTTCCGCGACGAGTTTATGGGCAGGTACTACGCGGGGAAGTAGGTGTTTCTGGGGGCTAGAGGCTCTTATAGGCGTTAAGCTAGAGCGCATTTCGGGGGACAAGGGGGTATATTGTCTGATCAACTTTGGCGTGTCGAGGTTTTCGATGGTGGAAACTTTCATCGTTTTTACAAACGCCTGGATGAAGTGGAACGAGCAGTCACGGACGCAGCAGTCCAGTATGTCTTAGCGCCGCTGGGGATTCGCATCTGTGAAAGCGAATGGGGCAAAAGCCTTGGTAGGGGGCTGTTTGAACTTCGAATAAGAAGAAGCATCGACACAATTCTTCGCGAGCATGGGCCCTCGGGAGCAGCTGATCGGGTGCCAAAACGTTGGTGGAAGAAACGCGTATTGATCCGTGTCTACTGCACTTTTCACGGCGATAAGATCGTTCTGTTGCTGGGTGGGTACAACAAACTGCGTGCGCCAAGTAGCAAGCAAGAACAGAAGGAGATTCGAGCTGCAAGGGCTGCGTTGGAGCAGTGGAAGCGTGACCAACCCTCTTGATCTTATGTGCTGTAACACATAAGATCAGGGGTATTGAATCAGCAGATGAAAGGTGTGGGAATGGGGACTACAGCATTTGAAGAATTCGTAAAACCGTATCGGGAAGCAGCTTCACCAGCTGCTGAGATCGTGCGAGATGCTGCTGCTCGTGCGTTTGCTTCCGAGATTGCAGACCGAAGGGCAGTGGGTGCTGCCCTGATGGCAGCGAGGAAAGAACGTGACGCAACGCAGCAAGAGGTTGCAGATTCCGCTGGGATCCAGCAAGCCGAGTTGAGCCGCATTGAAAACGGGCTTGGTAACCCGACTGTTGACACTTTGCTCAAAGTGCTTGCGGCCCTTGATCTCAGATTGGTGTTCGAGCCAGCTCCTAGCGCTGGCTCTGGGCGTTAGCTTCGCAGCTCCGCATGCAGTTCCTGCTCGCGGCGGCGTACCCACGCGATGGTCGGGTACGTGATCGGGAGTAGGACGACTTCGAGCAGGGTCTTCCATAGGAAGCCCACGACGACGTAGTTGATGAACTGACCCGGCGTTTCGATGCCGATGACCGCCGCTGCGATGGCGCAGAACAGGAGGGTATCGGCGAACTCGCCGACGATGGTGGAGCCGATGAGGCGTGCCCACAGGCGGTCGTGTCCGAACCGGTCTTTCATTTTCTGCAACACCCACGCGTTGAGCAGCTGGCCTGCGATGTAGCCGGCCAGGGACGCCATGACGATGCGCGGCATGAGGCCGAGGATCGTCGAGAAGGGTTCTTGCATGTCGTAGAAGTCGGCGCCGGGGAGCCAGATGGCGATGTAGAAGGACACGACGGCCAGGATGGCGATGCCGAATCCGGTGAAGATCGCCCGGCGGGCGGCTTTGAATCCGTAGACTTCGGCGAGCACGTCGCCGAGGACGTATGCAAGTGGGAAGAGGAAAAAGGCGCCGTCGGTGATGAATGGTCCGAGGGCGACTCCCTTCTGTGCTGTGATGTTGGAAATGAGGAAGACGGCGCAGAACACAGATACCAGTACAGGGTAAAGCGATCGCGCAAAAGTTTCTTGGTTTGTCACGGCTACATATCCTATACACATGAATGCTGGACGGTATGCACCTTCTCCGAGTGGGGATCTCCATTTTGGCAATCTGCGGACGGCGCTGCTGGCCTGGCTGTTTGCGCGACAGAGTGGGCGGCGTTTTTGGTTGCGGGTGGAGGATGTTGATTCGGAGCGTTCGTCGGAGGCGGCGGGGCGTCGTCAAATAGAGGACTTGTTGGCGTTGGGTCTTGATTTTGATCCGCCGGTGGTGTGGCAGTCGCAGCGTTCGGCGTTGTATGAGGCGGCGTTGTCGCAGCTCCCGGTGTATGAGTGTTATTGCACGCGCCGCGAGATTCGGGAGGCGGCGAGTGCGCCGCATGCGCAGCCTGGGATGTACCCGGGCACGTGCAGGGATTTGGATGAGGAGCACCGAGCTTTTCGACGCCACCAGCTTTCGCAGCAGGGCCGTATGCCTGCCCTTCGCCTGCGTGCCGATGTGCGGGAGTGGACGGTTCGTGACTTCTTTGCCGGCGAGGTGACCGGGCCTGTCGATGATGTGGTGGTGCGCCGCGGTGGCAACCATGCGCAGGCGCAGGCGGGGGACTGGGCGTATAACTTGGCGGTGGTCGTCGACGACGTGGACCAGGGGGTTGACCAGGTGGTTCGTGGGGATGATTTGTTGATGTCGGCGCCCGCGCAGGCGTACATGACGCACTTGTTGGGCGGGCAGGAACCCGAGTATGTGCACGTGCCGCTGGTGCTCAACGCGGAGGGCAAGCGGCTGGCGAAGCGCGACGGGGCGGTGACGTTTGCGGAGATGTCGCAGCGCGTTGGGGCGGACGGGGTAGTGCGGGCGCTGGCGGAATCGGTCGGGTGCGCGGGTGCCGGGACTGTGCAGGAGATCCTCGCGCGCTTTGATCCTGAGAAGCTTTCCGGGGATCCATTCGTCTGGACAAATACACCCGCGCGGGGGTAATCGCAGGTCGAATTACATGCATGTTGGAGAACGACTTCGGCGACAACTGTGCAGGTCCTAGCGTTCGCTGAAAATAAACTGTCAAAAGTACTTGAAACTTCTTAAAAACCGTTCATGATGAATGGATAACTACAGATAACACACAGTTGCCTTTGAGGGGAGTTCAAGAACATGCGAAATCCGAGAATGTCAGCCACTGTGGTGGCGCTGGCGCTGGGGGCGTCGGCGCTCGTAGTGCCACAGGTGGACGCGCAGAGCGCCGAGGAGAACCGATGCCACGACGTGCTGAGTGCGAACACCTTGTTCCCGCACCAGCACATTGGCGGCGTGAGTACTCCGAGCGAGGGCTCGTTTGAACCGGGCACCCGCGCCGTTGTCAACGAGCAGGGACAGGTCGAGGTGTACTACTGGGTCAGCCTCCACGGCGATGGCGAGCACGCCGTGGACTCGATGATTTCCGAGCTGCGCATGAACCAGACCCGCATCTCCGATTTTGAGGAGACCTTCACCCTTTCAGCGGTACAGGCGGGGGAGACTATCCCGGGAGCGGTGCGTTCCGGCGAGGATAGCACCACCAATATGGACCTGAAGGTCACCGGCACCGCGCACGTTGAGCCGGTCGAGCTGCACCTTTCGGAAGGCTCCCCGGTGGTGTCCGCGAAGGTCACCCTCGAGGACGTGAAGGACATCAAAGAAGGCGAGACACGCACGTTCGCGTGGGTCGCCCGAAGCGTAGGCAACGGCTACGAGAACTTCCCGAACCGCCTGGGCTTCGAAGCCCGCAACATCGCCGAGGTTGACCTGCTGCCGGTCCCGGCAGAGAACGCGCAGTGCTTCCCGCTGCAGGCGGCTCAGGACGAGGTGCCGGTTGTCACCGCGAACGGCAAGGAGTTTGCGACGAACATCCAGGTCACCAACGGTGCTGGGGAAGATTACGCTCGCGTGATTGCTGTCGTGACGCGAAACGGTAAGGCTGTCGAGGGCGCGAATGCGCGCGTCGATAGGGATGGCCGCGTGCATGTCACCCTGCCTGTCGGCGGGACCGGCGAAATCGACAATGACAAGCCTGAAGCGCTCCAGGTTGAGGTGTACGCCACCCCGCGCGACGGCTCCGACCAGCTCAACCTGCAGAAGTACAAGGACAACGCCAAGATCGGCGAAACGTTCCAGCTGAAGACCCAGCAGTGGGCCCCAAGCTACGGCAACGAGAAGACCTCCCCGGGCAAGACGGCAACCGTCGCGCTGAAGCCGGGCAGCCCGAAGTACCCTGACGGCACCACCTTCGAGGTCATCGGCGCTACCCCAAGCAGTGAGGCCCGCCCATGGGACGTCACCCTGGAAGAGGGCAGCAACGCGCTCAAGGTCACCGCGCCGATCAGCGCGCGCCTGGAAGACACCGTGACCGTGCAGGTCAAGGCCACCTACCCAGACGGATCCCACGACGTGCTGGAGTCCGTGGTCGGCGTTGACACGACCCTGGCGCAGGAGCACACCCCTGGCTACGACGTGGTGATTACCCGCCCATCCGTCACAGTGACGCTGCCGCAGGTCCGTGACCAGGAGCTGCCGGCCGACACGACCTTCAAGATCGCCCCTGACCAGCAGCTCGGTGATTGGACGGTGGGCGTCGATAAGCGCACCGGCGAGATCACCGCAACGCCGCCGGCGAACGCCCGCGACGGCGAAACGAAGACCATCAACGTCGAGGTGACCTTCCCAGACGGCTCCACCAAGGTCGTACCGGGCACCGTCATCGTCAGCGCGCCGCCGCAGGCACAGAACCCAGACGCGTACTACCTGGCGGACACCACCCGCCCAGGTGTCGAGGTCACCGTGGGCGCCCCAGAGTTCAGCGCTGATGCGCCGAAGGGCACCACGTTCACCATCCACGACGCCTACGAGGCACCGAAGGGCTGGAAGGTCAACGTCGGTGAGGACGGCTCCGTCACCGCGACCCCGCCGGCCGATGCCAAGCCAGGCGACCGCATTGTCGTGCCTGTCCAGATCACCTACCCGGATGGTTCCTCGATCACCCGCCCAGCAGTCGTCGTAGTTGTTGACGACGCCCCCAAGGGCACCAACGACGTCCAGTTCCCACCGAAGCCGACCAAGCCGGGCACCGTCGTAGTTGTCACCCCGAAGGGTGGCACCGAGGGCTCCACCTACGTTGTCGAGCAGAAGGACATCCCCGAAGGCTGGACCATCAACATCGACGAAAACACCGGTGTCGCGCACGTCACCCCGCCTGCCGACGCCAAGCCAGGCGACTTCGGCGTGATTAACGTACAGGTCACCGACCCGAACGGCAACAGCATCACGCGCCCAATCGTCGTGACCGTCATCGATGACCCGGCCGCACCCGTCGACCCGAACCCGGCCACCCCGTCCGCCCCGACCAGAACTACGCCCCGAAGCAGACCAAGCCGAACCAGACCGTGACCGTCAACCCGACGCCACGCGCGCCGGGCGGCACCACCTTCGTCATCTCGCCTGAATACAAGGCGCCGAAGGGCTGGAAGGTCACCGTCGGTGAGGACGGCAGCGTCACCGCCACCCCACCTGCCGACGCCAAGTCCGGCGACTACACCGTCGTCCCAGTCGACATCACCTACCCAGGCGGCCAGAAGGTAACGCGCCCAGCAACCATCCTGGTTGTTGACGACGCCGACACCCCCGAAGGCCAGCCACCAGTCGACTACAACCCTGGCCGTACCAAGGGCGGCGTCACCGTTGTCGTGCCGCCAAGCACGCAGCCTGACGGCGCGACCTTCAAGATCGTCGACGGCTGGAAGGCGCCGGAAGGCTGGAGCGTCACCATCAACGACGGCGGCTCCGTCTCCGTCACGCCACCTGCCGACGCCAAGCCAGGCGAGCAGGTCGTCGTCCCAGTAGAGGTCACCTACCCGGACGGCAAGACCGTCACCCGCCCGGCCGTCGTTACCGTCACTGGTGATAGCCCGTCAACCTCCGCAGGTAACACCCCTCCGACCATTGAGGTCAAACCAGGCACATCGCACGTTGAGGTCCACGTGCCAGGTGCCAACATCGGCGACCTCAAACTCCCCGACGGCTGGACCGCTCAGCGCGAGGGCGACAAGGTCATCATCGTCCCGCCAGCTGAGCGAACCCCGGACCCCAAGGGCTTCGACATCACGATCCCAGGCCGCGAGGGCGACGTCACCGTCCACGTCGTTGTCCAGGGCGAACAAGACCAGCCGAAGACCCCAGGCAAGAGCTCGACCGATGACCTGCAGCGCTGCTTCGCCGACATGTCCTCCCACGGCGGGCCACTCCTGTGGCTCATCCCGCTCGGGTTGGCAGTCGCCGTCGGCGCGCCACTCATCGCCGCAATGGGCCCAGAGATCAGCGCCTCCGCACGCCGTGTCTCCGAGCAGATGAACATCCCGAACCCGTTCGGCAACTTCGGCGACAACCGACCTGACTTCCTGAAGCAGCTCGACGTTGAAGCCGCCCGCCTGAACGCCAAGTTCGGCCCGCAGGCCACCGAAGCCCTCGGCGCCATCGCAGCGGTCACGCTCGGCATTGGTGCCCTGGCCGGCCTGCTCTCCCTGTGTGCCCCAGGCGAGAACGGCGCAGCCAACAAGATCCAGCAGAGCTCCAACGAGGGCTCCTCGCTCGGCGACTTCCTCGGCCGGAAGCCATCGACCAAGGCAACTGCTACCACCACGGCGGCAGCTCCCACGACCTCGGCTGAGCCGACCACCCCTAAGGAGAAGTAGCTCCTCTGTATAAAACCCCGCGACCTGCGAGTTGGGTCGCGGGGTTTTGCGCATGCTGGACCCGCGCACCAAATTCCCTCATACGGTCGGCGCGACCTGGGGAAATGCTTTGGCGACTTTTCAAACGCTTTATGTCAAGTGGTTGTGAACATGGTTGGGTGTTAGATCGTGATGGGTTGTGGGGGCGGGGCGGTTTGGGTAGTGGTGCGGATGATGCTGACTTCTGCCGGAATGCCTGTGCCAGCTGCGGTGTTCGGAAGTTGAGTGATGATGCCTTCGCGTAGCGCGTTTCGCATCCCCTCCTCGCGTTGGTGTTGCAGTTTGTCCCAGGTGCCGTCGAGGATTGCTTGTGGTGGGTAGTAGTTGATTCCACTGTGGGGAGTGGCGTTATAGACCGGCACCCATTCGTTGAGCCAGTTTTTGGCGTGGCCGAGTGTGGCAAACGTTTTCGGGTAGTAGGTCCTGCCTTTCATGGTGTGGAATACCGACTCGGTATGCGGATTGTCGTTGCTGGTGTGAGGCCGGTTAAATGAGCGGGCCACACCGTGTTTGGCGAAGAGTTTGCCGAGGCGTTTGCTTGTCATCGCACTGCCGTTATCAGAGTGCACGGTTTTCACGTGGGGAAAACGAGTCAGGATGTCGTCAAACATTGCTGCTGCTACGTGGCTGTTTTCGCGTTCTGCTACGACGCAGCCAACGATTGCGCGGGAGTACAGGTCAATGACCGTGTGGCATGCAAAGTTTTGTCCGACGTATTGTCCAGGCAAGAAGGTAATGTCCCAGCACAGTACCTGGCCAGGTGCTGTGGCGCGTACATGTGGCGGGGAGGCGTTTCGTTTGCGTTGAGCTTGCTTGGCTTTGGTGTTGTGTCGTTGGTAGAGCAATCGTCCATGTTTTTTGGCAACTCGGTAGAAACTGCGCAGGCTTGCCAGGTAAATCCCGTTGTTTAACGCGGCGTAAAATACCTGGTCCACCCCGGAATGTGGATTGGCGTCTAACAATTCCAAGATGCGCTCGACAGTGGTATCGGACAGTCGGTTGATCCGTCGTTTGTCGTAGGCAATTGGATCGGCAACACGTGGGCGTGGCTTCGTTTGATAGAACACGCGGCTGCGTGAGACTCCGATGATGCGCATTGCGTGAGTTTTCGAATAGCCACAGTCAACTAACTGGTCAATCAGTGTTTCTTCTGCGTGTTGTCCTTGGTCGTAGAGGCGTTGTTGGTCTTGAGTGAGGACTCTTCCGCCACGTTTGAGTCCACGCCATGTTGCCCTGGCATGGTCGCTAAAGCTTTTCCCAACACATCAGTGGCTAATTCAGCCCGCTCTGCTCTTTCTGTTGCCTTATCCAGGGCACGCTGCATAGCTTCCTCCCGACGCTTCGCATCGAGTTCGAGCTTGCGCTTTTGCTGCATCAACGCGGAGACTTCCTTGCGTAACTGCTGGATTTCAACGCACTCATCCATCGTCAACGTTCCAATCCTCCTTGGTGTAGTACGCGTGGTGAGATCACCATCGGCAACCATTGCTGTCCAGCGTCGCACGGTGTGGTCAGCAAGTCCATGTTCAATCAACCACGCTTCTTTCTGGCCATACGGCACCAGCTGATATTCAATGACCATCTCACGGATGTAGTCAGGTGAATACCTTCCCCGATATGCTTCATCAACGCTGCGTTTGGCTCGTTGAATACCATCTAAACCATCAGTGGTGGACTTTGATAACTGTAATGCGCGGGCCCAGCGCTTGATATCGCAAGACTGGATTGCCTGTCGGGTGCACCATGGGCCTTTCGTGCCGTACGGCAACCGGTTATAAATCGTGATCATTTGTCGCTGCTGTGCTGGATGAAACCACCTGCCAGAGCCAGTAGTGCGGTACGGGGAGAACACGACTGCTACTGCTTGAAGTGAGGCCAACGTGTCTTCATCGAGTACTTGCCCCGCTGCCAGCACACGCGGTGGCATTGCTAGGATCTCTTTGACTTCCTCGCGTGATGTTTTAGTCTTGCCCCCGTGGGTCCTTACCGGGGTTGCAACGGTCGGTGGTGACGTCAACGCTGACGGCACCAACTCAGGCAACTGTGGGTCGGTCATGAACAAAACCTCCTATGGATTGACGTTCACAACCATCCTGACACTAAGGGAAAATGCCGGATTTTGGTGCGCAACTACCCTCCTCGCGCACTACATTCCTGGGTTTCGCGGGACGGATTGGAAAAGTCAAGGTCACTGGCAGCCAGTGGGGGAATTTGGTGTCTCCGTGCGTGGTGTGAGTGCCAGAGGACGCAGTTCTTGTTGGGGGAGGGGGTAAAAGCCCAGGTCGTGAAAAGTGGGTTGCGTCCTTTGGCACTCGGGCGATGGGTAGTGCACCAGATTCCCGGCTTAAGGGACATTTTGTGTGTATAAATCTATCCGGTTTCCCGTGATGACCTCGGCCAACAGTCCGATATGGTTTCCAAAACAGTTCCATTCGCCCGTTTCGAGAAATCAACACCGAATACCACCACACCTGTGGTATAGGCTCCGACCGTGGTGCGGTAAGGCCAATTGCTATGGCAATCACAAACCGGCCGTCTTGCCCACTATGCGGCCACACACTGATAAAAAACGGAACCACAACCGCAGGCACACAACGCTGGCGCTGCCCGAACTGCAACGCATCCACAATCAACCCCCGCGCCCGCACCAACGATGTACGCCACTTCAAAATCTTTCTCGACTGGATCCTTTCCGGGGAACCCGCAGACCGCGTCGCTCAACGACACAAGGTGACCAGACGCACCTTAACCAGATGGTTTCAACTGCTGTGGTTTATCACCGTGCCCAACATGACAGACCCATATCGCGTCTACGACCAAGTCTTTATCGACGGCACCTACTTCCACAAGAAATGCCTGCTCGTTGCATGTACGGACACACACGTCATTGCCTGGCACTGGTGTTTGCGGGAAAGCTCATCGGAGTACCTCAAACTCCTCGACAAGATCGCCCCACCGCTAATCATCACCACTGACGGCTCAGGAGGAGCCTTAAAAGCAATCCGGAGTAAATGGCCCCACGTAGCCATCCAGCGCTGCCTAGTCCACGTACAACGCAACACGTTTAGCGATATCAGTAAAAACCCGATCCACCCAGCACATAAAGCAATCCGCAAGCTTGGCTACATGCTCGTCAACGTTGCTGATACCGACGATGCCGCACGGTTTATCGCAGCCGTACACACCACCCGCATCACCTTTGACGACTGGCTCAAACAACGCACCTATCGCCGTGATATCCCCCAAGGTCAAGTACCAACATGGGTCAACGACACCCAACAATGGTGGTACACCCACCGCAATGCACGCCGTGCACTACGCAGGTTTGAAAAGCTCATCCAAGACGACCAACTCTTTGTCTTCCTCGCCCCACCAGAGGGCGTGACACAAGATGTAAAAGCCACCACGAACCTGTTAGAAGGCGGGATAAACAAGCAGCTCAAAGACAAAGCTGGCCAGCACCGTGGCATGTTCGATGAACATCAACGCATCACCATGGACTGGTGGCTATACATGCACACGCAAGACCCGGTACCGCCTCTTGAGCTTGCCCGGCACCAAGACTTCGGACGCGTCGGCGAGAAGGCCGCACGAGCTGCGTGGGCCAGAGAAGAATTACAACGCCGCGGTCACCTGGATGGGCGGCCGAAAGAATTCGATACCGGCATTGATGGTCAGTGGAACCCCAGCTTAGGCGTGAGAAAAGGGTGGGCTGGACGCAGCTAAACACACACAAAATGTCCCTTATCGCGACACGCCGTAAAAACACACAAAATGTCCCTTAAGCCTCGATACCGGCATTGATCATCAGTGGAACCCCAGCTTAGGCGTGAGAAAAGGGTGGGCTGGACGCAGCTAAACACACACAAAATGTCCCTTATCGCGACACGCCGTAAAAACACACAAAATGTCCCTTAAGCCAGATTCCCTCACGAAGCGAGCGCGACCTGGGGAAATGCTCGGGCACCACTCCGAAAAACAGGGAATGTGGTGCACAGCAAGCCCAATGCAAATACAAAAACAGCGCACCCGGCGAAAACTTCAACCGGATGCGCTGTCAAAAAGCGCGGAGGATGTGGGATTTGAACCCACGAGGGTCGTGAAACCCGCACGCGTTCCAGGCGTGTGACATAGGCCGCTAGTCGAATCCTCCTAGTTGCGACACATCATGCGTCGAGGGACTACTTTAACCCATCCCCCCAGGTTCCGACAAAACGCCTGCGCAGTCAATGTTTTGCAACGCCTAAAGCTTCAGGCTAGAGTGTTCTGCAGGATCTCACGCGGTGCTCATCTCGTGAACTCCCCCAGGGCGGGAACGCAGCAAGGGTAAGCGGGCGCTGGCAGGTGCGTGAGGTCCCCTTTTTTATGGGGTAAAACTGGGGAAAAACCGTCGCGCGGGGTGGGGTGTCGCTAGTACGATGATGGGTCGTTAGTAGATACGCCGACGTACTCGAATAGGACACCAAGACATTGAACACCCCGTTGAAAGAACTAGATGCTGAGCAGCTTGCAAGCCTGGCTGCTGAGTTGCGTGAGCAGTACAAGCAGCTGGAGGAGACCAACATGGCGTTGGATCTCACGAGGGGGAAGCCCTCGGCGCGCCAGTTGGACTTGGCGGACGATCTGTTGGCACTGCCGGGTGTGGGGAATCACCGTGATGCGTCGGGTGTGGACGTGCGTAATTACGGCGGCCTGACGGGCATTTTGCAGTTGCGTGAGTTGTGGGCCGAGGCGCTCGGTATTGACCCGAAGCTGTTGGTGGCGGGAGACTCGTCGTCGCTAAATATTATGTTTGACCTGGTGTCCTGGGCGTACACGTTTGGGACGAATGATTCGCCGCGGCCGTGGGCGGATGAGCAGCGCGAGCACGCGATTAAGTGGCTGTGCCCAGTGCCCGGCTATGACCGCCACTTCACGATTACGGAGCGCTTCGGCTTCGAAATGATCACTGTCCCGCTGCTTGAGGACGGTCCCGACATGGACGTCGTGGAGGAACTGGTGAAGGACCCTGCCGTGAAGGGCATGTGGTGCGTGCCGGTGTTTTCTAACCCGACGGGCGCGGTGTACTCGCAGGCGACTATCGAGCGCCTGGCGGCGATGGAGACGGCCGCGCCGGACTTCCGCATTGTGTGGGACAACGCGTACGCGGTACACACGCTGACGGATACCTTCCCGGTGAACGCGGACGTGCTTGCGCTGTCGGCGAAGGCGGGTAACCCGAACCGGTTCTGGTACATGTCGTCGACGTCGAAAATTACGCACGCGGGCTCGGGCGTGGCGTTCTTTGCCTCCTCGCAGGAGAACTTGGAGTGGTATGAGTCGATCGCGAATGTGCGAGGCATCGGTCCGAACAAGGTGAACCAGTTGGCGCACGCGATGTACTTCAAGGACGCGAATGGTGTGCGTGAGGTGATGCGGAAGCATGCTGAGTCGCTGGCGCCGAAGTTTGAGGCTGTGCTTGAGGTGCTGGAGAACCGGCTCGGGGGCACGGGCGTGGCGACCTGGTCGGAGCCGAGGGGCGGCTACTTCATCTCCCTGGACGTGATGGACGGGACCGCGACTCGCGTGTGGGAGTTGGCGAAGCAGGCCGGCATCAGCCTGACGAAGGCGGGCTCGGCGTTCCCGAAGGGGGAGGACCCGAACGACCGCAATATTCGCCTAGCGCCGTCGATGCCGCCACTGGAGGATGTCACGCGGGCGATGGACGGCGTGGCCACGTGCGTGTTGCTCGCGGCGGTGGAGAATCTCGGGGCATGACGGGCGACGACCTCGCCGCCTGGCTGGCCTCGGTGTTTCCGGGGATGCAGCTTTCGCTTGTCGACGCCCGCGCCGTCGCCACCGCTGAACTGGACGGTTCGAACGTGGCGGTCACCGCCGGGTTCAGCGGCACCGATTTGGGCCTGGTGCTGGCTGACGATGACGCCACCAAAGTGGTGTGTGAGGTGATGGCGGTGGGGGACGTCGAGAAGCAGGTGCTTGCCGAGACCGTCGTGGACGCGACCCGCGAGCTTGAGCGCCTTGGAGTGCCGGGGCAGCCTGGCGTGCTGCTCGAGGGGCTGCTGGTGGACGCGCCGGGCACCGTGCGGCATGGGCTGCTGCGGGAGCCGGAGGTGTTCGCGCAAGGCACCCCGATGGTGCGAGAGCCGGGCCGGATTACGCTGCTTCTGGAGCTGATTGCGCTGACGGATGAGGAGTTCGGGATCGCCTCCGAGCAGGGCTATCCGGTGCTGGAGCGGCGTCTGCGCAGGCGTGGCGTGGATGTGAAAGATTGGCGCCGGGAAGAGGGCTGATCGTCTACACTTGGCGCCGTGGCTCTGTACCGGAAATATCGTCCTGCAACGTTTGGTGAGCTGGTTGGGCAAGACCAGGTGACTGTGCCGTTATCGAACGCTCTCGACAACGGGCGCATCAGCCATGCGTACCTGTTTTCTGGGCCGCGGGGGTGCGGCAAGACGTCCTCTGCGCGCATTCTGGCGCGCTCGTTGAACTGCGTTGAGGGGCCGACATCCACTCCGTGTGGCAAGTGCGCGTCCTGCGTGTCGCTGGCGCCTGGTGGCACCGGGAACCTGGACGTGATGGAGCTCGACGCTGCCTCCCACGGCGGTGTCGACGATATGCGTGAGCTGCGCGAACGCGCCATGTTCGCGCCTGCGGAGTCCCGCTACCGCGTCTTCATCATCGACGAGGCGCACATGATTTCACCCTCCGGCAACAACGCCCTGCTCAAGATTGTGGAGGAGCCGCCAGAGCACCTCATCTTCATCTTTGCGACGACCGAGCCGGAGAAGATCCTCGGCACGATCCGCTCGCGTACCCACAACTACCCGTTCCGCCTGCTCACGCCGCAGGCGATGCGCCACCTGTTGGAAAACATCGTTGCGGAGGAGGGTGCGTACGTCGACGAGAACGTGTACCCGCTGGTCATCCGCGCTGGCGGCGGTTCGCCGCGCGACACGCTGTCGGTGTTGGATCAGCTGTTGGCGGGCGCCGGCCCGGACGGCCTGACCTACGAGATGGCGCTGCCGCTGCTCGGGGTCACGGACCTCACGCTTCTCGACGCCGCCATCGACGCCCTCGCCACCAAGGACGCCGCGGCGATGTTCCACACCATCGACAAGGTGATCGAGTCCGGCCACGAGCCGCGCCGTTTCGCCCTCGACCTGCTGGACCGGCTGCGTGACCTGCTGCTCATCGTCACCGTGCCGGATGCCTTCGGCGAAGGGCTTGTCGACGCCCCCGTCGACCGCGCCGAAATACTCCGCGCCGAAGCGCAACAGTTCCATCCGTCGACGCTGGCCGCGCTCGCGACCGAGGTGAACGACCGGATCGGTGACCTCCGCGGCGCGACGTCCCCGCGCCTGTTGTTGGAAGTGATGATGGCGCACCTGCTCACGATGGGCGACCGCCCGCCGGTCTCCTCGGCTACCGCAGCTGCACCGGCGCCTGCTGCCCCTGTGCAGGCGGCCCAGCCTGCCCAGTCGGCCCCGTCGCAGGCTCCTTCGCAGGGTGGGGGAGCCGCGGCCGCTGCGGCTGCTGCGGCCAGGATCGCGGAGCGCCGAAAGGCGCAGAGCGCGCCAAAGTCTGAGCCCAAGCCCGAGCCTGCAGCGAAGCCTGAGCCCAAGCCAGTGCCGCAGCCACCCGCGGAACCCGCAACGCCGCCGAAGCCGGAACCAACCCCGGCACCGAAGCCAGAGCCAGCACCTGCGGAAGACCTCCTCGAACGCGTGCAGCGTGACTGGATGAAGCTGCGCCAAGCTGTGGGCAAGCGCAACCAGGTCGCCGAAATCATGCTTGCCGAAGCCAAACCGCTCTCCCTCGACAACGAAGACGGCCAGCCCACACTGCTCATCGGACACAACACGGGTGCCCTCGCGGAGCGCCTCAACGCCGACAACAACAACGCGGACATCGTCGCGGTGTTCTCCGAAGCGCTTGGCACCAAGGTTGCCGTGCGTTGCGTGGTGGGCACGAAAGGGGCGAAGGGGGCGTCGAAAAGTGAAGCAACCCCAAAACCCACAGCACAGCAGCCCACTGACTGGCGGGCGATAGCGAAGGCCGCCGGGCAGCGCAGCGCGCAACAGGAGCGCCGCGAGCGCGAGGAAGTCCCACCGCCGCCCGAACCATTCCACGAAGACGCCGGATGGGAGCCGCCTCCGCCGCCGCCCGAGCCCTACAGCCAAGAGGATGAAGAGCGCGACATGGTCGACCAGGCCGAGGCCGAGTCGGCGACCTTCGACCGTCGTGACGCCACCGAAGTTGCCATGGACCTGCTTGCCAGCGAACTTGGAGCTAAGCCCTTGTAAGCATTCAGGAATCACCGGGTACACTGGTGAGCAAATTAGACAAAATCACTGACACGAAAGGGTGTTACACACCATGACCCAGCCAAATATGCCTCAGGACATGCAGGAACTCATCCGCCAGGCAGCCGAGGTGCAGCAGGCGCTGCAGCAGGCACAGCAGGAGCTGCTCAGCACCACCGTCACCGGCACCGCTGGCGGCGGCCTGGTCACCGTCGTCATGACCGGTGGCGCAGAGATCACCGACCTGCAGATCAAGCCGGAGGCTGTTGACGCCGACGACGTCGAGACGCTGCAGGACCTCATCCTCGCCGCATACCGCGACGCCCACAACAAGGCCGGCGAGCTGGCACAGGAGAAGATCGGCCCACTGACCGGCGGCGCAATGCCACAGGAGGCTCCTGGTGGTCAGCAGCCTGCACCTGGTGAGATTCCGTTCGGCGGCATCATCTAAACCCACCCGCTTGAACGCCTGGCACTTCGCCAGGCGTTTTGTGTTGTAAAGGACCCCCATGTTCGAAGGACCGCTCCAAGACCTTATCGACGAGCTCTCGCGCCTCCCCGGCGTCGGACCCAAGTCTGCGCAACGGATCGCCTTCCACCTCCTCCAAACCGAGCCCGAAGATATCGACCGACTCCGCGCCGCCCTCGCCGGCGTCCGCGACGGCGTGACGTTCTGCCGCATCTGCAACAACGTCTCCCGCGAAGCGGTCTGCCGCATCTGCGCCGACTCCGGCCGCAAAAAAGACCTCATCTGCGTCGTCGAAGACGCCAAAGATATCCAGGTCATCGAGCGGACCGGTGAGTTCAACGGCCGCTACCACGTGCTCGGTGGGGCACTGGACCCACTTGCGAACGTGGGCCCCAAGGACCTCGCCGTCACGCCCCTGCTGAAGCGCATCGGCGGCGTCCTTCCCGACCTCGACGGCGACGACGCCCCCCAAATCACCGAAGTCATCCTCGCCACCGACCCCGACACCGAAGGCGAAGCCACCGCCTCCTACCTGGCCCGCCTGCTCAAGGACTTCCCAGATCTGACCGTCTCCCGCCTGGCCTCCGGCATGCCGCTCGGCGGCGACCTCGAGTTCGTCGACGAGCTCACCCTCTCCCGCGCGCTCTCCGGGCGGCTCACGTTGTAGGAGGTGCTGTGCACCAAATTCCCTCACTGACCCTAGGTGGCAGGCTGGTTGTGGGCCAGAACCCGAAGGAGGTCCGCACCCATGTCCCCACACGATATTCCCCCGCTGATCCCCAAGCCACCAGAGAAGGATTGGGCCGATTACAACACCAACCCCGACCCCGGCAGGACTCGTAAACGTCGGCGTGCAAGCATGCTTTCTGCACGCGATGTGCTGGCGTTGCCGACTGTCACCCTTGCACCCGGTGCCACGCTTTCCGATAGTGAGTTGGTCATGCCGGATGCTGCGGCAGTCGTGTTTATCCCCAACACTGAATGCTCATGTACGGTAAAGAAGCAAGCAACCGAAAACAATAGATAGACCGCCAGCACTACACTATTCCGAACCAAAGACCAAAAGATAAGCATTTTGAGAAAATCTAAACTTTTGGATTTTCCTACAATGCCGACTACGGCGGAATCCCTCCCACTCCTTATATATTTCTTTCTGTATACATTGAATTTGTATTTAGTAAAATGCAGACAACACCACGGATCGGCTTTTGGCTGGACAATTCCAACCAAACACCGCAGCAGACAGTAGAAACCATTCTGAACGTTAGGAAGCCGGTATGATTGTTACATATAAGGGGAAGAAAAATTTCTTTTAGATACTTGTTTTCCTAAAACTGATGTGATATAATAATTCAATTCCAGAAAAGGAGTAAAAAATATGCGGCAAGGTATTCTTAAATAAAACTATAATCAAATAGTGGGAACAAAGGATTATGATAGTCCCTTTTGTAGGGGCTTAGTTTTTTGTACCCAATTTAAGAATACTTTTGCCTTATCAATTTTGACATATCCCCAAAAACAGCACTCACAAACAGGTGTATGCTGTATATGTGTATGTCCGCAAATTATCATCCCCAGTGGTAAAAGTATTTTACTGCTGGGGATTTTTATGCCCTTCGGGGCAGTAAAGGGAGGACAATCACATGAAAATAATCAATATTGGAATTCTTGCCCATGTAGACGCTGGAAAGACGACCTTGACGGAGAGCCTGCTATATGCCAGCGGAGCCATTTCAGAACCGGGGAGCGTCGAAAAAGGGACAACGAGGACGGACACCATGTTTTTGGAGCGGCAGCGTGGGATTACCATTCAAGCGGCAGTCACTTCCTTCCAGTGGCACAGATGTAAAGTCAACATTGTGGATACGCCCGGCCACATGGATTTTTTGGCGGAGGTGTACCGCTCTTTGGCTGTTTTAGATGGGGCCATCTTGGTGATCTCCGCTAAAGATGGCGTGCAGGCCCAGACCCGTATTCTGTTCCATGCCCTGCGGAAAATGAACATTCCCACCGTTATCTTTATCAACAAGATCGACCAGGCTGGCGTTGATTTGCAGAGCGTGGTTCAGTCTGTTCGGGATAAGCTCTCCGCCGATATTATCATCAAGCAGACGGTGTCGCTGTCCCCGGAAATAGTCCTGGAGGAAAATACCGACATAGAAGCATGGGATGCGGTCATCGAAAATAACGATAAATTATTGGAAAAGTATATCGCAGGAGAACCAATCAGCCGGGAAAAACTTGTGCGGGAGGAACAGCGGCGGGTTCAAGACGCCTCCCTGTTCCCGGTCTATTATGGCAGCGCCAAAAAGGGCCTTGGCATTCAACCGTTGATGGATGCGGTGACAGGGCTGTTCCAACCGATTGGGGAACAGGGGAGCGCCGCCCTATGCGGCAGCGTTTTCAAGGTGGAGTATACAGATTGCGGCCAGCGGCGTGTCTATCTACGGCTATACAGCGGAACGCTGCGCCTGCGGGATACGGTGGCCCTGGCCGGGAGAGAAAAGCTGAAAATCACAGAGATGCGTATTCCATCCAAAAGGGGAAATTGTTCGGACAGACACCGCTTATCCGGGTGAAATTGTTATCCTTCCCAGCGACAGCGTGAGGTTAAACGATGTATTAGGGGACCCAACCCGGCTCCCTCGTAAAAGGTGGCGTGAGGACCCCCTCCCCATGCTGCGGACGTCGATTGCGCCGAAAACGGCAGCGCAAAGAGAACGGCTGCTGGACGCTCTTACGCAACTTGCGGATACTGACCCGCTTTTGCGCTGCGAGGTGGATTCCATCACCCATGAGATCATTCTTTCTTTTTTGGGCCGGGTGCAGTTGGAGGTTGTTTCCGCTTTGCTGTCGGAAAAATACAAGCTTGAAACAGTGGTAAAGGAACCCACCGTCATTTATATGGAGCGGCCGCTCAAAGCAGCCAGCCACACCATCCATATCGAGGTGCCGCCCAACCCGTTTTGGGCATCCATCGGACTGTCTGTTACACCACTCCCGCTTGGCTCCGGTGTACAATACGAGAGCCGGGTTTCGCTGGGATACTTGAACCAGAGTTTTCAAAACGCTGTCAGGGATGGTATCCGTTACGGGCTGGAGCAGGGCTTGTTCGGCTGGAACGTAACGGACTGTAAGATTTGCTTTGAATACGGGCTTTATTACAGTCCGGTCAGCACGCCGGCGGACTTCCGCTCATTGGCCCCGATTGTATTGGAACAGGCATTGAAGGAATCAGGGACGCAACTGCTGGAACCTTATCTCTCCTTCACCCTCTATGTGTCCCGGGAATATCTTTCCAGGGCTTATCATGATGCACCGAAATACTGTGCCACCATCGAAACGGTCCAGGTAAAAAAGGATGAAGTTGTCTTTACTGGCGAGATTCCCGCCCGCTGTATACAGGCATACCGTACTGATCTGGCCTTTTACACCAACGGGCAGAGCGTATGCCTTACAGAACTGAAAGGGTATCAGGCCGCTGTCGGCAAGCCAGTCATCCAGCCCCGCCGTCCAAACAGCCGCCTGGACAAGGTGCGCTATATGTTTCAGAAGATAATGTAACGTCTTGCGCAATGCAAGCGTTCATTGCTGGCTATTGCGAAATATCATTGATAACCCTAGGTGGCAGGCTGGTTGTGGGCCAGAACCTGAAGGAGGTCCGCACCCATGTCCCCGCACGATATTCCCCCGCTGATCCCCAAGCCACCGGAGAAGGATTGGGCAGATTACAACACCGACCCCGACCCCGGCAGAACTCGTAAACGTCGGCGTGCAAGCCTGCCATCTGCACGCGATGTGCTGGCGTTGCCGACTGTCACCCTTGCACCCGGTGCCACGCTTTCCGATAGTGAGTTGGTCATGCCGGATGCTGTGGCAGTCGTGTTTATCCCCAACACTGAAGATCGCGGGATTGTCACCTATAGCGATACTCAGAAACAGCAGATGGTCAGGATCTATCACCAACTACCGTACGGGACGAAGCAGGTTTGGCTGGCCCGTCACGACATGGACGCATCACGAGTGATTCGGTGGATGAAGCGGTTTGATCTTGGCACGTTTACCCAGCAACAACGCGCCGCAGTCTATACCGGGGCAACTACCCCTGTACCGGTGGTGTTAGACGCTGAAGCAATCATCTCACTTGTCCACCAGTATGTGGCTGCCCCGCATGGGACAAAACAAGCCTTGCTGGATAAACACGGTATCTTGCAGTCAGCGATGCATGGCTGGATCGAGAAAGTCGCAAACGGCACGATTGCCCACTACACGCACACAAGAAAGGCAGAACCCTTGAACACCCCCAAGACCACCAACAACGACATGGTCACCATTACCCGCAAGGAATACAACGCACTACAACGAGAAAACGCCAAGCTGCGCAAAGAAAACAAGCTGTGGAAGGACACCAGTGATGTACTGGGAAAAGCTATAGCGTCTCTGCCAAAGAAGCATGGCGGGGACTCAAACGCGGCGGGAAAATCCTCACAGGCGAACAAACACAACGCTATGAGGCAGGCCTACAACAAGAAAACGAGCTAATCGAAGCACTCGTTGGTATCGGGCACTCAATGAGGAAAGCCTGCAATGTGTTAGGCGTGGCGCGCTCTAGACGGTATTACCAGGACAATCCCCGCCCGAAGAAGCAAGATCCGATCCCGCATCACAAACGCAACATCAAACGCTTAACCGATGCGCAAGTCAACGACATTTTGGCCTTGTTGGATGCCAATCCGTATTCGAGTGTGGATGATGTCTTCTACCACGCATTGAACAATGGGTGCTATATCGCCAGCTTGCGTAGCTTCTACCGGGTCGCCAAAGCACACGGCAAACTCTTATCACAACGCCACGGCACACGCAGAACACGCCCACGGCGTGCACGCGGCAACAACCAGCCCCCACATGTTGAAGCACACCGGCCAGGTCAAGTGCTGTGCTGGGATATCACCTACCTTCCAGGCAAGTACACAAACCAGTACTACGCCTGCCATACCGCAATCGATCTGTATTCCCGTGCTGTTGTCGGCGCAGTCGTTGCCCACCACGAAGATTCCCGCGTGGCACGACATATGTTTGAAGAAATCTTTGCCGCACACCCTGATGTCGACACGGTGCACTCCGATAACGGGGCAGCGATGACCAGTCGCAGCCTTGGCAGACTTTTTGATGCCCACCAGGTCAAACGCTCCTTCAGCAGGCAGTCGATTAGCAACGATAATCCGCATATGGAGTCGTTGTTTCACACCATGAAAGGTATGGCCTACTACCCGAGGGCTTTTGCCAGCATCAAGCACGCGGCGGCCTGGGTTGATGAGTTTACAACGTTGTATAACCACCGGCCCCACAGTGGGATTAATGGCTACACACCGCAAAGCGTGCTAGACGGCACGTGGCAACAGATGGAGGCTAACCGGCGAAGTGCCGTCGAGCAAGCCCTTGCTGATGGGGTAATTACCGCGCGACCGAAAACACCGATTGGGTTGCCTGAGAAAGTCACGATTATCCGCACAACAACTAAGACAGCGCCGATGCCGCGTGCATTGATGATGCATTGTTAACCATGATTCCGGACCACAACCACTTGACACAGAGCGTTCGAGCAGGCGCTGAGGCGTTTCCCCAGGTCGCGAAAATCCAATGAGGGAATTTGGTGTCACCCCAACCGGGCCGAGTGCCAAAGGACGCAACCGCTTATTTGCGACCTGGGCTTTTCCCGAGTTCCTCGGAACGAATTGCGTCCTTTGGCACTGGCTCCTAGAGCGCTAGCGGCAACCTACCTGAGGCGCTCCTTGCGCAGCTGGTCCACCTCGGGCAACGCGAGTGGGGTGAGTTCCTGGGCGGGGATGCCGAGGGCGCGGGCCAGGAGGAGGTCGGCGAGTTCGGGGTTGCGGGCCAGGGCAGGGCCGTGCATGTAGGTGGCGATGACGCTGCCCTGCACAACGCCCTCAACGCCAGCCCGAGAACCGTTGTTGCCCACGCCGCGTTTCACCTGGCCGAGTGGGGAGGCGTCGGGGCCGAGGGTGGTGCCGCCCATGTGGTTTTCGAATCCGGTGAGGGGGGCGGAGAGGCCGTCGAGAAGTGGGTGGGATTGGACTTCCCCGATGGCGCGCTCCGACATGGGGGAGGTACGGACGTCGAGGACGCCGATGCCGGCGACTTCTTCGCCGTGGGCGGTGAAGCTGTGGCCGAGGACCTGCATGCCGGCGCAGACTGCGAAGACGGGGCGGCCGGCGTCGATGGCGCGCTGCAGGCCGGGGGATGCTTGCAGGCGGGAGGCCGCAATGATTTGGGCGGAGTCTTCGCCGCCGCCGAGGGTGTAGATGTCGCAGTCGGAGGGGATGTCCTCGGTGAGGGGGATGGGCCGGATGTGGGCGTCGATGTCGCGCATGCGGGCGCGTTGGCGCAGGACGAGTGCGTTGCCGTCGTCGCCGTAGGTGCCGAGTACGTCGGGCAGCAGCAGGCCGATGGTCAAAGTGTTAGTCACGGTCCAGATCCTTGTGTAGGTCCTTTTTGAGGTCGCGGAAGGCGGTGTAGTTGGCCAGCACTTCGACGCGGCCGGGTGGGCAGGCGCGGATGGCGTCGACGCAGTTGTGGATCAGTTCGTGTTCGATGTCGGCGTAGAGCAGGCGCACGGCGAGGTCGGTGCCGCGTTCGCCGGCGGCTTTGACGGCGATGCCGTGGAAGTCTTCGAATTTGACGTCCCAGAGCCAGGAGAGGTCTTCGCCGTCGGCGACTTGGCCGTTGACGGCGATGACGAGGCCGTCGGCGGTGCGGTCCACCATGGAGAGGGCCTCTTGCCAGCCTGCCGGATTCTTGGCCAGCAGGAGGCGGACTTCGTGGTCGCCGAAGTGGATGGTGGAGTAGCGTCCGGCGACGTCTTGGACGTCGGCGACGGCGGCGAGCGCAGAGGCGAGTGGTACACCGAAGACGTCGACGGCGCAGGCTACGGCCTGTGCGGCGTTGCCGCGGTTGGCCCGCCCCGGCAGCGCCAGGTCAAGCGTGACGACGCCCCCATCCGGGCAGCGCAGGCCGTCGTCGGTGACGGCGTAGGTGGGGGTGGGGCGTCGAAACTCAGAGCCATCGGGGAGGGGCTCGACGGCGTACCAGTCGTCCTCGGTGCGTACGACGTGGCCGCCGCTGCGGGGGTTGGTGACGGAGTCTCCGAGCCAGCCGGCGCCCGCGGAAACCCAGATGACGTTGGGGTGGTCCCAGGCGACGGAGGTCATCAGCACGTCGTCACAGTTAGCGATGACAGTGGCCTCCGGGTGTGCGTTGACGGCGCCGCGGAGGGCGCGCTCGATCTTGTTGATCTCACCGACGCGGTCCAGCTGGTCGCGCGACAGGTTGAGCAGCACGAACGCCTTCGGCTGCAGCCGGTCGGCGATGTGGGGGACGTGCAGCTCGTCGACCTCGAGCGCGATCGTGGAGGCGTCCTTGCCCGCCATGAGCGCGGAGATGATGCCGGCGTCCATGTTGTCGCCGCCGTCGTTGGTGGCCACGGTCCTGGTGGAGCGCAGCGCCGCCACCAGCATCTTTGTGGTGGTGGACTTGCCGTTCGTGCCCGTCACCAGCACGGCCGGGCGCCCTTTGGACAGGCCTGCCATGATGTTCGGGTCGATCGCGTTGGCAACGAGCCCGCCGATCATGCCGCCGGCGCCGCGGCCGGTGGCGCGCGACGCGAACGTGGCGGCCTTCGCGGCGGCCAGCGCAACAGAGGTACGCAGTTGTGAGAGCATGCCTCTACGTTAGTCGCGCGCTACGGCCTGGAGAAACTCCTGCGCGCTGAGCACCGGGATGTTTTTGCGGTGCGCGTGCATCGCTTTGCCACGCAGTTCTGCGCCGCGGGAGGGGGCGTCGGATACTACGAGGGATGCGGTGCGTGTGAGCTTTTCTTGGTAGTTCAGCCCGGCGTCGAGCGCGGCCTGGATGAGCTCGTCGGGGTCGACGGCGATGTCGTCGGAGATGGAGATCTCCATGCCTGGCTTGAGGCCCGCACCCGTGTAGACGCCCGGATTATCGACGTCCCCTTCGCGCTTATGCGCGTCCACCCGCAGTGCGGAGCGCTGCAGGCCGAAGCGGTCCGCCTTGAGGTCCTCCGGGTCAATGCTGGTCAGCGTGCCGTTTTCGCGCAGCTGCAGGTACACCGCGACGAGCTTCAGTGTGGCCGCCCGGGAGAGTTCCTCCTCGGGGACGCTGGCGCGTTCGACGGTGGCGGTGGCCGGTTCGGAGAGCACGCCGACTTGGTTGGCCACGGCGTTGAGTCGCTCGTCGATGAGGATGTGGCCCTGGCGGCGCGCGCTGCCGAGGATGTCCACGATTGCTTCGGGGCGCGGGATGTGGCCGACGCGCTGGCGGCGCCGGTTGTGCTTCCGCGCGCGTTGGCGGTTGGCGCGTTGGCGGTTGGCGCGGGCGGCGGCGTTCATGGCGCGGCGCGACTCGGAGACGAGGTACCCCCACTCCGTGGGGCTGTCGAGCACGATGAGGGTGCGGCCGTCGATAAGCTTGTTGAGTGCCTTGAGGTGCCGCGCGAACCGTGGCGCCTGAGCGAAGTCGCTCTTCTCCAGGTTGTGCAGGTGGCGCGGGCCGGCGTCTTTGACCGGGTTGAATACGGCGTGGAAGTCCTCGCCGACCTCGCCGTTTTCGTCGAACGTGACCGCATCGAGGGTGAGCAAACGCCCCGTGGAGGGGTGGATGCTTGTCGAAAGGGCGCTTACCGCGACGAACGGAAAGAGCTCGTGGTCAGGTGTTGTCATCACTCTGATAGTAGCTATGGCCACTGCACGCGGTGTAATGGCCCGCCGAGCGGCGTGTCCGACTGGATCTGCAGGCCGCCGAAATTGTACTGGTAGTCGGGCGCTGGTGCAGGGGCCGGCGCGGGCTGTTCCTGCACGGGAGCGGGCTGCTGCGCAGGCGCTGGTGCAGGCGCAGGAGCGGGCACGGGCGCAGGGGCTGGAGCCTGCCACACCGGGGCCGGCTGTGCTGGCATCTGGTACGCCGGTTCCTGTTGCGCCGGGGCTGGCGCCGAGGCCGGCTCAGACGCGGGCTCCGAAGAAGGCGGTGTGGTCTCCTCGGTGGTCTGTTCCGTCGACCGCTTCGAAGGTTCCGGCTTCTGGCCGGACTTGCTCGGGGAGTGCGCAGGCTCCGTCATGTACGTGGAAACTGTGTCCGGCGAGCCGCTCCACTGCTCGCTGAACGCCACCGAGCCGATCAGTGCGATCAGCAGCGCGCCGATGACAGCGGCTACCCAGCGCATCGGGTGGATCGGCTGGTTCTTCTTCGGCTGCGCCTCCGGGGCCTTCTCGTCCGCCGGGGTCTCCACGGCGGGGAACTCCTCCGAATCAGCCTTCGCTGCGGCGGACTTGGCCACCGCGTCGGCGCTGTCTTCCAGCTCCTCTGGGCGTACCACGGGGATCACGGTGGTCGCCGACATCGCCGAGGTATCCGGGTGGCGCGGGTGGACCTGCACCGGCGGAATCGGGGAGAGGGGCGGAAGCACGTCCGGGGCGAGTGGGCCAACGGTCACGCTCAACGACGGCTTGCCACCCAGCGGCGCGAGGTAGCCGTGAGCTACCGCCAGCAGGCCACGCTCGCTGAGGGACTGCAGCGTCGGCAGCAGCGCGGTGGCCACTGGCCCCACCAGGGTGCCGACGGCCCGATCCCCAATCGCGACCTGCACAGTATCTTCGGCAGCATCCTCCGTGGCGCTCAGCGTGAGCAGGTAATGCTTCCGGTCCAGCACCGAAACTTCCTGGGCTTCCTGCGCGTCCGGGAGGAAGGAGACGTCGTAGGTGCGGGTGTCGTCGAGAAACACCCACGGCTCGGTCGGGGGCTGGTTGGTGGGGATGCACAGGCCGGGGCGTGGCAGGCGGAGGACGGTTTGCAGGGAGCCGTCCGCAAGGCGGGTGGCGCGCACCGTGACCTGCGGGATCATCGAGGCTTCCACGATCCAGGACAGCTCCGCGTACTCGCGCGCGTCCGAGGCGCTCATGCTGCCGAGCACCGAGTCCTGGAAGTGAATGTCGAACCCGCCGCCCTCAGCGCGCGGGATAAGCAGCGCCGCGAGGTCCGCAACGTCCGTATCGGCGGAATCGAGCAGGTGAATGATGTGCTCTTGCTCCGCCTCGTGCACCGGGATGTTGCGAACAGCACCAAGCCCGTGGTCTGGAACCACGTATGTTGTTGCCATTTCGCCCTGCCTTACCCGGTGCTGCCTCGCCAGTAGATAAATCTCCGAGCAATGAGTATAAGGCGCGCACCTGGGTAAACGCATGTCGACCTGTGGAGGCGTGTGACGCGTCACGGTCGTACGCAGCGCGGATTCTTATACGCTGAGAGAGGCGTAAGAGAAGCGAGCGCGCTTTATCACTCGCATCTCAGTCCGCCAGGCAAAACTACCCCCCTGACGGGGGTAGTGTTAGGCGACGGTCGAGCGGTTCACCGCGGACACGATGGCCTGCATCGACGCCAACGTCGTCGATCCTGCCACGCCAGCGCCCCACGCACGCTTGCCGTCGACATCCGCGTAGATGTAGCAGGCCGCGTCGGCGTCGTCACCCGCGGAGCGGGCGCGCTGCGAGTAGTCCTGCACCTCGACGTTGATGCCGATGTTCTCCAGAGCGTTCGCGAACGCCGCGATCGGGCCGTTGCCGACACCCGTGACTTCGTGGTCCTGGCCGTTGTAAGTCACCTTGGCGCGGATCCCGGTCGTCGTGGCGTCCTTGCCTTCCTCATCCGACGTGCGGAAGGAGTGCAGCTCCAGTGGCGAATCCGGGTCCAGGTAGGTCGTGGCGAAGATGTCCCACATGTTCTTCGAGTTGACCTCGCCGCCCTCGTTGTCGGTGATGTTCTGCACCACCGCGGAGAACTCCGGCTGCATCGCCTTCGGCATATCGATGCCGTGGTCCGTCTTCATGATGTAGGCAACGCCACCCTTGCCGGACTGGGAGTTGACGCGGATGACAGCCTCGTAGTCGCGGCCCACATCCTTCGGGTCGATCGGCAGGTACGGGACCTCCCAGACCGTCTCGCGCAGCTCTTCCCACTGCACCTCGGTGGAGTTTGCACCCGGGCGCACCTTGCTCGCCAGCGCGTCCAGACCTTTATTAATAGCGTCCTGGTGCGAGCCGGAGAACGCGGTGAAGACCAGGTCGCCGCCGTATGGGTGGCGCTCGGGGACGCGCAGCTGGTTGCAGTACTCCACGACGTCGCGGATGCGCTGGATATCAGAGAAGTCGATCTGCGGGTCGACGCCCTGCGTCAGCATGTTCAGGCCCAGTGTGACCAGGTCGACGTTGCCGGTGCGTTCACCGTTGCCGAACAGGCAGCCTTCGATGCGGTCCGCGCCCGCCATGTAGCCCAGCTCGGCCGCGGCGATGCCTTCGCCGCGGTCGTTGTGGGGGTGCAGCGACAGGATGATGGAGTCGCGGCGCTTCAGGTTGCGGTGCATCCACTCGACCGAGTCCGCGTACACATTTGGGGTAATCATTTCGACGGTCGCCGGCAGGTTGATGATCATCGGCTGCTCAGGGGTCGCGTCCATGATCTCGACGACGGCGTCGCACACCTCAGCCGCAAAGTCCAGCTCAGTGCCGGTGAAGGACTCCGGCGAGTACTGCCAGCGCCAGTTCGTGTCCGGGTAATCCTTCGCGATGCCCTTGATCAGCTCCGCCGCGTCCGTCGCCAGCTTCTTGATCGCCGGGCGGTCTTTGCGGAACACCACTTCGCGCTGCAGCTTCGACGTCGAGTTGTAGAAGTGCACGATCACGTTCTTCGCGCCCGAGCACGCCTCGAACGTGCGATGAATCAGGTGCTCACGGGCCTGCACCAGCACCTGGATGGTGACGTCATCCGGGATCATGTCCTGCTCGATGATCTCGCGCACAAAGTTGAAGTCAGTCTGCGAGGCGGACGGGAAGCCCACCTCGATCTCCTTGTAACCCATCTCCACCAGCAGGTTGAACATGCGGCGCTTGCGCTCCGGGTTCATCGGGTCAATCAGGGCCTGGTTGCCGTCGCGCAGGTCCACCGCGCACCACTGTGGCGCGTGCGTGATGGTGGCGTCTGGCCAGGTGCGATCCGGCAGGCGGATAGGCTCTACCTCCTGCGCAAACGGCAGGTAGCGGTGCGCTGGCATCTTCGATGGCTGCTGCTTATTCCAGGCTGGTTGGGTGGTCATTGTGGCTGTTCTCCTTCGTGGCGAGTTTCACGGTCGGCGTGCACAAACTCCGCGACGGGCGCCGGCCGTGTTACAACGAGGCCTGTATCCCGCCGCGGCAGATTAGGAGCAGCAGCTGATGTGACATGCGCCAAAGCATACACGGTTTGGGCCTATCCCACTTGAATACTGACCCGTGTGAGCATCGCCGCGCTGGCCAGCATCATAATTATCGACGCCACCATCGCTACCCAACCCCCAACACTGGACACGGCGAAGTTCTCCCCAAGCAGCACGATGCCCAAGGTGAGTGCAACCAGCGGCTCAACAACCTTCATGGCCGGCAGCGTGGTGGCCAGCTTGCTGGCGCCGAACGCGAACTGCTGCACTGCCGTGCCCAGCACCGCGCAGGCCAGCATGGCCCAGAACTGCCACGACTCCACAAGTCCAACGACTCCGCCGTGTACGTAGGCGTCCACAGCCACCTTGGAAAACACCGCCAGGTAGCCGAAGATCGCGCCGCACAGGATGCCGTAGGCCAGCGCCTGCGTAGCGGCGCCACGGGTGCGGGCGAACGCGACCGTCCCGACCATCCAGGCCAGCCCAACCCCGATTGCCAGCACCCAGCCGACCATCCCCGGCGGGGCGGTGCCCGGAACCGGGCGGCCCACCAGGATCACCACCGCAACGAAAATGGTCAGCAGCGTCGCCCACGCCGTGCCCTGCGGCGACATTGTGCGGTGCTCCACGCGCGCCGAAAGTAGCAGCGTGAACATCAGTGACAGCACCAGAATCGGCTGGACTACCAGCAGGGATCCGAACGCCAGCGCCAGCGCCTGAAATCCGTACGCGGCCAGCGCAAGGGCGAGCGATGCCCACCAGGCGGGGCGTCGCAAAGAAGAAAGCGGTGAGGGATTGACCTCCGTTGTGGAGCGGCCGGCGCGCAAGATGCGGTGGCGCCACACCGTCCCCACCGCGATGAGCAGCGCAGACGTGAGCGCAAAGCTAATCGCAAGGAAGTCGTTCTGCATGGTCAACGATAATACTAATTTTCTGTGCCATGTCGCCCCATAGTCGTTTTTGGGACGCTATTCTTATAGTGCGGATTTTCACGCGACAGTTTTTACACCGATGGAAGGTTCTACCATGGCATTGATCGTGCAGAAATACGGGGGCTCGTCCCTCGAAAGCGCCGACCGCATACGCGCGGTTGCTGAACGCATCGTTGCCACTAAGAAGCAGGGGCACGATGTCGTGGTGGTGTGTTCCGCAATGGGCGACACCACCGACGAGCTGCTGGACCTCGCCGCCCGCGTCAACCCAACCCCACCCGCCCGCGAGATGGACATGCTGCTCACCGCAGGCGAGCGCATCTCGAACTCGCTGGTCGCGATGGCGGTCGCATCCTTCGGCGCTGATGTGCAGTCCTTCACCGGCTCGCAAGCGGGCGTCATCACCACCGAGCGCCACGGCAACGCCCGCATTATTGAGGTGACGCCGGGCCGCGTCCAAGAAGCTATCGACGCCGGCCGCATCGCCATCGTCGCCGGCTTCCAGGGCGTCAACCGTGACACCAAGGACGTCACCACCCTCGGCCGCGGCGGGTCCGATACCACCGCCGTCGCCCTCGCCGCCGCCCTCGGCGCCGACGAGTGCGAAATCTACTCGGACGTCGACGGCGTCTACACCGCCGACCCACGCATCGTCCACGATGCCCGCAAGCTCGACAAACTCTGCTTCGAAGAGATGCTTGAGCTCGCCGCGTCCGGCTCGAAAATCCTTGTGCTGCGCAGTGTGGAATATGCGCGCGCATTCAACGTACCCATGCGGGTGCGTTCGTCATACAGCAACGATCCCGGCACCCTCGTCGCCGGAGCATTGGAGGATATCCCCATGGAAGAAGCAGTACTGTCCGGCGTTGCCACCGACGCCTCCGAAGCGAAAATCACCATCCTCGGCGTCAAGGACCTGCCAGGGGAGGCCGCCAAGGTGTTCCGCGTCCTCGCCGACAACGAGATCAACATCGACATGGTGCTGCAGAACATCTCCAGCCTCCACAACCTGACCACCGACATCACCTTCACCCTCCCAATTGCCGACGGCCCCCGCGCCATGGAACTGCTCAAGGCCCTCCAGGCGAAAGAAGGCTGGGACAACATCACCTACAACGACCAGATCGGCAAGGTGTCCCTCATCGGTGCAGGCATGAAGACCCACCCGGGCGTCACCGCCGACTTCACCGAAGCACTTCGCGACGCCGGCGTGAACATCGACATGATCACCACCTCCGAAATCCGCATCACTGCCGTTGTACGCGAAATCGACCTTGAGGAAGCCACCCGCGCTATCCACGACAAGTTCGAACTCGGCGGCGACGAACCAGCCATCGTCTACGCTGGCACCGGACGCTAAGAAAGGACACACTTCATGACCACCATCGCAGTAGTAGGTGCAACCGGCCAGGTCGGCCGCGTCATGCGCGAAATCCTCGCCGAACGAGACTTCCCAGCGGACAAAGTGCGCTTCTTCGCATCACCACGCTCCGCGGGTAAGCACCTCGAATACCGCGGCCAGGACGTCGTCGTCGAAGACCTCACCCAGGTCACCGAAGACTCCGTCGCCGACGTCGACATCGCGCTCTTTTCCGCAGGCGGCGGCACCTCCAAGCAGTGGGCCCCAGTCTTCGCAGCCGCCGGCGCCACCGTCGTAGACAACTCCTCCGCGTGGCGCAAGGACGACGACGTCCCCCTCATCGTCTCCGAGGTCAACCCCGACGAAGCCAAGGCGCCAGCCAAGGGCATCATCGCGAACCCGAACTGCACCACCATGGCAATCATGCCCGTGGCCAAGGCACTCCATGACGCCGCCGGCCTTCACACCATGCGCGTAGCCTCCTACCAGGCCGTATCCGGCTCCGGCCTCGCCGGTGTGCAGGCGCTTGCAAATCAGGTCGCCGAAATCGGCGAGCGCAACACCGAACTCGCCCTCGACGGCTCCCTCCTCCAGCCCGAGGAGCTCGGCCCATACGTCGCACCGATCGCCTTCAACGCGCTGCCACTCGCCGGCAACCTCGTCGACGACGGCACCGAAGAAACCGACGAGGAGCAGAAACTCCGCAACGAATCGCGCAAGATCCTCTCCATCCCAGACCTGCGCGTCTCCGGCACCTGCGTCCGCGTCCCAGTGTTCACCGGGCACACCATGGTCGTCCACGCCGAGTTTGAGAAGGAAATCACCCCTGACCAGGCTCGCGCCGTCCTGGAGGCCGCGCCGGGCGTCTCCGTCGTCGACGTACCGACCCCTCTCGCCGCCGCCGGCAAGGACGATTCCCTCGTCGGTCGCATCCGCCAGGACCAGGCCGTCGACGGCAACCGCGGCCTCGTGTTCGTCGTCTCCGGCGACAACCTGCGCAAGGGCGCCGCACTGAACACGATTCAGATCGCGGAGCTGCTTGTGAAGTAGCTTTTCTGGCTTCTTGAGGGCGCTTGAGGGCGCTTGAGGCGGTCCCCTGGGGTTTGCTCCCTGGCGGGGCCGCTTTTCTGCTTCGGCTTTTGGGGCAGGCCGTTCCGCGACCAGGGGAAATGCCCAAATACTTTCCTGGATCCAGGGTTTGAGGTGTGGTTGCTAGGTAGCAGTGCCAATGGACGCACCTGAAAACGTCTAGCACATTGCTGACCTGCAGTGTTGAATAGCTGCACCAAAACCGGTTGCGTCCTTTGGTACTAGGCCTCTCTGGGTGCACACCAAATTCGCCCATGCAGAATCAACGACCTGGGGAAACGTCCCGACCCCTCTCCGGAAAAACAGGAATTTGGTGCGCTCACCCTTGTATGAGCCAAAGAAAAAGTGCCAAAGCACGCATCTTGCGTCCCTTGGCACTTGGCTGGGCAGGATTATTTAGCCTGGCTCTCAGCCTCTTCCGTCTCGAGGACTTCTTCCGCTTCGAGGGCCTGCTCGGCCTCTTCGATCATGGCTTCCTTGAAGTCCTTATTTTCCATGACGGACTTCTCGGTAATCTTGTCCAGCTCGCGCTGGTCGTGGCGGGTGAACTTCACGCGCGGATCGAGTTTGTCCTTCATGAGCTCGAGGGCGCGGCGTCGCAGGCTGCCTTCGTGGCGCAGGGTTTCCGAGCCGCGGATGCGGGCTGATGTGACCACAACGATGAGTACCAGGCCCAGGTAGCCCAGGATCGGGTAGACGAACGAGATTAAGTCCTTGAAGCCGACGAAGGACAGGACGAACCCGATCAGGCACGCGGAGATGTAGATGACGCGGAACCTCTGCTGGCGACCGCGTGCCAGGCGCTTGCCTAGGGCGTAGAACATGCCCAACGAGGTGGCGAAAATCATGCCGAAGATCACGAACGTCATGATGAGGCCGAGTGTTGGGTTGATGTTGTTGATGAGGGTGAGCATCGGCATGTCGTGGCCGTTGACGTCGCTGATGCTGACCATGAGGCCCATGCCGAGCAGGAGCAGCATCGCGAGGTAGGCAATGCCGCCGAAGAGGCCGCCGAGGCCGGTTTCGCGCGGATCGAGGTAGTTGCCGCCGATGACGACCGCCATGGACACAACGCAGATGAAGTTCAGGCCGGTGTAGTTCAGTGCGGCGATCCACCAGTTTGGCAGCTCGGTTGCGACGTCCTGGGCTGCGATGTTGATGCTATCCCAGTCTGGCTGCGCGTTGACGATGGTCCAGGTGCAGCCGCCGATCACGAAGATCAGGAGGAATGGGGTGAGGATGCCGATCGCGCCGGTCACCTTATTGACGTCCAGCATGCCAACACCGAGCACCATTGCCAGCATGATGACGGCGCCGATCCAGACCGGGATGCCGAACTGCTGGTTCAGGTTCGCGCCCGCACCTGCGAACATGATGAACCCGATGGAGAACAGCGTGATGATGGTCGAGATGTCGAGCACCCAGCCCATGACCTTGCCCGTGATGTTGCCGAGCACTTCCATGTGTTCAGTCGCCTGGAAGTAGGAGCCAAGCTGGAGGATGGAGATACCGCCGACCAGCATCAGGGCCGAGCTCAAGAGTGCTCCCCAAATGCCTTGCGTGCCGAAGGCTACAAAGTACTGCATCGCTTCCTGCCCGGACGCAAACCCGGCGCCGACAACGATGCCGATGAAGGCAAAGGAGATCGCTATTGCGTTTCGAATCATAAAAGGCAGTGTAGTTGATGGGTTGGGCCTGGTCGGTGAATTCGGAACCTTTTTGGTTTGGTTCCATGTGGATCATTCGTCCGTGTTGGTGCGCTGCGCTGCGTCCCTTTTGCGTATGAATGCGAAGACGTCGTCGGCGTATAGGCGCCGGTGCGCCCCGACTTTGTGGCCGGCTAATTGGCCGGTGTCGATGAGCTTCACGACGTGAGGCCTGGACACGTGGAGGAGGTCCGCCGCCTGCTGGGTGGTGAGTTCTTTACGTACGGGCACTATTTCAACCGGCCTGCCCTCCACCTCGTTGGCGAGCACTTCGCGTAGTGCAGAGGCGGCGGATCGTGGAATCCGTAGCGGCTGCTGGGACCCATCGACGACAATGTCGACGCTGCTCGAGTGGGGTTGTGAAAGCGCGATGTCAAGGTCTTCGAGGGCCTGCTGTGCAATAAACGAAAAATGGGATTATGAACTAGGTCTGTTCAGTGAGTCGCATGATGTCTTTTCGGGCGCGGGCGACGCGGGAGCGGATGGTCCCGATGCGCACGCCAGCGATTTTGGCGGCTTCCTCGTAGCTGTAGCCGAGCACTTGCGTGAGGACGATGGCTTCGCGCCTGTCGGGGGCGAGTTCGTTGAGGAGGTTGTGGGCGTCGATAACTTCGGGCCACAGGTTCGGGTCGTCGGTGCTGGGCTGTTGGTTGGCGACGTCGTCGTAGTCACTGTTGGTGGCGCGCGGGCGGCTGCGGTCGTGGCGCACGGAGTCGATCCAGGTGCGGCGCGCGATGGAGAGGAGCCACGTGCGGGCGGTGGAGCGGCCGGCGAAGCGTGGGAGGGCGCCGAGGGCGCGCAGGTAGGTTTCCTGGGTGAGGTCGTCGGCGGCGTCGTGTCCTGCGAGGTGGGCGAGGAGGCGCCAGACGTCGTCTTGGGTGGCGGCGATGAAGTCGGTGAGGGCAGCTTTGTCGCCCCGACCTGCCCGGAGGGCGAGGTCGGTGACGTACTGGCTATCGCTGCTGTTCACGAATAAAAAGGGTACCAGTATTGGAAAAACCCTTGATGCCACTCTGATATTCGCGTACTGTATAAATCGAACCCTAACAATAAGGAGGGCCTAACAATGGCAGAGAAGAACGTAGACCACATCCTTTCGAACGGCGAACGTCCAGCGGGCAAGGGTCAAACCACCCAGCTCAGTGGCCAGCCCGTCCCATCGGAAAACGTGAGTGTTACGCAGGGCCGTCAGGGCGCGAATGTCCTGGATGACATTCACCTCATCGAGAAGCTTGCGCACTTCAACCGCGAGAATGTCCCCGAACGTATTCCACACGCGAAGGGCCACGGAGCATTCGGTGAGCTGCACATCACCGAGGACGTGTCCAAGTACACGAAGGCGAAGCTCTTCCAGCCTGGCACCGTCACCCCGATGGCTGCACGCTTCTCCACCGTTGCTGGTGAGGCAGGCTCCCCAGACACTTGGCGTGACGTTCACGGTTTCGCACTGCGCTTCTACACCGAAGACGGCAACTATGACATTGTCGGCAATAACACCCCGACGTTCTTCCTGCGCGACGGCATCAAGTTCCCGGACTTCATCCACTCCCAGAAGCGCCAGCCGAACTCCGGCCTGCGCGATGACGAGATGCAGTGGGACTTCTGGACCCGCACCCCTGAATCCGCCCACCAGGTGACCTACCTGCTCGGCGACCGCGGCACTCCGAAGACCTCCCGTCACCAGGACGGATTCGGCTCCCACACCTTCCAGTGGATCAACGAGGAAGGCACCCCAGTTTGGGTCAAATACCACTTCAAGACCCGCCAGGGCTGGGAATGCTTCACCGACGAAGAAGCCACCGAGAAGGCCGGCACGGACCCGGACTTCCAGCGCGAGGACCTCTTCAATGCCATCAAGGAGGGGGACTACCCAATCTGGGACGTCAAGGTCCAGATCATGCCGTTCGAGGAAGCGAAAGACTACCGCTTCAACCCGTTCGACCTCACCAAGACGTGGTCGCAGAAGGACTACCCGCTTATCGACGTCGGCTACTTCGTCCTCAACCGCAACCCGAAGAACTTCCACGCCCAGATCGAGCAGCTGGCACTCGACCCAGCCAACCTGGTCCCAGGCATTGGCCTGTCCCCGGACCGTATGCTGCAGGCTCGCGTCTTTGCGTACTCTGACCAGCAGCGCTACCGCATCGGTGCCAATTACAAGGACCTGCCGGTCAACCGCCCGATCAACCAGGTGAACACCTACGCCGAGCGTGGCTCCATGGCGTACTTCTTCAACGAGGAGAACGAGCCAAACTACAGCCCGAACTCCTACGAGAAGGGCGCCGGCTACCTCGACGACGGCGAAACCTCCGCCAGCGGCCAGGACCTCGGCCTCGCCGAGAACCTCTACATCAACCCGGACCCGGAGGGCACCGACCTGGTGCGCGCCGCCTACGTTAAGCACCCCGAGGATGACGACTTCGGCCAGGCCGGCACCCTCTACCGCGACGTCTTCGACGACGCCGCCAAGGAACGCTTCGTGCACAACATCACGAACAAGATGATGGCGATCACCAACAAGGAGATCGAGGAGCGCGTCTACGAATACTGGGGCAAGGTCGACGCTGACCTGGAAACCAAGGTCCGCGAATCCTTCGCCGCTAAGCGCGCAGCGCAGCAGAAGTAACCCTTAACGATTTAAACCCGCCAGGACGGTGACGTCCCGGCGGGTTTAGGCGTTTTTGGGGTACAGACACGGCACCACCCCAAGCGTTTTGTTCGTGTCGAGGTGTTAATGGAGTGCGATGCTGGTCACCGAAAATCGGCCCGGGCGGGTGAAAATGCGCGACCTGCATCGCACTCCTTTAAGCCCACGCTATGAACGGTTTTGAGCGCGCGCAAACCTCCAGAACCGGAACCTAAATCCGGTAGTTCGGCCGGTTCGGGTGCCGGTCGCGCTTATCGGAGACGGTCACGCCGTAGAGGGTGCGGCCCATGATGAAGGAGCCGACGGAGCCGACGATCCATACGCCGGCGATGGCGATGATGGCGCGGAGGAAGTCATTGAGGTCGAAGCCGGTGGTGGACCAGGACCAGATCAGCTTGGCAACGACCAGGATCGGAAAGGCCAGGCAGACGGTTGGGCCGAGTAGGTTCGCGCGGGTTAGTGCGTCGGGGGCGCGCAGCTGCAGGAGCGCGGTGGCGACCACCAGTAGGGTGGCCACGATGACGAGCGCTGCGACGATGATTTCGATGATGGTCATTAGCGGCGTCCTCTCGTGATGATGCGGGCCATGGAGATGGTCGGGATAACGCCACAGACGAGGCCTGCGAGGATGGCGATTTCGTAGCCGATCATGGTCTGGGTCCAGATGGACCAGACGAGGAAGATGGTGACCATGGCGTAGAAAATGAGGTCGGCCATGACGGCGCGGGAAAGCTCGTCCTTGACCAGGATCAGACCAGCGAGGCCGACGAGCAGGCTGAGCGCCATGACGATGACGCAGCCCATGAGGATCATTTCAAACATGTTCTAGTCCATCCTTTCCGCTGGTGGCAGGGTGTGGTCGTCGGGGTCGCCGAGGTCCACGTAGGGGTCCCACCCGATGGTTGCTGGGTCCAACGGGGTGGCTTTGACTGCCGGGTTGATGCGCTCTTCCATGTCGATGAGGCCAGCGATCTGCTCCAAAGGGTCGCTGCCGAACGCGGCCTGCACCAGCAACACGATCGGGCCGTCTTCCTGGGCGGGGTAGCGCAGTCCAAGGGACAGGGTGCCCGGGGTGACGGTGATGGAGGTGGAGTACCAGAAGATCTGCCAGTCGGTGGTCAGGCGCAGCGGGTAGTAGATGATGATCGGGTCCAGCCCAGTGTTGGGTTTGAACGCGGCCGCGGCCGCGCTGAAGCCGGAGGCGAAGATTTCTTTGATGAGCCAGGCGGTGTAGCCCACGCCGTGTGCGAAGCGTTGCAGCATGGTTAGTTACCTCCTTGGAGGGTGTCCACATCGGGGATGCCGATGGCGTCGTCGCCGAGGACGGCGGTGGTGTAGGAGTCGACGTCGAGAAGACTGTCGACGGCCGCGGTGCTGGCTGCCCAGAGTGGGCCGGCGCCGATGAACATG
The DNA here is from genome assembly GCF_900099485.1 of Corynebacterium sp. MC3. Lineage (NCBI taxonomy): Bacteria > Bacillati > Actinomycetota > Actinomycetes > Mycobacteriales > Corynebacteriaceae > Corynebacterium > Corynebacterium sp. MC3. The sequence goes on from NZ_LT622809.1 coordinate 87,133, forward strand.
CCGAGGGACATGAACATGAGCAGCGCGGACGGTGCGAGCAGCTTCGCGCGGACGTTGAGGGCCTTCGGGTAGTGCTGCATTGGGCGGCCCCAGAAGACGCGCTTCCAGACGCGCATCATGGACAGCAGCGCACCGAAGGACGCGACGATGATGGTGGTGATTGCCACCCAGGAGCGCCAGTCGCCGGGTGTAGCGGCGGCGAGCACGATGGTGACTTTGCCGAAGAGGCCGGAGAACGGCGGGAAGCCGACGATGGAGAACGCGCCGGCGACGAATACCGCGGAGGTGAGCGGGTCGCGGCGTGCGAGGCCGGACAGCTTCGAGATGGTGCCGGTGCCGTAGGTTTCCTCGATGGCACCGACGTTGAGCACGAGTGCTGCGATGGTGATCATGTGGTGCAGCGTGTACATGAGGCCGGCGGCGAGGGCGTAGCGGGCGTCGTCGTTAGTAAAGGCCAGCATGATGAGGATGAACGGCATGCCGTTGACCATCTGGTAGCCCAGGACGCGGCGCATGGTGTGCTCAGCAAGGCCGGCGAAGCCACCGATGAGCATGGAGATCACCATGATGACGATGATCAGTGCGTTCCAGCGCGCGTCCATGTCGAAGATGACCACCCAGATGCGGAAGAGCATGTAGACGGCCACCTTGGTGTGCAGGCCGGAGAACAGGCCCATGACGGCGGCACTGGTGGAGGGGTAGGTGCGTGGCAGCCAGGTATGGACCGGGAAGACGCCGGCTTTGGCGGCGATGGCGATGACGACCAGGCCGGTGGCCACGGTGATCGGTCCGTTGCCGGCCGCGGCGCCGCGCAGGGCGGCGATGTTGACGGCGCCGGCAACACCGTAGATGTAGCCCACGCCCATCACGAGCAGCGTCGACGCCGCCAGGTTCACCAGCACGAACGTGCGGGCGGACAGCAGGCGGTTGCGGGTGCCGGTCATGGCGATGAGGCCGTAGGACGGCAGCAGCATGACCTCGATCATGACGAAGAAGTTGAACAGGTCCGCGGTGAGCAGTGCGCCGGAGACACCGGTGATAAGCACCAGGGTTAGCGGCGTGAAGTAGCGCGCCTGGGTTTCACCGGCCACGCTGGCGAACCAGTTGGAGGTCAGCGCCACGATCATGGTGGTGATCAGCATGATGGCCGAGAACTGGTCGGCAGCAAAGGAGATGCCGACGCCACCCTGGTACAGGCCGATGACGTGGGAGATGGTGCCGTGCTCGGCGGTGTAGCTGTACAGCCAAATGGCCAGGCCGAGGTTGATAGCGGGGATGATGAGGCCCAGGGCGTCGTTGCCGCGCTTCCAGGGACTGAGCGTCGTCACCGCCGCCATGATGAGCGGCAGCGCGACGAAGACTGGGAGGATTGCGTCCGCACTCATGCGCGTGGTGCTCCTTCCGTGTTGTTCATCTTGTTCGGGTTGAGGCGCGCGGTGCGGCCTGCGGTGGACAGCGCGGACGGGCTCAGGCGCATCAGGTCGTAGGTGCCTGCGACGCCGGTCGGGTTGTCCATGGTGTCGTCATCCTTGCCGAGTGAGGCCAGCATGAGCAGGATCGTGGTCGTCGCCATGGAGATAACGATGGCGGTGAGCACGAAGGCTTGCGGCAGCGGGTCGGACAGGTCGGCGAAGGCGGTGCGGGAGGGGAATGCCTCGCCGCGCCAGGCGCCGACGCCGGTGGCCAGCAGTGTCAGGTTGGAGGCGTGCCCGAACAGGGACATGCCGAAAATGATGCGGACCATGCCGCGCTGGAGGATCATGTAGACGGACCCTGCAACCAGGACCGCGATGGTAAGTGCCATGACCATGTGGTTTACAGCTCCTTCGTGGTAACTGGGCGCGGGTTTTCCGCGGGGTTGAGTGGGGCTGGGTGGGCGTCGACAGGCTCGGCGGGTGCTTCCGGCTCTGGTACATCCGGCAGTGGGTTTTCGCCGCCGCGGGTGTAGGTGAGGTCGGAAATCTCGGTGCCGGGGCGCAGGTAGCCGCCGAGCGCGTTGAGCGCCTGCGTGACCATGCCGAGCACGGCGAGGTAGATGCCGAAGTCGAAGATGAGGGACGTCGTCATGTGCTCCCCCGCGATGGTGCCGTGGATGGCGTACATGAATCCGCCTTCGAGGAATCCGAGGAAGCCGGAGCTGATGGCGATGATGATGCCCCAGCCCGTCAGCCTGATCGGGGTGAGTTGCTTGACGACGTACGCGTCCGCGCCACGGGACAGGTAGTTGAGGCCGAACGCGGTGGCCAGCACGAGCGCTGCGACGAAGCCGCCGCCGGGCGCGGTGTGGCCACGGAAGAAGATGAGGACGGACAGCAGCGCGAGGATCGGCACGACGAGCGCGGATGCCTTGCGCAGTGGCAGCGAGTTGAGCTGCGACTGGCCGAACGGGCGTGGACGGGTGCCGGCCTCGAACATGTGACGTGGCATGGACTGGACGACGGCCGCGATGACCACTGCCGCCATGCCGAGCACGGAGAGCTCGCCGAGGGTATCGAAGCCACGGAACTCAACGATGATGACGGCGACGATGTTGTCGGCGCTGGTCATCTTGCCGCCCTCGGTGAGGTACCACAGGGCGAGGTCGGAGCGGTCGTGGCGGCCCAGCAGGGCGTAGACGCCGAGGAAGGCGACCACGCCGGCGATGGCAGCGACGACGGCCGCGAAGACCTTGCGTGAGGTCGGGGTCTTGGGGAAGGTGCGTGGCTGGTAGCGCAGCACCACCATGATGATCACGACGGTCAGCGACTCGACGAGGAACTGGGTGAGCGCCACGTCGGGTGCGCCGAGCATGAGCATCTGCAGCGTCATGCCGACGCCGGTGGTGCCCAGCAGTACCGCCGCGGCGAGGCGGGAGCGGGTGCGCACCAGGCCGATGACGGACAGGGCGATGATGGCGAATGGGATGAGGTCCCACCACACGTCGATGCCCTCGGCGCGTGGGGCGAGCGGCATGCCGTCGACACCCTGGGTGAGCACGGCGGTGCTGACGCCCAGGACGAGGATGCACAGCACGAGTGGCAGCAGGTGGCGCGACGGGTTGAACGTGTCCGCCATCGCGCCGAGCCAGCGGCCCACCTTGGAAAGCCCGCGGACCATGGCGTTGAGTAGGTCATTGCCGCTGGTTGGCAGCAGCTGCTTGTTCTCGACGGCCGCGAAGAACGGCTTGCGCACGAAGAGGACGAAGCAAACACCCAGCACGAGCACGATGAGCGAGACGATGAATGGCGCGTTCAGCCCGTGCCACAGTGCCAGGTGCGAGTGGAACTCGGTGTCGCCAGTGATGGTGCGCACGCCCGCGTTGATCGGGTTATCTACCCAGCCGAGCGTGAACGGCAGGACCAGGGAGGTCAGGCCGGGCAGCGCGGCTGGCAGCCAGAGCGCGACGGGCGCTTCGGTGACGTGCGGCATGGGCTTGGTGCCGTCGATAAATGCGCCGAAGACGATCTTCGCCGAGTAGATGAAGGTCAGCAGGGCGGCAAGCCCGGCGATAGCGAGCAGCAGCGGGCCGAAGCTTGTGGCGTCGAACGCTGTGAGGATGGATTCCTTCGAAATGAAGCCGAACAGCGGCGGGATGGCGGCCATGGAGGCCGCGGCCACGCAGGTGGAGGCGAAGGTGAACGGCAGCTGCTTGTACAGCTGGCCGAGACGGCGGATGTCGCGGGAGCCGGCCTGGTGGTCAATGACGCCGATGAGCATGAACAGGGAGGACTTGAACAGCGCGTGGGCCAGCGTGTGCACCATCGCGGCGGCAAGCGCCGCCGGGGTGCCGATGCCGATCGCCGCGACGATCCAACCCAGGTGGGAGACCGTGGAGTAGGCCGTCAGGTGCTTCAGGTCCGTCTTCGTAATGGCGAAGGCTGCCGACATCAGCGCGGTAAACAGGCCGGTGACCAGCAGCAGCGTGTTCCACGCGGTGACGTCGTGGAAGATGGTGGAGAAGCGCAGCAGGACGTAGACGCCCGCCTTGACCACTGCCGCTGCGTGCAGGAACGCGGAGACTGGCGTGGCTGCCGCCATGGCTTCAGGCAGCCAGAAGTGGAAGGGGAACTGCGCGGCCTTGGTGAAGGCGGAGAAGCCGATGAGCAGTGCCACCGTGGTGGTCAGCCCCGGAGACTGTGCCCAGACCGGCGACGCGAGCACTGCGCTGAGCTGCGTCGTTCCTGCCGCGACGGAGACGACCGCCAGGCCCGCCAGCAGCGTCAGTCCGCCGAAGAAGGTCAGGATGAGCGTGCGGTAGGAGCCGGCCTCGCCGCCGGAGCCGGAGCGCGCAATGAGCAGGAAGGAGGCAATCGAAACGAGTTCCCAGCCGATGAAGAGGAGCACGGTGTCGTCCGCAAGCACGAGCAGCAGTACCGAGAGGGTAAACGCCGTCATGATGGTATAGAAGCTGGTGTTGCCCTCGCGCTTCGGCAGGTATGCGGCCGAATATATAAGGACAATGCCGCCAATGACGAGCGCGAGCAACGCAAAGAAGATACTCAGGCCGTCTGCGCGCAGTGAGAACGCGATTTCGGTGCCGGGCCCGAGGATGTCGTTGGCCCACGTAAGGGACCACGTTTCCACGTTGCCTTGGGAAATGCTGGGAAATTCGCGGCCCAGCGTGACCGCTGCGGCGAACAGCAGGAGCGCCAGCGGCCAGCCTGCTTTCCTGTCGAAAACTCGCACGAGCAGCGGCGATAGCGGAACCGTCGCGGCCACGAATGCGAGCACGAGAGGTAGTGCCATGGTGAACCCTCTCTGAGTTTGGGATTTGAAAACTGTCAGTTGCTTTAAAGGGTAGCAACAAGCTTGGACAAGGCCACAACATCTTTGGGAGCGTGCGGTGTGCCTTCCAGCATTCATGCAGTTGCAGGGGTTACATTGTGCACCATGAAGTGGCGCGTGTTGTGTGTGTTGTTGGTGTGTATTGTTGCGGCGTTCCTGCCGTTGAGCCCGGTGAGTACCTGGATGTCTACGCAGGGGGACGCCAGCGCGCCGCAGCTGCCGTCGGATCGCGGCAATCCGAACGAGGCACGCCGCGCGGCGGGGGAGGCCAACACGCAGGCCGGTTTTCTCACGCAGGGCACCAAAGAGCTTGTCGACGGCACCTCCCAACTCACCGGCGGCGCCGACGAACTCGTCGCCGCGATCTCCCAGGCGCAGGCTGGTGCGCAGGAGTTGTCGGCCGGGATGGTGCAGCTACAGGCGGCGACGGGCCAGCTCGGGGGTGGCGCGACGGAGGTCGCGGACGCGATTGGCCAGGTTGTTGAGCAGGCCACGGCCTTCGACGCGGTGCGTGGCCAGGTCACGGCTGCCATCGACCGCGCCCTCGTATCGACGAAGGCCTCCAAGGACCCGGACGTCATCGCCGCACGCGAGCAGCTTCAACAACTGAAGGTCCAGGCGGACAATGCCCAGTTGCCGCCGGAGGTTGTCGCCCAGATGAACAAGCTGCGCGACGGCTCCCGCGAGGTAGCCAACCAGCTAGCGGTGCCGGGCTACGCCTACCACGACGGCGTCTACACGGCCACGAACGGCGCCCAGCAGCTGGCGAGTGGACTGACTCAGCTCAATAACGAGGCGCAGGGCGCGGTCGGCGGTATTGCACAGCTTGATGAGGGTGTCGCAAAGATTGACCACATGGCGAACCTGACCGCCGACCAGATTCGCGCGGTGCGTGGCGCTGTCTCTTTAACCCATCTACTTGTGTATAAGAGCAACGCCATGGACACCCTGGCCTCGCCGGTGGCCGCCGCGGGTGGCGACCTGGCGCACGATGGCGGGACCCTGTCTCTTAGCCACATCTCGATGTGTATAAGCGACAGGCGCTAGGCGTCGTGCTCCTGGCGGTCGCCGGTTGGACCCTTGTGTTTATCCTCGGCCACAACTTGAGCCCGGCGACCCTGGGAATCGCGGCTCTCGCGCTGCTGTGCGGTGCGGCCGCCTCCGTTGGTGTGACGACGGCGCTCGCGGCGCTGTTTGGCCGCGGATGGGGGAGTCTGGTTGCCGCAATCCTGATAATTCTTCAGATGGGGGTAGTCGGGTGGGTTTGGAAAGCCGCCGCGGCTGCCCCTGTTAGTGGGGTCCTCGAGGCACTTTCTTCGGCGATGCCGATGCACTGGCTGGCCGCGTCGCTCTCGAGCGCGGGCAATAACGGCTCTGCGCAGGCACTATGGATTGGTATCGCTATGAGCGCGCTCGTCGCGGCGGTCGGGCTGCTGGGCGGAGTACCGCAGCGACGTGACGTTGCGGTTCACGTGGAGGAATAATCCGAGCACACGGACATGGTTCCTACTTTCGGATGGGTTTGTGTTAATCTAGCGGTGCTCATTTCAAGTAATAGGGGCTTGGATTGAGTGGTCTCCTTTCGCCCATTGTGGGCAAGAAAGGGGTTAGGGATGGGGAAGGCCCCGTCGGCTTCGGCTGGCGGGGCCTTCACTTATTGTCACTTATGCAACGTTAAGAGTGTACGAAGCGCACAGCCCGAATTACGCTGTTACTGACAAATCGTTGTGAAAAGTGAAGGGCAGCCACATGCAAGGCACATTTCCGGGCGCGGGGCGTCGGAAAGTACGTGTTGGAATTACCGTAACGTCTGCGATAGCGCTCGCGTTGGGGAGCGCGGCTGTGGTTGTACCTTCCCCTGCTGCATATGCGCAGGAGAACTTGGCGTACACCGGTGCGGTGATCGGCGCTGAGCAGCAGGCGAAGTCAGAGGGGCTGGGCGATGATGCCTGCCGAGTGGTGCTGGAGAAGGACGATGATGGCAAGGACGTTGCGGGTTTCAGGTTTGACGCGCTCAACCCTGGCGAGTACTCCGAGAGTGCAACTGAGTTCGGCATTCAGCTGCACTTCAACGCGGACAAGCAGCGCACCTTCACGGATACAGGGTTTAGCGACAGCGGGCCTGTTCCAGTCGAAGCTGGCGAGCTAGGCGTTGTCCCCGCGGGTGAGAAGCTCGATGGCGGTAACCCGTTCACGGTGAACAACACTGCTGAGCCCGCCGAGATTACCGCTTCCCGAGTTCAGCGCAACTTGAACGGCGCGTTCCCCTTCACGGAACAGTTCCAGCAACAAGCCGTGAGTCCGGAAGGGCTCACCTTTGCGTGGAAAGGGGCTTACACAAAGGAAGACTCTGACCACAGGTTTTTCAAAAGCCAAAACTTCCAAGCTGACGCGAACGCAAACCCTTGGCCGAGCGAGACCGACGATTGCGTCCCCCTCAAACTTGATTGGGAGCACATTTCGAAGGCCGTGATCAAGCCGGGGGAGAAGGTCAAGATCGCCTCTGCTGGCGGGATGTTCACGGAACGTGACCTGAGCCGCCTGCGTATCCAGGTCGCGGACGGCAGCGGCAAGGTGCTCGAGCACGTCACCATCACTCGTGACGGCTCCGACTTCTTCCTTACCTGGCCGAAGTTCGCCGACGACGCCGAGCTCGACGGCCTCCAGGGCCTCACGTTTACCGCGGTTGCGCTGCCGCGCAGCGTCGAGGAGCTCGAGGCTATCGCTCAGAACCACGCGTACGAAGATACAAGGATTGGGGTAACGGCCAGCTCCATTGCGCTGCCACGCTACAACACCGCCAACGAGCTCAGCTCGCACGCGATCAGCGTCGACGACACGCTCTACCACGATCCGCAGTTCACCAGGTCTGAGGTCACCATCACCTCCGGGATCTCAAAGGGCGCGATCGTCTTCGAGGAGCGTCGCGACGCAAACGGGCACACCCTCGCCGACCTGAAAGAGGAGTTCGACGCCACCATCACCCTCGACGAGAGCCTCGTCTACGACGGCTGGACCGCCAAGTTCGCCGACGAGGAAAAGGGCGACTACAGGGTGATCATGACGGCGCCGGAGGGCGTCGATAAGCCGACGCCTGGGACGTTTGCGCAGCCTGTGGTGCATGTTCTCTACTCGAACGGCTCCAAGGACGCCATCCCGCTGCTCGTTGTCGTCGAGCCGAATCACACGCAGCAGACCAACCTCGAGTACCCCGCGGAGCCAGTGCGGGGCGCCCAAAACACAACACTTACCGCCACAGCGAGCCTGACACGGGTGCTGGGCAAGGGGGACGTCATCAAGCCGAAGAAATTCGAGCTTATCGACGCCCCCTCCGACAAAGACGGCTGGGACGTCACAATCGACGACCAGGGCACCGTCACCGCGAAGGCGAAGGCAACCGTGCCGAACTTCACCACCATCAAACCCGTGGTGAAGGCGACCTACCCGGACGGCACGACCGACGAAGCTCCGGTGTCCTTCCAGGTGTTCTCGGACGTGAAGGTGCCGTCGTATGGCTCGATTTCGGGCAAGGCGACGGACAGCGTGACGCTCACGCCGACCGTGCCGAAGGTTGGCCTCGGCGGCAACGAAATCGACGAAACTCCGAACCGCTATACCTTCCCTAACGGCTCCCAGCAGTACAAAGTCGGCGACTGGAACGTCACCCTCGACGCCACCACCGGCGAGCTGACCGTCACCATCCCGGACACCGCGCTGCCGGGCGCCTACATCACGGTGCCGGTGCGTACCCACTACGCCAGCGGCGCTGTGCCGCAGGAAACCACCGCCACCATCAACGTGATCGGCGACGGTACGGGCACCGACGTTGCGAACTACCCGCAGAGCTTCACCAAGCCCGGGCTGCCGGTCTCCTCGATGATCAGCACCCTGCTGGCGGACCCGATGAAGGCGAAGTACAGCCTGCCGGAGCAACTCCCGGACGGCTGGACGTTCGACGTGTCGAAGAAGGGCGTGGTCACGGCCACTCCGCCGAAGGACGCGCGGCCCGGTGACCAGGCGATCATCGACATCCACGTTCGCTACCCGGACGGCTCCGAGGCGGACGTCCCGGCGGCGTTCACCGTCGTCGGTGACGACAAGGGCATGAACAACCCGCGGTACCAGACCAAGTCGGGCAAGCCGGGCACCACGGTCACGAGCAAACTGGACACTGGAAGCGTCCGGGACATCTCGGAACCGAAGTTCGCACTGATCACGGACCCGAAGGACAAGCACTACATCGCTCCGCCGCGTAACCTCCGGTGGGAGCAGGTCAAGATCGACCCGAAGACGGGCACCATCACCACCCCGGTCAGCGAGCGCGCCGTACCTGGCAGCTCCGCGGACATCCCGGTGCGCGTGACCTATAAGGACGGCACGACCGCCATCATCGTCGCCACTGTGGTGGTGCTCGGCGAGCAGCGCGCCGTCTACGAGCCGCGATACGAGCAGCAGGAGGCGAAGCCGGGCGTCGAAAAGCGATCTGCGATCACCGAGCCCACCCGCATCCCTGCCCGCGACCTCGCGGAAAAGGCGCCGTTCAGCGTGCCCGCGAGCCTCGACGGCTGGAAGCTGCGCGTCGACGGCAAAGGCACCGTCACTGCGACCCCACCGAAAGACGCCGAGTCTGGCGACCACCTCAACGTCCCCGTCACCGTCACCTACCAGGACGGCTCGAAAGACGTGGTCACCGCCGCGTTCGTCGTGGTCAGCGAGCCCGCGCCAGACGTCTCCTTCGACATCAACACCGAGTACGAAGTCATTGTGCCGTTTGAGACGCAGATCGTCTTCGACCCCACACTCGACGTAGGCACGCAGGTCGTCGACGCCGAACACCCCGGCGTGCTCGGCACCGACAAAGTGACCACGACCAGGACCATCACGAACTCCGAGGTGGTCAGCACACGCATCGAGCAGACGCGCATCGCGGACCCGCAGGATCGCATCGTGCGCGTCGGCACGAAGGAAACACCGGGCGTCACGCCGGAAATCCACTGGTCTGAAGAGACGCCGTACCGCGTCATCATCCGGGAAGACCCGACGCTCGAGGCCGGCACCCACAAGGTCGGACAGCGCGGCAAGGTGGGCAGGATCTCCTACAAAATTATCGACGGCATCGCGCAGAAACCGCAGGTCGTGGAGGCCGAGGACCAACTCATCCTGGTCGGCACCAAGAAGGAATCCAAGCAGACAGAGCTACGCGAGACCATCCACACCCCCGTGCCGTTCAAGACCGAAATCCGCCAGGTAGACAGCCTGCCCGCCGGCGTGGTCAAGACCATCCAGGAAGGCTCCTACGGCCAAACCATCACGGAGAAGACCTGGCAGCTTGTCGACGGCCACGTCGTCGGCAACCCCGTCGAACACACCACCACGACCAAGACCCCGGTCAAGCGCATCATCGAGGTCGGCGTCGGCCACATCGTGCCAACCTACGGCAAGGTCGTCCAGGAACCGGGAGCAACCGACGAGGTCCCTCTCCACGAAGGCTCCAAGGTTCCTTCCGACGCCACCTTCGAAATCGACCCCGAGTGGAAGCCAACCATCCCAGGCTGGACCGCCACCGTCGACGAGCACGGCCGCGTCTTCTCGACGCCGCCAGCCGACGCCAAGCCCGGCGACTCCATCCTCATCCCCGTCAAGGTCACCTACACCGACGGAGCCATCCTGGTCGTTCCGGCATTCGCGGCCATCAAGGAAACCGACGAATCCCCGCACGTCAGCTACGCCTCCGCCTCCGTCCTTCCCGGCGAGACGAGTACTCAGCCTGCAACGAATGCCACCGACGGCAACCGCTACTCGGTACCCGACCGGGTCAATGGCTGGAAGGTGAGCGTCGACGAGCACGGCACCGTTACCGCGACCGCGCCGAAGTCCACCACCCCAGGCACCTGGATCCGCGTCCCCGTCACCGTCACCCCAGCCCACGGCGAGGCCTACACCACCCAGGCCGTCTTCACCGTGGCCAACGTGCCGACCGGGCCAGTTGAACCTACTTCTTCCGCGACTGCTGCGCCGGAGCCGTCCCCGACTGCCACTCCGACTGCTCCTTCAACTGCGCCGACTGAAGCGCCAGCACCGTCGTACCCGCCGGCCATCACCGCGCCGGGCGTGCCGACGTCCATCAAGATCAGCGGCCACACCGACGGCAACACCTACAAGATCGGTGATCTGCCGACCGGGTGGCGGGCCTCCGTGTCCGCAACCGGCGACCTGCTGGTCACCCCACCCGCCTCCGCCGAAGTAGGCGAGAAGGTCGACATCCCAGTCATGGTCACCACCGCCTCGGGCGCAACGTACGAGGTGAAAACAGTCGTGGGGGTCATCGCGAAGGGCGGCACTACCACGAGTCCGACCACGCCTGCGCCGACCACATCTACTCCCACTCCAGCCGATTCATCTGCCGACGGCTTCAAGCGCTGCATGGCCAACATGTTCGCGCTCAACAGCCCGATCCTCTGGCTGCTGCCAATCGGGCTCGCCGCCGCAGTTGGCATTGGCGTTGCGAACACGATGCAGCCACAGATCAACGCCGCTCTTGGGCAGTTCAACGACTCCCTGCGCCACGTAGGCCGCGGGTTCGAGGACCAGATTGCCGCCATTAACAGGCAGTTCGGCGTCGACGCCCGTCAGCTGCAGCCCGTTGCTATCGCGTTTGGAGCCATCGCAGTCGGCGGCCTGGCGATCTCCCTGATCGTCCAGGCATGCCAGTCCGAGGGCTTCGACCACGGCATGACCGTCCTCGGTTCCTCCAAAGATGGTGAGCCAGTGCCAAAGGACGCATCTTCCAAAAAGTAGGCCTTTTTGGACCTGCAGGTTTAGACGTCTAATCCAAATGGTGTTGCGTCCTTTGGCACTCGCCCCGGTTGGGGTGACACCAAATTTTCCCATGAGGTTTTCGTGACCAGGGCTTTTCCAGATCTTCGAGCGAAAAACCGGGAATTTGGTGTCTAGCCCGTTCGTCGTGACACCAAATTCCCACCCTGCCCCTTGGCGACCTGGGGAAACGCCGACGGTGCTCCCCAAAAACAAGGAATGTGGTGCGCGGGTCCCAAGCCCATCTGAGCAACGCGAAACCCCGCCGCGAAAGCGACGGGGTTTCATTGGTCGGGATAACAGGATTTGAACCTGCGACCTCTTCGTCCCGAACGAAGCGCGCTACCAAGCTGCGCCATATCCCGTGGGCACCTGGTTACTTTACTCCTGTGCCCGCGAAAAACAAAAGCCGTGGTCAGGGCCGCTCCGTGATGTGGAGGAGTGCTGCGGATGGCGGGCAGAAGATCCGTACGGGGGCGTACTTGGAGGTGCCCAGCCCGTTGGAGACTTCCATCCACATGCGGCCGAAGCGGTGGAGGCCGGAGGCGCGCTCGCGGTCGATGTCGGCGTTGGTGACGATGGCGCGCTCGCCAGGTAGGCAGATCTGCCCGCCGTGGGTGTGGCCGGATAGCGCCAGTTGGTAGCCGTCGCGCTCGAAGGCGTCGAGGACTTCCCGGTAGGGGGCGTGGAGAAGCGCGATGGCGAGGTCCGCGTCGGCGTTGGGGGCGCCGGCGATGGTGGAGTAGTCGTGCAGGTTGTGGTGTGGGTCGTCGACGCCGGCGAGGGCGAGGCGGACGTCGTTAATTTTGAACTCGAGCCTGCGGTGTGTGGCGTCGTGCCAGCCGTGCTCCTGGAATGCGGCGCGCATGCCTTCCCAGGGGAGGTCGACGTAGGAGGGCTCGCGCTTGGTGCCGAGGAGGTATTTGAAGGGGTTGACGGGGCGGGGTGCCCAGTAGTCGTTGGTGCCGAAGACGAACGCACCCGGGACGTCGAGGAGGGGGCCGAGGGCCTGGAAGACCCAGGGCACGCCCTTGGGGTCGGAGAGGTTGTCGCCGGTGTTGATCACCAGGTCGGGTTGGAGTTCGGCGAGGCTGGAGACCCAGGCGGCTTTGACGCGTTGACCTGGGATCATGTGGAGGTCGCTGACGTGCAAGATGTCGAAGGAGTCCCGCCCGTTGAGGGTGCCGGGTGGGAGGAGGGGGAGGGTGTATTCCTTCAGGCGGTAGTTGTTCAGCTGGCTCACGCCGTACGCGGCGGTGGCCATGCCGGTCGCAGCGATGACGCCGGCGGCACGCGTGAGGCGTTTGAGGGAAGTATTCACGCGTCCTAGCGTACAGATGGACTACGCTTTCCCACATGAGTGAATTGAAAGCACAGCTGCGCGCAGACCTGAAAACCGCGATGAAGGCGAAGGAGAAGGAACGCACCGGCACGATCCGTATGTTGCTGGCCGCGATCCAGACCGCTGAGACCGAGGGTACGAAGCACGAGGTGGACGATGCGGAGATCCTGAAGATCATTGCCCGCGAGGTGAAGAAGCGCCGCGAGTCCGCGGAGATTTACGCCACGAACGGCCGCCAAGAGCTTGCCGACGCCGAACTCCACGAAGCCGAAATCCTTGAGGCATACCAACCCGCCCAGCTCACGGACGAGGAGGTCGACGCCCTGGTGGAGGAGGCCGTCGCCGAGGTTGGTGCGGAGTCGATGGCGCAGATGGGACAGGTCATGAAGGCTGCGAACGCGAAAGCCGCCGGCCGTGTTGACGGCAAGCGGCTCTCCACGGCGGTCAAGGCCCGCCTGAGCTAAGGCTGAGCTAGAACCCAGTCCTATTGGAAGACGTTCGTGAGCGCATCGCGGGCGTCGTTGAGCGATTGCTGGATGCCGTCGAAGTCGACGGCGGGGGCCTGCGTGCTGGTCGGCGGGGGTGTGGACGCCGACGGTGACGCGGTGGGGGCGGCGGCGCTGCCGTCGGACACGTTGAGGGTCACCATGGTGCCCTGCGTGAGCGCGGGGTTGGCGGGGATCGCGGCGATGACGTTGCCGGCGGGCACCCCGTTGCCGAAGACGGTTTGGGTGGTCACGTTGAACCCTTGCGCCTGGAGCTGCTGCTTCGCGGTGGCGGCCGGGAGGCCGACGACGGCGTCGAGCGCCGATTGCTTCGTGCCGCGCGTGTAGGTCGCGTTGGTCGGTGGTAGGCCTGCGCCCGCGGCGCCGGGGACGCCGTGGGCGGCCTGGAACCAGGTGCGCGCGGCCTCGTTGCCGCCGAACAGGTTGCCAACGGAGCACTGGCGCACCGGGCCGGTGCACAGCGGGGTGGTTTGGGTGCCGTCGTTGAAGATGTACGGTGCGCCGGCCATCCCGCGGGTGAACCCGAGGAACGCGGAGGACTGGTGGGATTCCGTGGTGCCGGTCTTGGCTGCGACGGGCGCGGTCCACCGGGAGGCGGCGGCTGCGTCCTTGGCGGTGCCGTCGATAGTGTCGTGTGACATGCCGAGGGCGAGCGCACCTGCGATGTCCGGGTCGATGACCTGCTCGCACGGCGGGCGCTGGATGAACACTTCCTGCCCGTGCTTATCTACGACACTCTTGATCGGGTTCGGCTCGCACCAGCGGCCACCGGCGGCGAGCGTGGCGCCCACGTTGGACAGTTCGAGCGGGTTCACAGCCGTGGGGCCGAGCACGAAGGAGCCCATGTTCTCTTCCTTCGCGGCTTGGGCGACGGAGCGGCCGTCGCCAAACGTATTGGGTTCGGTGTAGGAGCGAAGGCCCAGGCGCACCGCCATATCCACTGTTGGGGTGACGCCGACGCTCTGGATGAGCTCTATGAACGAGGTGTTCGGGGACTGAGCCAGGGCGTCGCGCAGCGTCATCTGCGGCGGGTAGACGCCGGCGTTCTCCACGCAGTAGGCGCCCGGCGGGCAGCCGGCGGCGCCGCCCTTGCCCATGCCGTAGACCACGGAGCGCGCCGGGGTGTTCAGCATGGAGTCGAGGCCGTAGCCCTGCTCGAGCGCTGCAGCCGCCGTGAAAATCTTGAACACGGAACCGGCGCCATTGCCCACCATGGAGGTCGGCTGCGGCATGATCGTCTGGTGCTTCTCCAGCTCGAGGCCGTAGTAGCGCGAGGATGCCATCGCGAGGATGTCGCGGGAGTCCGTGCCAGGCCGGATCACGTTGAGGACCTCGGCCACGCCGTGGGTGGCTGGGTTGACGTTGTTGCGTACCGCCTGCACTGTCGAGGCCTGCACCGCCGGGTCGAGGGTGGTGGTGATCGTGTAGGAGCCGCGCTCGATCTCGTCGATGCTCAGGCCCTTGCTTTCCAGGTACTGCAGGGCGTAATCGCACATAAAGCCTGCGTCACCGGCGGTGATGCAGCCGTCCGGCAGGCCCTTCGGCTTGTCCACCACGCCCAGTGGGGTCGCCGCGTAGCGGTCCGCTTCCGCCTGCGTGAGGTGGCCTTCGTTCACCATGTTCTGCAGCACGGTGTTGCGGCGCTGCGTCGCGCCCTCCGGGTTCGTGTACGGGTTCAGGTACTCCACGGACTGCAGCAGCCCCACCAGCAGCGCCGCCTGCGGCGGGTTCAGTTCAGCGGCGGGGATGTCGAAATAGATGCGGGCTGCGGCCTCGATGCCGTAGGCGTGGTTTCCGAAGGAAACTAGGTTGAGGTAGCGGGTGAGGATCTCGTCCTTCGTCAGCGTCTTGTCCAGGTCGGATGCCATGCGCATTTCGCGCAGCTTCCTCGGGATCGACTGCTCGGTCGCCGCCTGCGCCTCCTCGTCGTTACCTGCCTCCACCAGCCACAGGTAGTTCTTCACGTACTGCTGATTAATTGTCGACGCCCCCTGCTCGACACCACCCGCCAGCACATTGGTCACCATGGCCCTCGCGAAGCCCTGCATATCAACGCCGTCGTGCATATAAAAGCGTCGATCCTCTGTGGAAACCAGCGCATGTTTTACATGCGCTGAAATTTTTTCGCTTGGAACCTCGTATCTACGCTGTTTGTATAACCACGCAATGGGGGTGCCGTTGACGTCCGTAACGGTCGTGACACCGGGGACATCGCCGTGTGTCAGGTCGAGCAGATTCGACTGCATTGTATTCGCGGTGCGCGCAATCGCGAGGCCCGTCAGGCCTGCGACCGGCGCCAAACACAGGGCAATCGCCAGCGCAACGGCGCAAAGGCCGAGCAAAAGGTTTCCAAAGGAACGAAGTGCAGTCACACCGTTACCTTAAATGAAACGCGGGGGAGAGTGAATAGGACGCCCCCACCTTTCATGTGATGCATTTTACAAGGTGCATACCCTGTGAATACACTTACAAGCGCTTAATGGGTCTAAGTATTATACTTTGCCTCCGCTTGAAAGGAGACCGATTCATGACTGCCACTCTTGGAACCGCGACGTACGAGGACACCCGCGCCATTCCGCGCCGTGTGAACTCTGCTGGGGATCTTGTGTTTGACCGTGGGGAGTGGATTACTCGTGCAATCTGTCGCACAGGTGACCCAGACGCTCTCTTCGTGCAAGGTGCCGAGCAGCGCAAGGCCGCAGAAATTTGTCGACGCTGCCCCGTCCAACTCGAGTGCCTCGCCGAGGCCCTCGAAAACCGGGTCGAGTTCGGCGTGTGGGGCGGCCTGACCGAGCGCCAGCGCCGCGCCGTCCTGCGCAAGAACCCACAGGTCAACGACTGGGGCGAGCACCTCGTCGCCGGCCGCGAGATTATCGGCCTCTAGAATTCGTCTAGGGTAGTGGCCATGACGAAATGGGAATACGCAACGGTTCCGTTGCTCACGCACGCCACGAAGCAAATCCTGGACACCTGGGGTGAAGACGGCTGGGAACTGGTCACCGTCACCCCAGGGCCGACGCCCGACAGCGTCGTCGCCTATATGAAGCGCCCGCAGGAGTAGGCCATGGCACACACAGATTGGGCCGCGCGCCTCGCCGAACTCGGCATCACCCTGCCCGCCGTCGCCGCGCCCGTCGCGGCCTACGTTCCCGCGGTGCAGACCGGCAACCACGTGCACACCTCCGGGCAGCTCCCATTTATCGACGGCACCCTGCCCGCCACCGGCAAAGTCGGCGCGGACGTCTCCGCCGAGGACGCCTACGGCTACGCCCGGCAGGCCGCCCTCAACGCGTTAGCTGCCGTCGATAATTTGGTGGGCCTCGAGCGCATCAAGCGCGTGGTGAAAGTCGTGGGCTTCGTCGCCTCCGACCCCGCCTTCACCGGCCAGCCAGGCGTGATCAACGGCGCCTCCGATGTCATCGGCGACATTTTTGGCGATGCCGGCGCCCACGCCCGCTCCGCCGTCGGCGTTGCCGTGCTGCCGCTCGACAGCCCAGTCGAAGTGGAGCTCGTCGTCGAGCTGCAGTGATACCGCGCGGTGCCCCTAAGCGGGGGAATCGCGTTGTTTCGCAGCAAAATCCGCGCGCAAGGCGGTAGGGTGGGTGGCATGCAGCATCCCGCTTATAGTCAGTTGCGTCCTGTAACGGCATCCGTCGCGGTCGTTCTTGCGCCCAATCCAAGCTACGCGGCGCTCGAAGGCACAAACTCCTGGGTTGTGCGCGACCCCGAAGACGAGTACAGCATCGTCGTCGACCCGGGCCCAGAAGACGAAGGCCACCTCAACGTCCTGCAGTCTAAAGCGGACAAGGTTGCCCTCATCCTCCTGACTCACCGCCACCACGACCACGCCGACGGCGCCCGCCGCTTCTCGCAGCTCACCGGCGCCCCAATCCGTGCTCTTGACGCCCGCTACACCCACGGCGCCGAGCCACTCACCGATGGCGAAATCATCTCCATCGAAGGCGTCTCCCCCAAGATCCAGGTCGTTGCGACCCCGGGCCACACCGCGGACTCTACCTGCTTCTTCGTCTACACCCACGACGTCGAAGACGACCAGCTCGAAGGCATCATTACCGGCGATACCATCGCCGGCCGCCACACCACCATGATCTCCGAAACCGACGGCGACCTGGCGCAATACCTGGAAACGCTGTCCATGCTGGAGCGCCGCGGTAAGAACATCCCGCTGCTGCCAGGCCACGGCCCCGATGCCCCGGACCTCTCCGCTTTCGCCCGCAAGTACATCGACCGCCGCGAGCAGCGCCTCGACCAGATCCGTGAGGCCCTGAAGAAGTACGGCGAGGACGTAGACATCAACACCCTTGTCGACGCCATCTACGACGACGTCGACCCAGTCCTCCGCGGCGCCGCGGAACAGTCCACGCGCGTCGCCCTGCGCTACCTGAAGGAACACTAGTTGTTGGTGTTTTGAGTTCTAGAGCCCTAGTTGCCTTAGTTGTGGATGCTGGCAGCTAGGGCTTTTGTGTTGCCTTTTGCATGGCTGGCGCTGCACCAAATTCCAGGGTTTCGGGATCGAGTTTTGCGTTTCCCCAGTTCGTAGGGTTTTAGTGTGGGAATTTGGTGCTTGGACCAATCTGCGTGGCACCAAATTCCCCCATTTCCAACAGGGGTGGTCTGGAAAAGCCCAGGTCGCCGAAGCCGAGTGTAGGAATTTGGTGCGCGCCGGGCCCTCCCAGTGCCAAGGGACGCAATCCAGAAGAAACTAGACATTCAAACAGCCTGGTAGTAAAAGGGCTATCCAAAATAAGGTGCGTCCTTTGGCACTGACGGTGAAAGAGGTCCCCCAAGCAGGCAGAAGAAAACCCCCGGGGAAGGCCCGGGGGGCTCACAAAACAGGCAAAAACTAGAAAAGCAGCCTACCGCGCGCGGCGGGCGAGGTGCTCCGTGTTCACGATGACCACGGACTTGCCTTCGAGGCGGATCCAGTCGCGGTGGGCGAAGGTCGCTAGGGCTTTGTTGACGGTCTCGCGGGATGCGCCGACAAGCTGGGCGATTTCCTCTTGGGTGAGGTCGTGGTTGACGCGGAGGACGCCGCCTTCCTGGGTGCCGAACCGGTTGGCCAGCTGGAGGAGGGTTTTGGCAACGCGGCCGGGGACGTCGGTGAAGATGAGGTCGGCGAGGGACGCGTTGGTGCGGCGGAGGCGGCGGGCCAGGACGCGGAGGAGCTGCTGGGAGATCTCTGGGTGGTTGTCGATCCACTTCTTCAGCAGCGTGGAGTCCATGGTGGCCGCGGTGACTTCGGTGACGCACACTGCGGAGGAGGTGCGTGGTCCTGGGTCGAAGATGGACAGTTCGCCGAACATGTCGGAGGGGCCCATGACGGAGAGGAGGTTTTCGCGTCCGTCGGGGGCGTGGCGGGCGAGTTTCACTTTGCCGCTGATGATGATGTAGAGGCGGTTGCCGGGTTCACCTTCGTCGAAAATAGTGGTGCCGCGGTTGAAGGTGACTGTTTCCATGTCTTGGATCAGTGCTGCGACGGCCGCGGGATCCACGCCTTGAAATATGCCCGCGCGGGCGAGAATTTCGTGTGCGCCTTCCATGAATCCTCCTTGTGGACGGGTGTGACAGTCCGTGTCGGTTGTCACGTTAGCTCTTGAAGTGTGCGTGAGTCACACCACATTGGGAACTGTACCACTAGTCGACGACTGCGGACTCTAGGTGTTCCATTCCTATGGTGAACAGCCCGAGAATGAGGGGAATCGCGACGACTAAGAGTACTGCCATGCGTCCATCGTATCGCTTACCCCGTTAAGGTGAGAAAGCATGTCTGGTTCGTTGACGCCGCAGCAGCGGCGGGTCCCTGGTAAGCATCCGGTGTTGAAGGGGGAGGAGTCGCCGTTGGCGCGGAAGCGTCGTGCGCGGAGGATTAATCGTACGCTGGCGAAAGCGTTCCCTGATGCCCATGCGGAGTTGGATTTTTCGAACCCGCTGGAGCTGCTGGTGGCGACGGTGTTGTCGGCGCAGACGACGGATGTGCGGGTGAATCAGGTCACCCCCGCGCTGTTCCGGGCGTACCCGACGGCGGCGGATTATGCGGCGGCGTCGCAGGCGGAGGTGGAGGAGATCATTCGCCCGACGGGCTTCTTCCGCGCGAAGGCTGCGAACTTGATTGGGTTGGGGCAGAAGTTGGTGTCGGATTTTGGGGGTGAGGTGCCGGTCGCGTTGGAGGACTTGGTGAGCTTGCCGGGTGTGGGGCGCAAGACGGCGCACGTTGTGCGGGGGAATGCGTTTGGGAGGCCGGGGCTGACCGTCGATACGCATTTTCAGCGATTGATGCACAGGCTGAAGCTTATCGACGCCTCCTTGGGCTCGAACGCGGTGAAGATTGAGCATGCTGTGGCGGAGTTGATTGAGCCTTCGGAGTGGACGATGTTTTCGCATCGGATCATTTTTGAGGGCCGGAGGGTGTGTCATGCCAAGTCGCCGGCATGTGGTGTCTGCCCTATCGCGTACGATTGTCCCAGCTTTGGTCTGGAGGGTCCGACGGATCCTGCTGAGGCGGCGAAACGTGTCAAGGGCGAGATGGAGCAGGTGTGAGCGCGAGTAGGTCGGTGGTTGCGAGCGTCGCTGCGATTGTGGTGGTGTCGGCGCTGGTGGTTGGGGGTGCGTGGCAGTTGTTGCGCCCTGGGGATCCGGCGCAGCCGGATAACCAGCCCGCCACGACGGCGCAGGTGGCGCAGCGCCCGGATTGCCCGGGCCCGACCGTGGCCGGCGTCGCGTTGCCGTGTTTGGGTGGGGAGTCGGGCCAGGAGGCGGAGTCGGGCTTGACGGTGGTGAACGTGTGGGCGTGGTGGTGCGAGCCGTGCCGCGCGGAGTTGCCGTTGTTTGACGCGCTGGCGGAGGCGCACCCGGACGTGCGCGTGGTGGGTGTGCACGCGGATGGCAACGCTGCGAATGGGGCGGCGTTGTTGGGGGATCTGGGTGTCGATGTGCCGAGTTACCAGGACAGTGAGAATGCGTTCGCGGGCGCGTTGGGGCTGCCTGCGGTGGTGCCGTTGACGTTGGCGTTGCGCGATGGGCAGCAGGTGGGGTTGTTCCCGAAGGAGTTCGGCTCGCTAGAGGAGCTCGAGGAAGCGGTGGGGCTCTAGTGCTTATCGACGTCCTCATCCTCATCATCGTGCTCGCCGCCTGTGTGAGCGGTTGGCGGCGCGGTGCGTTTTCGGCGGTGCTGTCGGCCCTGGGGATCGTGGCTGGCCTGACGCTCGCGGTGGTGGGGGTGCCGCCGTTGATTCAGCGCGCGGACGCGCAGTGGGTGCGCGTGGCGGTGCTTATTGTGGTGGTTGTGCTGGTGGTCTGCCTGGGGTCCTTCGCGGGATCGACGGTGGGTGACTGGGTGCATGACCGGTTCCGACGGAAGGCGGCGCAGCGTCTCGATTCGCTGTTCGGTGCCCTGTTCCAGGGGGCCGTGGCGGTGGCGTTGGTGTGGTGCGTGTGTATGCCGTTGGCGGCGTCGTTGCCGGGGGCGTGGGCGAAGCACTTGCAGAGCTCGCGGGTGCTCACGCAGATTGATGCTGCGATGCCGGCGGCGGGCAAGCAGTTGCCGTCGCAGGTGGCGGCGGTGCTGGCGGATTCGGGTCTGCCGCCGCTGATTTCCCCGTTTGCCTCGGATGGGCACGCGGAGGTCGACGCCCCGGACCCGTCGGTTGCGCGCCCCGAGCTTGTCGACGCCGTCCGCGCCTCCGTGGTGCACGTGATGGGGGACGCGGAGTCCTGCAGTCGGCGGCTGATGGGCTCCGGATTCGTGATCGAGGACGGTTACGTGCTCACCAACGCGCACGTGGTGGCGGGTACGGAGACGGTGTCCCTGGACACGGTGCTTGGGGTGAAGAAGGCAAAAGTGGTCTTCTACGACTCGGAGGCGGACATCGCGGTGCTGCACGCGGAGGCGCTGGGGATCGCGCCGCTGCGCTGGGCCGAGGGCACGCTGCGCACCGGCGACAGCGCCCTGGTGATGGGTTTCCCGGAGTCCGGCCCGTTTGAAGCGATGCCGGTGCGGGTGCGCAACCAAGTCAGCCTGTCTGGCCCCGATATTTACGCGAAGCGGCACGTGCAACGCCAGGTGTACACGATCCGCGGCAATATCCGTCAGGGCAACTCGGGTGGACCGATGCTGACCCCGTCCGGCGGTGTCGCGGGCATGGTGTTCGGTGCCTCTGTGGACGCCACGGAGACCGGTTACGTGCTCACCGCGCAGCAGATCCTGGAGCGTACGGGCGAGATCGCTGGGCTGCGTGAGCAGGTTGGTACGGGGGCGTGCGTCGGGCGCTAGCTACATGCGGGCTTCGATGCGCGCGAGCTCCAGAATGTAGGGCAGCGCGTTGGTGATGTGGGTGCCGTCCCGGCGCAGGCGCAGTTGGTCGGCGGTGGCGTCCTCGGGCTGGTTGCGCAGCAGGTCGCGCAGCCACAGCTGGTCGAAGAGGGCCGGGAAGTGGCGGTAGAGGGGCGTCGGCACAAAGGCGGCTTTGCTGCCGGTCCATGGTGCTGAGGTGTGGCGCGTGACCAGGCGCGGGGAGCGTTCCCGCAGCGTGTTCGTGATCACGGTGGAGGCGCCAGCGCTGATCACCTCCGCGGAGTCGTGGCCCAGCGTGTGGATCGCGCCCTTCAGGTCACCGGCGTGCAGCAGGAGGGCGTCGCCGCTGCGGCGCACCGGCTTGTCGGACAGGCCGCAGCCACGCAGGTCGAGGGCTGCGACGTGATAGCCGGAATCGGCAAAGTCGGCGATGCGGTTGCGGTAGTCATACCAGCCGCCGAACGCGCTGTGCAGCAGCAACAGCAGGGGATTCGTAGGGTCGCCCGCGACGGCCGCATGCAGACGCAACCCACGAGTGTGCAACCACTCGTGGGTAAAAGGACCAGGTAGGTCGATAGCCGAAGGGGACGTCGAAAAGTCTGGCACGCCCTAGTTCGAGCCCGTGTAGAGCCCCGAGCTGTCCTTGGCAAGGTTCTTCTGCGCCTGGCCTGGGCGCAGGTTCTTCAGCTCGTTGACGGAATCGATGGTCTTCTTCGGCGCGCGGATCTTCTTCAGGCTCTTCACGCCGACCAGCGCCAGAATGCCCGCCAGGGCGATCATGATGGCGAAGACAATCAGGAACGCCCAACCCCGGTGCATCCAGGAGGACAGCATCTCGGCGAACGCGAAGAAGAGGAAGAAGGAGGAGTACAGGGCGATAACACCCGCGACGCCCAGCAGGCCGCCGCCAACAGCGCCCTTCTTGGCCTCGCCGATGACCTCGGCCTTGGCCAGCTCAATCTCGCCGCGAACAAGCGTGGAAACCTGCTCGGAGGCGTTCGAAATCAACGTACCGATGGAGTCCTTGCCCGGGTGGGTGACATCGGTGTCGTGCAAAGGAATCGAGTTAACCTTTGCGGACACTGCGGACGTTCCACTGGTGTACAGACCTTCGTTGCTCACTGTATGTTCAACCTTCCTGCGATTATTGAATGCACTCAACCCTAGCAACCATTGATGGGATTTGTCGCACACCCTCAGGGCTTAGGCAGACTTATCTTTCTTAATGGCCTTCGCCAGCAGCGTCCCTGCCACGGCTAACGCGGTCACGCCCGCGATGACGGACGCCCCGATACCGACTTCTTTCGCGTTCGGCATCTGGATCAGCGGCTCCGGGTTTTTGAACGTTTGCACGTCCCAGCCCTCCGCCTGCGCGTGCTTGCGCAGCGCCCGGTCCGGGTTGACGGCGACGGGGTTGCCAACCAGCTCCAGCATGGGGATGTCGGTGGCGGAGTCGGAGTAGGCGTAGCTGCGATCCAGGTCGTAGCCGTGTTCGGCGACGAATTCGCGGATGGCTTCGGCCTTGGCGTCGCCTTTGAGGTAGCGGGTGATGCGGCCGGTGAGGGTGCCGTCGACAACCTCGACCTCGCTGGCCACAATCATGTCGATGCCCAGCTCCTTCGCAATCGGCGCCACCAGAATATTTGCCGACGCCGAAATAATAATGACGTCGTGGCCGAGCTCGCGGTGCGCCTCGATGAGCTCGCGGGCCTCCGAGTAGATCGCCGGGGTGATCACGTTGTGCATCGTTTCGGTGGTGACAGCGGTGACGTCCTCGACGCTCCAGCCGGTGATCATGTTGGCCAGGTTGTCGCGGGTGGTGTCCATCTTTTCGCTGCTCTGCCCGATGAGCATGTAGGCGGCTTTGGTCAGGTAGAGGTCCAGCGCTTCCTGGCGCGTGATCATGCCGTTGTTCAGGAACTCTTTGCCGAACGCGAACACGGACGAGGTGGCGATGATCGTCTTATCCAGATCAAAAAACGCCGCTACCGGTGCCGAGTTCGAAGCCATGAGGCACATTCTAACGCCACATACACGAACGCGTTGGGCTGTGCAGCAGGCTCTCCACAAAACGAGGTTGAACGCTCAGGCAGCACGGGAGTTATCCACAGGCGCGCCTTGAACCGTTGTAGTGGCGGTGTGACGTCAGCGATGCTCGAAGCCATGAGCACGCACAACATCACCATCGCCGTCAACGACGCGGCGCTGCACCCCGAGGCCATGCACCTCGCGGCGGCAACAGGGATGCCCGTCACCGACCTCAGTAGCGCCGAGCCAGCGGAGGTCGCCCGCCGCTGCGAGCAGGCCTTCGCCATACTTATCGACGCCCACTTCGCCACCCACCTGCCACCCGCGGTACTGCGCCGCCCGAACTGTTTCGAGCTCGGCCAGCAGCGCGGCGCCTACGACGTCCCGGATCAGTCCGGGCAGCTGTTGCGCGCGCTCGGGGCGCTGCGGACCCCGAAGGAACGCGGCAGGGTCATCGGCTGTCCCTTATACACCTCTAGATGGGTATAAGAGGCAGAACCTGGAGCGGACCGGGG
>NZ_LT622809.1:112102-114279 GCF_900099485.1 Corynebacterium sp. MC3
GGGGGCCTCGACGTTCGCGGCGGCGTGCGCCAGGGCCGCGGCGCCCTCGACCCTGGTGGATGGGCACGCGCACTCCGGCGGGCTGGACTTGCTGCTCGGTATTGAGGAAGAGATCGGCGCGCGGTGGGGCGAGATCGCGATCGGGGAGGGCGCGGTCGCCCGCGAGGACGTGCGCCGCGCGCTGCCCGTCACCCCGGACGGCGTGGCGGTGATGACGTGTAGCAGGGAGGTCTCCGGCGCTGGTTTCGGGGATGATGTGGAGGATCTTGAGGCGCTGGTGGAGGTGCTCGGCACCGGCGGGGTGACCGTGGTGGATGCCTCGTGTTCGCAGCTGCCCGCGCGCTGCGACGTAGTGGCGATCCTGGTCGCCCCGCAGGTCAGGGCGGTGTCGGCGGCGGCGCAACTGGTCGCCCAGTGCGAGCGAGCAGGACTGCGGCACGTGCTGGTGGTCAGGGACATCGGGTGGGCTGGCATCGGCGTGGACGAGATCGCCGCGATTGCGGGTTCGCGCGTGGTGGCCACCATCGGCCAGGTCCGCGGGCTGACGAAGCGCGTCGAGCAGCGCGGCCTGCCGCAGCGGTTGCCTACTGGGCTTGCGAAGGCGGCGAAGGCTGTGCTCGAGGAGGTGGCCTAGTGGATCAGGACTTGTTACTACGCGTGCAACGCCGCATGGCCGACGAGCCCGGGGAGGTCGACGCCACCCGGCTCGCGGCGCTGATTCGCGAAGAGGCCGTCGTTATCAGTGACGTGGACGTGCTGGCGGCGATGCGCCAACTTCGCGACGACACCTCCGGCGCCGGGCCCCTGGAACCGCTGCTCGCCGGCGGGGAGGTGACCGACATCTGCGTCAACGCCCCCGACCGCGTGTTCGTGGACCGCGGGCACGGCCTCGAGCGCAGCGAGATCTGCTTCGACTCCGAGGAGTCCGTGCGCCGACTGGCCACGCGCCTGGCGCTGCGCTGCGGGCGCCGCCTTGACGACGCCCAACCCTACTGCGACGGCCATTTCCGCAGGCCGGACGGCTCGATTATCCGCTTCCACGCGGTGCTGGCACCCACGGCTGTGGCGGGCACGTGCCTGTCGCTGCGCGTGCTGCGCACCACCACCGCCACCCTCGACGAGCTGGTGGCCAGCGGCACGATGGACGAGGAACGCGCCGAGATGCTGCGTGAAATCGTGCGGGTCCGGCGCGCCTTCGTCATCGTGGGCGGGACCGGTTCGGGCAAGACGACGTTGCTCTCCGCGATGCTCGCAGAGGTGGCGCCGCACGAGCGGATCCTGGCGATCGAGGACACCCTGGAGCTGACCCCGAACCACCCGCACGTGCTGAACCTGAATACGCGGGCGGTGAACACGGAGGGCGCCGGCCAGGTCACGATTGCGGACCTTGTCCGCCAGTCGCTGCGGATGCGCCCGGACCGGATCGTGGTGGGGGAGATCCGCGGGGCGGAGGTGACGGACCTCCTCGCGGCGCTGAACACCGGTCACGAGGGTGGCGCTGGCACCTTGCACGCCAACGCGATCGAGGAGGTCCCGGCCAGGTTTGAGGCGCTCGCCGCGCTCGGCGGGATGGGGCGCGACGCCCTGCACGCGCAGCTTGCGCCGGCGCTGGATACGGTGATTGTGATGCAGCGCCGCCCCGACGGCCGCCGCGTCCTGCACCAGATCGGTGCCCTGGAGGGCAACCCGGTGACCACGCGAGTGATTTGGCAGCGGCCATGACGTACCTGTTCGCATTCGCGGCCTGTGTGGCCTGGACGGGAGGGGTGCCCGCGCATCGGATTCGCCCGCGCGTGGTGTCGTGGGGGTGGGTGCCGCCGGTGGCGCTCGCGGTGGCGCTGCTGGTCATCGTGACGGATCGCGCGGCGGTGGTCATCGCTGCGGCGCTCGCCGGGGCGACGGCACTCTACGCCTACTCGCGACGCCGCGCCGGGCAGGTGCTGGTGCGGCGCCAAGAGGCGGCCTCGCAGTTCTTGGG
Organism: Corynebacterium sp. MC3; assembly: GCF_900099485.1. Classification (NCBI taxonomy): domain Bacteria; kingdom Bacillati; phylum Actinomycetota; class Actinomycetes; order Mycobacteriales; family Corynebacteriaceae; genus Corynebacterium; species Corynebacterium sp. MC3. Next base: position 114,081 of record NZ_LT622809.1, read on the forward strand.
GCACATCAGCGCCAGCTTGCAGGCCGGTTCCTCGCTTCTCGACGCCACGCTGCGCGCCACCGAGCAACTCCCCGACACCACCCCCACCGACCTGCGTGCCGACGCCTCCCTGTTCTGCCACGTGCTGCGCACCGGCGACGCCGCGGGGCTTCGCACCCCGGAGCTGTCCCGGGTGGAGGCCCTGTGGCGGGTCGGGGTG
>NZ_LT622809.1:114838-167767 GCF_900099485.1 Corynebacterium sp. MC3
CGCAGGGGCCGAGCGGGCGGCCGCCGCGGACGGACGAGAGAACCACCGCGGCGCCGGGGCCGCCGCGGATAGAGACTGCCTGTTATACACATCTGGATGTGTAGAAGAGGCAGCTACCAAGGTGTCGACGCCTGCTCCGCCGCCAACGACACTGCCCAGGCCAACGGTGGAAGCGTCGAAACGTGCGAAGTCGACGAGTCGGACGTGCAGGTCAGCGTGCGCGTCGGCCGGGCCGTGCAGAAGGCGCGCGCCGGTCCGGTCTAGCGTTGCGAGTGCCGTCTCGTCGTGAGCATCTCAGTGCGTGTGTGGTCTGTGCGCCAGTTAGACGGACGCGAGTTTTTGATTGACTAGTGCGTTGAGAGAAATTCCCTCTGTTTTAGCGGCGATAACCAACCGCCGATGCAGCGACGGAGACGTGCGCACATTGAACTTCCCCGAATAGTTACGACTGCCCAATGGCACGGGAACCGCCTCGCCGGAGGCCTCCATGTCTTCGACAACCTCAGTCACAAGATCAATCAAACCGCGCTCGGCCTGGTGCCGATCTGCATCCAGCCAAGACAATGAGGGGAACTCAGCCACGGTCGCCACGTACTCCTGATCTTCTTCCGACCAGGAGACTTGATAGGTGTACTTATTGATGTCCATGCTGGCTACTCCGATTCACTCTTCTGCGTGCCTAGTTTCTCAATTGCTTCGAGAACCTGGTTCACTTGATATGGCTTGGCCTTGCCCTTCGCATTTTGAATATTGACACGAGGGTCACCCGGCCACGGGGTCTTGTAGGTTTGATCATCGATTATTTTATGAGGAAAAGCATATATCGGCGCGGGTAAGAAGCCCTTGAACTAATTTAGGTTTTGGTTCGCAATATTTGTCCCAGACGGCGCGATCCACAATTCTTCATTATTCCCGACATTCCTTGATGGACACGTACCCTTCCCGTTCGTCCCCGGGAAGGCATAGTGGCTGCTTTCCGAAATTCTCTCTTCGCTCATTGATGGAAAAAACAAATTGCGAAAACCGGGGAATGATCTGCGTCGATGGGAATGAATCTCTCAAGGCGTACGTGATATCCCAGCCCGCGTCATACCATTGAAATCTATCGAATTGGTCTTTCCAGCGCGGGCGCTGATGAAAGCTATCGGGTTTCTCGAGAAAATTATCCTGAAATTCCCTCGTCCACTCAAGGATTTCGTTTCCTAAAGCTGGCTTAATCCCTATCTCCTCAGGAAGATAGAACCCTAGGTTTTTAGGCTCAGAGATTACTAGTTCTTTAGACGGCCATAAAGAGCTTGGATGGCTATACTCTGGACGAAGCAGAATTTTTCGAGAGGACATAAACTACAGTATCCCAGCTTTACCGCCAGAGAAGCGGAAGATCTGTGATACACCCTGCTCAATCTGGTCAGGCGCCGTTCTAACCAGTGAGCAGCACTCCAAGCGCCGCGAGCGCCGCCAGGACGCACGGCACAACCTCCGCCTTGCCGATGTCCTTGGCAGTCCACCGCTTTCCGCGACGCGCGCTCAGTGGGAAGTACACCGCGCGGGCCAGTGCCAACACCAGTACCGCGACCATCCACCAACCGAACCCAACAAGGAGGGCATATACGACCATCACCACGATTGCCACCACGTGGTAGCCGATACTGAACGCCAACATGGCGCTGCTGCCGCGGTCACGCACCATCGTCTTGACCAGCGGGACTGTCCCGGTGAAGTAGAGCGCCAAAAATGTTGTTGCCGCCATCGCCGGGCTGGACCAGCCAGTCGGTAACCCGGCTAGGTGCGCGATTACCGCGACCAGTAGTGCGGAGGCGACCGTCGTCGCCGCGCCACTGGCCAGCGAGCGCGGCCTGCGTTGCAGCGTTTCCCACACCGCGATCCAGACCAGCGGCGCGTAACGCCACGCCCACTCGAGCACCGACGGATCCTGCACGACCACGATCGTCACCGCGACCAGGGAGATCGCTCCGTAGGTGAGTACTGGCGGCATGTACTGGCGGCGACGCTCCACGGTGCGCGCCCGCGCTGCCTGTCCAAATGCGAAGAACGCGCAATATCCAATTAACCACGCAATCAACAACCACACGATCGCGGCCGGGAAGCGCTCTGCACCGAACGCGACGCCGAGGGTCCCCACAATGGCGGGGGTGAGCGCCATCGCCCACGCGCCGTGCTGGTTCGGGATCCACATGCGGAGTGTGCGTTTATCCATGCTCAGCAGTGTATCAATCAAAAAGACTACGATTAAGCTGAAAAATCAATAACCCCGGCGATTTACTCCTACTTTCGTAGTGCAGGGATCGTTCCGGGGCTTTCGAGGTAAAGGATAGCATTTCCGTTCGCTAGGGGCTGTGATGGGATTTGGTGCGTGCTGCAACAAGGTGTGCACCAAAATCCCGCTTTTCGGGATGGCGCCGTGGCGTTTCCCCAGGTCGCGACCCCTGCGCAAAGGGATTTGGTGTCACCCCAGCAGAACCGAGTGACAAAGGACGCAACCCACTTTTTGCGACCTGGGCTTTTGCCGGATTCGGCCGACCGGATTGCGTCCTTTGTCACTCGCTCCCCGATCTATGCACCAAATTCCCGGTTTTCCGCGTCCACGGACGACACCTTACTCAGGAGCGCCAACACCTTCAGCGCTGCCTGCTTGTCCAGTGGCTGGTTCCCGTTGCCGCACTTTGGCGACTGGATACAGGACGGGCAGCCGTGCTCGCACGGGCAGGACTCCACCGCGCCGTAGGTGGCGGTGATCCACGTGTGGAAGCGGGCGAAGCCTTCGTCGCTCATGCCGGCGCCGCCGGGGTGGCCGTCGTATACGAATACTGTGGGCAGCAGTGTGTCTTGGTGGAGGGCCGTCGATACGCCGCCGATGTCCCAGCGGTCGCACGTCGCGATGAGGGGCAGCAGCCCGATTGCTGCGTGCTCCGCCGCGTGTAGCGCGCCGGGCACTTCGCCCGCGCTGATGCCCAGGGAGTCCAGGACCAGCGGGTCGATCGTGTATGCGACCGCGCGGGTTTCCAGGTGTTGCGCGGGCAGGTCCAGTGGGATGTGTTCGCTGACCGAGCCGTCCGCCAGGCGGACAACGTAGCCGGTGACGCGGTCGGTGACCTCGACGTCCACGCTGGCCACCCACACGCCCTTCGCAAGCTGGCGGGTCTCGTGGGCCTCGCCCAGGATGCGGATGTCCGTCGTGGAGCGGGCGCGGGTGGTGTAGTCGGGTTGCGCGGGCTCCACGAGCGCAACGTAGTCGTCTAGGTTGAGTTCCTGCACCACGAAGTGCTCGCCCTGGTGTACGTACACGGCGCCTTCGTGGACCTGGGTGAGTGCGCGGGCGGCATCGACGGTGCCCAGCAGGCGGCCGTCGCTGACGTCGACGATCATCACCTCGGCACCTGCGCCGCCGCGGATAGAGACGGTCACATCGGCGTCGGGCGCCGGGAACCAGCCGCGGGGACGCTTGCGCAGCAGGCCCTCCTCGCACATCTGCTCCACCACGTCGTGGGCGCCGAAATCGTCGACGTCCTTCGAGGTCAGCGGGCGCTCAAGTGCTGCGTGGTAGAGGTGGCCGCGCAGGATATACGGGTTCGACGGGTTGAACACGCTGCGCTCCACCGGGCGTCCCAGCAGCGCCTCGGGGTGGTGCACCAGGAAGGCATCCATCGGCTCGTCGCGGGCAACCAGCACCACCAGCGATCCCTGCCCGCGGCGCCCCCCCCTGTCTCTTATACCCCCACCTCCAGCAGGGGACAAGAGACAGGGCCCCGACGGCGCCACCCCCCATTCTTCATCTTTCCCGACATTCCTTGACGGGCACGCACCCTTCCCGCTCGTCCCCCGGGACGACGAGCGGAGATTGGTAAGACCGGTGGCCGAGGGGTGGGCGAGGAGCCATATGGCGTGCGCAGGGCGCCCGATGGGATGGGGGGCGGCGAGTAGGGCCTGTCGCTTATCCACATCTAGAGGTGTAAAAGGGCGAGTCCCCGGGTAGCCCGCCATCACCACGGCGTCGAGCCCGCCGACGTCGATACCTAGCTCGAGCGCGTTCGTCGTGGCCATGCCCAGGATCTCGCCCTCGTCCAGGGCGCGCTCCAGCGCGCGACGGTCTTCCGCCAGGTAGCCCGCCCGATACGCCGCGATCCGCCGCGCGAAATCCGGCCGCCCCGCAGCACTCAAGTCCTCCTGCGCGCGCATCGCCACAATCTCCGCCGCCGGCCGCGAGCGTACAAACGTCAAGGTCCGCGCCCCCTCACGCACCAACCACCCCATTATCGACGCCGCCTCCGTCGTCGCCGCGTACCTCACCGGGGCACCGTGCTCACCCTCCGCGCCCTCGATGAAACCCGGCTCCCACAACACCACGGTGCGCTCACCTGTCGGCGCCGTATCCACATCCACCTCCCGCACCGGCCTGCCGCACAGTAGCTCGGCGTGCTCCGCCGGGGCCGCCGACGTCGCCGACGCAAACACCAACGTCGGCTCCGAACCGTACGCGCGGGCGAGGCGAAGCAGGCGTCGAAAAACGAGGGACACATTGGCGCCGAACACCCCTCGATAGGTGTGCGACTCATCCACCACGATGAAGCGCAGGTGGCGCAACAGGCGCGCCCACCGCTCGTGCGAACCAAGGATGCTCGCGTGCAGCATGTCAGGATTCGTGAACACAAACCGCGACTGATCCCGAATCGCGCGCCGCGCATCAACCGGCGTATCCCCGTCATACGGCGCCGGCGTAATCCCAGGCAGATCCTTCGTCAAGGCAAGTGTCGCCTGCAACTGATCCGACCCCAACGCTTTCGTCGGCGTGATGTAGAGCGCACACGCCCGCTCGTCCGCCGCCAACGCAGACAGCACCGGCAGCTGATACCCCAACGACTTACCTGACGACGTCCCCGTCGCCACCACAACGTCCTCACCCCGCCAGGCCGCCTCGGCGCACTGCTGCTGATGGCGAAACAACCGCTGCACACCGCGCTCCTCCAGCGCGTGACGCAGCGCCGGATGCACCCACTCGGGCCACTCGCCGTACTCCGCCGGGCGCGCCGGAATCTCCTCCACGTGCGTGATCGTGGAGTGGGGGAACTGCTCGCGAAGCCCGCGAACGAGCTCGCCCCCAAAAGAACAAAAATCCTGCTTCATGACACAGCAAAGTATGCCAGTTTGTGGCACACTGGTTGGCAGTAACAAATTTTGTGCGCGCCTTCAACGGTGCTCGCGAGGGATTGTTTACGCGGGCGCCAGGACATCAGCCCTGGTGGACGGCTTCATTTATCCATCTTTTGAAAGGGAACACACCAATGGCTACAGGCATCGTGAAGTGGTTTAACGCAGAAAAGGGCTTCGGCTTCATCGCTCCCGACGACGGCTCCGCCGACGTCTTCGTCCACTACTCCGAGATCCAGGGCAGCGGCTTCCGCACCCTCGAGGAGAACCAGAAGGTCGAGTTCGAAATCGGCGAGGGCGCCAAGGGCCCACAGGCCCAGCAGGTCACCGCTCTCTAATCTATATAGGTGCATGCCCCGGCTTCGGCCGGGGTTTTTGCTTTGCGGGTGTTGCCCGCGCACCAAATTCCCTTACGCGAGGGTTGCGACCTGGGGAAACGTTGCCGGTTTCTCTCGAAAGAGGGAATTTGGTGTCAGGCTCGGGGCAGTAGACACCACATTCCTGCACTCAGCATCCGTGACCTGGGGAAACGCCGAGGGCCCTTGGTGAAAAGCGGGAATTTGGTGCACGTGGCCCATGATGCACCCCAGAATTCGGCGTTATACTTGCACGTATGAAACTTAGCGCACGTAATCAGATCAAGGGAACTATCACCGCTATCGAAGAAGGCGCAGTCAACGCGATTGTGCATATCGAGGTTGCAGGCGGTTTGACCATTACTTCCGATATCACCAAGGCGTCTGTTGAAAACCTTGGTCTCAAGGTAGGCCAGGAGGCATATGCCGTGATCAAGGCGTCCGATGTGATGGTGGGCGTCGAGTAGGACGTTTTGCTGAGCAAGCAGCCCCGGTTTCGGCCGGGGCGTTTGCATGCCTGCACCAAATTCCGGCAGGGTACGCGACCTGGGGAAACGTCGAGGGGCCTTGTTGAAAAGCGGGAATTTGGTGTCAGGCTTGGGGTAGTAGACACCAAATTCCTACACTCAGCATCCGTGGCCTGGGGAAACGCTGAGGCCCCAGTGCAAAACAAGGAATTTGGTGCGCAGCGCAGGGCAGGGTAGGGCAGCAGGGCAAGGCAGCAGGCGCACAGCCAAGACCTACACGGCGGAGACGCCGCGCCGGACGTCGAAAAGTTCGAAGATGTAGGACTGAATGCGCTGCATGATCCAGCCAACGAGGGCGCCGAGGGCGATGCCGACGATCATGCCGAGGAGGGGGAAGTCGGAAAGGAGGGAGCCGCCGGCGTAGCCGAGGCCGACGGAGAGGCAAGCCCAGATGATGACGCCGATGGTGTCGTAGAGGAAGAAGGCGAACCAGTTGTAGCGCACGCTGCCCAGCACGATCGTGGCAACCCAGCGTGCCCAGGGTAGGAACCTGGCGACGAGGACGGTGATGCCGGCGCCGCGGTTCATGTTGCGGCGCACCCAGTCGATGGCTTGGCCGGCTTTGGAGTTGGGGTCGAGGCGGTCGACGACGTGGATGAGGCGTCCGCCGAGGAGGAAGCAGATGTTGTCGCCGATGATGCCGCCGATGATGGCGGCGGCGATGATGCCCCACGCGTTGGGGACGCCTTGGGATGCGGAGAAGGCGCCGGAGAGGTTGAGGACGGTTTCGGAGGGGATGAGGGGGATGAGTGCGTCGCCGAGGATGAGGAGTATGACGAGTGGGTAGAAGAGGGGTGTGCCCATCAGGGTGTGGAGGAAGCCGATGAGGGAGTCGATCATCTGGGGTTTTACCTCCTTGGGTGCCCGATGGTGCTCATGGGGGTTCAGTGTAGTTGGTGGGGGTGAAAACGAGGAGTTGTAGGGTTGCTATTCATATTGTCTGATACAACTTATGTGAGTTAACGAACATAGTTCTTGAAGTGAGGTGTCACGAAGCGTGGCTGAAGACGGCAAGACCCTCGTCATCGTGGAGTCCGCGACGAAGGCGAAGAAGATCCAGAAGTATCTGGGGAGCGACTACATTGTGGAAGCTTCCGTGGGGCACATTCGTGATCTTCCGGGCCGCGCTGCTGACATCCCTGCGAAGTACAAGAAGGAACCGTGGGCGAAGTTGGGTGTGAATCCGGAGTCTGGGTTTGCACCTATATATGTTGTCAGTCCTGACAAGAAGAAGAAGGTCGCTGACCTGAAGGCGAAGTTGAAGCAGGCGGACAGGCTGCTGCTGGCGACAGACCCGGACCGTGAGGGTGAGGCGATCGCGTGGCACTTGCTTGAGACGTTGAAGCCGAAGGTGCCGGTGGAGCGCATGGTGTTCAACGAGATTACGGAGTCGGCGATTCGGGAGGCTGCGGAGAATACCCGTGAGCTGGATATGGATCTTGTCGACGCCCAGGAGACCCGTCGCATCCTGGACCGGTTGTATGGCTACGAGGTCTCTCCGGTGTTGTGGAAGAAGGTCATGCCGAGGTTGTCGGCGGGTCGTGTGCAGTCGGTGGCGACGCGCGTGATTGTGGAGCGTGAGCGTGAGCGCATGGCGTTTATCCCGGCGGAGTACTGGGATGTGACCGCGACGTACGGCGGGGGCACCGCGTTTGATGCGAAGCTTGTAGCGATTAACGGTTCGCGGATTGCGCAGGGGAAGGACTTTGATGATCGCGGTCGGCTGAAGGGGTCGGCTGAGGGGATTGTGGTCGTCGATAAGCAGGTGGCGGAGGAGCTTGCTGGGGCGCTGAAGGGCACCTCGATGACGGTGAGCAGCGTGGAGGAAAAGCCGTACAGCCGCAAGCCGTACGCACCCTTTATGACGTCCACCCTGCAGCAGGAGGCCGGGCGGAAGTTGCGGTTTACGTCGGCGCGAACGATGCGTATTGCGCAGCGCCTGTACGAGAACGGCCACATTACCTATATGCGTACGGATTCGACGTCGCTGTCGCAGCAGGGCCTGTCGGCGGCGCGGGCTGCGGCGACGGAGCTCTACGGCGCGGAGTACGTGGCGGACAAGCCGCGTATCTATGACCGGAAGGTGAAGAACTCGCAGGAGGCGCACGAGGCGATCCGCCCTGCTGGTGAGCGGTTTGCTACGCCGGGGCAGTTGTCGAAGGTGCTTGATGCGGAGGAGTTCAAGCTTTACGAGCTGATTTGGCAGCGCACGGTGGCGTCCCAGATGGAGAACGCCCGCGGAAACTCCACGAAGGTGACCGTTGCGGGTGACTTCGATACCGAGTTTGCTGCGACCGGACGCACGATTACGTTCCCGGGCTGGCTGCGTGCCTACTCGGATACGCGTGATAGCGAGACGCACCTGCCGCAGCTCACCGCGGGCGACGAGCTGCCGACCACCGCGATTTCGGCGGATGGGCACTCCACGAACCCGCCGGCGCGCTACACGGAGGCGAGCCTGGTGAAGAAGATGGAGGACCTTGGGATTGGGCGTCCGTCGACGTATGCGTCGATTATTAAGACGATCCAGGACCGCGGTTACGTGTTCTCCCGTGGCAACGCGCTGGTGCCCAGCTGGGTGGCGTTTTCCGTGGTGGGGCTGTTGGAGAACAACTTCGACGCCCTGGTGGATTACGACTTCACGTCCTCGATGGAGGACGAGCTCGACGAGATCGCGCACGGCAACGAGGACCGCACCCGCTGGTTGACCAGCTTCTACTTCGGCGACGCCGACGCCAGCGACAACACCGCCGAGGCGATCGCGCGCCGCGGTGGGCTCAAGCACATCATCGAGGACAACCTCGAGCGTATCGACGCCCGCCAGGTCAACTCCCTGAAACTCTTCGACGACGCGGAAGGCCGCGCCGTCAACGTGCGCGTGGGCCGCTACGGGCCGTACATGGAACGCCAGGTGGGTGTCACCGCCGACGGTGAGCCGGAGTACCAGCGCGCCAACATCCCTGAGGCGACCACACCTGACGAGGTCACCCTGGAACTGGCGGAGAAGCTGTTCGCCACCCCGCAGTCCGGCCGCGAGCTGGGCGTGAACCCAGCCAACGGGCGCATGGTAGTGGCCAAGGAGGGCCGCTTCGGCCCCTACGTCACCGAGAAACTCGGCGACGACGAGCTGGAGAAGGCGCAAGCCCACGCCGAGGAAGTCATCGCCGAGGAGCGCGCCGCCGAGGACAAGCAGCGCGCCGAAGAGGGCAAGCGGAAGAAGAACTGGGACACCAAGACGGCCGCGAAGCAGAAAGAAAAACGCATGACCGAGCTCGTCGAGGAGCAGCTCAAGCCCGCGACGGCGTCCCTGTTCCAGTCGATGGACCCGGCCTCGGTCACGCTTGAGCAGGCGCTGCAGCTGCTGAGCCTGCCGCGCGAGGTGGGCGTCGACGATGGGGAAGTGATCACGGCGCAGAACGGACGCTACGGCCCGTACCTGAAGAAGGGCTCCGACTCGCGCTCCCTGGCCAGCGAGGAGCAGATCTTCAGCATCACGCTGGAGGAGGCGCGCCGCATCTACTCGGAGCCGAAGCGCCGTGGTCGCGGGGCTGCGAAGGCGCCGTTGAAGTTGCTCGGGGACAACGACGTCTCCGGCAAGCCGATGTCCATTAAGGACGGCCGCTTCGGCCCGTACGTCACCGACGGCACCACGAACGCGTCTCTCCAGCGCGGCGATACCCCGGAGACCATGACGGACGAGCGCGCGAACGAGCTGCTGTCCGCGCGCCGGGCCCGCGAGGCAGAGAACCCGAAGCCAGCCAAGAAGGCCGCGCGCAAGACCACGCGGAAGAAGGCAACGAAGAAGACGACGCGCAAGAAGGCGACGAAGAAGGCCGCGAAGCGCTCGTAAGCGGGGCGGCTAGTAGCGGTCCGCCAGAGTGGAGCGCACCGGGCGGGCCAGCTGCGTCATGCGGTTGCGCCCGCGCAGCTCCACGGACTTCATGAGCGTCCAGCGCTGCTGCTCGACCTCGTTGGCGGCGCGCAGGGTTGCGGCGTTGGTGAGCACGCAGCCCGGGGTGTCCTTGGCCAGCTCGGTGAGGCGGGCGGCGGCGTTGACGGCGTCGCCGATCACGGTGTATTCGAAGCGGTCGGAGCCGCCGATGTGGCCGGCGACCACGTGCCCGGAGGCCACCCCGATGCCTGCCTGCAGTTCCAGGCCCGCCAGTTCGCGGCGGAGTTCGCGGGCGGCCTGGAGGGCGTGGGAGGCGGCGTCGTGGATGGAGACGGGCGCACCGAACACGGCCAGCGCGGCGTCGCCCTGGAACTTGTTGATCACGCCCTTGTTGCGGTGCACCACCTCAACGACGATCTCGAAGAAGTTGTTCAGCGCGGCCACGACCTGCTCCGGGGTGTGGTTGACGGCGAAGGTGGTGGAGCCGATCACGTCGATGAATACGACGGCCACGCGGCGGTCCTCCCCGCCGAGCTCCGGCTTCTCCTCGAGCGCCTTCTGGGCGACCTCGGTGCCGACGTAGCGGCCGAAGATGTCTCGGACGCGCTGGCGCTCGTTGAGGCCGCGCATCATCTCGTTGAACCCGGCTTGTAGTACGCCGATTTCGGAGCCGTCGTAAATGTCGACCTGGGTGTTACGCTCCCCGCGGCGCACCTTATTGATGGCTTCCTGCAGCTCCTTGATGGGGTCCACCACGCTCATGATGGCGAACGCAGTGCCGATGAAGCCGGTGGCCAGTGCGGTGAGCGTCAGCGCGAGCACGGCAGGCATGAGCTCGCCGGGGCGGTTGTAGAAGAAGCCGTGGCGCTGCGCGAAGAACAGGGCGAGCACTCCGAACATTGGCACGGCGGAGGTGGTGAACCACGTCAGGTATAGGCGGTGCTTGATCGGCGGCTCCAGGGTGGAGTCCTCGAAGCGCCGCGCGAGTGCCGACGCCGCCACCGGCCGCACCAGGCGCTCTGCCTGCAGATATGTCATCACGGCAGTGACGAAGCACGCCAGCGACGTAGACCCTAAGGTCACGATTGCCAGCTGGTGGTCGATGCGCCAGGCGGCCACAGTGATGATCATGATGCCGATGGCCCACACCCCGACCACGATCACGGTCTGCAGCACCGGGATGCGCATGACCAGGTTGCGCACCATGTTTGGGTCGTGGTCATCGGGACTGAGCTGCCACTCCAGCACCGGCCGGAACAGGAAGAAGGTGACCACGATGCCCACGAAGATGGCAAAGCAGAAGTAGGCCGCGCCGAGGAAGCCGAGGCTTTCGTCGTGAATGTTGAGTTGCTGCACCTCCCGCATGGGGATGAGGAAGCGCACGAACAGCATGATCAGCACGGCGCCGAGCACGTTGGTTCCGAGCACAGTTGCGGCGTAGAGGGGCCACGAGGTGCCCCACAGCCATTTGAAACTGCGCCAGAATCGTTCCATGCTGTAACACTTTAGCGGGTTTTCGCCCTGCTGTACGCTTGGGGCTTGTGCCTACCGTGAGTCAATTACTTGCCGACGCCCCCTCCGTCCAGCAGGTCATCATGAACGCTGCCGCGGCCGCCCGGGGGATCGGCGATGCCCGCGCGATGACGCACTCCTGGCTGTTCACGGGGCCTCCCGGTTCGGGGCGTTCCAACGCGGCGCTCGCGTTCGCGGCTGCGCTGGTGTGCACGGACCCTGACGAGATCGGCTGCGGGCGCTGCAAAGGCTGCCGCGACGCGCTGTCCTCCCAGCACACCGACGTCATGCACGTGGTACCCAAGGAACTTACGATCAAGGTGAAGGAGACCCGCGAGTACATCGCGCAGGCCGCCCGTATGCCGACGGTCGCACCCTGGCGCGTCCTCATCATCGAGAACGCCGACCGCCTCGGCCAGGACGCCTCCGACGCGCTGCTGAAAACGGTGGAGGAGCCCCCGGCCCACACCGTCATTATTCTGTGCGCGCCGTCCACGGACCCGGAAGACTTCTCCCAGACGCTGCGCTCCCGCTGCCGCCACCTTTATATCCCCGCGTCCTCCGAGGACGAGGTGGTGCGCATCCTCATGCAGGAGGAGGGCGCCACAGAGTCCGACGCTCGGCTTGCCGCCGCCACCACGCTGCGCCACGTGGGCCGCGCGCGCCGGATGGTCAACGACAAATCCGTGCAGATCCGCCGCGCCCAAGCCATCAACCTCGCCGAGCTGGTCTTCCACGGCGCCCAGGCCTTCCAGACCGTTGCCTCTCTGGTGAAGGCCACGGAGAAGACCGCCGTCGAGGACTATGCCGAGGAGGACGCCGAGGAGCGTGCCAAGCTCGAACAGGCCCTCGGCGTTGGCGCGAAGGGCAGGGGAGCGGCGAAGGCGCTGCGCGGGGCGTCCGCTTCCGTCAAGGCGCTCGAGGCGAGCCAGAAAGCGCGTGGCACCCGCCGCAAGCGCGACGTCTTCGACCTCATCCTCGTGGACCTCGCCGGCATTTACCGCGACGCCCTCGCCGTCCAGTCCGACGCCCAAGTCTCACTGACCCACCCCGACTTCCAGCCGCTGGCCGCCGAACTCGCAGAGAAAGTCCGCCCCGAAGGGCTGGTGGCGTGCCTCGACGCCATCGCCCAATGCCGACTGCGCCTCCAGCAGCAGGTGAGCCCCGTCGTAGCGTTCAACGGGATGCTCGGCCACATCCGCCTCGCCTGTGAAGCCCGCTGACCTGGCAGTTTCGTAGATTCTTGGCGGTGCTGTAATATTGTGCAGCGTTGCCACCTTAGCTCAGTCGGCAGAGCGTCTCACTCGTAATGAGAAGGTCGCGAGTTCGATTCTCGCAGGTGGCTCAATGAAAACCCCAGCTAGAACACGGTTTTAGCTGGGGTTTTGTTATGTGCGGGTGTCAAAGTCCATCGTCCCCGTACCAGCGCGTGATGACCACTTCGACGACTTGGTAAAACGTTGCGAGAAAGCGCAGAAAGCCTGAGCCGGGACCAAAATAGTTCGTGGAACCGGGAACCATTTCGTAGCCGAACCGGTCAGCGGTAGCAGTGCCCTACTACGAAATCTTAACGTGACTTATATTCATAGGTATAGGGCACATTTAGCGTGCTTTCCGGTGTGTGGTAGGTCTCGCCCAATTATCGACGCCCTCTTCGCTCACTCCCTGTTTCCACCACTGCAGATGCCAGTCTGGTGAGAAAAATAAACGCACCCCCGCCCGTACGGAAAATGCGAATACGCGGGGTGTTTTTCTGGTTTCATGGACGTTCGCGGTGGGGGTGCTGTGAAACCTATATCGACATTCGTTGTACCTATTCACTAGAATAGACGCCTATCTACTGCTGGAAATACCATGTCAGTGGCACTTTTGCACCAGATTCAGGAAGCTGGTTGTTTTTGTCAGTATTTTCTGAAGCAATTATGAGGAGTAAATTAATGGCCGAATCATCTCGGCGTTTACGTAAGTCAACGTCTACTGGCATCGCGGCAACTTCCGCGATCGCGCTCGCGCTTGGCGGCCTGAGCGTCGTCGCCCCTGGCCCGCTGATGCCGCACGCTGTAGCCGCCACCATGTCCGGCGGTATCCGCGAGAAGTCCGGCGCGGTGGAGAAGGACGCCCAGAAGGCCTCCGACCTGTCGGCCGGCTCGTGTGTTATCGAAAGTGTCGAGCCGGATGGCAGTCAGGCTGGTTTCAGCTGGAACACCCTGGAACCAAGCGGGAGCAGCCCCTCGAAAACCCGGTGGGGCTTGAGTGTCTCCTTCGATAACTCGAAGGACCGCACGTTCGCTGATTGGAGCTTTACCAATTCAGGGCTGTTGGGGGCAGTTCTCGATACTGGACAGGTTCCCTCTATGGGAGCCGGTCAGACCTTTCTTGGTAACAATGTCACTGACAAGGCTGACGAAAACCTCGCTATTACCGCTTCTAGGCAACAACGAAACCTGAACCTCACTGCGAAATTGACCGACGCGAAAGTCAAGCAGTTCGCTGAGGCCACTGCCGCGAACCCGGTACGTTATGCGTGGCAGAGTAACTACACGAAGGACAATCCTAATGGCCCCAAGGCCACCCAGGGTTCAAGTGCAACTTTCACGGCTGTCGTAAACCCCTGGCCGAGCGAGAACATCGAATGTAACCCGATCACGGTGTCGTGGGAGGATTTCGGACAGCACGTCATCGTCCCTGGTGATGAAACCAAGGTCGGTAAGATTAACATTCCGGATGTGGCCAACGGTGGCACGGATGACTCCATGGGCCGCATGGTCGTGGAGGCCTACGACGGCAACGGCAAGTTCATCGGCACCACGGACCCAGCGTCGTCCGGTGGTAAGCAGCTCCTGCGTATCGACGAAGCGACCGGAGAGATCTACTTCACCTGGCCTGAGTACCGTGGAACCGACCTGGCAACTGACAAGAACGTGAATTTCTCCGTTCTGGCAAAGCCGCGTAGCGTGGACCAGCTCCAGGCCGCTGGTGAGAACAACAATGAGTTTGGCACCACTCAAGTCTTCGACAGCTCCAATTCGCTGACCCGTTACAACAAGGCGAACGTCATCGACTCCAAGGCCTTCTCCTTGGATGACACGGAGTACCACTCTCCGAAGTACGACAAAACGGATGCTTCGATCATCTCCGGCGTTGATAGCGCGACCGGTCCGCTGGCTACCGAGCCGCAGAAGGTCACCTTCACCCAGACCCCTGACCTGATTAAGGACCTGGCGAAGAAGAAGGGTGAAAAGGGGTACGAGGCCAAGGTCGAGCTTGACGAGAAGTACATTTTCGACGGCTGGACCGTCGAGATGGACGACGACTACAACGTCACCGTCACCGCTCCGGAGAACCCGAAGCCGGGTAGCTTTGCGCAGCCAAAAATCACTGTCGAGTACTCGAACGGCTCCACAGACGTACTCCAACTCATGGTGGTCGTTGACCCGAACAACACCCAGGTCACCGACCTGGTACGCCCAGGCCTGACCAAGGGCAAAATCGGTGAGGATCTTACCGCTCAGGTGGGCACCAAGTCCATCATGAAGGGCCACAAGCCAGTCCACCCGGCCAAGTTTGAGATCGACCAATCCACTGTTCCTGAGGGCTGGACTGTTACCGTCGATGAGACAGGCAAGGTCACCGCAAAGGCGGATGACTCTGTTGCACCGGGGACCGTCATCACCCCGAAGGTCAAAGCGACCTACCCAGACCAGACCACGGATGAGATCGAGACTCAGTTCCAGGCGATCGTGGACATCAAGATCCCGACCTACGACACGGTGACAGGTCAGCCAAATGCGAGCGTCAGCCTTACTCCTGAGATCCCAGAGCGCGGCCTGAGCGGTAACACGAACGACGAGGCCCCGACGCGCTACACCTTCGAGGACGGCACCAACCAGACCACCCTGACCAGCAAGGATGGCAAGACCTGGACCGTCTACGTTGACGAGAAGACTGGCGAGATCACGACCACGATTCCGAAGGGTGCGCAGGAAGGCGACATCCTGAACGTTCCGGTTAAGGCTCATTACAGCGATGAAGGCAAGCAGAAACCGCAGACGGTTGTCGGCACTGTCGTCGTCATCAAGGGAGACCTTGAGGCGAACTACAACGTTCAGGTCACTGCTCCGGGCCAGGAAGTGAAGCACCAGGTTGCGGACACGCCGGACGGCTCCAAGTTCTCCTTCGGAACCAAGAATGGCAAGCCGGTTCTTTCTCAGGAAGTCAACGGCTGGAAGTACACGGTCGACCCGAAGACCGGTGAAGTTTCCTCCACCCCGCCGGCGGATGCCAAGCCAGGCGACAAGAACACCGTCACGGTAACGGTTAACGCCCCGGGTGGTTTGACGACTCAGACACCGGTTACCACCGTGGTGAAGCTGACCAACAACTGGGAGTCTGAGCCGGTTGTTCCGTCGCAGACGGTCTACCCGGGTGGTACGGCGACCTCGCCGATTGGCGTCGAGAAGCCTGCAGAGATCAACCTTCATCCGGACAAGCCGTTCACGATTGATCCGAAGGGCCTCGAGGCCACAGGTGAGAACAACGAGTTCGGTAACCCGACGTACAAGGTGAAGACGGCAAACGGCGACTGGATCGTCGGCCTGGATGACAAGGGCAACGTCGTCTCCACAGCTCCGGAGACCGCGAAGCCGGGTGACAAGATCGATGTTCCGATCATCGTGACCTACGAGGACGGCTCGAAGGACAACACCACTGCGACGGTCAACGTCATCGACGTTCCGAAGCGCGAGGTTCCGTTCAAGGTCGAGTACAAGTACGACGACTCCATCCCTGCCGGCACCTACAAGGTTGAGACCACGGGTGAGCCGGGCAAGGAAAAGATGACCAAGGACGGCGAATGGGAACGCACCCAAGAGCCGAAGAACGAGGTCGTCGTCATCGGCACCAAGCCTGCCGAGAGCGCCAAGGACGTGACCTGGAAGTTCCCGATCCCGTACCCGACTGAGGTTCGCGAGAACCCGGACCTCAAGCCTGGCGAGATGAAGACCGTCCAGGACGGCGAGAACGGCGAGAAGACCTACACCGCTAACTTCACCGCCAAGGGCTCTGAGGCTCAGGTTGCTGAGGAAGAGACCACCAAGGAACCGGTCACTCGCATCATCGAGGTCGGCCCGGGCATCCTTGATCAGGAGCTGACCAGCAAGAAGACCCAAGAGGTCCCGTTCGAGATCGAGTACGTCTACGACGACACCCTCGAGTCCGGCGAGCAAGTTGTCGACGAAGAGGGCGTCCCGGGTGAGCAGACGATCACCTCCACCCAGAAGATCAAGGACGGCAAGCCGGACGGCGAGCCGAGTATCAACATCGAGCAGACCAAGGCGCCGAAGAAGGCCAAGATCCGCATCGGCACCAAGACCACTGGTGAGAACACCGAGACTTACAAGGCTGAGGCGCCGTACAAGGTCGTCGTCAAGTACGACCCGAACATGCCTGCCGGTGAGTCCAAGGTGACCACCAAGGGTGAGCCGGGCGAGAAGACGGTGACGATCAAGCGTGACATCACCAACTCCAAGCCTGGCGATCCGCAGATCACTGAAGAGATCACCAAGAAGCCTGTCGACGAGGTCATCACTGTCGGCACCAAGCCGTCCGAGGCCTCCAAAAAGGTCACCTGGACTGCCCAGGTTCCGTTCGTCGTTGAGACCCGTCCGAACCCGGAGTTGAAGCCGGGTGAGATCAAGGTCGCCCAGAAGGGCGAGCCGGGCGAGAAGACCTACACCGCAGATTTTGCGGCCAAGGGCGACCAGGCAACGGTCACGCCGGAAGAGAAACAGACCAAGGCTCCGGTCAACGAGATCATCGAGTACGGCCCGGCGGCCGAGGACACCTCTGTGGTGACCAAGGTTGAAAAGCCGGTTCCGTTCGACACTGAGATTGTCTTCGACAACACCCTTAAGGAGGGTGAGCAGGTCGTCGATCAGCAGGGTGAACTTGGCACTGAGGTTGTCACCTCTACCCAGAAGATTGTCGACGGTAAGCCGTCCGGCGATCCGAAGGTGACCTCTGAGCAGACG
The DNA here is from genome assembly GCF_900099485.1 of Corynebacterium sp. MC3. NCBI lineage: Bacteria > Bacillati > Actinomycetota > Actinomycetes > Mycobacteriales > Corynebacteriaceae > Corynebacterium > Corynebacterium sp. MC3. Next base: position 132,321 of record NZ_LT622809.1, read on the forward strand.
AAGGCTCCGAAGAACGCGAAGATCCGTGTTGGCACCAAGACCACCGGTGAGACCAAAAAGACCGTTGAGTCTGAGGTTCCATTCGGTGTGAAGATCGAGTTCGACCCGAACCTGCCTGCCGGTACTTCCGAGGTTGTTACCGAGGGCAAGCCGGGTAAGAAGACCACCACGGTGACCCAGAAGGTCACTAACTCCCAGCCGGATGGCGAGGCCACCGTTGAGGAGAAGGTCACCGAGCAGCCTGTCGATCAGGTGATCAAGGTTGGCACCAAGCCAGCCGAGGCATCCGAAAAGGTCACCTGGACAGCACCGGTTCCGTTCGACGTTGAGACTCGTCCGAACCCGGAGCTGAAGCCGGGTGAGATCAAGGTCGTCCAGAGGGGCGTGCCGGGTGAGAAGACCTACACGGCCAACTTCACCGCCAAGGGTGACCAGGCGACTGTGACCCCTGAGGAGAAGCAGACCAAGGACCCGGTCAACGAGATCATCGAGTACGGTCCGGCTATCGAAGACGGCGAGCTGGTCACCAAGGTGAAGAAGCCAGTTCCGTTCGAGACCGAGATCGTCTACGACGACACCCTGGAATACGGCACGCAGAAGATTGACCAGCAGGGCGAGCTTGGTGAGGACGTTGAGACCTCCACGCAGAAGATCGTCGATGGCAAGCCGTCCGGCGATCCGAAGGTGACCACTGAGCGTACCAAGGAGCCGGTCAAGCAGATCATCCGCGTTGGCACGAAGAAGGCAACGACTCCGCCGACCGACGACCCGACCCCACCGGTCGAGCCGAAGGAAGTAGAGCTGCCGTACACCACGAAGATCATCTACGACGAGACGCTCGAGCCTGGTCAGGAAATCGTGGACCAGGAAGGTGCGAACGGCAAGGTTGAGGTGTCCGTCGAAAAGGGTCAGCCTTCCGTGAAGACGACCAAGGAGCCGGTCCAGCGCATCGTGCGTGTTGGCACCAAGCCACCCGCGGACGTCGAGTGGAACGAGCGGATCCCGTTCGAAGTGAAGGTCAAGTTCGACCCAACCATTGAGGCTGGCAAGCACAAGGTTGAGCAGGAAGGCAAGCCAGGCCTGGTTCACCACAAGTCCGACGGCACCGAAGAAACGCTCGTTGAGAAGCAGGACCACGTCATCCTCATCGGCACCAAGAAGCCGGGCGACGATCCGGAGAACCCGGATCAGCCTGAGCAGCCGACGCCTGGTGGCGAGCTGGACATCAAGGTCCGCTACACCACCCGGATTGTCTACGACCCGAGCCTGAAGCCAGGCGAGGAAGTCGAAGACGTTGCGGGTAAGGACGGCCGCTACACCATCAAGGTTGTCGACGGCAGCCCCGTCGCCGAGATGGTGGAGAAGCCAGTTGAGCGCGTTGTTCGCGTTGGCACCAAGCCACCGGCGGGCACCAGCTGGACTGAGGAGGTCGCCTACGACTACGAGGTCGTTGAGGACCCGAACCTCGAATCGGGCAAGCACGAGGTTGTGCAGCCGGGTAAGCCTGGTCAGCGCATCCATAAGGAAGACGGCAGTGTCGTCGAGGTGGCTCCGCAGAAGCTGATCATCAAGGTCGGCACGAAGAAGAGCCCAACCGACCCGACCGATCCGTCGAAGCCAACCGAGCCTTCGACGCCTGCTGAGCCAGGTGCCAACGGTTCCTCCGAGAAGGCGAAGCGCTGCGCTGCGAACGCGTTCGCGGTCAACAGTCCGCTGCTGTGGCTGCTGCCAATCGGTCTGCTTGCTGGTATCGGCTACGGCGTGAACGAAGCGTTCGGTCCGCAGCTGCAGCAGGCTGGTGCTGAGCTGAACGCCCGTTTCCAGGAGTCCATGCCAAAGCATGACTGGGGCCACGGTCAGCAGGGTCGCCGTCACGAAGACCCGGAGTGGGTCCGTGAGTTGCGTGCGAAGGCAGACGCCGTGAACCGTCAGTTCGCTGGCTACGGCGAGCAGCTGCGCCCGCTGGGTATCGCGCTTGGCGCGATTGCCGCGGTCAGCATGCTGGGTGTTCTGATCGCCCAGGCCTGTGAGGAGGACGGGTTCAATAACGGCTTGACCATCCTCGGCTCGTCGAAGGGCGACACGCCTGCCGACAAGGCCAAGGCTGGTTCTTCTGAGCAGAAGTAAACCGCGCAGAGTCGAATGAAAGGCGCCACCCACACCGGGTGGCGCCTTTTGGCGTTCCGGACACTGAAAGGGTTCGCTCAGCGTTCACCCAAAATTGCGCCAAACATAACCGGAATGTCTCCGGAAACTCACATTGCTTTCGCAGAATCGTTGTGTCGCCAACCCGGCGGCTTAAAACCAAGTACTGATTCTGTGAAGGAAACTCATGGCTTTTACCAACCCACGTGTCGCCGCTGCAGCAACGTCCGCAGTGGTGGCGCTCGCTGTCGTCGCAACGCCTGCGCACGCCGCTGAACCGAAGGCGCCGAAGAACATCATCTACATGGTCGGCGACGGCATGGGCTACAACCACGTCGCAGCAGCCAACCTGTGGCAGACTGGCCAGTCCAAGTGGATGCTCAACGGCGAAAACAGCATCAACAGCATCTCCAACGTCGACGGCAAACCAGTCCAGGCCTTCGAGCAGGAGGACAAGGGCTGGAAGCACACCTCCATGACCACCTTCCAGTACGGCAACGAGTACGACGAAATCAAGGCGTGGAGCGACCGCGACTGGATCAACAAGAACTTCACCGACTCCGCCGCAGCCGCCACCGCCATGGGCACCGGCGTCAAGACGGACAACGGCAAGATCGGCGTCGACCACAAGGGTGAGAAACTGGAGAACACCTCCCAGCGCGCCGTGAAGCAGGGCAAGGCCGCCGGCGTCGTGTCCACTGTGCCGTTCAACCACGCCACCCCGGCAGGCTGGGGCGGCCACAACGAGAACCGTAGCAACTACACCCAGCTCGCCGACGAAATGCTCGGGCCCGACAGCCCACTGTCCGTCATCATGGGTGCTGGCCACCCACTCTACGACGACAACGCCCAAAAGACCGACAAGTTCAACCCGAAGTACATCACCGAGGAGACCTACAACAAGGTCGCCAACGGCGACACCGACTGGAGCCTCGTCACCGACCAGGCGGACTTCGAGTCCCTCGCCAAGGCAGCCAACAAGGACGCCAAGAAGGTCTTCGGCCTCGCCCCCGTGGCCAACACGCTGCAGCAGGGCCGCGCAGGCTCCGACGGCGAAGACAAGGCGAACGTCGGCCCGTACATCACCGAGTTCAACAAGGGCGTGCCGTCTCTGGCTACCATGTCGCTCGGCGCTCTGAACACCCTCAACCAGAACAAAGACGGCTTCCACCTCATGATCGAAGGCGGCGCCATCGACTGGACCGGCCACGCCAACACCATCGGCCGCTCCATCGAGGAGACCATCGACTTCTTTGACGCGGTAGAGGCCGTCGAAAAGTGGGTCGAGGAGAACTCCTCCTGGGAGGACACCCTGCTCATCGTCACCGCCGACCACGAAACCGGCTACCTCGCAGGCCCGCAGGATACCGACAAGTACAGCGAGCTCAGCGGCGCCAAGGGTGCCAAGCCGGAGCACACCTACAACTCCGACAACCACACCAACCAGCTCGTCGGCTTCTGGTACAAGGGCGCAGGTGCCGACGACATCTACGAAGCATCCACCAAGCACACTGACAAGATCCGCGGCTCCTACATCGACAACACCACCGTCGCCCGCCTCACCCTGGACAAGTGGTGGAACGGCGAACAGCCAGCAGACGACAAGAAGCCTGCCGACGGCTCCTCCGCCGACTCCCCGTGGCTCATCGCCATCCTGTCCATCCTCGGAGTCGCCGGTCTACTGGCTGTGATCGCACAGGCAGCACCATCCCTGGTGGACAACCTGCGCACGCAACTGCCTAAGTTCTAGCAGCTACTACCTGTCTACATAGGAAGCATCGGCAACTTCACGCCGAGCTTCGGCAGCGCAGCAATCAGGCCGATGATCGCGAGCACCGCCGCGATCACGCCACCAACAATCGCCGCCACGTTCAGCTCCGGCTCCGCCGTCGGGTACGCAACATCCGCCTGAGCGCCTTTCGCGCAGGCAGCGGCCGCGGCGGAGTCGGCGTCGTCAAGCATTGCCTGCTTCTCGGCGACCTTCCCAGCTGGCGTGGCGGCCCACGCCTTATACAGCGCCTCATCACTCTTCTCGACGCCAAACGGCACCTCAGCGCGCTTCATCTCCGGACCGACCTTGCGTGTCTCCGGGTCGATGTCCTCCAGCGAACCCTCCTTCGTCGGCTTCGTCTCCTTCACCGTCTTCTGCGCCTCGGCGTACTTCTCGGCGAGCTTCGCGGGCCGCTTCGTGGCGTCCGGGTAAGCAGCATCCACGGCGGCCACGAAGTCGCGTGCCTGCTCATGAGCGCCAATCATCTTCGCTTCATCGAACCAGGCCTTCACGAAGCGCTGCTCGTCGGCTGAGAGCTGCACAGTGCACATGCCGTCCTTGTCTTTCACGTTTACCGTCGCGGCTTGGGCGGGCGCGGCAATGGTGCCGAGCACGATCGCGGCGGCAGCAGCGCAGGTAACGATACGTTTCATGGTGTCCTCCTTGAGGTCGAGTGGGTGTACCGGGCGTACGTGTTTAGTTTCCGACACCGCATGTTGTGACAGCGTTAACGTGGGAATACGGGGGTAGGTGGGGGTGGTCTGCGGCTGGTCTCCGGGCGGTTCTCGCTCCGGTCGAGGTGTTCAAGGAGTGCGATGCAGGTCGCGCTTCCTCGCCCCGTCTGGCTGATTTTCGGCGACCAGCATCGCACGCTTCTAAGACCTCGACCGGAACGAAAACAATGCAAGTGAGTATCGAGATTGCAGGCGTGAGCGACTAGGATGAACGCAATTCTGAATTTGGACGCTGTAACGAGAACGGCCTGGTATTACTGGTCACCGTGTTCATGTCTGAACGCTGAGTACAGTTGATCAGTAATACAGTAATGACCAAGCTGTGAGGGGAACGAACGTGGGTACAAGGACGGCACTTGAGATCGCACACTGGTTTGTAGCGTGGGCAGAACAGATGGATGCGGATCTGTCGCAGCTCAAGCTCCAGAAGCTCCTGTACTATGCGCAGGGCGAACACATCGGATCGGCTGGAACCAAACTGTTTTCTGATGAGATCCAGGCATGGCAGCATGGTCCCGTCGTTGCTGACGTCTACAAGGCGACCAAGCAGTATGGGCGTAACCCCATTGATCCTGACGCTTTCATTCCTGAGGACTTTAATTGGGATGATTACGCTGATATCCAGGATGAGCTGGTAGCTGTGTGGCGCAAATACGGTATCTACTCTGCGTGGGCCTTGCGTGAAAAGACGCACTCGGAAAAACCTTGGCGCGAAGCGTTCTATGCCGGTAAAAATGTCGAGATTACCGAAGCTGCCCTGAAAGAATTCTTCAGCGCGGATTAAAGAAATGGGGAAGAAGAAAAAGCGGAGGGGGACGCCGCCAAAAGACAATCCTGGGATTCGGCCAAGTACTGCGCCAGAGAACCCCGGGTACCCGGCTCTTAGTTTCCGGTTACTTGAGCGTGGGTGGGGAATCGACACCATTTCTGCAGAGATGGCGCATTCGTTCCTACAAAAATGGGAGAAGAGAAGCACTATGCTCTGGGACGAGCTACGAGGTGCTGACCGGCATGGGCTAGGATCCGAAAGCTTGCCTGCATCAGCGATCATCCCAGCGCTTCCAGCCTGGATGGATCCGGCTTCCAAGTTGATCGTCTTCCGACATCATGAACGCTTACCGCAGGTCGGGGTTCGTATTGCAAACACCTTTGAAGTGATCTGGATTGAGTCGAAGTTCAACACGCTGTATTCCCATGATGGGAAGAACAGGCGTTAGCCAACACCGCCTCCCTTACAACTCCCGCGGCACCACTTTGCCGGTGGCGTTGCGGGGGAGCGCGTCGACGAAGTGGACGTCGCGCGGAACGGAATGCTCGGCGAGGTGGTCGCGGACCCAGCCCTGGACGCTGGCAGCCGTCAGCGCCTGGCCGTCTGGATCGTCAGCGCGGACGATCCAGGTGGCGACGCGTTTGAACGTGTCGGGGTCGTCGACGCTGCCGACGTAGAGGTCGTCGATACCTGGCATGCGCTCGAGGACTGCTGCGACGGATTGGGGGTGGACGTTTTCGCCGCCGACGATGATCATGTCGTCGCTGCGGGACACGACGTGCAGGAGGCCCTGGTTGTCGAAGTACCCGAGGTCGCCCATTTCGATGAGGCCGTCGATAGTGACTATGGGCGTGTCGGGGTTGGTGTAGCCGCGCAGGGCGGTTTCGTTGTTGAGGAAGATGCGCCCGACGGTGCCGGTGGGGACTTCGCGGCCTGCGTCGTCGTAGATGCGCAGGGTGGTGCCGGGTGGGACGCGGCCGACGCAGGTCGGGTCGTTGGCGACGGTGGTGGCGTCGGCGGCTGCGGCGAGGGCGAGTTCGGTGGAGCCGTAGATATTGGCCACGATGGGTCCGAAACGGTCGATGAGGCGCTCGGCGAGGAGTGGGGTCAGGGCGTTGCCGGCGGTGCCTATGAAGCGCAGGCGCGATGTGTCGTAGTCCTCCTCGAGGTCAAGCATGTGTTTGAGGAAGATAGGGGAGGAGATGAGGCCGTCACAACGGAAGTGCTCGAGTTGGCGGAAGGCGTTGGCAGGGTCGAAGACACGCTGCGTAACGATGGTGCCGCCGACCCCGAGTGTGATGTTGAGCGCGGACCAGCCCCAGGTGTGGAACATGGAGGCAGTCATCTGCACGGTGTCGCCGGCGCGAAACGGGATGGCTTCGAGGTAGCCGGCGGCGACGATGGGGAGGGCGGGCTCGGCGCGCAGGATGCCTTTGGGGATGCCGGAGGTGCCCGAGCTCATGAGCACGATGTCGCCGTGCTTCGGGAACAGCGGCAGCGCGGCGTCGCCGCCACCCATACTTATCGACGCCAACTTCGCCTCGTCAACTACCACCATGGCGGTGCCCATGTCTGGGATGCGGGGCAGGAACTCGTCGTCGGTGAAGAGGACGTTGATGTCGTTTTCCTCGATACACCCGCGGAGCTGTTCGGTGGAGGAGCCGACGTTGAGGAGGAAGATGGAGCCGCCGGTGTAGCCTTTGGCGCCCAGCGGCAGGATGATGCCGCGTCCGTTGCGGGCGATGACGCCGATGCGCGGCTGATCGGTGACGCTGAGGACCCAGCTGGCGACGTTGCGCGCTTGGGTGCGGAGGTCGCGGTAGGTGAGGAGGCCGGCGTCGTCGATAAGGGCGGTGCGCTCGGGGGCGGCGAGGTAGCCCTGTTCGATGGCGCGGGCGGTGGTGAAATGGAAGCGGAGCAGATTTGGTATAACCCCTAGCGCTGCTTTCGGGCTGTTGCCGAGGCTGATCATTCCGGCGCGGTGGGTGGCCCTGAGAAAGCGGAGAAACATTGCTCTATTCTATGACATCTGGCAAAGTAGGCGTAGTTCTTGTTGTAGATGTGAAAGAAGTGCACTTGTGTTTCGTAAGTTGACGGCGGCGATCGTCGCGACCGCGCTGGCCATTGTGCCAGCGCAGGCCACCGCGCAGCCGCGTAACATGGTGGTTTTCGGCGATTCAGTCATTGCCGACCCAACAGTCCACGACTGGGCGGCAGGAAAAATCGGCGCCACGCCACAAGGCTCCTCGGATGCGAAGGTCTGGTGCCCAACCGGTGCGAGGAATTGGGGCAAGCAGGCGGCTGCGCGCCTCGGGTTGCGGGCAATGGACTACTCCTGTGCCGGCACCGTTTCAACTCGCGTTGGCCCCTATTTCTCCCTGCAGGTTGACCGCGCGTTGCGCGACCGCGCCCTGAACCCGGCAACGGCCCGCGTCATCATCTCGACCGGCTTCAATGACACCTATTCGACCGGCGGCCGGTCCCCGGAGCAGGTGCGTCGCGCCTTCGTCGACGCGATGGTGCCGCAGGTGAACCGTATCCGGGCAGCGGCGCCGAACGCGCGCATCCAGATTGTCGGCTACCCGAAGATCACGCAGGGCGACCGCGTGTGCCTGTTTCAGCTGGGCAACAACATGCACGACGCCACCCCGATGCCCTTCGTGCAAGCGTGGGAGGACACCGCGCAGTGGATGCAGGTGGACCTGGCGCGCGCAGCGGGTGTCGAATTTTTGGACCTGAAGCCGTCCACGTGGAACAACAACATGTGTGCCCCGGACCACATCCGGATGTGGGCCGGGCTGGTCGATTTCGGCCCTTCGCCACGCAACATGCCGCTGCACGTGAACCAGCGCGGCCACGCCCACGTCGCGGACGTCATCGCGCATTCCTAGAAACTAGCTACTTGGCCAGCGCGTCCTCGATGGCCTGCTCGAAGGCCTCGTAAGGCTGCGCGCCGATGATTTCCTGGCCATTGACCAGGAAGGACGGGGTGGAGTTAAAGCCTGCACGCTGCGCTAGGTTGTTGGCGTCCTGCAGGGCGGCGTCGTACTTGTCGCTGGCGGCGTCGGCCTTGAACTTCTCCATGTCCGGCATGCCTGCGGCTTCAGCGAAGCGGACGAAGTCCTCCATGTCGAAGTCGGGGTGGCCTTTGGCCTTGATGGCCTCTGCCATGTAGGCGTCTTGGTACTCGAAGAATTTGCCTTGGTCGGCGGCAGCGCGGCCGGCGCGGGCTGCTTCGACGGCGGCCTGGCCGTTAACTACGAAGTCGTTGAACTCGATGCGCACCTTGCCCTCATCGACGTAGTTCTTGATGATCTGCGGCATGATCTCAACGTTGGCCTTGATGCAGAATGGGCAGTCCCAGTCGGAGAACTCGGAGAGGACGACGGGGGCGTCGACATCGCCGAGGGCCATTGGGTCGTTGGCGTCGCGGCGCTCGATCTCGGCGGCGGCCTCGTTCATAGTCGGTTCGGCGGCAGGCTCTTCGGCGGCCTGAGACGGTGCAGTCTGGGCGGTCTCCGTGGCGGGTGTCGCGGAGTTTGCGCCGATGACGTAGCCACCCACCCCGGTGCCGACCGCCAATACTGCCGTAAATGCCCACATCAGTGGTGGGATCTTGGTATCACTCATGGTGCTCCTTTGGTTGTTCTGCGTTTTGTAATGCTACCGCCCGCGCCAAACGAGCGTAGCGCAGCTCCTGCTCACGGAACCGGGTCCAGGTCGAGATGGTGGTGAAGAAGAACGCGATGATCAGCACGTACAGCATCAGGTCCGTGCCGCGGGCAACACCCAACCAGTTGGCAAGGATGGTGACGTCGTCGGGGCGCAGGATCGCCCAGATGGCGGCGATGAACATCGCGCCGAAGCCGATCTTCACCCACGCTTTCGCGTTCGCCTTTCGGCGGTTAGCAAAAAAGTAGAGCGCTAACAGGACGGTGGCGCAGATCAGCGCGAATTGGATCATGGGAGCCTCCCTGCCACGATGTTGTCGGCCAGGATGTTGACCCCGTTGATCAGCGACTGGCCCTTGCTCATCGAGTACTCGGTGTACAGGATCTCCACTGGTTCCTCGGCGACGCGCCACTTGCGCTGGTCGATCAGGGCGACGATCTCGGATGCGTGCGACATCCCGTTCATCCGCAGGTTCATCTCGTTGGCCACTTTGAGGTTGAAGGCGCGCAGGCCGTTGTGGGCGTCGCTCAGCCCGAGGCGACGAGTGCGCGGCGAGAGCATCACCACCGTGCGCAGCACCACGCGCTTGATCCATGGCACCTGCGAGGTGTCTTGGCCGGCGAAGCGGGTGCCCACCACGATGTCGAGCGGCTCCGTGCGCAGGCGTTGCACCATGCGCAGCACGTCCTTGACCTGGTGCTGACCGTCGGCGTCGAAGGTGACAAAGTACTTCGCACCCGGCTGGGCCCGCGCGTACTCCACCCCGGTCTGGATCGCAGCGCCTTGGCCCAGGTTCACCGGGTGATTGACCAAGTGGGCCCCGGCGGCGCGGATGGCGTCGGCCGAATTGTCGCGGGAGCCGTCGTTGACGGCCACGATGTTCGGGAACGTAGCCCGCGCATGCTCAATAACCTGCTGGATAACGGGGCCCTCGTTATAGCAGGGGATGATGAGCCAAGTGTCGTCATTCATGTTGACGCAGATGTTACCCGCCGCGGTGGAAAAGCCGCGCATAAACGCGCTTCAGCAGAGGCTTCGGCAGCAGGCGGTAGAGGGTGCGCACCGCGACGTTCACCATCGCGCGCGTGCGCCCGATCAGCCCGTAGCGCACCAGCCGGATCTGCATGTCTACCTCGGAGGTGAACATGTCGCTGCCGGTGCGGCGGTCGAACTGCTCGTCGGTGACCCGGAAGTAGGTGAGCGGCTCCTGCATGTTGTAGAGCGTGTAGCCCTCGGCGATGAGGCGCGCGAAGAGGTCGTAGTCCTCCATGAGGTGCACGTCCTGGTAGCCGCCCACAGCTTTGACGTCCGCGGTGCGGTACATCACGGAAGGGTGGTTCATGGGGGAGTTCATCTTGGCGTAGTGCGCGGGGTGCTCGGGCAGGCGCCGGATGCCGCCGGTGCGCTCCCCGTCGAATTCCTGCACCGCGGTGCCCACCACCGACACCTCGGGGTGCTGCTGCAAAAACTCGAGTTGTCGCTCGATGCGCTGGGGGAACGCCTTGTCGTCGGAGTCGAGCTGCGCCACGAACTCGCTGTCGATCGTCTCCAGTGCCGCCTGCAGCGCGGGGCCAGCACCGCGGTTTTCGGCACAGCGCACCACGCGCGCCCCATACTTCTCGACGACCCCCTCGACCCCATCCGCCACCGGCCCATCAAACACGACCACGACCTCGTCCGCGGGGCGGGTCTGCTCAGCGAGGGACTGTAGCGCCTCGGCGAGCTGGTCAGGAACGGTGCCGTGGTAGGCAGACAGGAGCGCTGTAACGGTGGACATGGATACCGATACTAGTTGCGCGCGGCGTCGAGAAGAAATGTGCCGTAGCCCGACTTCACCATGGACTCACCCAGGCTGACCAGCCTGTCCACAGAGATGAACCCCTGCTCGTAGGCGGCGACCTCCGGCGAGCCAATCACCAGCCCGGTGCGCTTCTGCAGCACCTCCACGTAGGCGGAGGCTTCCGCCATCGAGTCGATCGTGCCGGTGTCCAGCCACACATCCCCTCTGTTCAAGCGGTGGACCCGCAGCTGGTTCGCCTTGAGGTACGCCTCGTTCACGCTGGTGATCTCCAGCTCGCCGCGGGCACTCGGGGTGATCGTCTTCGCGATGTCCACGACCTGGTTGTCGTAAAAGTACAGGCCGACGACGGCGAAGTTGGACTTCGGGTGCTCCGGTTTCTCCTCAATCGAGGTGGCCACGCCATTCGCGTCGAAGTCCACCACGCCGTAGCGGTGCGGGTCGGAGACCTCGTAGGCGAAGATGGTGCCGCCGGTGCCGTCATGGCTTAAGTCCAGGGCGCCGTCGAAAATGTTGTCACCCAGCACGAGCGCCACCGAGTCATCCCCGATGAAGTCCTCGGCGATCAGGAACGCCTGGGCAAGGCCGTCGGGGGAGGGTTGGATGCCGTAGTGGAGCATGATGCCCCAGTCGGAGCCGTCGCCGAGCAGGCGCCGGAACGCGGGCGCGTCCTCCGGCGTGGTGATCACCATGATCTCCCGGATACCAGCGCTGATCAGCGTGGTCAGTGGGTAGTAGATCATGGGCTTGTCATAAATCGGCATCAACTGCTTCGAAATACCCTTCGTAATCGGGTAGAGCCGGGTGCCGGACCCGCCGGCCAGAATGATGCCCTTCATCGACTTAGCGCTTCGGCAGGATCTTATCCAGCGGCAGCTTCTCGATCACAGCCAGCACCGTGGTCAGAATGCCCATGATGAACAGGACGAGCGCCGGGGTGGACACGTTCGACGTGTCGCCCGCGGACAGCGCCATCGCCGGGTCCGTCGGAGCGGTGTTCGTCGTCGTGGTGGCCTCAACCGTCGGGGTGACCGTCGTCGTCACCGTCGGGGTGACGGTGACCGTGGTGGTTGCCGGGGCCGAAGGGGCAGACGGGGTCGAAGGAGTAGAAGTCTGCGTGGAAGCGAACGCCGGGGTTGCCACCACCAGTGCCCCCGCCACCGCGAGAGCTGCAAGAGAAGTGCGATTCATGCAGTACAACCTACCCAAGATAGAGCGCCAACGCAGCTCTCCAGTTCATGGGGGCAAAGCCCGTCGCCTTAATCTTGTCCAGCGCAAGCGTCGATTCCGCAGGCCGTGGCGCCTTGTCCTCGTACTCCTTTGAGGTCACCGGGTGTACCTGTGCGGGGTCCTTGCCCATCCCGATGAACACCGCCATTGCGATCTCGTCGCGGCCCACCGAATCCCCATCCGAGGTGATGTTGTACACCCCGTACGCAGCCTCGTTGGCGAGCAGGTGGCGGATGCCCTTCGCCAGGTCCTCCGCCGACGTCGGCCGCCCGCGCTGGTCCTTCACCACCCGCGGCTTTGCGCCGGCCTCCGCGAGGGAGCGCATCGTCGCCATAAAGTTCGCCCCGTCCCCGAACACCCACGACGTGCGCACCACGTAGTGCTTGCGCGCCACCTGCGCCGCCGTCTCCCCGGCAGCCTTCGACGCCCCGTAGCGGCTCAGCGGGCTCGGCAGCTCCTCTTCCGTGTGTACCTCCTGCGTGCCGTCGAAGATGTAGTCGCTGGACACGTGCACCAACACCAAGTCGTGCTCATTGGCTACCCGCGCCAGCCGCGCCGGGGCCTCCGCGTTCACACGCCACGCGCCCGCCGGGTCATCCTCCGCGCCGTTGACATCGTTATACGCCGCACAATTGACCACCGCCCAGTACTGCGACCAGTCCACACCCTCCAGCTTCGTAATATCCAGCTCATCCCGCGTACGAAACTCCGCCTCCTCCGGGCCGTAGAGCTCCTGCAACGCCCGGCCCAGCTGGCCGTTCGCGCCCGTCACGAGGATTTTGCGCTGGGGGACTGGGGTGGCGTCGACAAGCATGGGGTGGGTGAGGTCAGCCTCCGAAAGCTCCGTGGGCTCCAGCGGCCACTCGACCTCCCTGTAGGAGCAGTAGGCGTACTGCGCGCCGGGCTGGTAACGCTCGTTGACCAGGTAAATGTACGTCGTGCCGTCCTCGAGCGCCTGAAAGCCGTTGGCCACCCCGCGCGGCACGAACACCGCCGTCTCCGGGCCGATCTCGCAGCTGAACGTCTCCCCGAACGTCGCTGAGCCCTCGCGCATGTCCACCCACGCCCCAAACACGCGGCCCGACGCCACCGACACCCACTTATCCCACGGCTCCGCGTGCATGCCGCGAGTCGCCCCGCGCCGCGCGTTGAAACTCACATTCTGCTGCACCGGCACCAGCTTCTGCCCGGCCCAGTTCTCCTTGAACCAGCCGCGGTTATCCCGGTGCACCGCAAGCTCGTGGACTTCCAACCCAGCAATCATTACTGTCCTCTCGCCTCATAACGCTTCTCGACGTCCCCCTTCGCCCCTTCCCACCACCAGCGGTTCTCGCGATACCACTCGATGGTTTGCTGCAGCCCATCGCGCAGATCTTTCGTGTAACGCGGCCGCCACCCCAGCTCGTTGGTGAGCTTCGTGGAGTCCATCGCGTAGCGCTGGTCGTGGCCGGGGCGGTCGTTGACGTGCTCGTACTCGCCACCCATCAGCTCGCAGATCATCTCGATGACCTGCTTGTTCGTGGTGTGGTCGTTGTCCGCGCCGATGTTATACGTCTCACCCAGCTTGCCGCGTTCCAGGATGGTCAGCACGGCGTCGTTGTGGTCGTCGACGTGGATCCAGTCACGCACCTGCGCGCCCGTGCCGTACAGCTTCGCGGGCTGCCCGCACAGGATGTTCGTGATCTGGCGCGGGATGAACTTCTCCACGTGCTGGTACGGCCCATAGTTGTTGGAGCAGTTCGAAATCGTCGCCTGAATACCAAAACTGCGGATCCAGGCCCGCACCAAATGATCCGAGCCGGCCTTCGTCGCCGAATACGGACTCGACGGCTTATACGGCGTCGCCTCCGTGAACTTCTCGTTGCCCGTCAGCGGCAGGTCTCCGAACACCTCGTCCGTGGAAATGTGGTGCAGCCGCGCCCCGTGCCTGCGCACTGCCTCCAACAACACATACGTGCCGATCAAATTCGAGTGAATAAACGGCGACGGGTCCTCCAACGAATTATCGTTATGCGACTCCGCCGCGAAATGCACCACCACATCCGACGCCCCCACCAAGTCACCCACCAGCGCCTCATTAGCGACGTCCCCCTCCACCAACTCCACGTCCAACCCCCGCAGATTCGCCGGGTTGCCCGCGTACGTCAGCTTGTCCAGGACCGTGACCTTGTAGTCAGTGCGCTCGGTGACCATCCGCACGAAATTCGCGCCGATGAAGCCCGCACCACCAGTGACCAGCATTGTTCCCATGGGCTTCTACCTTAGCCGGAGCGCCACCAAATGTACCGCCGCCCCCGCCAGCGGGCCCGCGAACAAGGCCGTGACCACGACGGAGTGGACGTCGACACCCACGAGCCGCGGCATCACCCCCAGCACCGCGAACGCCACCGCCGTCGCCGTCAGCCACCCCGCGACGTACCAGCCGTGCCGCTCCAGCGACAGCACCGCCACCCCCGTAATAATCAGCGCGCCCATAAACGCCGACGCGAACGTGAGCACCCCAAGCGTCAACCCATCGACGTAAAACTCCGGGTCAAACGCCAGTTTTAGAATCCAGGGGCCCACCGCCCACGCCGCGGCGAAGCCCACAACGCCCAGTCCGAGCACCGCAGCCACCGGCTGCACCAACGCCGCAAACAACGCTTCTCGACGCTCCACAAACCTCACCACCAGCGCCGACTGGAACCGCTGCAACGGCACCAACACCGGCGCCCGCGTCAAAATCACCGCGTTCATAATCGCCGCCACCGACGCCTGCGGGAACGCGGCGTTCACCGCCGTCGGGAAGCCCGTAATCAGCGCCGCCGACGCCCCCGACGCCACCATCGCCGTCAACACTCGACGCACAAACACCCCACGATGCACATCCAACGGCACCCGCAAATGCTCCCGACGCAACACCACCAGCCAACTCAACGCGCCGACCACCGTAATCACAAGAAACGCAGGCAGCCCCCACCCCAGCGCCCACGCCGCCAACGCCAACACCAGCCGCACACCCGAATCCAACGCCACCAACGCCGCGTAACGCTCCCACAACTGCGCGCCACTGAGCACCCCTCCCAGCACAGCTTGGAACACATACATCACCAAGCCAACCTGCAGCAAGGCAGTAGCCGTCAGCGTGCTCCCGGGAACAACGGTGCCGATGAACAGCGCACCCGCGACAGTCACCACGACGACTACCACCAGCGCCGTCCAGGCTCCCAACCACCACGGATTCGCCGAACCCCGTCGGGCATCCTCGCGCGCCGCAGCGACGGCGCGGGTCGTCTCGTGGGTGAGGCCGTCAATAAGCCCAGTGGACGCGAAGAACAACCCCCAATACGCAGCGAAGTAGCGGTAGGCCGTGTCGGCGTCGAGCGCCTTCGACGCCACCCACAACACCACAAAGCCGCTGACCGCCGCGAACAGCGTGGCAAAAGAAAGGTGCTTCACCTGGCGTTACATCGCCTTACATTCCGAACGACGGCGCGATCGTGGTAAACCACGCCTTGTGCAGATCCTCGCGCCAGTACGGCCACGAGTGCGTCCCCGCATTCCGGAACTCATACTGCGCCGGAATATTCAGACCCTCCAGCTTCGCGCGCAAATCATGCGAACACTTATTAATCGCAGCCTCAATCACGCCGCCCTCAACCTGCAGAATCGCCGAACCGACACTCGCCGCAGGCTGCGGAAGCCCCTGACCAACCAAGTAACTCACCTGATCCTGGCGGCCCGCCAGACCAGTGCCCGTCGAAATGTACAAGCGGGTCCCGCGCAGCTTCTCCGCATTGACAAGCGCATCGTTATAGCGGTTATTCGGGCTGCCCATCGGGCCCCACATCATCTCCGGCGTCACCGTGCGGTAATCCAACGTTCCGGATGCCCGGTTCACCGTAATCCGGCCAAACTGGTACGCCTCAGGCGTCGACGTCGCCGCACACCCCGAGAACGACGCTGCCGACTTATAGAACCCCGGGTAGTGCGTCGGCAACACTAGGGACGTGGTTCCCGACATGGAGAATCCCACAATCGAACGACGGTTCTTATCCGCCCCCAGCAGGCCCTCAATCGGGCCCGGCAACTCCTTCACCAGGAACGTCTCCCACTTCTGCGGACCATTAATGTAGCGCGAGCGCACATTGTCACTCACCCAGTCCGTGTAGTACGAAAACGCGCCCTCCTGCGGAATCACAACATTGACGCCTTTGCCTGCAAAAAACTCGCGAGCATCACTCATGCTCAACCAGTCCTGGTGCTGCTCCGCACCACCAGCGCCGTTCAGCAGGTAAATCGTCGGCGCGTTCTGCACGCGCTGCCCCGCAGTATTCGTCGCAGGCAACACCGCCACCGGGATATCCCGGCGCATCGACGGCGAATACACCAAGAAGCTCAACACCTGCTTATGGTCAACCTTCTCGACCCACTTCTGCGGCTTCCCGTCCGTCTTCGCCAACGGTGGATTCGCAATTGCGTTCCAGGGCTTCACCGTACCCACGGGCTGGGCCGATGCTGCTGGCGTAACTGCTGGGATCGCCTGGAGTGCCGACAAAGGAATGGCCACAGCCATCGCTGTAGCCACAACCGAACGAGTGATGCGCTTCAACATGGAAGCCATCCTACTTTACAGATGTGGCAATTGGGGCTTCTGGTGTCACTTTGTTCGGCGTTTCGTGCAAGAATGTGGGAAGTATTTCGTTCTTACAGAATTTCTCTTTGAAAGAAGGTAGTTGCAATGAACCCGATCGAGTCCATGCAGGTCGCCATCAACAACGTCCTCGGTGAGCTGATCCACTTCGGCTCCTCGACGTCTTCCACCATCGCATACGGCATGGGCCTGTTCTAGAGGCTCGGCCCGCTTGAACCCGTCGCGCCACCTTTTGTTGGGTGGTGCGGCGGGTTTTGTGGTTCGTGCAGGGCGCTGCGCACCAAATTCCTAGGGTTGGGAGGAGGCTGAGGCGTTTCCCCGGGTGGCTGAGTGGGCGTGAGGGAATTTGGTGTCTTGTGGAAACGCTGGAGTGTCAAAGGGCGCAACCTTATTTAGGCTAGACATTCAAACCTGCAGGTGAGAAAAGTGCTAGATGTTAAGGGTTGCGTCCTTTGGCACTGGTCGACCAGGGAGCGCACCAAATTCCTAGTTTTCGGCGGGATGGTTTGCGTTTCCGCAGTTCGCCGAAGGGAGCGTGAAGGAATTTGGTGTCTGGGGTGGGAGTTAGAGCCCAAGCGCCGGCTTGATGGTCTGCTTCCAGGACAGCTCCAGGTCTTCCTTCCAGATGCGCCATGAGTGGGTGCCGGTGGCGCGCAGGTTGGCGTTGTAAGGGATGTCGTTGGCTTTCAGCTTGACCAGCAGGTCGTGGGTGCAGGCGTTCATGGCGGCTTCAATCACGCCGCCCTCGACGATGAGGGTTTGGGCGTTCGCGGAGGCCTGGACGAAGTCCATGTCGCGGGTCTTGCGGAGGAAGCCGACGGTGTCACTTTCGGCGAAAAGGCCCGTTGCGCTGGAGATGTACAGCTTGGTGCCCTTGAGCTTCTCGGCGTTGACGAGGGCGTCGTTGTGGCGGTTGTACTCGCTGCCGGCGCGGCCCCACATCTCCTCCGGCTTGGCGCCGCCGCGGTTGACGGTGAGGTTGACCCAGCCGTTCGGGATGCCCGTCGAGGTAGCGGCGCAGCCGGAGAAGGAGCCGACGGCGGCGTATTTGCCCGGGTTGTGCTCGGCAAGGAGGAGGGCTGAGGTGGCGGACATGGAGAACCCGACCACGGCGCGCTTGTCGTTGGCCTCGAGGTAGGGCTCGATGGCGTCAGGAAGCTCGGAGCCCAGGAACGTGGACCACAGCTGTTTGCCCTGCAGGTAGCGGGAGTTCGGCTCGTAGAGCCAGTCGATGTAGTAGGAGAACGCACCCGCCATCGGGATGACGACGTTGACCGGCTCGTCTTCGAAGACCTTCTTCACCACGGTTCCGGCCTGCGCGATCCAGTCAGTATCCTGCTCGGAGCCACCGGCGCCGTTGAGGAGGTAGATGGTCGGTGCGTTCGGTACGCCAGCGCGGATCACGCCGACGGGGATGTCGCGCTCCATAGCGGGGGAGTAGACGCTGAGCTTCTCGGAGCCGCGGATGCCGTCGATGTTGGTGAACCAGTACTGATCGCCGCCGCTGGGTTTTTGCGGTGCGGTTTCCAGCTTCTTTACGCGCGCGACGGCATCGTTTGTGGTTTCGGCACCCTCGGCTGTGGGGATGTCGGCGTCGTCAAGCGTGGGTTCGGTGCTGTCTTCCTCGACGACTTCGACGACCGTCGTTTCCTCAACCTGGGTTGTGGTCGTGGTGGTCTTCGAGGAAGAGGTCGTCGTCGCTTCACTTATCGACGTCTCCTCTACGCTCTGGGCGGCAGAAATAGTCGTTGCCTGTTCGGATGGTGTAACGGCATACCAGCCTCCTGCAGCGATCGCTACGGCGGCGGCTCCGGCGATAGCTGGACGCGCAATATTCACGGGGTGCTCCTCAACTATTTGTAAGCGGTGAAGGGGGTCCTTCAAGCATTCTATTAAAGTGTCCGATATTGAAGCGAAAACGTTACAAGCAACGTATTCTATGTGGCGTGACTAAAGAGCATTATGACGTTGTTGTCCTCGGCGCTGGCCCTGGTGGCTATGTCGCCGCCATCCGAGCAGCGCAGCTGGGCCTGAAGGTTGCGGTCATTGAGAAGCAGTACTGGGGAGGTGTGTGCCTCAACGTTGGGTGTATCCCGTCGAAGTCGTTGATTAAGAACGCGGAGATCGCTCACATCTTCAACCATGAAGCGAAGACGTTCGGCATCAAGGGTGATGTCGAATTCGATTACAAAGACGCCCATAAGCGCTCCCGCAAGGTCTCCGAGAAGATCGTCGGCGGCGTGCATTACTTGATGAAGAAGAACAAGATCCAGGAGATCCACGGTGTTGGTTCCTTCACCGACTCCAAGACGATCGAGATCACCGAAGGCGACGACAAGGGTAAGACTGTCACCTTCGACAACTGCATTATCGCGACAGGCTCCGTCGTGCGCACCCTGCCAGGCATCGAGTTGAGCAAGAACGTTGTGTCCTTCGAGGAGCAGATTCTTAACGAGGACGCGCCGAAGTCCATGGTTATTGTGGGTGCGGGCGCTATCGGCATGGAGTTTGCGTACGTGCTGTCCAACTACGGCGTGGACGTCACCGTTATCGAGTACATGGATCGCGTCCTGCCGAACGAGGACAAGGACGTGTCCAAGGAGATCGCGAAGGCGTACAAGAAGCTCGGCGTCAAGCTCATGACCGGCCACGCAACCACTGCCGTGCGCGACAACGGCGACTCGGTCGAGGTGGACGTCAAGAAGAATGGCACCGACAAGACTGAAACGCTCACCGTTGAGCGCGTCATGATCTCTGTCGGCTTTGCCCCGCGCGTCGAGGGCTACGGCCTGGACAAGGCTGGTGTCGAGCTCACCGAGCGTGGCGCCATCGCCATCGATGACCGCATGCGCACCAACGTTGACGGCATCTACGCCATCGGCGATGTCACCGCGAAGCTGCAGCTCGCGCACGTTGCGGAGGCGCAGGGCATCATCGCCGCCGAAACCATCGCGGGTGCCGAAACCCTCGAAATCGAGGACTACATGATGACGCCACGCGCCACCTTCTGCAACCCTCAGGTCGCCTCCATGGGTTACACCGAGGAGCAGGCGAAGGAGAAGTGGCCAGACCGCGAAATCAAGGTTGCGACCTTCCCGTTCTCTGCGAACGGCAAGGCAGTCGGTCTGGCTGAGACCGCGGGCTTCGGCAAGATCGTCGCCGACGCCGAATACGGCGAGATCCTCGGCGCTCACCTGGTTGGCGCCAACGTTGCCGAGCTGCTGCCAGAGGTCGTCCTCGCCCAGCGTTTCGACCTCACCGCCGGCGAAATCGCGCGCTCCATCCACATTCACCCAACCCTGTCCGAGGTGCTGAAGGAAGCAGCCCACGGCATTGAAGGCCACATGATCAACCTGTAGCCTTTTTCTTCTCGACGCCCGGTCCCGCCTGTTGGTGGGGCCGGGTTTTGCGCTGTGCGGGTGGGGTCCTCGCTCAGTTGCCCTGCCTTCGCGCCTTCATACATTGCTCCGGTCGAGGTGTTAAAGGAGTGCGATGCTGGTCGCCTCTTTTGGCCGGCTCTATCCGATTTTTGCCGACCTGCATCGCACGCTTCTAAGCGCACGCTTCGAACGTTTTGGGGGCGCGCTGACGGGGTAGTAAAAGGACCGCTCACCCTCCCATTTCCCGATGTTTGAAGCAGACTCTTGACTACCGGCCTTTGGGGGTAGTTCGAAGATTTTATAGACGTTACGCGCAGGTCGTGAGTAACATCACAAATTAGGTTTACCTTGGTTTGTTCTCATACTGAATATGTGCAGGGTGTCGCCATGCTAAAAATTTCGAAAATTTGCCAAGCGCGTCCAGGCGGTGAATTTTGGGTGAAAATCAGGCGAAAGAAACATGCTCTGACTAGGCAATAGTGAAGAATGGTGCCTAAAGTGGTTGTGACACTGGAGGTGCCATGACTGTACAAAAAACAGACCGTGAAGCAATTCGTCACGGAAAAATTACTGAGAAGCCGCTACGAGAGCGGCCAGGGTTCCCAACATGGGCAGTAAAGCTCGAGATGGCCATCACTGGCCTCATCTTCTCGCTCTTCCTTCTTGTTCACATGGTGGGCAACCTGAAGATTTTCATGCCGCTTAAGGCTGATGGCGGCGCACACATTGATGACTACGGCGAGTGGTTCCGCACGTTTGGTGAACCACTGTTCCCGCGCGGGGGATTCCTGTGGATTCTCCGTATCGTCCTGCTGACCTGCTTGATCCTGCACGTGTATGGTGCGTTCACTCTGAAGAAGCGTTCCGCCGAGTCGCGCGGTACGTTCAAGCGCACGAACCTGATGGGAGGCTGGCAGTCCACCGCTACGCGTTGGATGCTGGTGACCGGCGTCATCCTGCTGCTGTTCATCATTTTCCACATCCTGGATCTGACCGCGGGCACGGTTGTTGCTTCTGAGCAGTTCGTTCATGGCAATGTCCGTGACAACCTGATTGCAACCTTCGCTCCTGAGCGTTGGTACGTGACCCTGTTCTACCTGGTTGCCATGCTTGCGCTGCTGCTGCACCTGACGCACGGTGTGTACTTGGCAGTTTCTGACCTTGGATGGCTCGGCGAGCGTGGACGCGGCGTAATGGTCGTGTTGGGGTACGTACTGCCGTTCATCGTTGTTCTTGGAAACGTCATCATGCCACTGGCCATCATGGCTGGTCTTATCCCGGGGTACACCCGCTAACGGCTGATTAGGAGAAACTTTAATGACTACCTCTTTGAACCAGACGCAGGACGAGGTGTTCCGCCAGCCGGAGTCCTCGGCTCCTGGCGTCACCATTGGCCGCATTCTTGATAATGCAATGCCGGACCGCCACAAGGTCCGGATGAAGGACATGTGGGAGTACCAGAAGGACCACATGCAGCTGGTGTCCCCACTGAACCGTCGCAAGTTCAAGGTGCTCGTTGTGGGCACGGGCTTGGCTGCCGGTGCTTCTGCCGCCGCATTGGGCGAGCTGGGCTACCAGGTACAGGTCTTCACGTACCATGACGCTCCTCGTCGTGCACACTCCATTGCAGCGCAGGGTGGCGTCAACGCTGCTCGCGGCAAGAAGGTTGATAACGACGGTGCGTACCGCCACGTGAAGGACACTGTCAAGGGTGGCGACTACCGCTGCCGTGAGGCTGACTGCTGGCGCCTGGCCGTCGAGTCGGTCCGCGTGATTGACCACATGAACGCGATTGGTGCTCCGTTCGCGCGTGAGTACGGTGGCTCCCTGGCTACCCGTTCCTTCGGTGGTGTGCAGGTCTCCCGTACCTACTACACCCGTGGCCAAACGGGCCAGCAGCTGCAGCTGTCCACCGCTTCGGCGCTGCAGCGTCAGATCCACTTGGGCAACGTTGAGATCTTCACGCACAACGACCTGATCGATCTGATCATTACTGAGGAAGACGGCAAGAAGCGTTGCCGCGGTATTGTTACCCGCAACCTGATTGACGGCTCCCTGACCCCGTTCACCGGCCATGCTGTTGTGCTGGGTACCGGTGGTTACGGCAACGTGTACCACAAGACCACGTTGGCGAAGAACTCGAACTCCTCCGCGATGATGCGTGCGCACGAGCTTGGTGCGTACCTGGCGTCGCCGGCGTTCATTCAGTTCCACCCGACCGGCCTGCCGCTGAACGCGAGCTGGCAGTCGAAGACGACGCTGATGTCCGAGTCCCTGCGTAACGACGGCCGCATCTGGACCCCGAAGGAAAAGGGCGACGACCGCGACCCGAACACCATTCCAGAGGACGAGCGCGACTACTTCCTGGAGCGTCGTTACCCGGCGTTCGGTAACCTCGTGCCGCGTGACGTTGCGTCCCGCGCGATTTCCCAGCAGCTCAACGCTGGCTTTGGCGTTGGCCCGCTGCACAACTCGGCGTACCTGGACTTCAAGGATTCCATCGAGCGCCTTGGTGAGGACACTATCCGCGAGCGTTACGGCAACCTCTTCGAGATGTACGAGGACTCCACCGGCGAGAACCCATACAAGGCCCCGATGCGTATTGCGCCGACGGTGCACTTCTCCATGGGTGGCCTGTGGACCGACTTCAACGAGATGACGTCTATCGACGGCCTCTTCGCAGCCGGCGAGTGCTCCTGGACCTACCACGGTGCGAACCGCCTGGGCGCGAACTCGCTGCTGTCCGCATCGGTTGACGGCTGGTTCACCATTCCGTTCACGGTGCCGAACTACCTGGCAGACCACCTGAACGAGCCGGTGTACGGCGAGGACGCTCCGGCATCCGTCGAAGCCGTTGAGCGTGCGCAGCAGCGCATTGACAGCCTGATGAACATCAAGGGCTCCGACCCGCACGGCCCGGAGTACTTCCACATCAAGCTTGGCGAGATCCTCTACCTGCACTGTGGCGTGGCACGTACCGCCGACAGCCTGCGCGAGGGCATCGACAAGATCCGTGCCCTGCGTGATGACTTCTGGGCGAACCTCCACATCCCAGGCCGCGCTGATGAGATGAACCAGGTGCTCGAGGCTGCGCTTCGACTGGTTGACTACATCAACCTCGGCGAGCTGATGTGCATTGACGCACTTGACCGTGACGAGTCCTGTGGTGCTCACTACCGCATGGACCACCTCACCGAAGACGGCGAGGCCCGCCGTGACGACGAGAACTGGTGCTTCGTCTCCGCATGGGAGACCGTGGGCAACGACCAGTTCGTGCGTCACGCCGAGCCACTGTACTTCGATTCGATCCCACTGATGACGAGGAACTACAAGTAATGAAACTGACACTTGAGATCTGGCGTCAGGCCGGACCCGAAACTGAAGGCCACTTCGAGACCGTCGAGGTGCCGGACGCAGTTGAGCAGATGTCCATCCTGGAGCTGCTCGACCACGTCAACAACCAATTTGTTGAGGAAGGCAAGGAGCCTTTCACCTACGCTTCTGACTGCCGCGAGGGCATCTGCGGTACCTGTGGCCTGACCATCAACGGGCGCCCACACGGTGCGGACCAGAACGTCCCTGCATGTCTGCAGCGCCTGGTGAACTACAACGACGGCGACACCCTCAAGATTGAGCCGTTCCGCTCCGCTGTGTTCCCGGTCATCAAGGACCTCGTGGTTGACCGCTCCGCGCTCGACCGCGTGATGCAGCAGGGCGGCTACGTATCCGTCTTCCCGGGCACCGCCCCAGACGCAGACACCCTGTCCGTCAACCACCACGACTCCGAGCTTGCACTCGACTACGCAGCCTGCATCGGCTGTGGTGCTTGTGTGGCTGCGTGCCCGAATGGCGCCGCGCACCTGTTCACTGGTGCTAAGCTGAAGCACTTGAAGCTGCTGCCACTGGGCAAGCTGGAGCGTAGCCGTCGTGCACGCAAGATGATCGACGAGTTGGAAACCAACTTCGGTCCTTGCTCCCTGTACGGCGAGTGCGCAGACGTCTGCCCTGCAGGCATTCCGCTGGATGCAGTCGGCGCGATTAACGCCGAGCGTGTCCGCGCGGCAGTCCGTGGCGGCGACGACTAAACAGAGAATAAAACGAGGAAGGAAACAACGATGGCGTCCCAACATGCTGTAGCTGATATCCGCAGTGAATCGTTCCCTGAGTACGAGGGCAAGATTCAGGACCTGTACGTCGAAGGCTACGACCCGGTGTCGTACTCCGCGCCGCACTCTTCGCTGCTGCGCTACTCCACGTGGGTAGCGATGGGCCTGATCTTGGCGTCACTGTTCGGTATGGGGCTTGCCATCTGGGGTGCAACTGTTGGCACGTACGGGTATGGTGCGTCTGCTGAGGTCAGCAGCCAGCTCATCCTGTACGGCCTCGTAGAGGCGGTTGTGACGTTAGTGCTCGGCGCGTTCCTCATCGTGAAGGGTCGCGCGGCCTACCGTCAGTACCGCGAGCAAACCGGTCGCGTCAACTAGCGGCTACCTCCAGGTCTCCCCGTCACCACGCTCAATATGGTGGCGGGGAGATTTTTGCTTTAATCAAGTGCATGGCTACACACGCGTTAATGGAGCTCACCGAGGCGGACGAACAGCGCCGCAGGACACTGCGGAAGTACAAGATCGGGGTGACGGCCCTGCTTGGGCTGATGGCCGTGATCTTCCTGACGTGTTCGTGGTGGCAGTCGCAGGGTACCGCGCCGTTGTGGGTGGGGTACGTGCGCGCGGCGGCGGAGGCCGGGATGGTCGGCGGGCTGGCGGATTGGTTCGCGGTCGCGGCTATATTTAAGCACCCGATGGGGCTGCCTATCCCGCACACGGCCTTGGTACCGAACAAGAAGGACCAGGTGGCTGACGCGCTGAGTGACTTCGTGAGTGAGAACTTCCTCAACGCGGAGACCATCACCGAGAAGGTGATGGCGGCGGGCATCCCGGAGCGGGCAGGCAAGTGGTTGTCGCTTGAGAAGAACGCGAAGCGGGTGTCGGAGGAGGTCGGCAAGTTTACGGTCAAGGCCGTTGAGGCGGTCGACCCAGCGGAGGCTGAGGAGTTCCTCAACTCACAGGTCATTGACCGGTTCGCGGAACCGATCTGGGGACCGCCGATCGGGCGCGCGCTGGAGGGCTTCATCGCGGACGGCAAGATCGAGCCGGTGGTCGACGACATCGTCGCCTGGGGCAACGAGCGCCTCGCCGGCATGGAGGACGCCATCGTCCGCACCATCGACGAGCGCATGCCCGCTTGGGCGCCGAAGTTCGCCAAGGACCTCGTCGGTGCGAAGGTCTATAACGAGCTGGTGGCGTTCATGGCGGACGTCGATAAGGACAAGGACCACGAGGCTCGCCGAGCTATTCGACGCCAAATCAACCAGTTCGCGCAGGACCTGCAGTTCGACGGCGCCATGATTACGCGCGTGGAGGAGCTGAAGGCGGACGTGATGGCGTCGAATGCGGTGCAGAACGCGGCCGCTGGGCTGTGGGGGCAGATGTCGGCGGCGATTATTGAGTCGGCGTCGGATCCGGAGAGTTTGGTGCGTCGAAAGATAGCCCTGACGGTGCACGAGTGGGGCGAGAAACTAGTCAACGAGCCGGCGACGCGTGAGGCGGCCGAGCGCAACCTGCAGAAGTGGACGCACTTCGCTGCGGAGAACGGCGCGGGGCAGATCGTCGGCATTATTTCGGAGACGATTCAGAAGTGGGACGGGCAGGAAGCCGCCGACAAGATCGAGCTGATGGTGGGCAAGGACCTGCAGTACATCCGCGTGAACGGCACGATCGTGGGTGCATTGGCCGGACTTGTTATATACGCTGTGTCACAGTTGCTGTTTTTCTAAAAGGAGAATGATGATGTCTGAGAAAAATTCTGGTCTGCGCGATATTGCGGATGCGTTGCTGGTTGCTGGGCAGTCGGTCGGGGAGGCCGTCGGCAAGCTGGGTGGCGATGTGACTGAGCAGCTGAAGCAGGCTGTGGACAACGCTCGCAGCACGTTTGATGGTGCTGGAGACGACAAGGAGCTGAAGGACGCGGTGTCCTCCTTTGCGAGCGACGCCGAGTCCATCGTGCGCAACATCGGCGACTCCGCCGAGGCCGGCGAGGCCAAGGACGCGTTCAAGCTGGTCGCTGAGGAGATCCGCGATGCGTTCGGCAACATTGACGCTGATGACGCGAAGCAGCGCATCGAGTCCGTGGTTGCGCGTGTGCAGGAGCGCGTCGCTGACTTGGGCGGCAAGAAGTAATGTCCCTCACTGCTGAGCAGCTGATCATGTCGCTGCCCGTGATGGCGAACGCGCTGCTGTTTTGGGTGCTGGCCATCGCGGGCATTGTGGCGGCGGTGATGGCGGCGTCGACGCGCCCGGATGCGTTTGAGGCGGCGGGGCGTCAGTCGAAGGGCACGTGGGTGGCCATTCTGGCAGGTTCCGCGTTCGCCTGCATGCTGTCGTTGCCGTTCGTGGCGTGGATCGGCGCGGTCGCCATCGGTGTGTACTACTTCGATGTGCGGCCGCAGATCAACAACATTTTGCGGGGGAATTACGGCTGGTAAGCAGGCCTACTGCTGGTAGGCCTGAAGTTCGGCGAAGTCCACGTTGTGGCCCTGCATGGTAACGCGGAGGCCGCCGGGGACGACGTCGAAGCCGGTGATGCGCATCGTCTGGTCGGTGTACTCGGCCACGCCGTTGGTGAGGGCCTCGGTAATCGCGGAGGAGATCTCATCCGGCAGCGTGTTGCCGAACAGCGAGGTGTCGACGGCCTGGACGGAGAACCCTCCGGCGTCGTCGATTTCGGGGCGAAGCGAAACTGCAGCGGCACCACCGCTGAACTCGACGGTGAAGGTGCCGTCCTCGGGGGAGGTGGTCACCTCGGACACGTTGATGAGCGCGGAGAGGAAATCGCTGCCGATGTTCTGCTGCAGCTGCGTGTTCAGCATCGCGCGCACGAACTCACTCGGGACCTCGGTAGTTGCGGTCAGGGTGTCCGCGACGGACTTGCCGCTGGCGTCAACCTTGATGGAGTCCATCTCCACGGTGGAGGCCGGCTGGCCGGTGGTCTCATCGCCGTTGACCACCAGCGTGGATGGCGTGGTCACCGTGACGTGCGGGATGGTGCCGCGCAGCATACCCAGCGTCAGGGGGGAAGCGCCGAAGGAAACCTCGGTGCCCTCCGGGGCTTGGTCGCGCATCTGGCTGCCGATGTAGGCGCGTGAGCCGGCTTCGGCGGCGATGAACAGGACCAGGATGGCGGCGAGGATGCCGATCAGGACTTTCCAGACGGTTTTCATGCGCACTAGTGTAGCGACTCACCTTTGGGCGCCACAGCCGCCCAATCGACGGTGACGGTGTTGTCGCTGAGCCGACGGCGCACCGGGGTGATCGGCCAGTCGCGGGCAAGGGCCTCGCGGGCGTGGCGCCACCGCACCCGGGGGCCGTGCGGCTCCCAGCTAGAGGTGTAGAAGGGCCAGCCCGGGGGCCGTGCGGCTCCCAGCCGGCGGCGTGTTCCCAGGCGGAGTCGGCGTCGCGAAGAAAGTCGTGGATGGGCTCGCCGGGGACGTTGCGGTGGATGAGCGCCTTGGGTAGGCGTTCGGCGAGGTCGCTGGGGGTGGTGACGTCGAATGGGTCCCAGGACAGGGTGAGGGTTTGGGGGCCGGTGGCGTCGAGAAGTACCCAGGTGCTGCGGCGGCCGAGCTCGTCGCAGGTGCCCTCGATGAAGAGACCTCCGGGGGCGAGCTTGGAGGTGACGGTGCGCCACACGTCGGGGACTTCCGCGACGTCGTACTGGCGCAGCACGTTGAACGCGCGCACAAGCTGCGGCTGGTAGCCGGCGAGCTCGAAGCCGCCGAGCTCGAAGCGGACGCCGTCGCGCGGCGGGAGGACCCGCTCGGGGTTGATCTCCAGGCCCACGACCTCGACGTTGGGGTTGATGCGCCGCAGCCAACCCGCCCACTCGCAGGTGGTGGTGTGGGAGGCGCCGTAGCCGACGTCGAGCGCCAGCGGGCGCCCCTCGCGCAAAAGCGAAATGACCCGCGCGTTGTGGCGGGTCCATCGATCGCAGCGTCGCAGCCGGTTGATGCCGGTCGTGCCCCGGGTGATCACCCCGTAGGGCTGCCCGTGGCCCGCCTGCGAGCGCAGATTGTGGTGATGCTTAGAGATTGTTGGTGATCCATTCCTCGGTGAGCTTCGCCTCGTTCTCGACGATCTCCTCGAGCGCCTCAGCAACCTTCGGCTCCAGCGCAGCGCCCATGAACGGGATGTCTACCTTGGCCTCGTTGTCGTAGGCCAGGGAGGTGGTGTCGCCGTTGTCGGTCAGCGTGATCTCGCCGCCGAAGTCGACCGGAGTGCCCTTGACGTCACCGGTGAAGGTGATCGGGTCCGTGCCGGTGTTGACGGTGCGCTTCAGCTTCAGGTCCTGCGAAATCATGGCCTGCGCGGCCTCCGGGAGGATGGACTTCGGCAGGATCTCGAAGAGGACGGCGGTGGAGCCGTCGAACTCGTGGAGCTCGCCAGGTTCGGGAGAGAGCTTCTCCGCGATGAACGCCCAGTAATCCTTGCTTGCGAAGGCGTCGCGCACCTTCTGGGCAGGGTGGTTGATGGTTACGGTGATTTCACTACGTGCAGTCATAGTGAACAGACTACCGTTGATGGGGTGTCTGATACATCTTTTGCCTCAATGACAACTCTGCGCGTCGGCGGCACCCCCGCTGATGTGATCCGCTGCGACACCGCAGAGGACCTCGCTGCGACGGTCGCGCGTCTCGACCTGTCTCTTATCCACATCGAGGTGTGTATAAGAGACGGGGGACGTACTGCCGTTCATCGGTCTCGACGCCGCAGGCGCGCCGCTGCTCGTCGTGGGCGGCGGCTCCAACTTGGTGGTCGCCGACGGCCCGCAGGCAGTCACGGCAGTGCTCGTGCGCAACGCCGGCATCGAACTTATCGACGCCACCACCCTCCGCGTCGGCGCCGGCACCGTGTGGGACGACGTGGTTGCCTACGCCGTGGAGCACGGCCTGGCCGGTATTGAGGCCCTGTCCGGCATCCCGGGCTCCGCTGGGGCCACCCCGGTGCAGAACGTGGGGGCCTACGGCGCCGAGATCGCTGACGTGCTGCACCGCGTCCGCCTGTGGAACCGGGAGACCGGCGTGGACGAGTGGGTTACCCCGGAGTCGTTGGAGCTGGCATACCGCTACTCCAACCTGAAGTTCACCCACCGCGCCGTGGTCCTCGAGATCGAGCTGAAGCTGACCGAGTCGGACCTGTCGGCGCCGCTGCGCCACCTCGGCGGAAAGCGGGTCCCACTCGCGGAGGCACGCGCATCCGTCCTGGAGACGCGCCGGGCGAAGGGCATGGTGCTCGACCCGGCCGACCACGACACCTGGTCCGCGGGCTCCTTCTTCACCAACCCGGTGGTGGACGCCTCGGTCGCAGATGTGATCGGTATTGAGGGGATGCCGCGCTACCCACAGGAGGACGGGCGTGTGAAGCTCTCCGCCGCCTGGCTCATCGAGCGCGCCGGGTTCCCGCGCGGCTACCCCGGCGAGCACGCCCCGGCTCGCCTGTCCACCAAGCACACCCTGGCGCTGACGAACCGGGGCAACGCCAAGGCAGACGACATCGTGGCCCTGGCCCGCGACGTGCAAGCTGGTGTGGAGCGCGCATTCGGCGTCCGGCTGGTGCCGGAGCCGGTGTGGGTCGGGATGTCGATCTAATCACCTACAGGCGGGACAGGAGCTCTTCCTGCACCTTGCGGCGCGACAGCTTGCCCAGCTGGTCCTTCGGCAGTTCCTCGAAGTGATAGAAGGTGCGCGGCACTTTGTAGCGGGTGAGGTTCTTGCGCGCGAAGTCCTTCAGGCCCTCCGGGTCGAGCGGGGCGCCGTCGCGAAGTGTCACGCAGGCGACGACGTCCTCGGAGCCGTCCTCGCGTGGGCGGCCGACGACGGCGACGTCGACAACATCGGGGTGGGTGCGCATGACCGTTTCCACCTCGGCGGGGTAGACGTTGAAGCCGCCGGTGATGATGAGCTCCTTAAGGCGGGAGACGAGCTTGATGAAGCCGTCCTCCTCCATGACGCCGAGGTCGCCGGTGCAGAACCAGCCGTCGTGGAAAGCCTGCTCGGTGGCTTCCTTGTTGTTGAGGTAGCCGGAGAAGACCTGCGGGCCGCGGGCGAGGATCTCGCCGGGCTCGCCGTAGGGCATGTCCTCGTCCAGGTTGTCGGGGTTGACGATGCGGATCTCGGTGTCGGGGAAGGGGATGCCGATGTAGCCCGCGCGGCGGTCCGCGGTGCCCGGGTTACCGATCAGGATCGGGGAGGTCTCGGTCAGGCCGTAGCCTTCGACGAGGTGGCCGTGGGTGACGCGCTCCCACGCCTCGATCGTCTCGACGGGCAGGGAGGCCGCGCCCGAAAACCCGGTGTTGACACCGTTGATGTTGAGGCCTTCGTTGTTGGCGGCGTCGATAATTCGCTCGAACACGGTGGGCACGCCGGGGATGAAGGTGGGCTTGAACTTCTTGATGGAGCTCATGATGAGGTCCATCTTTGGTGCGGGCAGCAGGTCAACCTCGGAGCCGATGAGCACCGTGAGCGTGAGCGAGAACGTCAGGCCGTAGGCGTGGAAGAACGGCAGGGTGGCCAGCATGCGCTGCTGCGAATCGGACTGCAGATCCTTGACCCAGGCGACGCCCTGCCACGCGTTGGCGTGCAGGTTCTTGTGCGTGAGCACCGCGCCCTTGGGCTCGCCGGTGGTGCCGGAGGTGTAGAGGATGAGTGCTGGGTCGTCGGGGGTAATGTCCGCCTCGGTGGCCAGGTCGTTGCCCTCGCCGCCGATCGCGGAGCCGAGCAGCGTCTCCCACGGCACCGTCTTGAGTACGGTGTTGGAGCTTTGCACAGTGAGCTGCTCACGCGCCTTGCGGATCTTCGCGATCGGGATGCGCAGCGCGAGCTGCTGCAGCTTCGGCATCGCCTTGGTCATGTCCACGGAGATGACCGTCTCCAGGTCCGTGGTGGTGCGCAGCGCCTCGAGGGTGTCGGCCGCCTTGTCCCAGGCGATGGCCACGCGGGCGCCGTGGTTTTTAAACTGCGGGCGAAGCTCGTTCGCGGTGTAGAGCGGGTTGTGCTCGACGACGACGCCCCCAAGCTTCTGCACCGCGAAGAACGCGATGACGTGCTGCGGGCAGTTCGGCAGCAGGATGGCCACGCGGTCACCCTTGCGTACGCCGAAGGCCTTGAGCCCGGCGGCGGCGCGACGGACTTCCTTGTCCAGCTCAGCGTAGGTCATGGAGCGGCCGAAGAACCTGGTTGCTGGCTTGTCGGCGTTGCGCTCCAGGTTGT
The DNA here is from genome assembly GCF_900099485.1 of Corynebacterium sp. MC3. NCBI lineage: Bacteria > Bacillati > Actinomycetota > Actinomycetes > Mycobacteriales > Corynebacteriaceae > Corynebacterium > Corynebacterium sp. MC3. The sequence continues at coordinate 163,776 of NZ_LT622809.1, forward strand.
CGTCGTAGATGCCTGGCAGCGTGGTGAACCCGTACTCGAGCGAGTGCGCGGTCCACTCCGGGTAGTACTGCAGCCATGGCTTTGTGGTGTTTGCGTCCAAGGTCATGGCCCTACCCTACGCTACCGTAACCTATTGTGTGGACTGCAGCATGGCCACCAGTTCCTGCTGGACGGCGCGACGCCGGATCTTGCCGGTCTGGTCCCGGTTCAAGTCCTCGAAGTGGTAGAAGGTGCGCGGCACTTTGTAGCGGGTCAGGCGCTGGCGAGCGTGCTCCTTCAGCCCTTCCGGGTCGAGCGGGGCGCCGTCGCGAAGTGTGACGCACGCAACGACGTCCTCGGAGCCGTCCTCGCGCGGGCGGCCGACGACGGCGACGTCCTCGACGTCCGGGTGCGAGCGCACGGCCTCCTCGACCTCGTCCGGGTAGACGTTGAATCCGCCGGTGATGATGATTTCCTTGATGCGTGCCACCAGGCGGATGAAGCCGTCGGGCTCCATGACGGCCATGTCGCCGGTGCGGAACCAGCCTTCGTGGAAGGACTTCTCGGTGGCCTCGGGGTTGTTGAGGTAGCCGGAGAAGACTTGCGGGCCGCGCGCGAGCAGCTCGCCGGGCTCGCCGTCGGGCATGGTCTCGCTGGGGTTATCCGGGTTGGCGATGCGGATCTCGGTGTTCGGGAACGGCACGCCGATGTAGCCGGGGCGCCGGTTGCCGTCGAGGGGGTTGCCGCACAGGATCGGGGAGGTTTCGGTGAGCCCGTAGCCTTCGATGAGCTGTCCGCCGGTGACGCGTTCCCACAGCTCAATGGTGCTTTGCGGCAGGGTTGCGGCACCGGAGATCGCGCTGTGGAAGGAGGAGAGGTCCACATTCTTTTCGACGGCCCACTCCGCAATCCGCTCGTACAGCAGCGGCACGCCGGGCAGGAGGGTGGGGCGCGTCTTCAAGATGGCCTGCTGGTAGAGCTTCGGCTTCGGCGCCGGGACGAGCACCATCTGGCCGGCGACGGTCAGCGGGAACCCGTAGTTCAGCGCCAGGCCGTAGATGTGGAACATCGGCAAGATGGCGAGCACCTTCTCGTTGACGGCACCCCAGTCCTTGACCCACTGTGCGCCGGCGGCGAGGACGGAGAGCACGTTGGCGTGCGTCAGCGGCACGCCCTTGGGGGTGCCGGTGGTGCCGGAGGTGTACAGGATGAACGCGGTGTCGGACTGCGCGATGGTCGGCAGGTTCGTTGGTGTGGCGGGCTTCGCCACGAGGGATTCCCACGAGATCGCCTTTGGTGCGGGCTTGTGCAGTTCCTCGCGCTGGCTGCGCACCGACCCGAGCGGCACCTGCAGGGCGAGCTGCAGGTGGCGGGGCATGGCGTCGATAAGGTTGACGGCGATGACCGTCTCGAGCGCCGTCGTTTCCTGCAGCGTGTGGAAGGTCTCGGCCTCCCGGTCGAACACGATGGCCACGCGCGCGCCGTGGTCCAGGAACTGTTTCTCCAGCTCGTAGGCGGTGTAGAGCGGGTTGTGCTCGATGGCGACGGCCCCGATGCGCAGGATCGCGGTGATGGCGATGACGTGCTGCGGGCAGTTCGGCAGTGCGATAACAACGCGGTCGCCGGGTGCCACGCCGAGGCGCTGCAGGGCGGCAGCGAGGCGGTTGACCTGCTCGTTGAGGGCTTGGTAGGTGAGTGTTTTGCCCATGAACCAGGTGGCGGTGCGGCCCGGGTGGGTGGTTGCGGCGGTATTGAACAGGCTGACGAGGGTGTCGCTGCCGACGATCGGGTTCGGGTCGGTCCATTCGGGGTAGTGCGTAAGCCAGGCTTTGGTTTCGTAGGCTCCCATAAACACTCCTTTTGTTAGCTAGTCGAAAGTAGGTGAGGGAAAGTATAACCTACGGTTTGGTAGGTTTTGCTAGTTTTCCACATCAGGTACGCTCGTGAGCCACTGGGGAAACACAAGGGGGGATTCCATTGACCACATTTTTCGACGCCACCACCGACCTCACACCGCCAACCGGCCTCGACCAAAGCAACCTGGTCGATCCCGTGAAAGCACCGCCAAAACAGGGCTGGCGCAAACTTGTCCACAGCGCCAGCCGCGGCCGCATCAACCCTGGGCGCTCCCGCGCCCAAGCCGAACGCGACGAACTCATCGACGCCATCCGCGCACCCCTGCGCGGCGACTACCGGATTGCCGTCATGTCGCTGAAAGGGGGCGTCGGCAAGACAACAACCACCATCGCCCTCGGCGGGGTGTTCGCCGAAACCCGCGGCGACCGCGTCATCGCCATCGACGCCAATCCGGACCTCGGCACGCTCGCGCAACGCGCCACCGCCAACTCACCCGCCACCATCCGCGACCTCCTGCTCGCGCAGGACACCTCGCGATACCCGCAGGTCCGGGCATTTACCAACCAGGCCAGCTCACGCCTCGAAGTTATCGGCTCCGAACGCGACCCAGCCGTCAGCGAAGCCTTCTCCGAACTTGATTACCGCAAGGCCATCGACATCCTGCAGCACCACTACAACGTCATCCTCACCGACTGCGGCACCGGCCTCATGCACTCCGCCATGGCCGGCGTCCTCGACCTCGCCAACGCGCTCGTCCTGGTCACCTCACCAGCCCTCGACGGCGCCCAGTCCGCCGCAGCCACCCTCGACTGGCTCAGCCTCCACGGCTACGACCAGCTCGCCTCCAACGCGGTCGTCGTCATTAGCGCGGGCGCGCCGGGCAAACCCACCATCGACATGGAGCGCCTCACCGAACACTTCGCCGCCCGCACCCGTGCCGTCCACGCCATCCCATACGACCGCCACCTCGCCGAAGGCGCCGTCGTCGATATGGACCGCCTCGCACCCGACACACTGCGCGCCTACCAGCAACTCGCCGCGACCGTCGCAGCGGACTTCGGTTCGTGGCACCGCCACGCGGTGATGTAATACGCTGGCGGGCATGCGCGTCGCCATGATTTCAATGCACACCTCGCCCCTCGAGCAGCCCGGCATCGGGGACGCCGGGGGGATGAACGTGTACATCCTCAACATCGCCCAGCAGCTCGCGCGCCAGGGCATCGAAGTCGACGTGTTCACCCGCGCCACCCGCCCCAGCCAGCCACAAATCGCCGAGGTCGAGCCCGGATTCCGGGTCATCCATATCGTCGCCGGTCCCTACGAGGGCCTGCCCAAAGAGGAACTGCCCACGCAGCTCGCCACGTTCGCCGGGGGCATCGTACAGTTCTGCCGAATTTACGACGCCCACTACGACATCATCCACGCCCACTACTGGCTCTCCGGCCAGGTCGGCTGGCTGCTTGCCGAACTGAGCGACGTCCCCCTCATCTACACCGGCCACACCTGGGCCGCCGTCAAAAACGCCTACGCGTCTGGCGCCGAAAGCTCCGAAAGCGAAGCTCGCCGCATCTGCGAACAACAACTCGTGGACAACGCCGACCGCCTCGTGGTCAACACCGAAGATGAAATCACCGAACTGTCCCGCCACTACGACGTCGACGCGGGCAAAATTGCCGTGGTCACTCCCGGCGCCGACACCGAGCTCTACACCCCCGGCACCAACCGCAACACCGAAATGTCGCGCCGCCATCTCGGCATCCCCGTCCACGCCAAAGTGGTCGCCTTCGTCGGCCGCCTCCAAGAATTCAAGGGCCCGCAGGTGCTCATCCGGGCCATCGGTCAACTCGTTCGCGACGGTGTCGACTACCCCCTGCGCGTCCTCATCTGCGGTGGCGCCTCCGGTGGCGGAGTGAGCGTCGATACGTACCAGCGCCTCGCCGAGGAGGAAGGCGTGGGTCACATCGTGCGCTTCCTCGGGCCGCGGCCGCCCCAGGAACTCGTGAACGTCTACCAAGCCGCCGACATCGTCGCCGTGCCCAGCTACAACGAATCCTTCGGCCTCGTCGCCGTCGAAGCCCAAGCCACCGGCACCCCCGTGGTCGCCGCGGCCGTCGGCGGCCTGCCGATCGTCGTCGCCGACGGCCAAACCGGCACCC
>NZ_LT622810.1:0-126450 GCF_900099485.1 Corynebacterium sp. MC3
GGGAGCGCGGACATTTCGTTGGAGTGTTGAGGGCTGGAAGGTATTCCGATGCCCGCAAAGTTCCCCGACACCGTCCGCGAGTCCGCGGTCGACAAGTACTTCGAAGGCATGACCACCCCCGAGGTCTGCGACTGGGTAGCACACGTTACCGGCCGACGCCCCGCAGCAGGCTCGGTGAAAAACTGGATTACTGACAGACGCAACGGCTACATCCGATCTGATGGTCCCCCAACCGCGGAGGCGATCGCCAAAGCCGTCGCGCGCAGACTGACCTCCACGAAGTCACTGCGCCGGATCGCGGCGGAGTTCCAGGTGTCATTTCACTCGGTAGGCAGGTGGACGCGTGAATTATGGCCTGACGAAGAAGAACGCAACGACGCAGCGTCGATGACGTTCGATGCGGCATATCAAGCCACAATGAAACGCGTGAGTTATAACCGCAAAACCAAACGAGCCCGCAAACACCAACGAACCACCATCAACCGCAACACTGCGACACCGCCACGCCCGGTTGATGAGTGGTTGCCCGGGCCTGGCCCAATACCTGACTTGGATGCTTTGCCGGATGATCCGGAAGTGTTGAAAAAGATGCTGGCTGATGAACGTGACCGCCAAGCAGTCAAAGACGCGATTATTGAAGTACTCATGGGTGGTGAGACGCAGGGAAAAGTCACCGTCCGTGACGGTGTACTCACGACAGCGGCGAAGGCCGCCGTCGTTGTTGCCATCACGGACGCCCGCGGTGTCTCTATCAAGAAAGCGTGTCAGCTTGTTGGTATTGCCGAGTCAACGTTTTATCACCACCAGGGCAAGCATCAGCGTGTGCTGGCCCGGCGTAGTGCGCGTCGTGAGCAGTACAAACCGATGATCCTGCAAGCAGTTGCCGAGTCGAATCAAAGCTATGGGTATCGGCGTATCCATGCCTGGCTGAAAGCTCGAGGACATCGGGTATCGGAAAAGATCGTGCGTGAGTTAATGGGTGAACTTGCATGCAGGCCACCGGCGAAGCAGTCAACGAAGTACTCGTCCTACACCGGTGAGACCGCCCACAGTCCAGCAAACCTCCTGTTGGTCAAACCCCGCACCACTGCGTGTGCATGTCACGACACCGCACAGCAGCCAACGCCTGAAGTCATCGAGCTATCTGAGCACTTTCGCACCCACGCTGATGCCAAGGGATTAATCCATGATTTTCATGCTGATACACCGTGGGAAAAAATCGGTACCGATGTCACAGAAATCCACTGCCCAGACGGCAAACTCTATCTGTCTGCCGCTATTGACTTCTATGACGGAATGCCCATTGCGGTGACCATGTCGACATCACCGAATCATGATCTGGTCGCAGACATGATCGCGCGTATTGATGCGGTAAAACCTGACGGGGTGCAGCCAATTATCCATTCTGACCGGGGTGGACTCTACCGCAGCACTAAGTGGGTGAAGTTGATTACCGATCACACGCATAACCGCCTGGACTGTCCGAAGTGTCAGGAAGGCAAGTGGTGTCGGGCCAGGTGGCGCTACATCCCGTCACTATCCAGGAAGGGCACCAGTGGTGATAACGCGCGCACAGAAGGGTTCTTCGGCACGATGAAACAAGAACTACTCAAAGGCAGGGCGCATACGTCGCAGATGACAGTTGCGCAGATGCGCGAGTATATTGAGTCCTACATTGACTTCTATATCCATACAAGGTTGAAGTCGACACTTGGTGATGGTTATACGACCATCGCTGAGCATAGACAGGCACTGAGTGCATAACTACGAGACAAAGTCCCTCGTGATGCACTCCAACAAAACATCCGCAGCCCCGGAAAAAGGGATTACTACAATCCTGTTACTACCTTTTAGGTTTTACGGCCGAGCCTCACCTCATCGATGCAGCACCCCGGGCAGCTTCAACATACCCGTGTGCAGCCCGAACGCGACAGCACCACCGATCAACACCGCCAAGATTCCGAGCACGATACCAACGATGCTGCCCTTCGAAGAGCCTGGCATAGGTGCTGCCGTCGGTTTCGCTTGAACAGTCATTTTCGTTTCGTTGCCGGCAGCATCACGAACCTTCACGATGTCTCCTGCCTTGAGCGGCTGCGACAACCGAAGACTCCACCTCTTTTTACTGTCCGCCTGAACAGAGCTTTCGCCCTGGCCAGTCACTGACACCGTTAACGTCTGACCTGCACGATCAGCCCCACCACGGAGCTCTGTCGCTCCCTCAACGACAGTGTCCAGAGTTGGTGCCTTCTTTGTCCGCGGGGCGGACGGTTTCGTGGTCGCGGTTGTCCGCGGGGCGGAACTTTCAGCGCTCGACGGAGCAGGCCTAGTAGTCCGCGGGGCGGACGGTTTGGTGGTCGTGGTTGTCCGCGGCGTGGACTCCGGAGCCGACGTCGTAACCGATGGTTTCGGCTTCGTGGTTGTCCGCGGGGCGGACGGTTTGGTGGTCGTGGTTGTCCGCGGGGCGGACGGTTTCGTGGTCGCGGTTGTCCGCGGGGCGGACGGTTTCGTGGTCGCGGTTGTCCGCGGGGCGGAACTTTCAGCGCTCGACGGAGCAGGCCTAGTAGTCCGCGGGGCGGACGGTTTCGTGGTTGCGGTTGTCCGCGGAGAGGTCTTCGGAGCAGACGTTGCAGTTGAAGGCTTCGGCTTCGTGGTTGTCCGCGGGGCGGACGGTTTGGTGGTCGTGGTTGTCCGCGGGGCGGACGGTTTGGTGGTTGCGGTTGTCCGCGGCGCGGAACTTTCAACGCTTGACGGAACCTGCGTGGTTGTCCGCGGGGCGGACGGTTTGGTGGTTGCGGTTGTCCGCGGCGCGGACGGCTTGGTGGTTGCGGTTGTCCGCGGCGCGGAACTTTCAACGCTCGACGGAACCTGCGTGGTTGTCCGCGGGGCGGACGGTTTGGTGGTTGCGGTTGTCCGCGGAGAGGTCTTCGGAGCAGACGTTGCAGTTGAAGGCTTCGGCTTCGCGGTTGTCCGCGGCGCGGAACTTTCAACGCTCGACGGAACCTGCGTGGTTGTCCGCGGGGCGGACGGCTTCGTCTTCGGAGTAGACGTCGAACTAGGCGCTACACTCGGCACCACACTCGGCGCCGAACTCGACGGCGTGGCCTCAGCCGCGGACACTGTCACAGCGACAGTAACCGTCTCGGTGGACTGGTCCGGGTAGGTGACCAAAACCGGGACGTCGTGGCGCCCGGCTTTTGTCCCGGCGGGCGGGGTTACGGTGAGGGATCCATCGGCGGACACGGTGACCCAATCTTGTGTGTGGGCGTCGCGGGCGAAGCTGACGTCGTCAGGCGCGGGACGACCTGTGGGGGCGAGTGTGGGTGCCGGCGCCGTGGTGCGCTTCCCTGCTTCGACGGTGATTGGTTGCCATTCCGGCTGGTAGTCCTCGGCGAGTGGTTTGGCGCTGACTGAGAATTGTGCGGAGTCCACAATTTGGGACTCGAGCATCAATCGACCCTGGAAGGTGGCGCCGTCGGGGGTGTCGTCGGGGACGGTGAAGGTGCAGGTGTTGAGGTTGTCGTCGTTGCAGGCGCCGACGATTTCGCCTCGCGCGTTGGTCCACTCGATGTCGGCGGACTGGCCAAGTGCGGAAACCATTTCTACGAAAGGGTGCACGTCGGCTCCAGGCGCGGCGCGGTGCAGGCCGGTGGTTGCGCTGAGGTGGAGGCGGGGGTCGGAGGCGTCGGGGACGAGGGCGAAGTGGACGCCGTCGGCGGCGAAGATGCCTTCCGCGCGGTACTGGGCCGCCGGGAGTACGGAGTGTTCGCCAGCGGGGCCAAACATCGGCACGGACCATCCCGAGTACGCCGGGAGCACCTGCTGCGTTGGCCCGGAGTGCTTCGATCCTGCGACGACGAAGCCGTACAGCGAGTCTTCGGTTACGCGTCCGCTGAATCGCACGGTGTAGTGGCCGTGCTCGACCTTGGCCATCACGGTTTCAGCGATCGCTTCGGGGTGTTCGCGCAAGAATGCTGCCTGTGCGCGGGAAAGCTCGGCAGGGTCTGCGATGTCGCCGGTGGCCTCCCTCAGCTTTTCGACGCCCTCTTCGCTCAAGCGGCTCATCACCACGTAGTGGCCGTCGCCATCTTGGCCTTCGGTTTTGCGCGGGAATCCGTCTTCCTGGTTGATACTGGACCAGTACACCGCGCCGGAGACTGAGTACTGTGGTCGATCTGCGGCAGGACCGTTCTCGTCGAGTTTCCACTCAGCGCGCGGGCGGGCGAACGCGAAGGGGGCGTCGGCGGTGGCGGGTTGTTCGGCGGCGTAGATGTGGGCGTGCGTCAGTGCGGAGCCTTCGATGACTTTGGCGCCGAGTAATTCGTCGGTGTCGGGGCTCATGAATCCGACACCGGAACCTGGTCCCTGGCGCAGCGTGACCAGGGTGTTGCCGGCGGGGCCTTGCTGGTTGGGGCGCAGCCACAGCTTGTAGCGGGTCCGCTTGCCTCCAGATTCCGGGGCAAAGCGGTGCAGGGTGCCTTCGGAGTCAACCCAGTCGAGGTTGTCGAAGACGAAGTAGCCTTCTCCCGGAGGGGTGCCGTCGGCAAGTGTGTGGGTGCCCGCAGCAAAGACTGGGGACGCCGGGGACGTGTTGTCCATCCACTGCAGGTAGACGGTGTAGCCGTTTCCGAGTCCTTGTTGCTGAGCGTTCAGCGAGTAGGCGTCCGTGGCCAGCACTGCGCGACCCTGCACGACTCCTTGTACTTGCTGCTGCTCGATCTGCTCCAGCGAGGTGACGCGGCCGGCGGCGATGGCGTCATTTGCAGATTGTGCCTGCTCTACAGCGGGGTGCGGGTCCGCCGCGAGAACGGGCACGTCGTTAAGCGCGAGTGAGCAGATGATGGTTCCGGCGATCAGCGCACGTCGGCGGGCGGCGCGGGACGCTCCAAAGTTTCGCATGAGGGGTGTCCTTTCGGAGGCAATAAAATCGCCCTGATGCTACTTCAAAGTTTCCCGAAAACACGCATCCTAATTAGCCCGACAAAAACATATGAAACACGGTAGACAATTCTCCTGCCTGCACATTTATGAGCCGTCACGCCGTAGCCCATACAGTACATTTTCGACACCTGGCCACAAACAGGCGCCGCACACTAACGAAACTTCAAGGTCACAAAAACATCCACCGCACACTCACGCGGTGGATGTCCCACAAAGAATATAGACCGTAAATGGCGTGGTGATTTCCACCACACTCGGCGCTGAGGGGCTACGCCTCGTCGGTCGACAGCGCCGCGACGAACGCCTCCTGCGGCACGGTGACCGAGCCGATCGCCTTCATACGCTTCTTACCGGCCTTCTGCTTCTCCAGCAGCTTGCGCTTACGCGAAATGTCGCCGCCATAGCACTTGGACAACACGTCCTTGCGCAGCGCACGGATGTTTTCACGCGAGATGATCTTCGAACCAATCGCCGCCTGGACGGGGACCTCGAACTGCTGGCGTGGGATGAGTTCCTTGAGCTTCTTGGTCATCTTGTTGCCGTACCACTGCGCGGAGTCCTTGTGCACGATCGCGGAGAACGCGTCCACGGGGTCACCCTGCAGCAGGATGTCCACCTTGACCAGGTCCGCTTCCTGCTCGCCGGCGTCCTCGTAGTTCAGGGAGGCATAGCCCTTGGTACGGGACTTGAGCATGTCGAAGAAGTCGAAGATAATCTCGCCGAGCGGCATGTAGTAACGCAGCTCGACGCGGTCCTCCGAGAGGTACTCCATGTTCTTCATGGTGCCGCGCTTCGACTGGCACAGCTCCATCGTGGTGCCGACGAACTCCTGCGGGACGATGATCGTCATGTTGACGATCGGCTCGTACACCGCCTGCAGCTTGCCTCCCGGCCAGTCGGATGGGTTGTGCACCATCTGCTCTGAGCCGTCCTCGGCGATCACGCGGTAGGTGACCGACGGCGCGGTGGAAATCAGGTCCAGGTCGAACTCGCGCTCGAGGCGGTCACGGGTGATCTCCATGTGGAGCAGCCCCAGGAAGCCGCAGCGGAAACCGAAGCCCAGCGCCACAGAGGTCTCTGGCTCCCAGGTCAGGGAGGCGTCGTTAAGCTGCAGCTTCTCCAGCGATTCGCGCAGCGCCGGGAAGTCCTCCTGCGAGACCGGGAACAGGCCCGAGTACACCATCGGCTTGACCTCTTCGAAGCCGTCGAGTGGCTCCTCTGCGCCCTTGTTAGCCCAGGTCACGGTGTCGCCGACGCGGGTTTCGCGCACATCCTTCACGCCGGTGATCAGGTAGCCGACCTCGCCGGGGCCGAGCCCCTTGGTCTTCTTCATGGCTGGAGAGACCACGCCGATCTCGAGGATCTCGTGGCGCACGCCGATGTTCATCATCTGCACTTGCTGGTTCGGCAGCAGCTTGCCGTCCATCATGCGGATGTAGGTAACGACGCCGCGGTAGGTGTCGTAGACGGAGTCGAAGATCAAGGCGCGGGCCGGCGCATCGGCGTCAAACTCTGACGATGGTGCCGGGATTAGTTCGACGACCTTATCCAGAAGCTCCGGGACGCCTTCACCTGTCTTGCCTGACACGCGCAGCACGTCCTCCGGCTCGCAGCCGATAATGTTGGCGATCTCCAGCGCGTACTTCTCCGGGTCGGCTGCCGGAAGGTCGATCTTGTTAAGAACCGGGATGATTTCCAGGTCATTGTCCATGGCCATGTACAGATTCGCGAGGGTTTGGGCTTCGATGCCCTGGGCGGCGTCGACAAGCAAGATTGCGCCCTCACACGCCTCGAGTGCGCGCGAGACCTCGTAGGAGAAGTCGACGTGGCCCGGCGTGTCGATCATCTGCAGGACCATCTCCTGGCCCTCGAACTCGCCGGAGCGTGGTGTCCATGGCAGGCGGACGTTCTGGGCCTTAATAGTAATGCCGCGCTCGCGTTCAATATCCATATTGTCCAGGTACTGATCACGCATCTCACGGGCCTCGACGACATCAGACAGCTGCAAAATGCGGTCCGCGAGCGTGGATTTTCCGTGGTCAATGTGGGCAATAATGCAGAAGTTTCGGATCCGCTCCGGGTCCGTGAACGTGGTTTCCGCGAAATTTCGTTTTTGGGCAGCCATAATTGTGCCACTCTACCTCGCAGTGCCCCATTTCGAAACACAACCTTGCCCAGGCCAGGCAAAACACTTAAAGTTTGCACCATGGTTTTCTGGCGCAAGCTTCAACAGCAACGACGTGCCTCCCTCGAGGAGGGGCTCGCGCTGCTCAACGAGCGCCTCGGGCTCACCCCCGGCACCAAGACCCGCACCACCGCCACGCGTATCGACGTCCAACCTACGGAGCAACACGCCCGGAACCTGTATTACGGTCCGGACATGGACGGCAACGCCGAACCCGGCGAGGTCGTGTGGGCGCTCGTGCCGTCGACTCCCCCGGAGGAACGCGCGATGCTCGTCGTCGGACGCGACCACCACGATGTTCTCGCCCTGCTCATCCACTGCGGCGAGGAGCCGGTGTCGGACCCTGCGTCCGCCACTGAGGAGTGGCTCGGCATCGGCACCGGGGACTGGGACGCCTCCGGTCAGCCCGGCTGGCTGCGCCTGGACCTGCTGCTTGTCGTGCCGGAGGCAAGTATCCACCGGCGAGGCGCCACCCTCCCCGCTCGGCGCTTCGATCGCGTGGCGAACCGGCTGCGCGACACCTACCACTGGACCTAGTAAGCCTGCCACTTGCCCCGTTTCTCGTGGTGGGGTATCTTAGTCGAGTTGTTTGTATCCGGTTTCGGGTGCGTGATCTACGCGGGCAGGACCTTGGGTTCGCGTCAAGTTCAAAGCATTACGCAGCAACAGCCCGTTGCCGAATCTTCGACATTGCAATCGATACCAACTTATTTAAGAGGTGCACATTATGGCTAACATCAAGCAGCAGAAGAAGCGCGTTCTCACCAACGAGAAGCGTCGCGTTCGCAACAAGTCCGTCCGTTCCGCTGTCCGCACGGAGATCCGTAAGTTCCGTGAGGCTGTTGAGTCCGGCGACAAGGCTGCCGCTGAGAAGCAGCTGCGTTTCGCTTCCCGCAAGCTGGACAAGGCTGTGTCCAAGGGCGTGTTCCACCGCAACAACGCGGCGAACAAGAAGTCGAACATGGCTCGCGCTCTGAACAAGATGGCCTAAGCTTTTCGCGCATAGCAATCCTGTGCCCCGGCTCCGTCCGGTGCGCAGGATTTTTTGCATTCGTAACATTGCTGGATCTGCTCTACGATACTGAATTTGTGAAGAACTATCGTCGTGCGCTTTGCGCAGCAGTAACAGCTACAACTCTGACGTTGGGCGCCGTAGCGGTGGCCCCTGAGCAGTCCGCCGTCACCCCTACCGCTCAGGCGCAGCAGATGCCTGACTTGCGTCAGCTCCAGAAGATGTTGAACCCGCAGAACATTCGGTTGGACCGGCTGGCGCTGCTCGTCGGCCTTGTCGCGGCCATTGTGATTTTGGGCCCGGTCACCGGCACGATCGGCTCCTCGCACGAGCCGGGCCGCCGCGGTTCCCAGGAGCGCCGCACCGTCAACGCTGATGGCCTGTCGCGCTCCTACAATGTGGTGTTGCCCTCGGGCTATGAGGAAGGAAAGTCCTACCCCGTCATCATTGGCTACGGCGGGTGGCAGCACACCGCCGACCAGATGCAGGGCTACGCCCACCTCGAGTCCGCGGCAGCGGGCCGCGCCATCGTCGTCTACGCCGAGGGCGAGTCCCAGGCCTGGGCGGGTGCGCCGTACGCCCGCACGTCGACGCGCGAGGACATTGCATACACCCGCGCGATTATCGACGACCTCGTCGAGAACTTCGGCGCCGACCGCAACCGCGTGAGCGCCGTCGGACTTTCCAACGGTGGCGGCATGGTGGCCTCGCTCGCCTGCCACGCCCCTGAGCTGGTCAACGGCATCGCCTCTGTGGCGGGCGCCTATTACAACCCGACCGTCGAGGGCTGCAAGAGCGGTTCCGTGCCGACGCTCATCATGCACGGCACCAACGACAACGTCGTCGGCTACGACGGCGGCACCCGCCACGGAGCCGCGTTCCGCTCGGTCAACGACGTGTTCAACCTGTTCATGGACAAGAACGGCTGCATCGCGGGCTCCGCCACCGAGACCCGCCTGGGCAACGTCACCACGTTGAGCCCTGCCTGTGGCGCCCGAACTGAGCTGCAGCGCGTCGAAGGTGGCGGCCACACGTGGTTCACGGATCCATCTGCAAGTACCGCCACCGTGGACTTCCTGCTCAGCCTGCGCTAAGCAGACCACGCACCACGAGGAGCGCGCCAACAACGCAGAAGAAGCCGCCGGAGCCCATATCGATTACGGGCCCGGCGGCTAGTAATTTGCGCCGCACCCGGTTCGTAGACACCACCTGCGTGAGCACGCCGAACAGGATGAACGAGCTGGCCCACAGCGACAGGATCACCACAATCTGCGTTGCCCACGACGGACTAGCTGGCAGCAGTGGCGCAATCATGGCGGACAACGCCAGCACGATTTTCGGATTCGCCAGGTTCGTCGAAAGTCCCCGAACAAAGCTGGCTCGCAGGCTACCGAGCCGCTGCTCTGCTTCCTCGAGGGAAAGCGGTGGGTTGCGCCGGTCGCGCCAACCCTGGCGCACCGCGTTGATACCCATCCATACCAGATACGCTCCGCCGATCACCTGCACTACCTGCAGCGCGCGCGGCACGGCGGTCAGCAGCGCCGCCGCACCGAACACGGTCAGCGAGCACCACCACAGCACACCGAGCTGGATTCCGCACGTCGTTGCCCACGCGTGCGGCCGCGAGCGCGTCGCGGTACGCGTGACCAGGATGACGTCGGGCCCAGGCGCGGCTGCACCAACCAAGTTCAGACCGACAATGACCGCGAGATCTGCCGGCGCGATCACCGCTGCGTGCCCTGAAGCAGGTCGATGAGGTCCTCGCGACCGAACATGCTCGCCGTGTCGATGGCACTCGGAGTGCCGATGGTGGCGTCGGCACCCGCGTTGATAAGTGCACGGGCGATGTCGTCTTCCTTCTTGAAGATCGTCCCTGCCAGCGGGCTTTGCCCGCGAGCGTTCAGGGCGTTGACATCCGCGCCACGCGCGATGAGCCCTTCGGTCAGGGCGAGGTGCCCGGAGTAGCTGGCGAGCATCAACAACGAGTTTCCGTCCTGGTTCGCCAGATTGACGTCGACGCCCTGGTCAACGTAATCGAGCAGGGTTGCCTCGCCGTCACGCGCCATCTGGAATAGGCGGGTGGCGAAGGCTTGGACGTCTTCGGGGATCTCGTTCGGTTGTTGCTGCGTCATAGTTTTCTTACGCTATCACGCGAGTTGGGCAATCCTGCGGACTGCTTCTTCCACCGCGTACTCCGGCTCCCCACCATTGCCCTTCACCGTAGACTCCAGCTCAGCGACAATGATGACGGCCTGCGACACCGCATCACCCGACCACTGACGCGCAACGTTCATGGTCTTCTTCACCACAAAGGGGTGCATCCCGACCGTCCGCGCGAGCTGGTCCGGGTTACCCCGCACCCCGTACAGCTTGGCGATGTCCCCGACCTTGTGCGCGAGCGCCGCCGCGATCGCCACCGGACTCGTGCCCAGCTGCAGTGCCCGGCGTGTGGAGGCGAGCGCGCGGTCGCCGCGTCCGGCGATGGCCTGCTCCGCGATGTCGAAGCCCGCGACTTCCGCCACGCCCGTGTAGTAGTTGCGCACAGCGTTTACGTCGACTTCCCCGTCGGTGTCCGCCACGAGCTGGCTCACCGCACTGGCGAGTTCCCGCAGGTCAGAACCTACTGATTCGAGTAGTGCCGCGACAGTGTCCGGGGTTGGGCGCTGCCCGTAGCGCCTAAACTCCTGGGTGAGCCACGAGTGCCGGTCGCGGTCGCGCAGCGGGTTCGCGCGGTGGACCTCGGCGATCTTTTCGAACTTCTTTACATAGGCTTTTTGACGCCCACCTCCGGAGTGCTCGATGATCAGCGTCATACCGGGCGCCGGGTCCACGCAGGCGCGCAGCAGGATCTCGAGCGGTTCCTTGCCTGCCAGTTCGGTGTTCTTGACCAACACGATGCGTTCCTCGGCGAACAGTGACGGGCTGGTCGCCATGGCCAGTTCGCCTTCGGTGACGTCGCCTGCGCGTAGGGTGGTGCGCTCCGCAGATGGGCTGAGCTGGGCGATGATGGCTTTGGTGGCGCGTTCGGCGAGGAACTCGTCTTCCCCGAGGACCAGGTGCACTGGGTTGAGCATGCTTCTTAGCGTAGCTGTTGCCTCCCATCTGCGTAGAGGACGGGCACCGCTCCCCGGTTGGGGAAGATGACGGGGATGCCGTCCGGGGTTGCTGCCGGCCGCTTGGGTGCGCTGCCTTCTTCCAACACCACAACGAGCTGGGTGCCTGGTGGGACGGGGAGGATGTCGTCTTTGGTGGCCACGACGTGGCTGCGGAGCGTCGCGGGATCCACAACGGTGCCTCGTGGCCACGCGATACAAGCGCTTGCTACCACCGCGCAGGTCAGGCACAGCGCCAGTGTCTGGCGGCGCCACGGCACAAGCAACAGCACGGCGACCACCCATCCGTAGCCGATGAGCACCGTCACCGGATTCGCAGCGACAGTCGCGGCAGGCAGCGCCGCTCCACGTTCAGCCACGGTGTGGACCCACCAGGTCAGCGGGGAGATCACCCACAGCACGATCGCCTCAAGACCTCCCGGTAGCACCGCCAGCACCACCGCGCACAGCCCGAGCACCGTCACCAGGGGCGTGACGGGGGCCACCAGCACGTTCGCGCCAACAGAGACCAGCGAGACCTGCCCCGCCATCGCGGCTACGAGCGGCATCGTCGCAACGTCGGCGGCAATGGCGACCGCGACGGCGCGTACGAGGATGTCCGGCAACGCCGTCGGTGCGAGCGCCTTGTAAAACAGCGGGAAGAGCACCACGATGCCGACGGTCGCCGCTATCGACAGCGCGAACCCGTAGTGCATCGCCAGGTCGGTATCGAAGAAAATAAGCGCGATCACCGCTAGACACAACGCGTGGATGACCTCCGTTTGACTCGACGCCACCACCGCAACGAGTCCCACCAGCCCCATCACCGATGCTCGCAGCACGCTCGGCTCCGGCCCAACGAGCAAGGCGAACACCGCCAACGCAGCACCCGCTGCAACGAGCCTGCCATAGAGCCCGATGCGCAGTGCTGCAGCTACTACCACGGCGAACGTGGTCACGATGGCAACGTTCGCACCCGATACCGCCGAGAGGTGCGACAGCCCGGTAGCGATGTACGCTTGTTGCTCCGACGCCCCCTGCATCGAGGTGTCGCCCAGCACCATGCCCGGGATGAGGCCCTGCGAGTGTTCCCCGACGTGCTCGCGCACCGCATCGGCGAACGTTGCCCGCACGTGCTGCGCCCACCCGGATGCACCCGTCGGAGCTGTTAACGGCTCGATCGTGCCATTGACCGCCCACGGGTTCACGCCCGCGCGCGAAGACTCCGACACGGTGCCGTCCACCCGCACCGTCGCACCACTGACTACCCCATCGGGGACGCCGCCGCGGACAAACACCGGCAGCTCCGCGCCACCGCTCCCGGCGCGCACGCGTACCAGCATCCCGCCAGAGGCAAGCTCCTTTGGGGCAGCGGTCACGGTGGCCTCCACCGGCAGGCGCAACGTCCCCGCCCGCGCCACCGCGATGCGGACCCAGGCCACCACGACGGCCGCCACGCCACCGGAACTGACCAGCACCGCCTGGCCCACCGCACGCGCACACCCGCACAGCACTACCGCCGCGGCAACTACCGCGAACCCCGCCCACGGCGCGAGGGCAACAGCCGCGATCGTCGCTATCCAGACGCACAGCGCCGTGGGCACCAGCCGAAGCTCCTGCACCGCTTACAGCCCCACCAGCGGCGCAATCGCCTCAAACTTCGCAGGGCCGATCCCCTTGACCTGCATCAGATCTTCGACCTTCTGGAACGGGCCGTTCGCCTCCCTGTGCGCGACAATCGCCGCCGCGGTCGCCTCCCCTACACCAGGCAGCGTGACCAGCTGCGCGGCCGACGCCCCGTTGAGCGAAATCTGACCTTTCGCCTCCACAGCACCACCACCACCATCCCCACCTAGCACGGCAGGGCCTTCACCGATTGCGACGACGTGGAGTTGCTGGCCGTCGACAAGCACTTGAGCGAGGTTCAACTGCAGCAAGTCCGCGTGGTCGAGCGGCTGCGCAATATCCAGCGCATCCGCCACACGGGAACCCTGGTTCAGCGTCACCAGCCCAGGATTTGCCACCTCCCCCACCACCGCAACCACCACGCGCTCCGGCACATCGGTCGCAGTAGCAACGTTCTCCCAAACAGGCGCGTCCTCCTCCGCCACGTCCGGGCCGCGGACCTGCACCACCGCCCACAGCACCAGTAGGCTCATCACAACCCCCATCACCGCGGCCGCCGGCTTCACCGGAACGTGCACGCGAGGAGTCGGGTACTTCACCTGCAGCAGCGCCTCTTCACCAGTCGGGCGCGTAAGCTCTTGAATCCGTTCACTGACCTGCATAACCACAGGCTAAAACCGGTGTCCTCGCCCCAACAGACCAAGCAAACCCGCTGTGGACAACCCCCAAACCGCACACCCCGTGCAGGCTACTTCTCCACAGCCGCAGCCAACCCCCTTGACAGCGCCGCTACGTGCGTGAACCAAACACGACCGACAGCCCGATCGCGCCGGGCCCGGTGTGCGCCGCAAGCACGTCGACCATTGGCTCCACCAGCACCCGCGAGTGCCTCGGCAGGACCTCTTCGAGCATGCCCGCCAGCTGCTGCGCGGACTCTTCCGCGTCCGCATGCTGCACCGCAGCAAATACCGGCTGGGAATCCGCACGCTCCAAAACAAGCTCCGTGAGCTTGGAAAACGCCTTCGTCTGGGTGCGAGTCTTGCCGGCTAACTCGAGCTTGCCGTTGTGCATCCGCAGAATCGGCTTCGTTGCCAGCAACGCCGCCGACAACACCGCAGTCCCCGTGGAAATCCTGCCAGACTTGCGCAGCCAGTCCAGCTGGTGCAGGTAGCACCACGTCTCCGAGCGCTTCAACGTGGACGAGGCCATCGCTTCTACCTCGTCGAGGCTCGCGCCCTCACGCGCCACGGTGGCCGCCGCCATCGCTGCCGCCCCGACCGCCATGCCGACGGTGCTGGTCTCGAGCACACGCACGGTCCCCGGGAACACCCCCGATGCAGAGACCGCCGCGGACCAGGTGGAAGAAAAGTGCTTCGACAGGTGTAGGGCTACCACGCCATCGTCCCCAGAGCGCTCGATCTGGCGCCCGTACGCGGCGGCAAGCTCGATTGCGGACAGCCCGCTCGTCGACACCTCGTCATCCTCAGACTGTTCCATGACGTGCAGCTGGAGCACCGTAATGTCGAGCTCACTGGCAATATCAGCTGGCAAACCCGCCGAGGAATCAACAACAACCCGTACCGCCATTTAGACCGTCAACCCCTGGTTCCACGCCTCGAGGTACCACTGCACGCCAGTGTCCGGCTCGCCGTAGCGCGGCAACGCCTGCAGCTGCGCAAAGTTCGCGTTACGCAGGCTTTTCATCATCGGGTACTGCGAGATCTCCAGGTCCAGCAGGCTCGACGTCAGCGCCGCGATCGTACCCCCGTGGGCGACAAGCAGCACCGCCGCGTCATCCCACTCGTCGAAATGCTCCATCAACTCGTCAACAACCGGGCGCGCCCGTTGCGCGACGTCAATCCGGCTCTCGCCTTCCGGCGGCGCCCACGTTGGGGTATTGCGCCAGTGGGCGCGAACGCTGCCGTCGACACCATCGACCTCGGCGTGTGTCTTGCCCTGCCACTGCCCGAGGTGCGTCTCGCGCAGGCGCGCATCATAGGTCACCGGCAGCTCGAGGTGCTCCGCGACGATCTGCGCCGTGACTGCAGCCCTGCTCAGGTCCGAAGCCACAATCTTGGCGACGCCCATTTCTGCCAACACCGGCGCAATGTTTCGCGCCTGCTGCCTCCCCTCTTCCGACAACTCCGTGTCGAGTTGCCCCTGCATCCTCGACGTGGCGTTATACGTGGTTTGGCCATGTCGCAGCAAGATGAGTCGTCGCGCCATGGTGTTAGAACTCGTCCTCGTCCTCAGGGGCATCGCCCGCCAGCGGAAGGTCTTCAATCTGCTGTGCCGAACGCACACTCTCGCCGTCCGCGAACGCACCCGGGCGCTCGTAGGCTGGCAGGCCCTCCACGCTAATGGCCGGGCAGTCTGCGTACAGGCGGTCCAGGCCGTAGAAATCGCGCTCCGGGCTGCGCTGCACGTGCACCACGATGTTGCCGTAGTCCAGCAGCACCCAGCGGTTTTCGCGAACGCCCTCGCGGCGCTTCGGCTCGAAACCGGCGTCGGTCATGTCGTCCTCAATCTCCTGGACGATCGCGTTTACCTTGCGTTCGTTGTCCGCGGAGACAATCACAAAAATATCGGTAATGCCGATCACGTTCGACACATCGATGACGCCGATGTTCTCGCCGAGCTTCTCGTCGGCGGCCTTCGCGGCGATCGCGGCCTGATCAAGAGAGATCTGCAGAGCAGTCAAGTACTCAGTCCTTCGTCAGTAATGAAAAATAGCAGTAACGCGCCTATTGTCCCACGCTAAGGGCGCTGTTCGCCACTTGAACGATATAGGTCGTTTTTCGCAATGTACTGCACCACGCCATCTGGCACCAGGTACCACACCGGGCGGCCTTCTTTGGCGCGCTCGCGGCACCCCGTGGACGAGATCGCCATCGCAGGAATCTCAATCAAATGCACCTGCTCCTGCACGTCTTCGGGCAGGAAGGATTCGCTCAGTTCGTAGCCGGGGCGCGTCACGCCGACAAACTGCGCCAGGTCAAACATCAAGTCCCAGTCGCGCCACGACATTATCGACGCCAACGCATCCGCACCCGTGATAAAGAACAGTTCCGCCTGCGGCAACAGGGCGCGCAAATCCCGCAGCGTGTCCAGGGTGTAGGTCGGCCCCTCCCTGTCAATGTCTACCCGAGAGACCGAGAACCTCGGATTCGAGGCAGTCGCGATGACCGTCATGAGGTAGCGATCTTCAGAGTCGGTGATCTGCCGATCCGCTTTCTGCCAGGGCTGACCCGTCGGCACAAACACGACCTCGTCGAGGTCAAAACGGTCGGCGACCTCGCTCGCGGCCACGAGGTGGCCGTTGTGAATCGGGTCGAAAGTACCGCCCATGACGCCCACGCGTCGGGCGTCGCGCAATGACGCTGCTACGGCCTCTGCCACGTGCTTACCCGATCCAGACGTTCGCCTGCTCGAAAGCGAGCCAGAACGCTGTAAGCCCCACGCCAACAATTGAGCCAAGCACAATGAGCAGGATGCCCCACCACGGCAACTTCTCCTTGCCTTCTGCGGATGAATCTGGGCGCTGCTTCATCGATGACATCGAGCTGGCGTTGAGGTCTTCACACACCGGCTTGCCATGCTCGTCAAGCACTGGGATGCGCTGCCCGTTGGCGTCGACAAGTACGTTGCCCTTGCCATCCGTCCGGAACTGGCACTTCTGCGACTGGATGTATACCCCGCGTGAGGGCGTCGGCACCGCCACGCCTGCTTCAGTCTCCTGAGCCTGCGCAACCGACACCCCACTGGTCAACAGCGTCGCTGTTACAAGAGCGCTACACGCTGCCCGCTTCCACGAAACCATGACTGTGTCCTTGTCCTTCCTTCAACTCTTAGCGGTACCGAACCTGATCAACAAAGCGACCAAAAGAGTCTGCCACCTGGTCATCCCAACGGTTCCACCGCAGGAAGTACTGGCCGTGGGTACCGCCCGTCGGGGCAGCGGCCCGCAGGACCTGGACGGAAAGATCGCACACTGCGTCCAGCGGCAAGCAGTAGTTGACCTTGTTGCGGGTCGCACCCGCGGTGCGGGTGTTAAACGGCAGGAAGCCAAGCATGCCGCCTGCACCGCCGTTTGTCACGCCCACCGTGCCAGCATCACGCGCAGCAGTCATCGGGTTGCCAAAGTAGACAACGCCCGCCAGCTTGCCGCGGCGTGCCAGCTCACGCTCGTGCTCCAGCAGGATCATCGCGCCCTGTGAGTAACCGGACAGCACGTACTTCGGGTGGCACCCGCTCGCGCGTTCGTAGTCGTTCACCAGCGCCATCACGCCAGTACGACCAATGTTGACGGAGTCCATAAAGTCCGTGCCAGCCTGTCGCGCCATCGTAAACAACGGCACCGCGTACTGGATAGCCAAACCCAGCGCCTGCAGCAGCGTCGCGGGTGCTGCAACGGAAGGGATATCATAATCCGGGTAAATCGCTGGGTAGTAGCGCGGCTCCATACCGAGGACTTCCACGTCCTTCATCAGGGAGTTCCCGCCGTGAGTGGCACGGTAGCGCGACTCCGAATAGCGAAGGAAAGCGCGAATGGTCTCCCCCTCCCAACCATTCGAGGTCCACGGGGCTTCCCCGGCATAGCGTGTTCGGTAAATCTGGTTATTCTGACCGGAGCCGCGTGCAGCGATTACCGCAACCGAAGGGCACCGCTGCTGGGCGGTCGCTTCCTCCGTCGGCAGCACGGGGGTAACCACCGCAGCTGCTGCTGCGACGAACGCAACTGCAGTCACGGGTAGCCGACGACGGAAAAACGTACGCATTTTGCGGAACACTATGCACCTTCTCTATGGATGAGTCACACCTTGGACTCCGGGTGTGAAGAAACTGCGCATTAGTGTAGCCCGCCCACACCATTTTCCTAACTTCGAGTCTGCCCGCTGCCCTCCAGGATCCACTTCGTGCTTGTCAGTTCAGGCAGCGCCATTGGTCCACGTGCGTGCAGTTTCTGGGTAGAGATCCCGATCTCTGCACCCATGCCGTATTGCTCGCCATCCGTAAACGCGGTCGAGGCATTGAGCATGATGGCTGCCGAATCCACGTGGTCCGCGAAGTACTGCAGCACGCGTGCATCAGTGGCGACCACGGCTTCCGTGTGCCCCGAGGAGTAGCGTGCAATGTGCTTCGCGGCCCCCTCAACGCCGTCGACGACACCGACGGCAACGTCCATCGAAAGGTACTCCTCCGCCCAATCGTGCTCGTCGGCCTCGACTACGTCGCAAGCCCCAAACGCACCAAGTGCTGCCGGGTCCCCGTGGACGGTCACGTCGGCGTCCTGCAGTGCCTTTACGACGGCCAGCTTGTCCGCATCCGGCAACGCCGCGTCAAGCAGCACCGTTTCAGTCGCGTTGCACACCGACACCCGGCGCGTCTTGCCATTGACGACAATGTCGATCGCCTGCTGAATGTCCGCTGAAGCATCCACGTATACGTGGCAGTTGCCGGTGCCGGTCTCGATGGTTGGCACGGTTGCTTGGGTAACGACGGCGTCGATAAGCCGGGCGCTGCCGCGCGGAATGACCACATCGACGAGGCCGCGTGCCGTGATGAGCGCGGTGACGGAGTCGTGCGAGTCGCTCGGCAGCAGCTGGACCGCCTCGGTTGGCAGCCCCTCCTTCGCCAGCACGCCCTGCAGCACCGCGACCAGCGCCGCGTTCGAATGCGCCGCCGACTTCGAACCACGCAGCAGTGCCACGTTGCCTGACTTCAGCGCCAGGCCAAACGCATCGACCGTGACGTTCGGGCGGGCCTCGTAGACCATGCCCATCACGCCGAGCGGCACGCGAACCTGGCGCATCCGGATCCCGTTGTACATCGTGCCGCCGCGCACCACATCCCCAACTGGGTCGTGGAGGCTCGCGACCTGACGCAGTCCGTCCGCGATGCCCGCGATGCGTTGCTCATCCAGCGCGAGCCTGTCTACCAACGCTTCGTCCATGCCAGCCGCGCGGCCTTCCTCGATGTCGCGGGCGTTGGCCTGCAGAATCTCCGCAGTACGTGCTTCCAGCGCCTGCGCCGCGTGCTGCAGCACAGCGTTTTTGCGGACGGTCGGTAGCGTCGCGATCACCGGCGCCACCTGCTTCGCAGCCTTCGCCAACTGCAGTACCTGAGCTTCGATAGTCGTCATTAGTATCCTTCCTCCACATCAATCTGCGTCGGCAACGGGCGGTCCTCTTGCAGTGCCTCCCAGTTTCGGCGTGTCAGTTCACCCACGCGCGCTTGCATGTAGCGCGGGATGTTCGCGGTGTGCGGGGTAATCAGGCAGCGGTCCATCTGCCACAGCGGGTGATCCTCCGGCAGCGGCTCAGGGTCCGTCACGTCCAGGCCAGCGCCAGCAATCGTGCCATCCTGCAGGGCCTTGGTCAGCGCCTCCGTATCAATCAGTGGGCCACGGCCAACGTTGACCACCACCGCGTTCGGCTTCATCGCGCGCAGCACCTCCGCGTTGACGAGGTGGTGCGTCTGCTTCGTCAGTGGCGCGATGAGCACGAAGTAGTCCGCCTCCGACCACACATCCTGCGCCTCGGACATCGCCACGGTGCGTTTGGCCCCCGGCACCGGGTTGCCGGAGCGGTTCACCGCAATAATCTCCGGCCCGAACGGCTCGAGGAAGCGGATCAGCATCTTACCGATGCCACCCGCCCCAATCACCGCGACCTTCTTGTTGTCGAACAGGTAGTCCGTCTCCTCGTTGAGCTGCCTGTCGTTCCACTGCGGCGTCACCGCCTTGTGCCGGTGCAGCACCCCCAACAGCAGCGCCAGTGCCGCCTCGGCCACAGTGTCGTCGTATATCCCAGCGGCATTAGCCACCGGCACATCGACATCGAGCACCCCTGCCTCTACCAGCTTTTCGACGCCCGCATACGCCACCTGCACAAGCTTCACGCTCGGCGGTAATTCCTCTGGGAAATCTTCCGGATTCCCGCGAAACACCAACACGTCTGGAGACTCGTCGAGGTCCACAAACGTGTGGCCGTGATCTGTCAGGTCATCGACGACTGCGTCCCAAGGTTTCGGTAAGAATGCAAATTTCATGCACCCCAACCTAGCGTGTATTTACAGACGGGTGGCGAAATTTGATAAATAGTCGGCGTGCACGACGGGTTTGCGCTGCCCTTCCGGCAGCTCATCCGTGTGCTTGCCCAGCATGCCGGCAAGCTCCGCGGCATCATACGCAACCTCGCCGCGCCCGACGGCTTCCGAGTCAGGCCCCAGGATCTCCACGATGTCACCGGCGTGGAAGTCCCCCTCGATGTCGGTGATACCCACCGCGAGCAAGCTCGTGCCCCCACTGGTGACCGCCTGCACGGCGCCTTTGTCGAGGCGCAACACACCCTCTGCGTCCGCGGCGTAGAGCGCCCAGAACTTCCACGCCCTAAGCGTTGACTGCTCACGGGTGTGGAAGACGGTCCCGCAGCTTGCGTCCTGCAGCGCCTGCGAAATTTTGGTTGCGCTGGTCAGCAGCACGGGCACTCCGCCGCGGGCTGCGAGCCGCGCCGCCGACACCTTCGCCGCCATTCCCCCGGTCCCGAGCGCACCACCGTCACCGGCCACGACGCCTTCGAGGTCACCGCCGGTGCGGACCTCAGAGACAAAGCGCGCCTCGGGGTCGGCCGGGTTGCGGTCGTAGAGGCCGTCGACATCTGAAAGCAACACGAGGGCATCGGCTCCGATGAGCGTCGCCACAATCGCCGAGAGCCTGTCGTTATCGCCGAAGCGCATCTCGGAGGTCGCCACCGTGTCGTTCTCGTTCACGATCGGCACAGTGCCCAGCTGCCGCAGCCTGTCGATCGTGCGCTGGGCGTTCCGCGCGCGCTCCCGCACGCCGGCATCGGCCTGCGTCAGCAGCACCTGGCCCACCGTGCGGCCATGCCTGGCGAAGCGCGTGGCGCCGGGTCCCGACGGCCTTTTATCCACACCGGAGTGGGAATAAGGGCGCGTGCGCAGCCCCGGCGGGCTCATGCCCGCCGCGATCGCGCCGGAGGAGACCACCACGACGTCCGTGCCCGCATCCATGCGGTCCACTAGCGCATCCACGAGGCGGTCAATCTTGACCCTGCTCACCGAGGAATCCTCATTGACCAGTGAGGAAGTACCAAGCTTGACGACGACCCGCTTCGCACCAGCAATGTGGCTGCGAAGCTGTGCCTCCGAAGTTGTTGCTGCGTTCATAGCAGCTCAGTGTAGCGCTAACCCTGCCAACGTTCCCGGTCGGCTGTCTCCCCGTCGCCGAAATCGAACTCGTCGATAAGCCCGCGGCGCGCCTGGGACGCGCGCTTGCGCTCCGATGCGGACGCGCGCGTGGTGTCGTAGAGTCGGGCGTCCTGGCCACGTCCCGCCATGGTTGGGTCGCCCGCTCGCGATGGCTCCCAATCAAACGAGATCTCGCCGATGGTGACGGTGTCTCCCTCCTTCGCGCCGATCTTACGCAGTTGGTCTTCCACGCCGGCCTTGTTCAGGCGGTCCGAGAGGTAGCCGACCGCCTCGTCGTTTTCGAAGTCGGTCTGGCGAATCCAGCGCTCTGCTTTCTCGCCAGTGACCAGCCAGCCGCCCGGCCACATCGGGTCAGGAACAACTTCGATGCCGCCCTCCTGCGCGTGCCCACGGCGCCGTGGCGCAACCGCCTTCGGTCGCAGCACCTCCGTAGGAGTTGCCTTCTCGGCTTTCACGCGTCGCTTCCTGGCACGCTCCACGATCTTCCACAGCGCCCACTTCAGCGGGTCAAGGCCCTCGCGGGTCGCGGTGGAGATCATGTATACATCCCAGCCGAACTTTTCCTTGATGTCGTCTTCCAAGAACTCGGCGAGCTCCCGGGCCTCCGGCACGTCCATCTTGTTCAGCACGACGATGCGAGGGCGCTCACGCAGGTCACCGAGGCCAGAGTCCAGGTCAAGCTGGTCGGCGTAGGAGTCAAGCTCGTGCTCGAGCGCTTCAATGTCAGAGATCGGATCGCGCCCCGGCTCCATCGTGGCTACGTCCACAATGTGCGCGAGCACCGCGGTGCGCTCGATGTGGCGCAGGAAGTCCAGACCCAGGCCCTTACCCTGGCTCGCGCCAGGGATCAGGCCGGGCACGTCCGCGATAGTGTACGTATCATCGCCGACGTTGACCACGCCAAGGTTCGGAGCGAGCGTCGTAAAGGGGTAATCCGCGATCTTCGGCTTCGCGGCCGAGAGCACCGAAATCAGCGAGGACTTCCCCGCCGACGGGAACCCCACCAGCCCCACATCCGCCATGGACTTCAGCTCGAGGATCAAATCGTGCGCTTCGCCAGGCTCACCCTTGAGTGCGAAGCCCGGGGCCTTTCGCTTCGCAGTGGCAAGAGCCGCGTTGCCCAACCCACCGAAGCCGCCTTCAGCCGCAAGGAAACGGGTGCCCGGCACCGTCAAGTCGGCGAGGATTTCGCCATCCTCACTACGCACAACGGTTCCGACTGGGACCTCCAAGATAAGGTCCTCTCCGCGGGCGCCGTTTCGGTGATCGCCCTCCCCATTGCCGCCGCGCTTCGCCTTGACGTGCGGGCGGTACTGGAAGTCCAACAGCGTGTGCACCTGGTTGGACACCTCCAGCACAATGTCACCACCGTGGCCGCCGTTGCCGCCATCCGGGCCACCGAGGGGTTTGAATTTTTCGCGGTGGACAGAGACACAGCCATGTCCGCCGTCACCGGCCTGGAGGTGCAGCACCGCGCGGTCAACAAATTGGGCCATTAGTTCCGCCTTCCTTGCAAAAGAGTTCTAGTAGTGGAGGGTACCGGGTTGTGGGAAAGAAAAACACCGCGCACCCGGTCGGGGTGTGCGGTGTTTCAAGTATTGCTACGGGCTACGCAGTTTCCTGTGCGACGCCAGCTGCCTCTGCAGCCTCGAGCACCTCTGCCGAAACGCCCTCGCCGTCCGCTGGGACGATGTTGACGATGCGACGGTTGCGCTTAATGCCGAACTGGACTGCGCCCGCTGCAAGTGCGAACAGCGTGTCGTCGCCACCGCGGCCGACGTTGTCGCCTGGGTGGAACTTGGTGCCGCGCTGACGAACGATGATCTCGCCAGCCTTTACCTGCTGACCACCGAAACGCTTCACACCGAGGCGCTTCGACTCTGAGTCACGACCGTTCGTGGAGCTGGATGCACCCTTCTTGTGTGCCATGTCTGAATCTCCTTAGATGGAAGTCTTACTTGATACCAGTGATCTTGATGGTTGTCTGTGGCTGGCGGTGGCCCTGGCGGACCTTGTAGCCAGTCTTGTTCTTGTACTTCAGAATGTCGACCTTCTTGCCTTTGCCGTGCTCGACAATCTCAGCCTCAACAGAAACCTTGGACAAAGCATCAGGGCCTGCGGTGACATCCGCGCCATCGACGAGCAGAACCGGGGTGAGGGCAACCTTGTCGCCCGCTTCACCCTCGATCTTCTCGACCTTGACGAGGTCGCCTTCGGCAACCTTGTACTGCTTGCCGCCAGTCTTGACGATCGCGTACATAGAGGGTTACCCCTTATCTAAACTCGTTGTGTCTCCCCGCATGCATAGAAGACAGTTGGTACAGTTCTCTAGCGCTTTGTGGCCTTTCGTGTTCCACCGTGCCTGCATGCGTAAACGGCGCGGCTTCACAGCCCAAAACAGCGACTGTCAAATACTACACAGAAGCGGGTGCGATTATCAAACCGCACCCCTCTGTCCCTCTATTTGGAAGAGGTTCGGCGTGTCGCGCGTCGCCGTCTGCGCCGCGCACTCGCCTTCGACTCCTGTTTCTTCGTCGCAGGCTTGGTTGCCTTCTGCTTCGTTTCCTTCGCCTTCGGCTGCTCTTGCTGCTGCGGCTGGGACGTCTTACGCACTGCGCGCCGACGCCCGCGCCGGCGAGGAGACTCCGTCACCTTCACCTTCGGCTGCTCTTGCGCTTCCTCGCGTGGAGCTTTCTTCGCAGGCTCCTGCACGTGCTCCTGGCGTTCGAAATCTTCGCGCTTTGGCTTGTGGTCCGAACGGGAGTTACCGCGGGTCGCTCGCTTCCGGCGCGGGGAGCGCTCGAAGGCGTCGACGGCCTCCTCGTACGTCTGCTCGGACTTGCCTTTCTCTTGAGCCTGCTCCTGCGGCTTGTCCTGCGGCTTGTCCTGTTCCTGCGCGCGCCCACGCCCGCGGCCCGTGCCTCGACGCCCACGACGGCGCGAACCAGACTCGCGCTTGGAGGATTCACCTACTGTAGGCGGCTTCGGCTCGTCGTTGTCCTCGTGTGCTTCATTATCTTCGGAAACAACCGAGCCGACCAGCTCGTCGATAGCCTTTTCGTCCAGCTTGCTGCGGCGCTTCTCCTCCGCCTTCTTGTTGGAACGCTCGCCATTCGACTTCCCGCGACGCTTGCCGCGGCCACCGCGGTGCTGCAGGTCGTCCTCCTCCGGGTTGTACGTCGCGTGCTCAACAGGCTCCTCGGTGATGATCACACCGCGGCCACCACAGCACTCGCACGGCTTGGAGTAGGTCTCAAGCAGGCCGTCGCCGAGCTTCTTGCGGGTCAGCTGTACCAGGCCGAGCGAGGTGACCTCGGAGACCTGGTGGCGGGAGCGGTCGCGGCCCAGCGTTTCCTTCAGGCGACGCAGCACCAGCTCCTTGTTTTCATCCAGGATCATGTCAATGAAGTCGATGACCACCATGCCGCCGATGTCGCGCAGGCGCAGCTGGCGGACGACTTCCTCCGCGGCCTCCAAGTTGTTCGCGGTGACCGTCTCCTCGAGGTTGCCGCCGGAGCCGGTGAATTTGCCGGTGTTGACGTCAATCACCGTCATGGCCTCGGTGCGCTCAATAACGAGCGTGCCGCCCGACGGCAGCCACACCACGCGGGCAAGCGCCTTCTGGACCTGCTCGTCGATGCGGTGCTCCGCAAAGGCGTCGGCACCGTCGTGTTCGGAGCGGTCAAACTTGGTTATGCGGCCCAACAAGTCAGGCGCGACGGACTGCAGGTAAGCGTGCGCAATGTTGTAGGACTTCTTGCCGTCGATGATCAACTCAGAGAAGTCCTCGTTAAAGACGTCGCGGACGACGCGGACGATCAGGCGCGGCTCTTCGTAGAGCAGCACCGGGCGCGAGCCCTTCCCGTTCTTCGCGGCTTCTGCCTTTTCCTGCACCATTTCCCACTGTTTGTGCAGGCGCTGGACGTCCTCAGCAATCGCTTCCTTCGACATGCCCTCGGCAGCCGTACGAATAATCGCCCCACCCTTGCCAGGCACAACCTCGTTGAGGATGCCCTTGAGGCGCTTGCGTTCGGTGACGGGCAGCTTGCGGGAGATCCCAGCGTTACGGCCACCCGGCACGTACACGAGGAAACGTCCGGCCAGCGAAATGTGCGTTGTCAGGCGAGCACCCTTGTGCCCGTTAATATCCTTCGAGACCTGCACCATCACCTGGTCGCCGGACTTCAGTGCGTGCTCAATCCTGCGCTTCTTTCCGCCAAGCTTCGCAGCCTTCCAGTCAACCTCGCTGGCGTAGAGCACCGCGTTGCGCCCGGTTCCGATGTCGATGAACGCCGCTTCCATGCCCGGCAGCACGTTCTGGACACGGCCCATGTAAATATTGCCGATGATCGACGCGTTATCGTCCGTGGACACAAAGTGCTCCGCAAGCAGCCCGTCTTCCAGGACCGCTACCTGCGTGATGCGGCCTGGGCCGTCGTTGCGGTCGCGCTCGCGCACCACCATCGTGCGGTGCACCGACTCGCGCCGCGCAAGGAATTCCGCCTCAGAAACAATACGGGAGCGCTGGCGCTCCGCTTCTCGACGCTCACTCCGCCGACGACGCTGCGCCTCCAGACGGGCGGAACCGCTGATCCCCTTCGGCTCGTCAATAACCTCGACCTTAGGTTCTTCCTCTTTGGGCTCCTCAACTTCACCCTTCGGTGCGGCATCCTCATCCGCTTCCTTCGGTTCGGAGGTGCGCACTGCCCGGCGGCGCTTTGGACGCGTCGGCGCCTTGAAGATCGGCGCGTATTCGACCGTTGCTTCCTCTTCAGGTTCGGGCTCCGGCTCTGGTTCAGGCTCTGGTGTTGGTTCCTGCTCTGGCTCGTCGGCGACCTCGAAGGTGGCATCCACCTTCTCCTCGATCTGGTGGATTTCGTTTTCTACGTCCTTGCGCACCCGCTCGCGGATCTTTTCGTCGCTGCTATCCTTCGACTTCTTCGCCTCAGCCTTGTCCGCGGGCTGCTGCAGCGCATCGATGACCTTCTCGGCTTCCTCCCGAGTAATCGAGGACTGCGCAACCTTTGTAATCCCCAGCTCGGTCAGCGCGACGACAACGTCCTTCGATGCCACCCCCAACGCCTTCGCGAGCTGGAACACCCGCATTTTGTCTTTCAGGGTTGATCGATCAAAGTCCTGAATTTCGGTATGAGATTTTTTCGCCACGTACGTGCTCCTATATTTTTGCATCTGCAAGCTGCGTCAACCGGGCGCGAAGCCGTTGCCGCTGCCACACGGCTGACACACGTTCCTACAGAAAGTTGTAAAAAGCTTGCCTCCATTGTGACACACGACGCCGACTGCGCCTATTCCAACGCCACCACTCAAAGCGTGCGATTAGAAGCGTGCGATGCAGGTCGCGTCTTTTGACCTACCCTGATCTGTTTCCAACGACCAGCATCGCACTCTTTTAATACCTCCACACGAGCAATATGCTCAAAGCTGAAACCGCCGCCAACACAACAAAACCGCCCACCCTGCCATGTACAGCAGGATGGGCGGTTGAAGCGTGGTTCTTACTTATTCGGGAACCAGATTGCGATCTCGCGCTCGGCGGACTCTGGGGAGTCGGAACCGTGGACGACGTTCTCGCCAACGGTCAGGGCGAAGTCGCCGCGGATGGTGCCAGGGGTTGCCTTGGCAACCGGGTCGGTGCCGCCGGCGAGCTGGCGCCAAGCCTCGATAGCGCGCTCGCCCTCTACGATGCCCGCTACCAGCGGAGCAGAGGTGATGAAGTCAACGAGTTCACCGAAGAACGGCTTGTCCTTGTGCTCTGCGTAGTGCTTCTCAGCGGTCTCGCGGTCTGCGGTGCGCAGGTCCATCTCGACCAGCTTGAGGCCCTTACGCTCAATGCGGGAGATGATCTCTCCGACGTGGCCGTTTGCAACGCCGTCTGGCTTAATCAAAATCAGTGTACGTTCAGTCATGTCTCCCTACCCTACTAAACAACAACCACCGGGTGCGAACATCTTGATGTGGGGGTGATTAAAGTTTGCTCCATGACATATGAGAGTCCCCTGCCGCCAATTCCGGACGTCGGCACGCGAGCGCGCTCCATCACCGATCTGCTCTTCGGCAACCTCGGCGAGCATGCGTCGGCGCCGGCGCTCACGGAAGTCGAGACGGGGCGCAGCGTGACCTATGCGCAGCTTCACCAGGAGGTGCTGGCGCTCGCCGCCACGTTGCGCCACCGCGGCATCGGTCCCGGGGATTGCGTCGCGGTGCAGCTGCCCAACGGCATCGATTTCGCAGTCACTTTCCTCGCGTTGGTGCAGGTGGGGGCGTCGGCAAGCTTGTTGGGGACGAGTCTCACTGCTGCCGAACGTGACCACCTCTGCGCGCTCGCCGAGGCCAAAGTTCTTCTCGACGCCCCCATCGCCCCCACCGAACCTGCCGAGCACAGGGCCTCCCCAGCCGGGCCGGAAGATATCGCCGCGGTTGCCTTTTCCTCCGGTACCACCGGTTTGCCGAAGGCCGTCGAGCTGACGCACCGCAACCTGTGCGCGAACATGCTGCAGTTTTCGGCCGCGCTGCGCGCAAGCGGCATCGGCGCGGGCACCTCGACACTGGCGCCGCTGCCGTTCGCCCACATCTACGGGCTGAACACGCTGCTGCTGTCGTCGCTCTACGCGCGCCACCATATTCACACGATGGCAGGCTTCGACCTGGGAGCGTTTATTGAGGCGCAGCGAAGCCACCATATTGAGCTGGGCTTTATTGCCCCGCCGATCGCGCTCGCACTCTCACGACACTCTGAGGCGACCGCGGAGGCGTTCGCGGACTCCCGGTTCATGGTGTGCGGCGCCGCCCCGCTGGACGATGCGTTGGCGGACAGCGTTGAGCAGCGGCTCGGCACGGTGATCCTGCAGGGCTACGGCACCACGGAGACGTCCCCGGTGACCCACGTGGGCATCGCTGGGAGGTCGAAGCCGGGCTCGATTGGGTTCGCGGTGCCGAACACGCAGTTCCGCATCGTCGACCTTCGCGACGGCCACGACGTCACCCCCGGCGAACCCGGTGAGATGCTCATCCGGGGCCCGCAGGTGATGCGGGGCTACCGCAACGACCCTGAGGCAACTCGGGCGACGATCAGTGGTGGGTGGCTGCACACGGGGGATATCGTCACGCTGGCTGAGGACGGCACCGTCTACATCGTCGACCGGGCGAAAGAAGTGATTAAGTACAAGGGCTTCCACGTCGCCCCCACTGAGCTCGAGGCGCTGCTACGCACCCACCCCGCGGTTGCCGACGCCGCCGTCGTCCGCCATATCGTGCGCACTCACGGGGTCGACTGCGAAGTCCCGCGCGCCTGCATCGTCGTCGCCGACGGCGCTACGCTGAGCCGCGAGGAAATCATGGAGTGGGTCGCCGAGCGGGTGGCCGGATACAAAAAGATCCGTGAAGTCACCTTCACGGATCACATCCCCCGCAACGCGGCGGGGAAAATTCTGCGGCGCGAACTCTAGTCGGCGTCCAGGTGCTGCGTGGTCAGGTAGCCGCCACGCATGCGCTGCACAATGTCGGAGCGCAGCTTCACGATGAAGAACCACACCAGGCCGAACATCAGGCCAACCACCGTGACCGACCAGTGCACGAAGAACCCAAAGATGAGCGGCACCTGCAGGGCCAAGTTAATCCACATCGCGCCCGGCACCTTCTGCGCGAACGCCATCACCGCGTGGGCGACGCCGATGACCACGATGTACACCCAGTTGAACGTGGTCCAGTAGGCGCCACCGTCGACTTTAAGAATCACGAGCAGGATGAGCAGCACGGTGATCGATTCCATGATCAGCGTGCCGGAGAGCACCCCGCGCAGTCCTGCGATTGGGTCCTTGACCGGCTCGTGCCCGAGCCCGAGCGGGCTGATCGGCGGTTGGCGTTTTTCTCTGCTCACTCTGGGTCCTTTCCAAACATGGTGCGGGCCTCCCCCGCGGTCACGACGGAGCCGGTGATGATCACACCGGAGCCGGACTGCACGCCGACTTCTGCAAGGGCGTCCTCGGCAAGCTCAACGGCCAGCT
Organism: Corynebacterium sp. MC3; assembly: GCF_900099485.1. Lineage (NCBI taxonomy): Bacteria > Bacillati > Actinomycetota > Actinomycetes > Mycobacteriales > Corynebacteriaceae > Corynebacterium > Corynebacterium sp. MC3. Next base: position 29,110 of record NZ_LT622810.1, read on the forward strand.
CGTAGGCGGACGGCAGGTGCGGCTGCACGTGCACGCGCTCATCGCCGAAGATGGAGCGGGCGATCTCGGCAAGGTCTTCGGCCTCCATCGCGCGTGGCGAGGAGTTCTGCGTAATCACGACTTCCGTGAGCGCCGGTTCTAGCGCCTGGAAAATGCCAGCGGCGTCCTTGTCACCGAGGATGCCCAGCACGCCGATGAGTCGGGTGAAGTCGAAGTCGTGCTGCAGTGCCTCCGCGAGGGCGGTTGCGCCGTGCGGGTTGTGGGTGGCGTCGATAAACGTGGTGGGTGTAGCGCGCACTCGCTCGAGCCTGCCCGGAGAGCGGACCGCCGCAAAGCCTTCCCGCACTGCCTCGATGTTGAGCGGGTGCTCGGCGTGCGCACCGTGGAATGCCTCGACCGCCGCGAGCGCGACGGCCGCGTTGCGGGCCTGGTGTGGGCCGGACAGCGGCAGGAAGATGTCGTCGTAGCTGCCGGCGAGCCCGCGCAGCCGTAGCTGCTGGCCTCCGACGGCCACCCCGGCTTCCTCAACGCCGAACTCGGAGCCGAGGCGCGCCACCGCGCTACCGACCTGGACGGTCTGCTCCAGCACCACACGCATGGCCTCCGGCTGCTGATCTGCGATGACCGTGACGGAGTCCGGATTCGTGATGATGCCGGCCTTCTCGCCCGCGATCTGCTCAATCGTGTCGCCGAGGTACTGCGTGTGGTCGATGCCGATCGGCATGATCACGTTGACGTCCGCGTCGATCACGTTGGTTGCGTCCCAGCGGCCACCCATGCCGACTTCCACCACGGCGATGTCCACCGGGGCGTCGGCAAACGCGGCGTAGGCGATGCACACCATGGCTTCGAAGAAGCTCAGCGGCTGGCCGAAGTGGTCGTCAGCCATCGCAAGGTACGGCTGAATCTCTTCGTAAATGCGCACAAAGTCCGCGGGGTGGACTGGTTGGCCGTCGATCCCGATGCGTTCGGTGATCAACTGCAGGTGCGGGCTCGTCGTGCGCCCCACCCGGTGCCCGAGGCTGCGCAGCAGCGACTCGATCATCCGGGTTGTCGACGTCTTCCCGTTCGTCCCCGCGACGTGAATCGCTTTGAACGAACGCTGCGGGGACCCCAGCAGGTCCATGACGTACTCGACGCGCTCGAGCGTCGGGTCGATCTGCGTCTCACCCCAGCGCTCCTCGAGCTGCTGCTGCACTTCGCGCAGCGCTACAAGGTCTTCAGGCGTGACCTCGCGCGCGACGACGTCTTCCGTCTCCTCCGCCTGCGGCGCGCCCAGGTTCAGGCGCAGCCCGGACTCCTCGACGGAGATATCGAACTGCTCGGGTAGCTCCGGAAGCTCCGGCAGGTCAGCATTGTCGGCCATCTACGCCTCCGGCAGCTGCGCCAGGCGCGCCGTCACACGTGCGAACTCTTCCTTCGCAACCTGCTGGCGCACCTTGATCTTCTCAACGACCTGCTCCGGCGCGTTCGCCAGGAACTGCTCATTGCCGAGCTGACGGCCAGTGGTATCGAGCTCCTTCTCCGCCGCCGCGAGTTCCTTCTCCAGGCGCTTGCGCTCGGCCGCAACGTCGACGGTGCCGGAGGTGTCCAGCGCCACGTCGAGCGTCGCCTGGCTCAGGCGCATCTCAATGCTTGCCGACGCCGCAAAGCCCTCAGCAGGCGTCTCCACCCGCGCGATATCGCGGATAACGTTTTCCAGCCCAGCCAGGTCCGCCTTGGCAAAGTCAAGCTTCGCCGGCACCTTCTGGTTCGGCTTCACACCCTGGTCAGCGCGGAAACGACGCAGCTCGGTAATCAGCTTGATCGCATCCTGGATCCTGCGGCGCGCCACATCATCCGTTTCGACGCCACCATTGGTGTCCTCCGCAGTCGGCCAAGGCGCCTGTGTCACCGAAGGCTGCTGCGTCAACGCGGTCCACAGGACCTCGGTGATGAACGGCATCGTCGGGTGCAGCAGGCGCAGCACCACGTCGAGCACGCGGCCGAGCACGATCTGCGTGTTACGGCCCTGCGCGGTCTCGCCCTCGCGCGGGATCTGGGTCTTTGCGATCTCCAGGTACCAGTCACACAGCTCATCCCACGCGAAGTGGTAGAGATCCTCGTTCGCCTTCGCGAACTGGTAGTCGTCCAAGTAGGCGTCGACCTTCGCGCGGACTTCTTCCGCGCGGTCCAGGATCCAGCGGTCGGCGTCCGTCAGCTCCTCGCGGGCCGGCAGCGGACCAACCGCTGCGCCGTTCATCAGAGCGAAGCGGGTCGCGTTGTACAGCTTGGTGGCGAAGTTACGCGCGGACGTGGCGTTGTCCTCACCGATCGGCAAGTCCACGCCCGGGTTCGCGCCGCGCGCAAGGGCGAAGCGCAGCGCGTCAGCGCCGTAGCGCTCGACCCAATCCATCGGGTCGATGCCGTTGCCCAGGGACTTCGACATCTTGCGGCCCTTCTCGTCGCGCACCAGGCCGTGCAGGTACAGGTCCGTGAACGGGATGATCGGGCGGCCGTCAACCCCCTCGCCGAGGATCTCAGGGGTGTTCTTTCCAGCAAAGGTGCCGAACATCATCATGCGGGCAACCCAGAAGAACAAAATGTCATACGCGGTGACCAACACGGACGTCGGGTAGAACTTCTCCAGATCCGGCGTCTTCTCAGGCCAGCCGAGCGTCGAGAACGGCCACAGCGCAGAGGAGAACCAGGTATCCAGCACGTCCGGGTCCTGGGTGTAGCCAGCCGGCGGCTCCTCGTCAGGGCCGACGCAGACCACTTCGTCGTTCGGGCCGTACCAGATAGGGATGCGGTGGCCCCACCACAGCTGTCGCGAAATCGTCCAGTCGTGCATGTTGTCCACCCAGTCGAAGTAGCGCTTCTCCATCGACGCCGGGTGAATCTTCGTATCGCCGTTGCGGATCGCGTCGCCGGACATTTTCGCCAGTTCTTCAACCTTGACGAACCACTGCAAGCTCAGACGCGGCTCAATCGGTTCGCCGGAGCGCTCCGAGTGGCCCACCGAGTGCACGTACGGGCGCACTTCCTTGACGATGCGCCCCTGCTCCGCCAGCGCCTCGCGCACCGCGACGCGCGCCTCTTCGCGGCTCATACCGTCGAACTTGGTGCCGGTATCGGCGATGTGGCCGGTCTCGTCCATGATGATCGGCATGTCCAAGTTGTGGCGCAGGCCCATCTCGTAATCGTTCGGGTCGTGCGCAGGCGTGATCTTCACCGCGCCGGTGCCCAGTTCCATATCGACGTAATCGTCGGCGATCACCTGAATCTTCAGGTCATCGCGGAACGGGTGGTCGAACTCCTGGCCAACCAGGTCCGTATAGCGCTCGTCGTCCGGGTGGACGGCAATGGCGACGTCGCCAAGCATGGTCTCAACACGGGTCGTGGCAACGACCAGGTGCGGCTCGTCGTCGTTGAGCGAGCCGTAACGGATGGAGACGAACTCGCCCTCAACATCCTTATAAACGACCTCGATGTCGGACACCGCGGTCTCCAACACCGGCGACCAGTTCACCAGGCGGTAGTCGCGGTAGATCATTCCGGCGTCATACAGCTGCTTAAAGATGGTCTGCACTGCGCGCGAGAGGCCGTCGTCAAGCGTGAAGCGCTCGCGCGACCAATCCACGGAGTCACCAATCGCCCGCATCTGCGTGGTAATCGTGCCACCGTACTGGTGCTTCCACTCCCACACCTTGTCCACGAACTCTTCGCGGCCGTAGTCGTAGCGGTCCTTGCCTTCCTCAGCTTTCAGCTTCGCCTCGACCTTTGTCTGCGTAGCGATGCCCGCGTGGTCCATACCCGGCAGCCACAACACCTCGTAGCCCTGCATGCGCTTGCGGCGCACCATAACATCAATAAGCGTGTGGTCCAGGGCGTGGCCCATGTGCAGCTGGCCCGTCACATTCGGCGGGGGCAGCACCACAGAATAAGCAGGCTTGTCCGAGGAAGCGTCGGCGGTGAAGTATCCTTTCTCCACCCAGCCCTCGTACAAAGCCTGCTCGTGTTCGCCGGGCTCCCAAGACTTCGGGAGCGCATCGGCTCGGTTCTTGCCTACCAAATGTTCAGTCGCGTCAGTCACGGTTGACTATCTTAGCCATCAACTTCCAGTAGGCGCGACCGGTTAGAAAAGCTTGGAGGCAATCTCCCACTCGCCGCGCATCGCTTCGACGTTCTTGTCGATGCGCTCGCGCTGGAAGTCGCTGATCTCCAGCCCCTCGACGACCTCCCACTTGCCATCGCGGCCAATCACCGGGAAGCCGAAAAGCAGCCCCTCCTCGACACCGTACTGGCCGGAGGAAGGCAGCGCTGCCGTCGTCCACTTGCCGTCGGTGCCGTTGACCCAGTCACGCATGTGGTCAACCGCCGCAGACGCAGCCGAGGCCGCCGAGGACTTACCGCGAACCTCGATGATCTCGCCGCCACGCTTGGCAACGCGCGGGATGAACTCGTCGACGTACCAGTCGCGGTCCAGCTTGTCGGCGATCTTCTCGCCGCCGACCTCAGCGAAGGTCACATCCGGGAACTGAGTATCCGAGTGGTTGCCCCACACCACCATCTTTTCAATTGTCGACGACGGCACCTCCAGCTTCTGGCCCAGCATGGATAGTGCGCGATTCTGGTCCAGTCGCATCAAGGCGTTGAAGCGCTCGGCAGGGACATCCGCCGCGGCCTTCGCAGCGATACGCGCGTTGGTGTTCGCCGGGTTGCCCACGACGAGCACCCGGATATCGTCCGCAGCGCCAGCGTTGATGGCCTTGCCCTGCTCGACGAAGATCTTGCCGTTCGCGGTGAGCATATCCGCGCGGGACTCGCCCTTACCGCGTGGCTTCGCGCCAACCAGGAATGCGGCGTTTGCGCCCTCGAATGCCTTGAGCTGGTCATCGGAAACGTTGATGCCAGTCACGAGTGGGAAGGCAGAGTCGTGCAGCTCCATCGCGGTGCCCTCCGCCGCGCGGACAGCTGCCGGGATCTCGAGCAGTGTCAGCTCGACCGGCTGATCCGCACCGAAGACGTCGCCGGAGGCAATACGCCACAGCAGGGAGTACGCAATGTTGCCTGCTGCGCCGGTGACAACGACTTTAACGGGAGTGGAAGAATGGTGTGTCATAGAAAAACCTCGGGTGAATAGTGTGCGGTATCTGACATTCAAAGTATAGGTAGTACAACCGACGCACTACCCCCGAAATCGTGCATACCCTCCCCCCTTTAGGCCTAAAAGGCATAGTAAGGCAGACAAATTCCCGTTTTGCACGGTGCAAATTCTCAAATGGGGGCATCATAGAGAAAAGTAGATGTCACCAATGAGCCAACATTCACGCATGCGTAGTAATTCAGGAGCGGATACAACGATGGATTTCCCCACCGACCCCACCTCGGCGAGTATCAAAGCACCTGAACCAGATATCAACGCAGAAATCGACAGTGTTGTTGACATCGCCCTCGACATGTTCGCCCGCGGTGGCTTCTCCCAAACAAAGCTGGGTGCCATCGCGAAGGAAACCGGCATGTCGAAAAGGATGATCCATTACCACTTCAGCGACAAAAAGGGCCTCTACGCAAAAACGATCAGGCGCGCGCTCGACCGCCTGGCTCCACCCGAAGAGATCCTGCAGCGCTCCTACGCAGTCCCGGTTGACGGCATGCGCCGCTTCGTAGACAGCATGTTCCACTCCTTCCAGGAAAACCCCGAGGCAGTTCAGCTGCTCATTCGTGAGCGGCTCGAGCCGGTCCTCGAGGACGCCTCAGCGGACATTGTGCACGGCCGCAGCGAGATCACGCTGCACGTCGAGCGCCTCCTGCTCGTGGGCCAGGACGCCGGCGCCTTCCGGCCGGGGATCTCCGCCGATGACGTACTCGCGCTGCTCACGGCGCTGAGCACGCTGCGGGTATCGGGCAACGCGGCGTCGATAATTACGAGCCACCTCGACCTCGACGAGCCGCGAAACGTCGAAGGGATGCGGCGCATGGTTATTGATACCGTGCTGGCGTTTTTGACATCCAACATCGCGCCTTCGGGCTACGAAAGCTACCTCGAGGCCACTCCCCTGCCGGACAGCGAAGGCACCGGCGCCAGCGACGACCTCTACGACATCTACTAGCTGCGACTCGGCAGCCTTACGCCGAGCGCTGCCCTTCCGCTTCCACGAACTGCGGCTCTGCAGCGCCCCGCACCACGTCGCCGTTGATGACGACTTCGCTGACGTTCTCGCGGTCGGGCAGGTCGTACATGATGGGCACGAGCACTTCCTCCATGATGGCGCGCAGGCCACGGGCGCCAGTGTTGCGCTCGGCAGCGCGGTCCGCGATCTCCTCGAGGGCGTCCTCGGTGAGCGTGAGCTGGGCGCCGTCCATCGAAAAGAGGCGGCTGTACTGCTTCACCAGTGAGTTCTTAGGCTCGGTGAGTACGCGCACCATGGCGTCGCGGTCGAGGTTCTCCACGTTCGCAATGATCGGCAGGCGCCCAATGAACTCAGGGATGAGGCCGAACTTCACCAGGTCACCCGGCTGCACCTGCGCCAGCATGTTGGCTTCGTCGCGCTCCTGCTTCGAGTCAATCTCCGCCCCGAAGCCAATGCCCTTCTTGCCCACGCGCTCCGCAATCACCTTGTCCAAGCCCGCGAACGCACCGGCGACGATGAACAGGATGTTCGTCGTATCAATCTGGATGAACTCCTGGTTCGGGTGCTTGCGCCCGCCCTGCGGCGGCACGGACGCGACCGTGCCCTCCAGGATTTTCAGCAGTGCCTGCTGCACGCCTTCGCCGGACACGTCGCGGGTAATCGAGGGATTCTCGGACTTGCGGGAGATCTTGTCTACCTCGTCGACGTAGATGATGCCGTGCTGCGCCCGGTTAACGTCGAAGTCCGCGGCCTGCAGCAACTTCAGCAAGATGTTTTCGACGTCCTCTCCGACGTACCCCGCCTCGGTGAGACTGGTGGCGTCGGCAATTGCGAATGGCACGTTGAGCATCCTGGCAAGCGACTGCGCGAGGTACGTCTTGCCGGAGCCCGTCGGCCCCAGCAGCAAAATATTCGACTTCGCGATTTCCACTTCCTCATCACGCTTGCGGTTCGTTACATTCTCCGACTCCGCCCGGATGCGTTTGTAGTGGTTGTACACCGCCACCGCGAGCGTGCGCTTCGCCGAGTCCTGCCCGATGACGTACTGGTCCAAAAACTTGGTGATCTCACTTGGCTTCGGCAGCCGATCCGCAGCCTCATCCTGCTCAGCCTGCGCCCCGCCGAGTTCTTCCTCGATGATTTCGTTGCACAGCTCGATGCACTCATCACAAATGTAGACTCCGCCACCGGCAATAAGCTTGCGAACCTGCTTCTGCGTCTTGCCGCAAAAGGAGCACTTCAACAGGTTTGAGGTGTTTTGGGATGTTGCCATAGATGCGTTGGACTCCAGCTTCTTCGTCTCGCCTAAGGGTTGACCTTAGAGCTTAGCGGGTACGTCAAACTCACACACTCTCGCACGTTGTCGCGCATCGTGGCGATCAAGGGCACAATGGAGCGCATGACGCATATACATACTGTGGAATACGGCAATAAAGACAACACCAGCACCGTGGTGCTCCTCTCCTCCATCGCGACGACGCACGAATCCTGGTCGAAGCAGATTCCTGAACTGGCGAAGCACCACCGTGTCATCGCGGTCGATCATCGCGGGCACGGCGGCTCCGACGTCGCCCAGGTGGCTCCCAGCTCCGCAACCGTGAAGCTGCTTGCGCAGGATATCTTGAGCGCACTCAACCGCGAGGGGGTCGACCGCTTCAGCGTTGTCGGCCTCTCCCTCGGCGGCGCCATTGCGCAGTATCTTGCGGCGTACAGCGGGCGCGTGGAGAAGGCTGTCTTCGCTTGCACCGCGACTTACCTCGGTGGCAATGAGCAGTGGGACGAGCGCACGCGCATCGCACGGGAGGAAGGCATGGGCCCCATCGCCGACATGCTCATTCCTAACTGGTTCACCCCAGCATTTATCGACGCCCACCCAGGGGAAGTCGAGCGCATCCACGACATGGTCAGCGCCATCGACCCCGAGGGTTACGCCCAAAACGGCGATGCCTTGGCAAAGTGGGACTTCGCTTCCCACCTGGATCAGATCACCTGCCCAGTGCTGACCATCGCGGCCACCGGCGACGCCGGTACCGGCCCGGACAAACTGGCCGAAATCGCCGACGGCGTCGCAGGCCCCGTGGAGTCTGTGGTCATTGAGCCGGGCTCGCACCAGGTGCCCATCGAGAACCCTGCTCCGTTCAATGAAGCGCTGCTGAAGTTTTTGGGCTAAGATTTGTCGGCTACGCTAGACGCAGAAGTCTGTCAGAAAGGATCCCCTAGTGATGAACACCCGGCCCAAACTTGTGCTTGCCGCACTCTTGACGTGCACGACGCTGTTGGCCGGGTGTAACTCGTCGCCGGAGGATCGTTTGGCGGAGCCTGAGATCTCGTTCCCGGCGAAGGAGACGTCGACAAGCCCGGCGCCCGACGATGATGACGAGGACGCGACCGAGACCGAGACGTCCACCTCGACGAAGACATCGACGAGCACGTCGAAGAAGAGCTCAAGCTCGTCTAGCTCCTCGAGTTCTTCGAAAAAGTCGAGCTCTTCTGCCTCCTCTAGCGATGATGACAGCGACGAGCCCGCGCCGGTACAGCCTGCCGAGCCCGCCCCACAGAACGGCGCGACGTGCGCGTGGCCGAAGCAGGGCCAGCAGTCAGCGAGCGACGAATACAGCACCTTCTGCGACGGCGACTGGGCCCGCACCGTGATGCCGAACGGCCAGGAGTACTTCTGGGCTTCCAACGGCAACTCTTGGGCATCCGTTGACCCCGTCGGCGAGCACGAAGGCAACGCCTGCTGGGACCGTAAGGACTTCACCTCCGCACCGGCCGCGGTGCGCGACGCGGTCCCGTACTGCCCTTAAGCCTGCAGCACCTCCGCTGGCTTCTTGACGACGACCGGCTTCGCGGACGGCGCACGCAGTCCTACCAGGGCGACCGCGCTCAACACGAACACGCCTGCTGCAACGATGTAGAGTCCACGTGGCCCCAGCCCGGCCTCGGCGAGGTAGCCGATGAGCAGTGGTCCGCAGACCGAACCAACTCGCCCTACAGCCAACGCCACTCCAACGCCGGTCGCCCGCAAGTGCGTCGGGTAGGACGCCGGAGTCACGGTGTACATGCCAGTAACGCACGCGTTCAGCAACATACCAACCAGTACGCCCAGCGGGAACGCCACGAACGACGCGCCCGCGGAGAAGATGAAGGCCACCAACGCGCCCGCGCCACCGATGGCGAAGGCGATGAGCAGCACGCGGGCGTCAACACGCGTGGTAATCACTCCGAAGATCAGCGAGCCGATCGTGCCGCCGAACGCGATCATGATGCCGCCGAAAATACCCTGCTGCGCGGACAGTCCCAGTTCGTTGAGCAACTTGGGCGTCCAGGAATTAGCAAAGGCAAAACCAAAGCTGATCAGCGAGAATGCAATCCAGATCCGTACAGTCGTCGACAGCCATACTGGGGAGACGATTGCGCGCAGTGCGCCCGAGGCGGAAGCCGGGGCGCTCGTCTGGGCCGGAACCACTGCTCCCCCGTGCCCAATGCGGCGTGCGATACGCTCAACGCGCGCAGCATCCCCGCGACTCGCGAGCACGTCCACTGACTCCGGCAGCAACGCCGTTGCAAGCACCAGCGCCACGGCAGACAGAGCCGCGCCCACGAAGAATATCGAGTGCCAGCCGTGGCTCTCCACAACCTTGGACGCCAGCACGCCGCACAGCGTCGCGCCAACGCCGTACCCCGACGCGTAGACCGCCATCGCCAGCCCACGGAACCGGTCGTTAGAATACTCACTGACCAGCACGGTCACGCACGCGAGCACGCCGCCCACGCCCACACCAGTGACGAAGCGCCACGCGATAAACGCCGCGGTACTCCCCGCGAAGCCCGACAGGAGCAGGCCCACGGTATCAATCAGCAGCGCCACAAGAATCACGTTTCGACGCCCCCATCGATCCCCCGCCGGCCCGAAGACCGCCGCGCCGACACCAACGCCGAGCAGCGCTGCCGACAGCACCCAACCCAGCAGGGACGAGCCGATCGCGAACTCCTCCGCCAGGTGCGGCGCCGCAAATGCGGTTGCGACGAGATCATAGCCGTCAAGGGCGTTCAAATAGGTAATGACGGCAATGATCAGCCACTGGTACGGACTCATCGGCCGAGTGTTAATGGAAGTTCTGATATCCACCGCGCTCTTTCCTTTATCTTCACGTGTCGTGTTTTCGCAGATGTGTGAAGAATGTACCGCACGGTCTGTCTATTCGCGCCCTTTTATTCACGCTTGGTCAAGCACACAAAAAGACGCCACCCGGTTACCCTTGGTGGCGTCGAAAAGCGATCAGAAGTTAGCCGTTCAGCTTGCGGTAATCAAAGACCTGGTCGATGATGCCGTACTCGACAGCTTCCTGCGCGGTAAGGATCTTATCGCGATCCGTATCGATGCGGACCTGCTCCGCAGTGCGACCGGTGTGGTGCGCGAGTGTGTCCTCCATCAGGCGGCGCATGCGTTCGATCTCATTGGCCTGGATCTCGAGGTCAGAAACCTGGCCCTGGGTACCCTGCGTCGCGGGCTGGTGGATCAGCACCCGCGAGTTCGGCAGCGCAGCGCGCTTCCCCGGCGCACCAGCGGCAAGGATGACCGCCGCAGCGGACGCAGCCTGGCCGAGGCACACCGTTTGCACGTCCGGGCGGACGTACTGCATCGTGTCGTAAATCGCCATCAGCGCGGTAAACGAGCCACCCGGGGAGTTGATGTACATCGTGATGTCGCGGTCCGGGTCCTGAGACTCCAGCACCAGCAGCTGCGCCATGATGTCATTCGCGGAAGTGTCATCGACCTGGGTGCCCAGGAAGACGATGCGCTCCTCGAAAAGCTTGCCGTATGGGTCGATCTGCTTCGTGCCGAAGGAAGTCTCCTCCAAGAACTGTGGCAGCACGTAGCGGGAGGAAGGCATTTGGAAAGACATACGTAAATTCTCCTGTCTACTTAGTTGCTGATCGAGCCCTGAGCGCTCTCGATAACGTGGTCCACGATGCCGTACTCCATCGCCTCTTGGGCCGTGAACCAACGGTCACGGTCGGAATCCTTCGTAATCTGCTCGAAAGTCTGGCCGGTATGCTCAGCGATAAGCTGGGCCATCTCGCGCTTCGTCGCTGCGAACTGCTCAGCCTGAATAGCAATGTCGGCAGCAGTACCGCCAACGCCTGCGGACGGCTGGTGCATCATAATCCGAGCGTGCGGAAGCGCGTAACGCTTGCCCTTCGTGCCGCCGGAAAGCAGGAACTGCCCCATCGACGCCGCCAAGCCCATGCCGTACGTAGCAATATCGCACGGCGAGTACTTCATCGTGTCATAAATCGCCATGCCGGCAGTCACGGAACCACCCGGGGAGTTAATGTACAGCGAAATGTCGCGAGTTGGATCCTCCGCGGACAGCAGCAAGATCTGCGCGCACAGCTTGTTCGCAATTTCGTCGTCAACCTGCTGGCCCAAGAAAATAATGCGCTCGCGCAGCAGGCGCTCATAGACAGAATCACCCAAGTTCATGCCCTGCGATGGGGATGTCATAAAAATGGCTCCTTCGTGGTTCAAACTCTTTTATGTAGCGTCAACAATGCCACCACCCTACTCCGATAGTCCACTTTGCACGGGGTTGTTCGCTGATGGCGTACACGTACGTTGTGAACCCGTAGTGAATGGCGAAACGCCCCGGCGTAGGCGCAACGCGTGCGCATCGCCGGGGCGTTTCAACTCAAGATTTAGTCTTCGGAAGCCTCTGCTTCTTCCTCTTCAACCTCACCGAAGTAATCGTTCGGGTCGACGGTCTCGCCCTTGTCGTCCTTCACGGACACGCGGCAGATCGCGGTAGCGAGTGCCTTGCCACGGCGGACGTCTGCGAAGAGGTTACCGATCTGGCCTGCCTGCTGCAGCTGCGCCACGAACTGGTTCGGGTCCATGCCGTAGGACTGCGCGGTGAACAGGATGTGGTCGGTCATCTCCTGCTGGGAAACCTCAGGCTCCTCCTGGTCAGCAACAGCGTCCAGGAACAGCTGGGTACGGACAGCGGACTCAGCCTGCTCGTGGTTCTTCTTGTCGAACTCCTCGCGGGTCATGCCCTGTGCCTCGAGGAACTGTGCGACAGCAGCCTCGTCGTGTGCCAGCTGGCCGAGCATCTGGTGGAGCATGTTGTGCTCCTGCTCCTCGACGATGGACTTCGGAAGCTCGAACTTGGTCTCCTCGAGCGCTGCCTTCAGTACCTCGTCGCGGATGTCAGCTGCCTGCTGGGTCTTCTTGTCCTCAGCGAGCTGCTCCTTGGTGGATTCACGCAGCTCCTCAGCGGTGTCGAACTCGGAGGCCATCTGAGCGAACTCGTCGTCAAAGTCAGGAAGCTTGCGCTCCTTCGACTGCTGGACGTGTACCTTGATGGTGGCTTCCTTGCCCTTGTGCTCGCCGAACTCGATCGTCGCTGTGAACTCGTTGTCCTCGCCGGTCTTCATGCCGCGCAGCGCGGTGTCGAGGCCCTTGATCAGGTCGTCCGAGCCGATCTGGTAGGTCAGGCCCTCAGTGGAAGCCTCCTCGACCTTCTCGCCGTCAACCTCAGCGTGCAGGTCGATGACTGCGAAGTCGTCGGTCTTCATCTTGCGCTTGGTGTCCTTGAGCTCGCCGAAGCGCTCGCGGAGCTGGTCGATCTCCTTGTCGACGTCCTCGTCGCTGACCTCGAGGGCCGGAACAGTGACGTCAATCTTGGAGAAGTCAGGGACAGTAATCTCTGGGCGAACGTCGACCTCAGCGGTGAACTCGACGACGTCGTTGTCCTCGATCTTGGTGATGTTGATCTCTGGCTGACCGATCGGGTTCAGGCCATTTTCCAGGACAGCCTTCTCGTAGCGGGTTGGCAGCATGTCGTTGACAACCTGCTCCAGGATCGGGCCACGGCCGAAGCGGGCGTCGATCAGCTGGCGAGGAGCCTTACCGCGACGGAAGCCAGGAATGTTGACCTGCTGCGCAATTGACTTGTACGCCTGGTCGATTTCCTTGCCGAGCTCATCGAAAGGAACGCTGACGTCCAACTTGACACGAGTCTCACTGAGCTTGTCGACGGAAGTCTTCACGGATTACTCCTGTAATTAATCGGGTAAATTGTACGGATATGTAAACAAGCCCGCTATTTCTAGCGGGCTTGTTGATGTCGGGGCGACAGGATTTGAACCTGCGACCCCCTGCTCCCAAAGCAGGTGCGCTACCAAACTGCGCCACGCCCCGCGAATGATTGCTCATTGCGACGTTGGCAACTATAACCATGCCCCAGAGCAATACGCAAATCGACAGTTCAACACTACTTTTGGGCTATATTCACAGAAACAAAAACGCGGCTACACATCTCGTGCAACCGCGTCTTCCGCTTTTATCATTTGGAGGGAATGACGGGAATCGAACCCGCGTCTTCAGCTTGGAAGGCTGAGGTATTAGCCACTATACGACATTCCCACTTCACCAAAAGGTGATGGGCGCAAGTGTAACCCACCGCCGACTTTGAGACAAAACCACCCGCTTAGCGTGGAACTTTCTCCCAACCACGTGCGTTGCACGTTGTAAGTACTGATAATTTGTGGCCGATCCCGAAGGAGCTTTCCCTCACTATGAACCTCATTTTGATCCTCGCTATCGTTGGCGCCGCGGTGTACCTGATAAAGAGTCGCCAGAATGGCGCGACCAACCAGCGCGAACAGCTCCAGCTCGAGGACGCGATTGCGGACGCACGCCGCTGGACAGAGCGACTTGGCTCCCAAGTCCTTACTATCTCCGGTACCGACGCTGCTTCGACCCAGGCGATGGCCGACGCCTCTGAACGCTACAACGCAGCAAGTGGCGCGCTGGGCCAGGCGACCACACCGAAGCAGGCCATGCTCGCTCGCGAATCTGCCCTGGAGGGGCTGCACTATGTCAACGCAGCACGCGAAATCATGGGCATGCCCGCGGGCCCAGAGCTTCCGGAACTGGAAGGCCAGCGTAGCGCGGGCCGGGTGACCGAGGAGCGAACGATCCGCCAGGAAGACGGCACCACCGTCACCGCATCCCCGTACGCTTCTGAGCGCACCCCGAACTACTACCCTGGCGGCGTTGTCGCCGGCCGCCCAGTACCGGCCGGCTGGTACTCCACCGCCTGGTGGGCGCCAGCGATGATGACTGGCATGTGGGCTGCAAGTTCGATGATGTTCTACTCCGCGATGTTCGCAGGTATGGCCGGCACGCCATCGCCAGAGGCCTTCGCAGCGGGTGACTTCGGGGACGCCGGCGCAGGCGACTTCGTCGATATGGGAGATGCTGGAGACATCGGCGATGCCGGGGAGATGGGCGACATGGGCGACGCCGGCGGCGAGGGCCTGTTCGGTGACGGCGGCCTCTTTGGGGATGGTGGTGGCTTCGACTTCGGGGGATTTGACTTTTAGTCCAGGCCAGTGCGCTAGAATGCCTACCGTTTAGCACCCCACCGCTGAAGGAGCGTTTCGTGAACATTGCAGTGTTGCTCAAGGAAGTCCCGGATACGTACGGCGACCGCGACCTGAATCTGGAAACCGGCCTGACCGATCGCTCCGGTGATGTCGTCGCTGACGAGGTCTGCGAACGCGCCGTCGAAGCCGCGATGCGACTCAAGGAGGCCCGCGGCGACGAGGAAACCATCGTCGACCTCATTACGGTAGGGCCAGAAACAGCGCATGCCAGCGTGCGCAAGGGCTTCGCGATGGGCGCGGATGATGCCTACATCATTGCCGACGACGCGCTCCTCGGCGCGGACGTGACGCTGACGGCAGAAGTGCTCGCGGCGGCACTGCGCAACAAGGACTACGACCTGGTTGTGCTCGGTACCGCGTCCTCTGACGGCGGTGGCGGCGTCATGGCTGGACTGCTCGCAGAGATGCTCGGCTGGCCCGCCATCGCCAACGCGACCGAGGTCACGCTCAACAACGACATGGTGACTGCGACGCAGGTCAGCGATCACGCCACGCTCACCCTGGAGGCGCAGCTCCCGGCGCTGGTCGCGGTCTCGGACGAGTACCCGGATGCCCGCTTCCCGAACTTCAAGGGTCTGATGGCGGCGAAGAAGAAGGAACTGCACACGCTGACGCTGGCGGAGCTCGGCGTCGACGCGGAGGATTTCGCACGGCCGCGGGCGATCATGGTGGACGTCGAAAAGCGTCCTGCGCGTGAGCGCGGCGAGATCATTGACTACGGCCCGAACGCTGTGGGCCAGCTGGTCGACTTCCTTGCAGAGAAGCACTACATCTAACCCGCCGAACGAAGGATACTGACATGGCAACCTCTCCCCGCACAGTTTTGGTCGTGCTCGACGCGACGCACGACGACCAGCTCGACTCCACCGCCGCCGAACTCATCGGCGCAGCCGCGCCTCTGGGTACCCCGGTGGTGCTGACCACCAACCCTGCACACACCGAAGCGCTCGGCGAGCTCGGCGCAGCCGTGGTGCTGACCACTAACGTTGACGCGCAGCAGCAGGCAGTCCCACTTGTCGACGCCGCCGAGGCCGCGTTCAACGCCACCGACCCGGCAGCCGTGATCCTCGCCCACTCCGTCCGCGGCCGCGACGTCGCGTCGCGCCTCGGCCGCGACGTCGCGTCGCGCCTCGCCGTGCGCAAGGGCAAGGCGCTGCTCACCGACGCGATTGATGTCCGGCGCGACGACCAGGGCATTGTGACGGACCACGAGAACTACGGCGGCGCTTACACCGCGACGGCCGCGGCGACCCACTCGGCACCGATTATTACGGTGCGCGTCGGCGCGATCGGTCGCCGTGCGGACGCCACCGCGCCCGAGGTTCACGAGTTGGACGTCACCGCCTCCGGGACACGCGCCGCGACGGTGACTTCGGTGACGCCGGTGGTGCGCACCTCGACGCGCCCGGAGCTGCTCACCGCCGATCGCGTGGTTGCAGGAGGCGTTGCTTTGGGTGACGCGGACATGTTCGAGCAGCTCGTGGGCGGGCTTGCCGACGAGCTCGGCGCCGCAGTCGGCGCGACCCGCTCCGCTGCGGACGAGGACCAAATCAGCCACGACGCCCAGATTGGGCAGACCGGCATCGTGGTCAGCCCGAAGCTCTACATCGGCATCGGCATTTCCGGCGCTGTGCAGCACCTCGTGGGCATGCAGACAGCCGACACCATCATCGCGATCAACAACGATGAGGACGCTCCACTGTTCGATATCGCGGACTTCGGCATCATTGGCGATCTCTTCGACGTGGTGCCGGAACTCATCGAGCAGATCGCAGCTCGCCGCGGCACGGAGGCGTCCGAGTAATGCAGGTGCACCTTCGTCGTGGCCTGCCCCGCGTAGCGAGCGGCCAGCCGTGGCCACCAGTTGATGAGGTCGCGCTCGAACCCGATCCGGCCGTGACCGGCGATCTGGTCGGCGCTCAAGCGGCTCCGGCCCCAGCGCAACCCGAAGGCGTATCGACGCCCCTCCGTCGCGGCCTGCCTCGTACCCCGAGCGGCCAGCCATGGCCTCCTACAGACTCGGCCGCAGTCGCTGCGGACCCTGCCGTGCAGCAGGTGTTCCCAGCGGCTGCAGAACGCGCTGCCGCCGAACAGCCCGCGGAAGAGCAACCAGCTGGCCCGCTCACCACGGTCGCCGTGCGTCAGGGCCTTCCGCGTACTGCCGGGGCTGGCCCGTTCCCGCCTGTCGCGAGTGTCGACGTCCCAGAGGACCCCGCTGTGGCGGTTCCTCCGCTCTACGGCGCAGCGGCGCAGACTGCAGAGCAGGCACCGGAACTGGTACCGGTACCAGCAGTCGAGTCCACGCCGCAGCCAGCACAGCCCGAGCGGCCGGAGCCGGCGGCACAGCCCGTGCCTGCGCCGACTCAAACTCCATCGCGTCGCTGGTGGGCGTACGGTGGCGTCGCGCTGCTCGCTGCGTTCGTAGTCGCGGTCCTGGTGGCGCGCTGGTTCGTCAGCACCCCGACGGGCAGCAGCTTCATCGAGCGCTACACCGGCCAGCAGCCCCTGCCGGAAGGCGCACCTGTTGGGCTGCCCGCATGGTTGGGGTGGTCGCACTTCTTCAACATGCTGTTCATGGCGCTCATCATCAAGACTGGTATGACCGTGCGCCACGAGCGCAAACCCGAAGCGTATTGGGCGCCGCGCACAAACCCCAAGAAGAAGATTTCTCTTACCCTGTGGCTGCACCTCACTATTGACGTGCTGTGGGTGGCGCTCGGCGTGGCGTTCTACATCGTCCTGTTCGCCACTGGCCAGTGGATGCGAATCGTGCCCACGAGCTGGGAGGTCATCCCGCAAGCGGTCTCCGCGGGGATCCAGTACCTCAGCCTGGACTGGCCGACGGAGAACCCGTGGGTGCACTACAACGCGCTGCAGGAGCTGTCGTACTTTGCGGTGGTGTTCATCGCTGCCCCGCTGGCGATCCTCTCCGGCGCTCGCATGAGCGAGTGGTGGCCGAAGTCCTGGTCCTTCTTCTCGCTGAAGGCTGCACGCGCCATTCACTTTCCCACCATGCTGTTCTTCGTCCTGTTCACCGTGGTACACGTCTTCCTGGTGCTCACCACGGGTCTGCGCAGGAACATGAACGCGATGTTCGCTGCCTCCGGCGACGTCGACCCAGACGTGTACGGTACGAGCTGGACTGGCGTCATCCTGTTCCTCGTTGCGGCAGCCGTGATCGCGGTGGTGTGCAGGCTGGCTCGCCCCGCACTGGTAGCCCCGGTGGCGCAAGCGACTGGCAAGGTGACAAGCCGCTAAAGTAAAGCGCATGGTACCCATGTTTGCGCTTCACGACGGCACATCAATCCCCCAGCTCGGCTACGGCCTCCACCGCGTAGACCCACAGGAGGCCGAGCGGTTGGTCAGCGAAGCGCTGGAGGCAGGTTACAGGCACTTCGACACCGCCCACATTTATGGGAACGAAGAGGGCGTCGGCAAGGCAATCGCGAAGTCGGGGATCCCGCGCGAGGAGCTGTACATCACCACGAAGCTGTGGAACAACCGCCACCACGACGCCCCGGCGGCGCTCGAGGAGTCACTGGAGAAACTCGGTCTTGACCACGTCGACCTCTACCTCATTCACTGGCCGCTGCCCGGACAGGGCGCATACGTGGATGCGTGGAAATCCCTCATTGGACTCCGGGAGGCCAAACTCACCACCTCAATCGGCGTCTCAAACTTCCTGCCTGAGCACATCGAGCAGATTGAGATGCATACCGATGTCACCCCTGTGGTCAACCAGGTTGAGCTGCACCCGCTGTTCCAGAACTGGAAAGAGCTCGACGCGATGCGCGTGCACAATATCGCAATCGAGGGCTGGGCTCCGCTCGGCGGCGGCGCCTACGACCTCACGGACTTCCCCGAAATTACCGACGCCGCCGAGGCACACGGCAAAACGCCAGCGCAGGTGGTTCTACGCTGGCATCTGCAGAACGACGTGATCGTGTTCCCCAAGACCACGTCCGCGGAGCGGATGCGTGAAAACATGGACATTTTCGACTTCACGCTCAGCCCCGAAGAAATGTCCGCCATCGTCGCGCTCGACGAGGAGGAGTTTGGGCGCCACGGCCCGCACCCCGCGGACTACGAAGAACTGGGCTAGATAGCCGGGGCTTCGCCCGTCTCCTCGTATTTGGACAGGATGTCGATGCGGCGCTGGTGGCGCTCCTCGTTGCTCCACTCCTGACCAATGAACGCGTCGACGATCTTCAGCGCTTCTTCCTCGGTGTGCATGCGCCCACCGATACCGATGAGCTGCGCGTTGTTGTGCTCGCGTGCCAGGCGCGCGGTCTCCTCAGACCACGCCAAGGCGCAGCGAGCGCCCTTCACCTTGTTCGCGGCGATCTGCTCACCATTGCCAGAGCCGCCCAGCACGATGCCGAGGGAGCCTTCGTCCGCTACCGTCCGCTCAGCTGCGGCGATGCAGAACGCTGGGTAGTCGTCGAGGGCGTCATACTCGTGCGCACCACAGTCGATGACTTCATGGCCCTGCTTTTCCAGGTGGGCCTTAATCTGATTCTTTCGTTCGAAACCGGCATGATCTGCCCCAAGGTAAATTCGCATGCGCTCTACCCTACCTTCCTGCTAGCTCACCTGCGGCGGTTCCGTGCGGGAACGCTTCAGTTCGAAGAAGTAGGGGTATTCGCTCAGTGCCAGGGAGGCGTCGAAAAGCTTGCCTGCCTCCTCACCCGTTGGGACGCGGGTGATGACCGGCCCAAAGAATGCGGTGTCTCCGAGCTTGACCACCGGGGTGCCCACCTCGTCACCGACGGCGTCCATCGCACCCTGGTGGTAGGTGCCGAGCAGCTCGTCCATCTCGTTGGTGTTGGCAAGGTCGGCGTAGCTGGGGTCGAGACCTACCTCTTTGAGCGCTGCCGCGATGATCTCGTCGTAGGCGCCGTAGCCCTTCTTACCGCCCTGCTCCTCGGCGTGAATGGCGGTGCCCATCGCGGTGTAGAGCGCGTCGATCTTCTCTGGGTGGTCGCGCTTCACCGCTGCGAACACGCGCGCGGGACCCCAGTTAGCCTCCATCATCTTGGCGTAGTCGGCGGGGATGTCGCGGCCGTCGTTAAGAATGGACAGTGACATCGGCACCCACTCGACCGTGATGTCGCGGACCTTTTCTACTTCCTTCATCCAGCGCGAAGTGAGCCAGCAAAATGGGCAGCTTACGTCGAACCAAAAGGTAACTGGTGCAGTCACAGAATCATTCCTCCATTCGTTCCGGAAATTATGCAGCCACCATAGCGAAAAACACACAGGTACGGCGAGTATGTTGGAGGACATGAAGACAAACCTCAAGCGCAGCGACGCACAACTTCGCGCACAACTTATCTCAGATGTCCATTACGATATTGCGCTCGATGTCAACGGAGCAGAGCAGTTCACGTCGACCACCACGGTCACGTTCCGCTCGGGCGCAGGTGAGACGTTCTTCGACCTGGTCGCCGACGAGTTCTCCGCAACGCTCGACGGCCGCCCCGTCGACGGCCGCACCCTCACGCTCACCGAGGGCGAGCACACGTTAGTTGTCGACGCCACCATTACCTACAACCACACTGGTGAAGGCCTGCACAAGTTCGTCGACCCGGTGGACGACAAGGATTACCTCTACACCCAGTTCGAGCCCGCGATGGCGATGAAGGTGTTTGCTTGCTTCGACCAGCCGGACATCAAGGCCACGTACAAGCTTTCCGTCGACGCACCGACTTCCTACACGGTCGTGCTCAACGAGGAGGCGACCCGTGAGGGCAACGTGTGGTCCTGCACCATTGATTACCCACTGTCGACGTACCTGGTGGCAATCTGCGCCGGCGAGTACGAGTTCGTCGAAGACGAGTACGTCGACGATCTGAAGCGTATCCCGCTTCGCATCTTTGCCCGCGCCTCACTCATGGAGCACCTCGACGCGGAACGCTTGTTCCGCCAGACGAAAGACGGCTTCGCGTACTACCACAAGAATTTTGCGATTGCGTACCCGTTCGGCAAGTACGACCAGATTTTCTGCCCCGAGTACAACATGGGCGCAATGGAGAACGCCGGCGCGGTGACCTTCCGGGATGAGTACGTCTTTACTTCCGAGCCAACCCCGTATCGCCTCGAGCGCCGCAACGACACGATCCTGCACGAGATGGCGCACATGTGGTTCGGCGACCTCGTCACGATGCAGTGGTGGGACGACTTGTGGCTCAACGAGTCTTTCGCGACCTGGTCCGCAGCCATTGCCCAGACCGAGATCGGCGAGTACCCGAATGCGTGGACGACGTTCGCGGCCGTCGAGAAGGCATGGGCCTACCAGCAAGATCAGCTACCGACGACCCACCCAATCGCCGCTGACGCCCCGGACATCGAGACCGCCGAGCAGAGCTTCGACGGGATCACCTACGCCAAGGGCGCGTCCGTGCTGAAGCAGCTGCAGGCATACGTTGGCCGCGACGAGTTCTTCGCGGGCGTGCGCGATCACTTCAACAACCACAAGTTTAGCAACGCTTCCTTCGACGATCTGCTGGGCGCGTTGGAGAAGTCGTCGGGCCGCGATTTGAGCGAGTGGTCCCAGCAGTGGCTGCGCACCACCGGTGTGTCCACCCTTCGCCCTGAAATCACCGAGGATTCCTTCGCAGTCGTGCAGGAGTCCGACGTATTGCGCACCCACCGGGTAGGCATCGGGCTGTACAAGCTTGACGGCGACAAGGTCGTGCGCACCCACCACGTGAACGTCGATATCGAGGGGGCGCGCACCGAGGTACCCGAACTCGCCGGCATCGACCACGACCTCGCGCTGGTCAACGACGAGGACCTCACCTACTGCAAGATGCGCCTCACCCCAGCACACACTGAGTTCGTTCTGGAGCACATCGGGCAGATCGAGGACCCGCTTGCGCGCACCCTGTGCTGGTCATCCCTGTGGGAGGCCGTCCGCGACACGCTGCTGCCAGCGCGCAAGTTTGTGATGGCTGTGGCCAACTTCAGCCGCCTCGAAGACCAACCGAGTGTGCAGGAGCGCCTCCTCGCGCAGGCGACGCTGGCGGTCAAGCAGTACGTGGCATGGTCCTGGCAGCGCACCGGCTTCTACATGCTCAGCGAGGCATTCCGCGGCCAGGAGCCTGCAGGTATCTACCAGCGCGCGCTCGCCCGCCTGCAGCCTTCGAAGCAGAACACGACGTACTTCCACGAACTCCTACAGTCGCTGGATAACCAGGAGATTCGCTGGCTCGTGCTCACGAACCTTGTCGCAGGCGGCGCCATGCTGGCCAAGACCGCCAAGAACGAGGAGGATCCGTCCTCCGAGGGTGCGCTGTCGCGCCTGCGCATCGACGCCGTCACGAACAAACAGTGGGCGTGGGATGAGATCGTCAGCGGTACACGCACAAACCTCGAGGTGCGCTTCCTTATCGACGGCCTCACCTTCACCTCCGAAGGCATGGACGGCTTGGCCGAGCGCTACTTCGAGATCGCGCCAGAGCTGTGGGACAAACTGACCAACGAGATGGCTCAGAACACGCTCGAGGGCCTGTTCCCGCTGTGGGATATTTCGATTGCTACAGTCGAGCGCGCCGAGGCGCTCCTTGCGCGGGAGGACATTCCGGCGGGCCTGCGCCGCATCGTTTCGGAGGGTAAGGCCCGCGTGGAGCGCGCGCTGCGCAACCGTGTTGGTGACGCAGGCGCGGAAGGCGCAGCGAAAACGCTGCGCTAGAGGCTAGAGCTCCTCGACGATGCGGATCTGCGCCGCATCCGTGCGAGCCACGATAGAGGCGAAAATGACCAGCGTGTCACCCTCAAAGAGCTTGCGCGTGATGCGGTGCACCGGGGTGTTCGCCGCCAAGGAGAGGCTCTCGCGCTCCTTATCGGTCGGGTTGGCCGGGAACAGGATGTCCTCGCGGCGCAGGTGAGGAGTCACGCCACCCAGGTCGGTACGCTGGCCACGTGCGTAGTCGACGGAGCTACGGCTGTACTTGGACTCATAACCGGGGCGAACGTACGTGGTTTCAGCGAACACCGGGTTACCGTTGGCAAAGTGAACGAGCTCGCTGGTGAGCAACTTATCGCGGGAGTCTACGCCGAATGCAGAGACGACGATCTGCGGTGCGGGCGCAGCGGTCTCCGAAATCAGTTCGGAAGAGACGTCCAGACCATGCGCGATAAGCTGCTCCGTCAGCGGTACCTTGCCCGTCAAGTCGATGATCGGAGGCAGCGCGCGAACGAATGTGCCACCGGTGCGGCCACGCTTACGCTCAATAATTCCTTCGAGCTGCAATAGGTCCAGTGCATGGCGCACGGTCATGCGTGCCACCCCGTACATGTCTACAAGTTCGCGTTCTGGGGGTAGCTTGTCGCCGGGTTCGAGCTCGCGCGATTCGATCTGGCTCCGCAGAGCGTCAGCAATCGCTACATACGCTGGCTTTTTCGCCATAAATTCCTCCTATTTTTGCGGCTGCGTTTAGGTTCACTGCCGCCCGCCCATAACTCCAGGTGTGACGCCAAAAGGTACAACACCAAAATCTCAGTTGTTTCTAATATAGTTCATTGGACCATAAAAGTACCTAACAATAAATTTGAGCAAAATGCGCGACACTTGATGCGGCCACAAATGGCAAAGTCATACTTTCAGTTGAACCCTATCGACGTGCCAAATTCAGGAATCTCCAACGCCAATGCCAACATCGCCCAAGCCACTGCGAACACCCCCATTTGCGGTAAACCGGGTGCTCGACAGCCACTCGAAACGTAGCGCGTAAACTAGAGCACAATGTTTTCTATTACGCAGTTATCTCCATCAGTCTTAGCCAAATCCGTGAGCGTTCCAGATGTCGACGAAGCCGTCGACTCCGTCACCTCGTGGTGGAATGACCCCGCCACGCGGGACATCTTTGTGACCCGCCCCCTGTGGATCCTGGTCATCCTGGCCATTGCCCTCGTGCTGCACATCGTGGTGCGCAGAATCATCACGAAGGCCGCGAACAACGCCATCAACTCCTCCAGCGCGGCTCTCCCCTTCCGCCGCCGCGCTGGCGCCGTGAAACCCGACACTGCGCATTCGCGCTCGCGGGAGCAGCGCCGCCAGCAGCGCATCCTCACGCTGGCGAACGTAGGACGCTCCGCGGCAGCAATTGTGATTTGGGTGTGGGCGGTCCTCGCGGTGCTCGACCAACTCGGGGTCAACGTCGCCCCGCTCGTGGCCTCTGCGGGCGTCGTCGGCGTCGCCCTCGGCTTCGGCGCGCAGTCCCTTGTGAAAGACTTCCTCAGCGGCATCTTCATGTTGCTGGAAAACCAGTACGGTGTCGGTGACGTCATCGCGGTCAACGACATTGAGGGCACTGTAGAGCACGTCACGATGCGCATCACCACCGTCCGCGATATTGACGGCACCCTCTGGTACGTCCGAAACGGTAACATCGATCTGCTTGGCAACCAGAGCGACGTCTTCTCCGTTGCCCGCCTCGAGATCCCTGTTTCCATCCAGGCTGATCCGGAGCAGGCAGCCAGCGTCGTCGAGGCCGCAATGCAGGACGCAGTGACGCGCCCCGAGATCAAGGACAAAATCGTCGGCGAGGCCACCATACTGGGCATTTCCAAGTTCGACCCAGAGTGCGCGACCCTGCGCGTGATGGTCAATACGCTGCCTGGCGAGCAATGGGGCGTCTCCCGTTTCATGACCGCGGTCATCCTCGAGGCGCTTCACACGCACGGCGTGCCGCTGCCTGGCACGGAGCCGACCTACATCCGACACCTGGACCGCACCCCTGGAGGCGAGAACAACGATGCAGATCAGCAATAGCAACGAGGCACAGCAAACGCTCTACGAAGCCGTCGGCGGCGAGGAGTTCTTCCACACGCTCGTGCACCGCTTCTACGCCCAGGTCAAGGAAGACGACCTCATCGGCCCCATGTACCCCGACGACGATTGGGAGGGCGCCGAATCACGCCTGCGCTGGTTCCTCACGCAATACTGGGGCGGCCCGCGCACCTACCAGGAGCGCCGCGGCAACCCGATGCTGCGCCGCCGCCACTTCCCGTTCGCAATCGGGGAGGCTGAGGCGGACCGCTGGCTCGAGCTAATGGGCAAGGCTGTCGCCGAGTTTGACGACGCCACCCTGCCCCAGCCCTACCGCGACGCTATGTGGAATCACATGCAGCGAGTCGCGTACATGATGATCAACCAGGGCCCGCGGTCATACGAATAGGCTCAGCGACTTGCTGTGGTAGACGGTGCCGAAGGGGGCGTCGATACGCACCCACCTGCCTGCGCTCGAAACCCGCAGGTAGCGAGGCACTTCGACCGGGGCTTCGAACCCCGGAATGAGCCCAAGCGAGGTGCAGGTAAACACCGCACGCATGGGTATTTCAAGTTTCGGGCCGCGGTCGTCCGCGTCGACGGTGATGACCACGGCGTCGAGAAGTGAAACCGGCGGGCCGAGCGGGCCCGCGAACTGGCGCGCAAGGTTTCGGCCTTCGTCGGCGAGCTGGCGCGCTGTAGAAATCGGTACCTCTTCGCGCAACACGAACCCTTGCGCCGGTGGCAGTGCCCCGGGCCAGTTCTGATCCTGCGCCGCGCCAAGTGCTCCCGTCGAAGTTTCGAGTGCCTCGAGAACCCGGCGCGCAGGCACCACCGCGCCGTCGCGGGAGACGGTACCCCGGACCCGGCGCGAGACGACGCAGTCGAACGGGGTGGTGACGAAGACGTCGACATCGTGTTCCCCGACTCGTTGGAACCGCGCGTAGGCGTCATCCTGGAGTGCGAGGACGCGCTGCAGCAGGGCGCGCAGTCCGCGCTCACCCTGCTCAACAGTCAGCGTTTCGGTGGTAGCCACCTATGCCTGCCCCAGCTCGTCGTCTCCGTCGAGCGTTGTGTAGGCGCGGGCAAGGATGCCGAGCTCCTGCGAGGTGATTGCTCGCGGGGTCGCCGTCCGCTTATCCACGGTGACCTGCACGCAATCAATCACGCAACAGACGCTGCCTTGTGCGTCCTTGATCTCCTGACGCGTCGTAAACGACGTGTTGCCGAGGTGGATCACCTGCGTATCAACGGTCACTGCCTGCGTGTTCGGCAGCACTGGGCGAACGTAGTCCGCTTCGATGCGCCGAACGAACACCACAAACTCGTACCCCTGAGACTCGAAGAACTCCTGGGCAAACGCGAGTCGCGCCTGCTGCGCGATCTCGATGTAAGCCGAGTTTGTCACATGGCCGTACCGGTCAAAATCGTTCCACCTCAGCGAGATGGAGTGCGTGTGAATCCTGCCGCGCATATTCTGTTCCGACATAGCCAATTCCTACCTTTTCCGCTGTTAGCGGCTGAGCTTGCGGTGGGTGACGCGCGACGGCTTCGCCGCTTCCTCACCGAGGCGCTCAACCTTGTTCTTCTCGTAGTCGCCGAAGTTGCCCTCGAACCAGTACCACTTGCCTTCCTCAACGTTGCCTTCCCAGGCGAGGATGTGGGTACAGGTGCGGTCCAGGAACCAGCGGTCGTGCGAAATCACGACAGCGCAACCTGGGAACTTCTGCAGCGCATTCTCAAGCGAGCCAAGGGTTTCGACGTCCAAGTCGTTGGTCGGCTCGTCGAGCAGAATCAGGTTGCCGCCCTGCTTCAGCGTCAGCGCCAGGTTCAGGCGGTTGCGCTCACCACCGGAGAGCACCTTGGATGGCTTCTGCTGGTCCGCGCCCTTGAAACCGAACGCCGAGAGGTAGGCGCGCGACGGCATTTCGTTCTGGCCGACCACGATGTAGTCGAGGCCGTCCGAGACTACTTCCCACACCGTCTTTTCCGGGTCAATGTTTTCGCGGTTCTGGTCAACGTAGGACAGCTTCACGGTCTCACCGACCACGACGGTGCCTGCGTCTGGCTCTTCCAGCCCAACGATGGTCTTGAACAGGGTGGACTTACCCACACCGTTCGGGCCGATCACGCCCACGATGCCGTTGCGCGGCAGCGTGAAGGACAGGTCCTTGATCAGGACGCGGCCGTCGAAGCCCTTGTCCAAGTGCTCGACCTCGACGACCTTGTTGCCCAGGCGTGGAGGCGTCGGGATCTGGATTTCTTCGAAGTCCAGCTTTTTGTACTGCTCTGCCTCGGCAGCCATTTCCTCGTAGCGTTCCAGACGCGCTTTGTTCTTCGCCTGGCGCGCCTTCGGCGAGGATCGTACCCACTCGAGCTCGTTCTTCAGGCGCTTCTGCAGCTTCTGATCCTTCTTGCCAGCAACCTCGAGGCGCTCGGCCTTCTTCTCCAGGTAGGTGGAGTAGTTGCCCTCATACGGGTAGAGCTTGCCGCGGTCGACCTCACAGATCCACTCGGCAACGTTGTCCAGGAAGTAGCGGTCGTGGGTAATTGCCAGGACGGCACCCGGGTAGTTCTGCAGGTGCTTCTCCAGCCACAGGACGGACTCGGCGTCGAGGTGGTTCGTCGGCTCGTCGAGCAGCAGCAGGTCCGGTTCGGACAGCAGCAGCTTCGCCAGCGCGACGCGGCGGCGCTCACCACCGGAAAGCTTGGTCACCGGGCTATCGGATGGCGGGCAGCGCAGTGCTTCCATCGCCTGCTCAATCTTGGAATCGACCTCCCAGGCGTCAGCGGCGTCGAGCTCCTCCTGGAGCTTGCCCATTTCTTCCATGAGCTCGTCGGTGTAGTTCGTCGCCATCTCTTCAGCGATTTCTTCGAAGCGCTGCTTCTTCTCGAAGATGTCGCCGAGGCCCTCTTCGACGTTCTCGCGAACGGTCTTTTCCTCGTTCAGCGGTGGCTCCTGCAGGAGGATGCCGACCGTTGCACCAGGATCCAGGAATGCTTCGCCGTTGTTTGGCTGGTCAATCCCCGCCATGATCTTGAGCAGCGAGGACTTACCTGCGCCGTTTGGCCCAACGACACCAATCTTGGCGCCGGGATAAAAGGCCATGGTGACATTGTCCAAAATGACCTTGTCACCGATGGCCCTGCGAACGTTTTTCATCGTGTAGATGAACTCAGCCACGTAAAAACCCCTTTAACTGAAGCGGACATACATCGTTTCACAGGGTACATCAGCGAAAGGTGAACGTGCGCTTCCCCAGCGCCGAGCGAGAGCGCAACCGCGGGCGTCAGAACGGCGCGGGACCGTCGTCACTTTCAGTGCTGCTAGCGCCCACAGCGACCGGCTCGAGCTCAGGCGACTGCGATTGCAGGTCGGTGGCTGACGCCGAGTCCGCCGACGACGCCGACGCCTGCATCTTCATTTGCTCGAAGTAGAACTCGCGCTCCTCCTCCGTCATGAAGTCGACCGCCGTCTTGATCTTCACCGCGGGCTGGCCCTCGAGTGTGTGGCCGTTCTCGGTGATCTTCCAGGAGGAGATTTGGTGCATGCCGAGCTCGAACGCAACCTTGTCGGCTTTCAGCACGGTGCGGTACCGGTTGAGCTTCTCGCCCGCGTCGTTAGTTTCTACCCAGGTCTCCGTGACCAACCGGCCGGAGACCATCACCGGCGCGCCGCGGAACAGTGAGGTGCGCGCGTTGATGGCGAGCTGGTTCCAGCACTCAACGTCGATGTAGAGCTGGTCCGTGTCCTCCCAAATGTCGCGGCCTTGGTTGTCTTGTTCACCTGTGCGCCGCCTGCGGGAGGACGCGATGCGCATCTTGCACACCGAGTTTCCCGACGCCGGGAACCACTTAAAGTACGGTGCTGCCGTCAAATTTCCGCATACGGTGACGTTCATCTGGCTCATTGTTGTGTCCTTTCAATTGTTTGCTGAACTGGTACAACTCGGAGCTTTCCAGTGCAGAAACAGAAAAGAAAGGATGCGGCCTTGCAGCCTGTGGATTGATTTTTAGAATTCCACAGATCCCAGGGAATCGTCGATTAGCCCTTGTGCTGCGGGGTATCCGACGTGTACTGTGCGAGCATTTCGTTGTAGGCGCGCCACTCGGCGTCGTCAGTCTCGTCCGCGATGCGGTCGACCTCTGCGGTTTCTGCGCGGTCCTCGCGCCACCACAGGATGAACAGCACACCGAACACGATGACCAGCGGGAACGAGCCCGACGCCCAGGCGATACCGCCGCCCACCTTCTGGTCCGCCAGCAGATCCGGGTCCCACGGCAGCAGCAGCGAGCGGTAGAACTCCTCGCCCATCACGGTGTTGAGCTGCATGAGGTACACGCCCATAAAGAGGTGCACTGGCATGGAGATCCACAGCCAGAGCAGACGCGTCTTCGCCGTCACGCGCCCCTCGATGTAGTCCGGGCCGATGAGCTCCCAGAAGTAAAAGTAGCCCGACACCAGGAACACCGCGTTCATGATGACGTGGCCCGCGTGCTCCGAAATCATCAGCTCGTACAGGTCAGTGAACACGTACATGACATAGAAGAACACCAGGAACTGCACCGCGGATACCGGCGGGTACGTCACGATGCGCAGGAACTTACTGCGCTGGAAGGACTGCGCCCACAGCCGGGGGTTGAACTCGCCGGACGGGTAGGCGTCGATAATGAGCGACAGTGGCGCGCCCAGCACGAGGAACACCGGCACCCCCATCGACAGGATCATGTGGACCGTCATGTGCGCCGAGTAGGAGGCTGGCATGTGCAGCCCAATGCCGGAGCACATCGTGACTACGACGGTCGCGCAACCCAGCAGCCACCACGCCGTGCGCCCCTTGGACCATCCGCTCACCCGGCGCGTCAGGTGCAGGTAGTAGACGGCCAGCAGGATCGCGATCACGCTGTAGAGCAGCTCGAATCGCCACAGCCCGACCCAGTTCGACCAGGTCAGTGGGTCCTCGAGGTTGTAGCCCATCTGGATCTGCATCGGGGTGAGGTTCGGGTCCCGCGGCGGTGGCGGCGGAGTGCGCCCGAGCGTCACCGCTAGGCCGGTCACAGCGGCCATCACCAGCACTTCCACCGCGCCGAGCCGTACGAACGCTCTGCGTTGCGACGGCCCCTCCACCTCAAGCGCCGGAATCGTACGCTCGCGGTGCGCGTACCCCATAAAGCCAAGCACCAGGATGCCGACCAGCTTGCCCACCAGCACCCAGCCGTAGGCGTAGCGGGTGATGTCATCCAGGTGCACGCGGATCGCGCCATTAATCACGCCCGACACCGCCATCGCTACGAACGCGAACAGCGCGATGCGCGAGTATCGACGCACCGCCAGGGCCAAGTTCGGCCCCAACCTGAAACCGTGCGCCACCAGCGCCATCAGAGCGCCAACCCACACCAGCAGGAATACCAGGTGCCAGATGAAGGAGTTCGTGCCGAAGTCGTGGTCGCCACCGGTCGCGGAGTGACCAGTCAGCGCCAGCGGCATAATCGCCAACAACGAGCCGATGAACAAAGCCACTTGCGACCACCAGCACGACACCCGGTACCCCGCCACGGCCACACACGCCGCGATTGCCGCGACAATCAGCCAGACGCGGGCGTCAGCAACCTTGTCCAGCGCCAGGGCCCAGGCGTCGACCTCAAACATCACGGTGCTCAGCGGCTGGCCTGAGACGTCGGAAAGCACCAGCGGCACCATCACCACTCCGATCAGCGCCAACCCCGCCGACGACGCCGCGCCAGTCCGCGACGCAATCACCCCGTCGACGGTCAGGCGCGCGCCGTTGAGATCCTGTCCCGTCTGCTTCGGCGGCAGCAACCACGCAGAGAAGAGGAAGGACCCGGCAGCCAGCGCGGCCAGTACCCACGCTGCGCCCCGCAGCGCCGGCAGGCCGAACGTCGTCAACGCCCCCGGATCCGGGATACCCAACGCCGCGAGCGAGGCGCCCGCGAACATCTCCGAAATCACCCCGGCGATGAGCGCCGCGACGAGCCCCGCCGCAAGATACAGCGGAAACGCCGCTTTCACCGCCGACTTTGAGGCAACCTGCGCATTTGACATGCTCACTACCCTACGTTCGAAATCTGCCTGTTCCCAAGTTTTTCGACGCCCACTTCTCCGCCTCCACGTCACTAGTGTGAGCAATAGCTTCTTGCTCAGCCCCACCAGGACTCGGACCTGTCGGGGACAGTTCACTTAAAAGAACGCTGCCATCCACCGTTCGCCGATTCCGCCCCGCGGACACTCGGCTTGCCACAGCCTGTCCTCGGCACCCCTCCTACCTGGCGGATTGAGCAGAACCAACCATTTACCCTGTCCGCCGCACGGACACTCACCCGGGGATGCCCCAACCCAGAAAACCTGTCCGCCCCGCGGACAACTGGCATGCCACACCATGTCCGCGGCACCTCTCCCACCTCGCGGATTGGGCAGAACCAACCACTTGCCCTGTCCGCCCCGCGGACACTCAACCGGTGAGACCGGATCGCCAAAGAACTGTCCGCCCCGCGGACACCCTGACCGCACTCTGTCCGCGGCAGCCCTCTCACCAGCAGCTCCAGAAAACCCACCACCAATAAGTGTCCGCCGCGCGGACACCCAACGCAGAGGGTCCGTCGCGAAAAACGCCACGGTGGATTTACGAGTCTGATTCAGCAGCGCGGCGCTGACGCTGTAGCTTCCCGTGTGCACGGGCGATGCGGTAGAAAGTCCGCAAGCTCGCGAGCTGCAACCCGCTGTCTTGCGCCTTCTGATAGATGGCGTCCGCGCTCAGGTCGGGGTGGGCGTCGAAAAGATCGAGGATCTGTTGTACATCTGAATCCGGAATACGTGGGATGTTTCGTTCGCGGTGAGGGATCGGGTTTTCTTTCTTGGGCCTCGGGTTGGCCTGGTAGTAGCGCCTCGAGCGCGAGATCCTCAAAATTTCACACGCACGGCGCGTGGAGTGGCCGACGCTCATGAGTAGATCCAGGAACTCGTTTTCTTGACGTACTCCTTCCTCGTACCGCTTCGTTTCTTCGGGGCTTAGAATTTTTCCGCCGCGTCGGAGGTCCCGCCATGTTGCTTTGGCAGAGACCCCATAGCTTTTCCCAGGACATCACTGGTGTCCTTCCACAGCTTGACTTCTTTGCGCAGTCGAGCATTTTCTCGTTTCAGCGCCTCGTATTCTTTGCGTGGCATCGTTACTTCGTCGTTGCTCATGGTTTTCCTTTCGCTTGGGGTCTAGCCAAGATACTGCCACACAGTTAAGGGCAAACCCCCAGGCGCTACGCTGTAGTGCATGGACACACGTGATCGGGATGCGCTGACGGCTGCCAAGTTGTATTACCGCTCGGAGCTGAGTCAGGCGGAGGTTGCTGCGGAGATGGGCTGCTCCCGTCCTACGGTGGCGAAGCTTCTGCAGCACGCGAAGGACCGTGGCTACGTCACTATTGAGGTACACGACCCGCAGGAGGCGGACGAGATCCTGATCGAGGATCTCACCTCCCGGTACGCGCTGGAGGGTGTGCGGATTGTTCACCCGGCGAACCCATCTGCAGCGATCATGGAGGATCTTGGGGTAGCGGGCGCGCGCTACCTGGAGTCGATGCCGTTGGATGGCCTTTCGGTGGGTGTGTCCTGGGGAAAGACGCTCCTCAACATTGCGCGGAATCTACGATCGACGAACATGCGGGCGCGCCAGATTGTGCAGTTGAAAGGTGGGTCGTCGCGTTCCAACCTGGCAACGAATGACTTTGAGACAATCACCGGTTTCTGCACCGCGTTCAACGCGCCCGCGTTAACGCTCCCATTGCCTGTCATTTTTGAGCGAGTGGAAACTAAGGAGATCGTGGAGCAGGATTCCCACATCGCCGACGTACTGCAGCAGGGGCGAGAGACGGACGTGGCGGTGTTCACGGTGGGCTCCGTGCGAAAGCAGAGTCTGCTGATGAATCTGGGGTACCTGTCTGAGGAGATGTCGCGGGAGCTGCTCGGAGTTGCGGTGGGTGACGCTTGTTCGCGGTTCTACACGCGGGAGGGGGATGTGGCGTCGAAAAGAATTGATGATCTGACGGTGGGCATTGAGCTCGACGAGCTGCGGGCGAGGCCGCGTCGAGTGCTGGTAGCTGGTGGTTTGTACAAAGCTGAGGCGATTGAGACGGCGCTGTGGATGGGGTTGGCCAGTGATTTGGTGATTGATCAGCCGACGGCGGTTCGGGTGCTGGAGATTGCGAAAACTCGCTAATTGACGCCCCTTCTCCCCCATCTGGGGTGTATCGCACCCCCAATCAGAACATTTGCAAACTTTAATATTGCCATATGTTCCTAGCGGTCTTAGAGTGGACACCGAAAGGTCAACCAGATACTGCAAAAGGAGTTGCACATGTCCACCCCGACCGTCTCCACCCCGCACATCGTCCCAACCGGACCTATCGCTGAAACCGTCCTCATGCCGGGCGACCCACTGCGCGCGAAGTTCATCGCAGAGACCTACCTGGAAAACCCAGTCCAGTTCAACGCCGTGCGCAACATGCTCGGCTACACCGGCACCTACCAAGGCCACGAAGTTTCCGTGATGGGCTCCGGCATGGGCATTCCGTCCATCAGCCTTTACGCCTACGAGCTCATTCATTTCTTCGGTGCAAAGAAGCTCATCCGCGTCGGCTCCTGCGCATGCTTCCAGCCTGACATGAAGCTCTTCGACATCATCGTCGCCTCCTCCGCATCGACGGACTCGCACTTCATCGAGCAGTACGACCTGCCGGGCACCTACGCCCCGACCGCGTCCTGGAAGCTGCTCGAGGCAACCTACAAGGAGTCGCAGAAGCAGGGCGTCGACATCCATGTGGGCAACATCTTGTCCTCCGACGTCTTCTACAACTTCAAGGACGACGTCAACGACCGCTGGGCCAAGATGGGCGTGCTCGGCGTCGAGATGGAATCCGCCGGCCTCTACGCCGTCGCCGCCGAGGCAGGCGTTGACGCGATGGGCATCTTCACCGTGTCCGACGTCATCGGCTCCGGCGAGAAGGCCTCCGCTGAGGAGCGCCAGAACGCGTTTACCCAGATGATGGAGCTGGCGCTTCCGCTGGCCGCCGTCTAAACCACAACCCGTCCCCACACGTTTGAAGGAACTCACCATGACATCTCAAACAGTTCAAAAGGCGCTCAGCCCGAAGCGGGCCGTGCCGATCATCCTGTTTACCTTCGTGTTCTCGCTGATCATCGATAACGGTTTCAAGTTCATGACCGACTCGATGGGTGAGGCGCTGAATCTGTCCCTCAACGAGGTCAGCTTGCAGGCCTCGCTCGCGGGCGTGATCATCGGCATCGGCGCGGTGGTGTACGCGGCATTGGCTGACGTGGTGAGTATCCGCAAGCTGCTGATGGTCGGTATCACGCTGACGCTGGTCGGCTCGGTAATCGGCTACCTCGGCCAAAACGTGTGGGGGCTGGTGCTGGTCGGCCGCGTGGTGCAGACCACCGGCCTCGCCGCGGCGGAGACGCTCTACGTCATCTACGTGACCAAGCACCTCAGCGAGAAGGATCAGAAGACTTACTTGGGCTTTTCCACCTCTGCTTTCCAGGGCGCGACGCTCTTCGGCGCGCTGACCTCGGGCTACATCGCCACACATATCTCGTGGACCGCGATGTTCCTCATCCCGCTCATCCTGGTCTTCGCCGTCCCGGTCATCATGAAGACGGTCCCGGAGGAGGCCTCGCTGGAGTCGGGCCACGTCGACTGGCTCGGGCTCTTCCTCATCGCTGTTCTGGCCACGAGCGCCATCATGTTCATGCAGGCCTTCCAGGTACTGTGGCTCATCCCGCTGGTTCTCGCGCTGGTCGCATTCATCGCCCACGTGAAGAAGGGCAAGCGCCCGCTGGTCAACCCGGAGTTCTTCCAAAACCGCGCATACGTCACCGCCATCGTGCTCGTCGCGATTGTCTACTCGGTGCAGCTCGGCTACCTGGTGCTCTTCCCCGCAATGGCGAAGGCCGTCCACGGGCTCAGCGCTGACGACGCCTCCCTGCTGCTCATCCCGGGCTACACCGGCGCCGTCATCGTCGGCGCGCTCTCAGGCAAGATCGGCAAGTTCTTGCCGACGCGCCCCGCGATCTTCACCGCACTCGCCTCCATCACCATCGCGTTGCTGATCCTCGCAGTCGGGATGGAAGCCAGCCCGTGGGTGTTCATGCTTTCCTCCCTGCTCTTCGCCTGCGGTTTCGCCCTGCTGTACGCGCCACTGGTCGCGACGGCAATCGGCAACATCCCCGCTGCGAAGTCGGGTATCGCAATCGGTTTCTACAACCTCACAATCAACGTCGCCGTCCCGCTCGGCATCGCGTACAGCGCGAAGCTGGTGGATCTCGGCCTTGGGGTGCCAGGCTTCCTGCCACAAAACTCGGGCAGCTACCCCACCGTCATGCTCATCCTGGCCATCATCGCAGTCGCCGGCACCGCGCTCTACGCAGCGCTCACCGCTCGCATGAAGCAACCGGCTTAACCTGCACACTTTCTACACATCAAGGAGTTTTTCAACATGCTTACTCGCCACAATGTCGCCCAGATGATCGACCACACGCTGCTCAAGCCGGAGGCCACCCACGAGGACGTCGCCAAGCTTATCGACGAAGCTTCGCACCTCGGCACGTTCTCCGTCTGCGTCTCCCCATCCATGCTGCCAATCGAGACCCCAGCTGACCTGAAGGTCGCAGTGGTGTGTGGCTTCCCGTCCGGCGCGGTCCCAACTGAGGCAAAGGCAGCCGATGCCGCGCACAGCGTCGCAAATGGCGCGGACGAGGTTGACATGGTCATCGACCTGGGTGCCGCCAAGGAAGGCAAGTGGGACGTCGTACGCGACGACATCGCCGCGGTAAAGAAGGCGTGCGGCGACAAGCTGCTCAAGGTCATCATCGAGTCCGCCGTCCTCACGGACGACGAGATCGTCGCAGCGTGCAAGGCTTCCATGGAGGCCGGTGCCGACTACGTGAAGACCTCGACAGGCTTCCACCCCGCCGGTGGTGCCTCCGCGCACGCCGTGAAGCTGATGCGTGAGACCGTCGGCGACAAGCTCGGTGTGAAGGCTTCCGGCGGCATCCGCGACGCCGCCACCGCGAAGGAAATGATTGAGGCTGGCGCGTCCCGCCTGGGCCTGTCCAGCTCCGCTGCCGTGCTGGAAGGGTGGAAGTAACAATGGCTACTGATCTTCGTGCACAGGCCGAGGCGTGGATCGCGCAAGATCCCGACCCCGCCACCCGAGAGGCATTAACCGCCGTCCTCGACGACGAGGCTGAGCTCGCGAAGGCCTTCGCAGGCCCCCTGCAGTTCGGCACCGCCGGGCTGCGCGGCGAGATCGGCTTCGGCGAGTCCCGCATGAACCAGGCCGTGGTTATGCGCGCCACCGCCGGTCTCATGGATTGGCTCAAGCAGCAGGTAGACACCCCTCGTGTGGTCATCGGGTGCGACGCCCGCCACGGCTCCTCCAAGTTCGCGCAGGCCGCAGCTGAGGTCGTCGCCGGTGCTGGCGGCCACGCCATGCTGCTGCCGCTGGCCCAGCCGACCCCGCTGACCTCCTTCAGCGTGCGCGCACTCAACGCCGACGCC
Organism: Corynebacterium sp. MC3; assembly: GCF_900099485.1. NCBI lineage: Bacteria > Bacillati > Actinomycetota > Actinomycetes > Mycobacteriales > Corynebacteriaceae > Corynebacterium > Corynebacterium sp. MC3. Next base: position 65,043 of record NZ_LT622810.1, read on the forward strand.
GGCATCATGGTCACCGCCTCCCACAACCCGAAGTGGGACAACGGCTACAAGGTCTACCTCGGTGGCCGCGTCGTCGCCGCAGACAACGCCGCCGGCTGCCAGATCATCTCGCCTGCCGACGCCGAGATCGCCGCCTGCATCGCCGCCGCACCCGGCGCGACGGAGCTCCCCCTCGACACAAACATCGAGCAGGTGGACACCCGCGAGGGCTACGTCGCCGCCACCAGCGCACTCAGCGACCTCGACGGCACCCCACCGATCACGGTCGTGCTCACGCCAATGCACGGCGTCGGTGGCGAACTGGCACGCACCACCCTGGAGGCTGCTGGTTTTGGGGACGTAGTGGGCGTCGAGAAGCAATGGGAGCCGGACCCCGACTTCCCCACCGTCGCCTTCCCCAACCCTGAAGAAGACGGTGCCCTCGACCTCGCAGTCGAGAAGGCGAACGAGGTCAACGCGGACGTCATCATCGCCCTCGACCCCGACGCCGACCGCTGCGCAGTCGCAGTCCCGGCGCGCACCGCCCCAAGCGCGGGCACCCCGCTGGGCAACGGCTGGGTGAAGCTCTCCGGCGACGAAACCGGCGCGCTGATCGGCGAGTACGTGGCGTCGCGTGCGCAGGGCGGCTCGACGGCGTGCTCGATTGTTTCGGGCAGACTGCTCGGCAAGATCGCGGCAGCTCACGGGCTGGAACACGCGACGACGCTCACCGGATTCAAGTGGATCGGGCGCACCCCGCAGCTCGTGTTCGGCTACGAGGAAGCAATCGGCTACTGCGTCGACCCGGCGCACGCCCGCGACAAGGACGGCATGTCCGCCGCGGTAATTGTCGGCTCGATCGTAGCGCAGCTCAAGGCCCGCAACATGAGTGTGCTCGAGCAGTTCGACGCCCTGGCCAACAAGTACGGCCTGTACCGTACCCAGCCGCTGACCTTCCGCGTCGAAGACCTCTCCATCATCAGCGACGCCATGGAGCGCCTCCGCGCGCACACACCGACCGAGCTCGCTGGCTCAGAGGTGGTCGAGTACGTCGACCTGAGCAACGGCTATGGCGCCACCCCAGGCACCAACGGCATCCTGATCCGCACCGCGGACAACGACCGCGTTGTCATCCGCCCGAGCGGCACCGAACCGAAACTGAAGTGCTATCTCGAGGTCGTCCTGCCAGTCAAAACAGGCGAGGCACCTGACTGGGCCGCCGCCGACGCCCGCCTGGCCACCATCAGCGACGCCACCCGCGCGCTGTGCGGAATCTAACTGCGCTATACTATCGAAGGCTTGGGCGCCGATTTATCGACGCCCAGCCCAGCCTCCATAGCTCAGTGGATTAGAGCAACCGGCTTCTACCCGGTGTGTCGCGGGTTCGAGTCCTGCTGGGGGCGCTTTTCGTTTACCCCCGCTGCCTGGCGTTTTGCCTGGTGGTGGGGGTGTTTTTGCTGGTATGGTGGGTTTGAAGAAAGGACCCACAATGAGATTCACACTCCTTGGAGCCGGAACCGGCATCATCACCACCCTTGCAGGCGCCAACCCTCTTTTCGGTCTCGCCTTCCTTGCCGTCGGTTACGGCATCGACAAGAACAAAAAGAAGGCATAGCCGTGCAGCCCATCATTATCGATGAGTAGACCGGCCGCGCCTATGGCGCGTTCCGGAATGTGCCGAGCACTGTGGCGTCTCCCCTGTCACGTGGCGCGCCAGCCGCCCAGGCAACCCCGTAAAGAACAGCCCACGAACAAAACAACTTCACTCGTAGCACACTCGTATGTGCTGGTAGGATAGCGGTCCATTAGGTTCGAGTACCGTTGGGTTCCTGAAGCCTCTCTAAAGTTGGTGATCACTATGTCCAATATTCTTGACGCCGGCCAGTATGTGACCGAACTCATCCCCGGCGTCGACAAGATGAAGCTTTATAAAATCTGCTTCTTTTCCCAAGGCTGGCACCTTGCTTGGACCGGACTGCCACTATTCGAGGAAGAGCTGCAAGCTTGGGCAAAAGGACCCGTCCCCTATGACCTCCGCCGCAGTACAGAAAACGTCGCGCGTGGATGGGAGGTCCCACACGTTCCTGGTGGGAATTCTTCGGTACTTTCGCCATTTGCCCGAGCAACGATTGAAAGCGTTGTGAATTTCTACGGTTCGCTGACATCCGCGGAGTTGTCAGACATGAGCCACGGTCGAGCTTGGCAGGAAGCACGCAGCAACGCGGTCGGGGGCACGCATTGTAGCAGCGCTTTGAGCATGACCACGATGCGCGAAGAGTTCACGGAGTTGCTCCAGTCAGGACATTCTGTCCCAGACTCGCCTTCCCTGCCAGACGTGGATCACCTTCCTAGCTTCGATCATCTGCTTGTCACTGCACATGAAGTCGAAGCGGAATGGCACAACACCCTTTCACTCCTCGCGGACCGGTAATCAACGCAATTGTCTGACCACAGTGAAGCTTCCAGAGAGCAGCTTTTAGCTCAAATGCTCGTGGAGTTGGCGTGCGCAGTGAATCAAGGCTGCGGGGATCGTGTAAACGCGAACGGAGAACCGGAGAGTTATCTTGGATTTACTGTGGACCGGGCTTCTTTGGAAAGTGCAGTTTACGCCCCGTTCCAGTTATTCAGCGGCCAGCCCCGGTACGCCTCGGTGTTTGATAGAGGAGCCGCGCTGACCGTCCATATAGCCAATAACCATCCGTTTGCCGATGGCAACAAGCGCACCGCACTTATCGTTGGGCTCACTTATCTGCGCTTGTTTTCGGTTCATGTCCGAGAGCCAGAGGGCAAGGGACCTGATTTAGCCGCAGGCGAAGAAGGCGCCCGACTGATGGAGTACATCGTTACACATGCCGCGGATTTGGATTCGGTCATCGCACACACCAGCCGCGCATTTCAACGATGGGCCGACATTGATGGTCTAGCGCGACGCTACCGACAAAAATAGCATCGCCCCCGATGTACCATGGCGCCATGTCCGTCTTAATGTCTTCCGCTCAGGCCCGCGAGTTGCTGGCCGCAGCGCATGAAACTGAGGAACGCACCCGGGAGAAACCGGCCGTTCCTTGGGGGTGGATCTTGTGCGCGGCGGTCTGCTTCGGGGTGAGCCTGCCGCTGATCTTTGTTCTCGACCAGTTTTGGCCGTTCCTCCTGTTTGTGCCTTGCATCGGGTGCATCGTTGTCATCGAGCGACGCAGGTCAACCGGCGTGCGCTCCAGCATCCGGCAGCCGGTCAAAGAGGACCCCAAAATGTCGTTGCTTCCCTTCGGCGTGTATTTCCTCTGCATATCGCTCTTGCAGGTCGCCCCGCTCCAGAACAAGATATTTTCCGGTCTGCTCGGCGCGTTCGCGACCGTCGTTTTCGTCGTTACGTACGTGAGGAGCTGGAGGAACAATGCCTGACATCTTGTTGCAACCCTCGTGCTTGAGTATCTGTGCCGCGCTCTTTGCGGCCGAAGCCACGACCAGCGACGTCGGCGCCGCGGAGAACAAGGAGATGCACCCCAAGCGGCTGCGCACCCTCACCCAGCTAGATAGCGACGCCTACCTCACGGCCATCGACGCACTCAAAGAGGCCGGCTACGTGTCCCTGTTTACGGACCGCAAGGCGAACCCAGACAAAAACGTGGACTGGGTCACCCTGACCGCGGCTGGAGCCCGCGCGTACCAGGATTGTGTGGAGGAGTTGCGCTCGATTGCGGAGTCGGGCAGTCGGGTACCCTGAGGTGCATGACATTTCCCTCCCCAACTACTGATTCTTTCGCGCTAATTACCGGCGCTTCGCAGGGCATCGGTGAGGCAGTTGCGCGCCAACTTGCTGCTGCTGGCTATAACGTGCTGCTGGTGGCGCGTCGAGAAGCGGTGCTGATGCAGCTTGCCAAGGAGCTGGCACAAGCGCATGGCATCAACGCCGAAGTCTTCGCGGCCGACCTGTCCAAGGAGCGCGACGTGACCGCGCTGCTGGACTACATCGGGCAGAAGAAGATCACCATCTGCGTGAACTCCGCCGGTATCGCCTCCTTTGGTCCGTTTATGAAGCAGGACTGGAACTACGAGACGGACCAGTTCAACCTCAACGCGACGGCGGTGTTCCGCATCACGAAGGCGGTACTGGACCAAATGGTGCCGCGCGGCGAAGGTGCACTGTGCAACGTCGGCTCGGCAGCAGGCAACACGCCGATCCCGAACAACGCAACGTACGTGTTTACAAAGGCGGGCGTCAATACGTTTACGGAGGCCCTGCACTATGAGCTCAAGGACAGCGGCGTACACTGCACTCTGCTCGCGCCGGGCCCGGTGCGAGAGGCAGAAGTTCCTGAGGAGGAGCAGTCGATCGTGGACAAGGTCGTGCCTGACTTCCTCTGGACCACGTACGAGTCCTGCGCGAAGGACACCATCAGCGCGATGCGCAGCAACAAGCGCCGCGTGGTGCCGGGCCCGCTTTCCAAGGTGATGGATTTCGTATCGACGTACGCTCCGCGCGGCGCCCTCGCCCCGATCATGGGGCGGTTCTACGCAAAGATGGGAGAAGAATAGATGGATGTCCCTGCAAAAAACGACCGCATCGTGTGGGTCGACCTGGAGATGACGGGCCTGGATACGTCCCGCCACGTCATCGTTGAGGTCGCAGCGCTCGTCACCGATGCCCAGCTTGAGATTCTCGACGAAGGCCTGGACCTGGTCGTCCACGCCACCGAGGATGAGCTCGCCGAAATGGACGACTTCGTACTGAACATGCACACCGAGAACGGGCTTCTCGACGAGATCCGCTCCTCCTCAGTGTCCATCAAGGAGGCCGAGGACGCCGTCCTCGCGCTGATTGCAAAGCACTGCGACCCGGAGCACCCGGCGCCGCTTGCGGGCAACTCCATCGCCACCGACCGTTCCTTCATCCGGGAGCAGATGCCGCGTCTCGACGCCGCCCTGCACTACCGCATGATCGACGTCTCCACCATCAAGGAGCTGTCCCGTCGCTGGTTCCCGCGCGCCTACTACAACCAGCCCGAGAAGGGTCTGGCGCACCGCGCGCTCGCCGACATCGTGGAATCCATCCAGGAGCTCGACTACTACCGCCGTTCCGTATTCACACCGGCCCCGGGCCCAGATTCCGAGCAAGCAGCCGACGCCGCAGCCGCCGCACACGCCCACTACCAGCGGTTTTTGCAATCCTAGGCTTTCATTGTAAAGTAGTTCCCGCTGTTGAAAAACAGCGATGGTGGCTGTAGTTCAGCTGGTAGAGCACCAGGTTGTGATCCTGGGTGTCGCGGGTTCGAGCCCCGTCAGCCACCCCGAGAGTGCCCCGTGGCCTGTATAAACAGGTTGCGGGGCACATTGCTTTCGACGGCAGGTACGTTAAGCCAAGAATTGTTCCCGGAGCTTTCGATGAGCGGGGAACGTTCTTCATGGACAGGCGTCGAGACCTGGGAAAACACATGTGCTAGTCGACCGAAATGGGCCTGAAACCCAAAAAAGTTCCCGGGCTCAGTGGTGATTTTCGCCTTACTACCCATGAAGATAGTTGGAAGGAAGTTGAGTGATATTCATGACTGGTTCAAGTTATCGATCAAGAGTATTTGGATATAATTTTAGTCGGATCGTACTTATCTTCGCAGTACTCTTATTGTGTGTCTACTTCTTGACCAGAAGAGATCAAACCGCCTTTATCACATGCGGTCTTTTAGTGTCTCTGGCAATTTTCTTTAATGTCGGGGTGTTGCTGAATGATGAAATCCTTCGGATTTCAGTTCTTGGCATTCCAGTTAGCAACGTTCGTTTGGAATCTCTGAAGGGGGCGGAGATCCTTCCCTCGGGCCCCATACTCGAATCCCAAACGTTTGGGGTTCACTTCCTGGATGGCACTATTTCATTCCATGCCGGTTCTGCAAATATCCTCCTACACCGCAATATCGGAAGACCCATTCGCTTGACGGTTAAAGACCCAGAGGAATTTTTACACCTCCTAGCGGAGAACTCCGCTATTCGACCCGCTTCTCACAGTTAAGCCCCCGGTGCCGACACAACTGGCAACCAAAAGCATACCTCGAAGAGCTACTCACTCAAGCATCACCCGATCTGACGCGTCAGATGCTCGGTGATTTCATCAACCAAATTCTATCTTCCCAAGACGATACTGTCGGCAGCGCTGACTACGGCACCACCAGCGACAACCGCGTCAACCACCGCAACGGCTACCGCCACCGACTACTGGATACACGGGTCAGCACCGTCGATGTGGCTATCCCGAAACTACGCCACGGTTCCTTCTTGTCTGACTGGCTGTTAGAACGACGAACCTGTAGCGAACGTACCATGTAGATAAGCCTCTGGGCACTAAAGTACTCAGAGGTACTATGCAGTTGGTATGGACTGCGGAAGCTGCATTGACTGTCAGTAGCGCGAATACGAGGAGTAAAACATGGTAGACAATTGGAACATAACGTCTTTTGCCTATTACATGAATTCGCTTTTAAAGCGGTATTTTGCTCAAGAAAACCTCATTTCTTCCGGAGCTGTCGAGCTACGGGCAGCTTGGAGAACGGCTCAGTACGTCTACTGCGTATTCTCAGTAATGTCCACGAAAGGACTTGCGTATGTTGGCATGGAAATGCCCCCAATACCGAGTACTGGGGGAGTCTCATCGGAAGAAGATACTGCTGTCAAGGCCTGGGCAGATCAGCTTGCCGGTGATCCATTCGCCGGGGATTTAGACTACGGTTGCGGAGATAAAATAAAATGGCTCGGAACCGTTAACGACAACACGCCTCAACGCTTTATAGAATTGAGGAGAGCGAAGGCAGACAAAAAGATGGGCACAGAGCTTTATATTCCACGAACCGGCCACGGTTAATCATTTACCCCCTGCCTCACCGCGCCTGTTTTAATCTATGTTTTTCTCAATATTGAACCACTGGGGAACCACGTCGCTGCCATCATTGGACTCACGTAGCGGGAACATTGTCTTCACCCCACGTGGCTCTAGTCCGCCAGGGACCCACACTGTAGTTTCTATTACTGCTCGAAGTTCGAACGATCTGCCAGGTCCAATCTTCTTTCCGTCATTTGTACGGAGAGCCTCATAGATAGGAGTTTCATAGATACGGTCGGTACCTTCCATCCTCGCTTCGCAGAGCCCTTTAAAGTACTTGTTTATCGTATATAGGTTCCAAATTCCGTGCTTATGCCTGATCTTGTCATAGCCCCAAGGGCCCCATTTTCCCCTTTTAGCATCCGGGGTGTACCAACCGCGTCGTAGTACCACAGGGGTCCCGCACCTGTCCCGAGTAGACAGCACCACGTCATCAGTGTAGTCATTACCTCCAGCGATTCCGCTGCCTTGTAGGGTAGGTGCATCTTGTTCGAGTCCTGCTCGGGAACTTTTTCTAACAGACCGACTTAAGCGTTCGGGTCCTTTGAACCGCCGGAGCGCTGCTCCCAGTCCAGGTTCCAGTAGCCAAGGCCGTCGTAGCCGTTGAGGGTGCCACCGTTCGTATTCTTCACAACGACCGGATCGCCCCGCTTTACGGTCTGCTGGAACCACTGCGCGTCCGAGTACGTCGCATTGACGCAGCCGTGCGACTGGTTCGTAGAGCCCATCGCCCACACCGCCCACGGCGCGGAGTGCACGTAGATGCCCGAGTAGGACAGCTGGGTGGCGTAGTCCACGGGGGTGACGTAGCCGCCCTGCCCCAGCCCAAGCCCGAACGTACGGGAGTCCATCACGAGCGAGGTGTGCTCATCACCAACGACGTAGGTGCCGTTCGGGGTGTCGTACTGGAAGTCGGTACCCAGCGATACCGGGAACGAACGGATCTGCTCACCGTTTTGGTAGACGCGCAGCATCTTTTCGTTGTTGTCGATGACTGTCTTCACCTCGTCCCCAATCTCGAAGGTGGTCTCGTTGTCCTGCGCGCCGTAGACGCCGCCGCCGAGGTCCTTGCCGTAGAGGTCGGCCGTCACCTTCACCGTGGTACCAGGCTCCCAAAATTCCTTCGGGCGCCAACGCAGCTCGTATGGGTCCAGCCAGAAGAAGCCGCCCTCGGTGTCGTTCGAGGTCTCAACGTCGATGAGCTCCTCAAGCGCCTTCGTGTCCTGGATGGGGACGTCGAAACGGAACGTGATTGCTTGCGCAACACCAACAGTCGATCCCTCAAGCGGGCCCATGTAGACGTTCGTAGTTGCCGCTGGGACGACCGTGGAAAAGCTCACGGTCCTCTTCTGACCAGCCTTATCCTTCGCCACGATGGTGTAGTAGCGGCCGTACCCAAGCGGTTCGGTGACCTCCCATTCGGTGCGGTCATCGTTGAAGGACGATTCGATAACCTTGCCTGCCTCGTTGGTCATCTCGACTTCTTCGAGCCCGGCTTCGGACTTCACCGTAATCGGGTCGAGGGGTTCGACGTCTGTCGCCTCGTCCTTCACTGAAAACGCCGGGGGCTCTGGTTTGACGGTCGTCTGACCAGTGGTTTCCGCCACCTGGTTGATGCCTTTGCCCGCCTCCGACGAGCACCCAACTACACCCGCCGCCAACACGGCGACAAGGCCAACACCAATGAGAGACCGCCGCATGCTTGTCACGTTTCTCGCTTCCTCACAACACCCGAAGTTTTAGCAACCAACAACACTATCGCCCCAGCACAACGAAACGCTACTTTACAACGACCCGAAACGATAACCGTTACATAACGATCGAAAATAACCACCTTGACCAGGCGATTTTACACCCTGCAAACCTTAGTGTTACTGTATTCAACGTTGCCAACGAGGACAGCCTCCAAGACAACAAGCGCCATTAGCTCAATTGGCAGAGCAACTGACTCTTAATCAGTGGGTTCGGGGTTCGATTCCCTGATGGCGCACCACCTTAACCCCCCTGACCAGCGGGAACAGTACCGCAGGCCAGGGGATTTTTCGTATCTTAACCCAAATCCCCCATAAATTCCCCCATACTTTGAAACGCCCCGAGCAGGCGCGCCACCGGCTAGGCTATCGGCATGACTGTCGCTTGCATCCTTGTTGATATCCAAAATGACTTCTGCCCCGGCGGCTCCCTCGGCACCGCGAAGGGTGATCTCGTCGCCGAAGGCGTGCGCACACTGCTCGAAGAACACAGAGACGACTACGACTTCGTGCTCGCCACGCAGGACTGGCACATCGACCCTGGCACCCACTTCTCGCAGGACCCGGATTTTGTGGATACGTGGCCAGTCCACTGCGTTGCTGACACCGATGGCGCACAGCTGCGCGCACCGCTGGCGTCGATAAGTATTGACAAGTACTTCCGGAAGGGGCACTACACCGCTGCTTATTCCGGGTTTGAGGGCGTCACTGACGGCGATGTGCTGCTCGGCGACTGGCTGCGCGAGAACGGCGTCACCGCCGTCGATGTGTGCGGCATCGCGACGGACCACTGCGTGCGCGCCACGGTGCTTGACGCTCGCAAGGAGGGTTTCGACGTCCGCGTCCTCGCCGACCTGTGCTCCCCCGTCGATGAAGAGCGTGGGCAAGCCGCGCTGCGTGAGATGGAAGCGGCAGGTGCGACGATCGTCGTGAAATAACAGAAAACCCCGCTCCTCCAGCGTGGAGGGCGGGGTTTGATTGTGAACTAGCGCTGAGAGAGCAGCTCCTGCAGCTTCTTCAGCTCGCTCTTGCGCTTGCGGCTATTAAACACCTTGATGCCGACAAGTGCTGCCACGCCAACGCCGATGCCGATCAGGACCTTCTGGACGGTCTCATCCTGCAGCCAGTTGGCAGCTTCGCTCTTCGCGCTGTCTGCAAGGTTGGATGGCTGAGCGCGGTCTGCGAGCTCATCGAGGGTGCTAGCGAGCTTCGAGCGGGTCTCTGCAAGGCTGCGCTCAATGTCATGAATATCTCGTGCCACGATCTACATACTCCTAGATGTGTTAACTATTTACAGAACTTCCAACCAATCTAGTGTAAAACGGGGAATTATGACTGACAACATTCGACTCGAACAAGGCGACACCGCCCCCGCATTCACCCTGACCAGCGACAAAGGCGAAACCGTTTCGCTTGCAGACTTCGCCGGCAAGCGCGTTATTGTCTACTTCTACCCACGCGCCAACACCCCGGGCTGCACCAAGGAAGCTTGCGACTTCACCGAGCACCTCGAAGTGTTTAACGACGCCAACATCGCTGTCGTCGGCATCAGCCCCGACAAGCCGGAGAAGTTGGCGAAGTTCCGCGAAGACCACGACCTGAAGATCACCCTGCTTTCCGATCCGTCCAAGGAAACCATGACCGCCTACGGCGCATTCGGTGAGAAGAACAACTACGGCCGTATCGTGCAGGGCGTCATCCGCTCCACCATTCTCGTTGGCGCCGACGGCAAGGTTGAGCAGGCGCAGTACAATGTTCGCGCAACCGGCCACGTCGAACGCATCCTGCGTGACTGGGACCTGAATGCAACCACCGGCGCATAAGATGATATCTTTGGCGCCGTGGATAAGAATACGACGCCAAACCAAGACCCCTACCTCAAAGACGAGTACAACCCCGACCGCCCTGCCGAGCCCAAGAAGCAGCGCGCAATAATCGCGACCATCGCGATCGCGGCCTTGGTCGCCCTCGGCGGCTGGCTCATCTACGGGCCGGAGCAGGACGAAGCACCCACCCAGTCGACGGACGGCTCCGTCCAGTTCCCGATCGACGCGCCGTAGTTTTGCGGCTTCCGCTACTCAGCTTTTGGCTTAAGGGACATTTTGTGTGTATAAATCTATCTGGTTTCCCGGGATGACCTCGGCCAACAACCAGATATGGTTTTCAAAACAGTTCCATTCGCCCGTTTTGAGAAATCAACACCGAATGACGCCTGGTGTGTGATCTGGAGTCTGCGGGTAGCGCAGGGACCCGCGGCATCGAGGGCTCTAGGGGACTAGAACCAGCCGCCTGCGCGTTGCGCGGCCACATATAGCCAGGGGGACGCGCAAAGCCCTTGACGTGCACAATTCTGGTCGCATCGAGGCGCTCGGGTGTTCCGGTCGACCTCATTGCGTCGACCAACCCAGGTCAGCCCGATTTGGATGGTTTTGGGGCTATTTTGCCGATTTTGCGCTGACCTGCGTTGGTAAACCGGAGTAGGTCGACCGGAAGAGGTCAACGGGAAGAGGTCGACGGACCGAAAGAATTCGATACCGGCATTGATCATCAGTGGAACCCCAGCTTAGGCGTGAGAAAAGGGTGGGCTGGACGCAGTTAGTTACACACAAAATGTCCCTTAAGCCCAGCTTTTGGCTTTTGCGGCGCGCACAAAAGAACCTCCGACACTGCGTCATTTGCAATCCCGGAGGCTCTTTCCTCTTGTGCGCCCGGTGAGACTTGAACTCACACGTCAAAGACACTGGAACCTAAATCCAGCGCGTCTGCCAATTCCGCCACGGGCGCATAAAGCGCCTTTCATCCTACACACTGCACAAGTGGGCACAAACTAGCAGGAAGGACCGGGGCTGCTGCTACCAGGTTGGGGGAGGTGTCCGCTGCGCGGACACGCGATCTGCTCCACCTGTCCGCGGCAAGACATCAAATGTTTCCGCCGCGCGGACACACAACCCCCTTTTCATCTTCCACCCCGCGGACACAGGATCCCCTCTGTCTGTCCGCGGCAACACGTCTACCAGCTCCATCCTTCCGGGAACGCATCAGGGGTGTCCGCCGCGCGGACACACAACCTCATTTCATCTTCCGCCGCGCGGACTCAGGATCCACTCCCCCGTTGTCCGCCGCGCGGACACGCGATCTGCTCCACCTGTCAGCGGCAAGACATCAAATGTTTCCGCCCCGCGGACAACCAACCCCCTTTTCATCTTCCGCCGCGCGGACACAGGATCCCCTCTATCTGTCCGCGGCGACACGCCTACCAGCACCAACCTTCCAGCATCGCATCAAATGTTTCCGCCTCGCGGACACACGCAACCGCAGAACAAGTATCGGGGCCGCACAACTTGCCGGAGGGGGCGTCGATAAGTGTTGTTGCTAGACTGAAGCACTGTGAGCGAGCAGAACAGTTTCCCAGGTGAAGAGGGCACGCCGAAGCGTCGGCACGTTCGGGTTCGCGCGTGGCACGTCGTGTTGCTCATCGCCGCGGTGATTACGTGCTGTCTGCTGGCGTACTGGCAGTGGACCCGCTACCAGTCCGGGACAGGAACGTTCCAGAACCTGGGGTACGCGTTGCAGTGGCCGTTCTTCGGTGCGTTTTTCGTCTACGCCTACAAGGCGGGGTTAAAGATGGAGAACGAAAAGATTGATGCGCTGAACGCATCGGGGTCGATGGATGAGCTCTACGAGGCGGACCTTGCACGCTACGGTGCGGACGGCAACCGTGATCCGGTGGAGATTGATGAGGATTTCCTGCCGGAGCGTCCTACTCTCGATGTGGAAGAATACAACTCAATGCTCGCACCACGCCGTCGTGGTTCGGCGGATCCAAACAGCGAACCAAATAGCGAGCCGAAGAGCGAACCCAACAGAAAGTGAGAGGCCTGAAAGCATGACCCAGCCGCAGCCAAACGCAGCAGCACCCAAGATTCACCCGGAGCGTCAGCGCCGAGTAAAGCAAGCGCTCACGGCGTTCTCTGTCGCAGCGTGGACAACGGGCATCCTGCTGCTGCTCCTATGCGCGCGCATGATCATGCAGTACCTCCTGCACATGGACGTGTCCATGCTGGAGTGGGTGGCGCGCGTGCACGGCCTGGCGTACATCCTGTTCCTGGTCACATCACTGAACCTGGGACTGAAGGCCCGTTGGGCTGCGCAGACGTGGGCGGTGACCGCGATTTCTGGCGTCGTCCCCTTCTTGTCTTTCTGGGTGGAGGCGAAGCGCCGCAAGGAGGTCACGCGCACGTTCCAGCTACGCTAGCCGCCCACGCTAGCTGCGCAGCGCCGCGATGTGCGGTGCCAGCGCCCGCAACGCCGTCCCACGGTGTGAGCGGGCGTTTTTCTCTTCCGGTGTGAGCTGCGCCGATGAGCGACCAGGGGTGTCGGCTGGTTGGAAGATCGGGTCGTAGCCGAAGCCGTGCTCGCCCTTCGGCGCTTCGAGCAGGCTACCCTCCCAGCGGCCCTCGGCGGTGAGCTCCTCGCCTTGCGGGGTCACGAGCGCACAGCAGGACACGAACGCCGCGTCACGCAGAGCGATGTCCGCCATCTGCGCGAGCAACAAGTTGTTGTTCGCGGTGTCGGTGTCTACGGCGCCATGCTGCCCGGTATGCCCAGACCAGCGGGCGGAGAGCACACCCGGCATCCCGTTGAGCGCGGCGACGGCCAGGCCGGAATCGTCTGCCACGCACGGCAGCCCGGTGGCTGCTACCCCGGCGCGCGCCTTGATCAGCGCGTTCTCCTCAAACGTCAGCCCGTCTTCTTTCGGCTCCGGGTACGGCTCCACCTCGCCGAGGGCGACGAGTTCCACGCCGTCGATGCCGCAGTCGTCGAGTACCTGCTGGAGTTCTTTGAGCTTCTTTGCGTTATTAGACGCAACCAGCACCCTTACCGTCATGCCAGCGCGGCTTTCTGCGCCTGGATGAGCTCGTTCAAACCCTTCTGTGCCACGTCGAGCATCTGATTGAGCTCCTCGCGGCCGAACAGGCCGTGCTCGCCGGTGCCCTGAATTTCGACGAAGTTGTCGCCCTCCTGCATCACTACGTTGAGGTCAACTTCAGCGCGGGAGTCTTCTTCGTACGGCAGGTCGAGGCAAACGCGGCCGTCGATAATCCCTACGGAGACTGCGGCGACTGGCGCGAGCAGCGGCTCACCCGGTACGACACCGCGCTCTTTGAGTACGGAGATGGCGTCCGCAAGCGCGACGTACGCGCCGGTGATGGAGGCGGTGCGGGTGCCGCCGTCGGCTTGGAGGACGTCGCAGTCGAGCTGGATCGTGTTCTCCCCCAGCTGGCGCAGGTCCACCGCGGCGCGCAGCGAACGCCCGACCAGGCGGGAGATTTCGTGGGTGCGGCCCTTCACCTTGCCGCGCATCGATTCGCGTGGCATGCGCTCGTGGGTTGCGGCCGGGAGCATGGAGTATTCGGCGGTCAGCCAACCTTCGCCGGAATCCTTCTTGAAGCGCGGCACGCCTTCCTCGATGGAGGCGGTGCACATGACGCGGGTGTTGCCGAACTCTACAAGGACGCTACCTGCCGGGTTCGAGGTAAACGAGCGGGTGATACGCACCGGGCGCATTTCGTCGAGCGCGCGCCCGTCTGCGCGCAGAAAATCAGAAGTTGTCATGCCCTCCAGGGTAACGCACTACGTTACAGCTCGAAGCAGGCGCCGGGCTTGCCGAGCACCGTCGGCCCGCCGAACTCGCGCGCAGCGGCCTCAAGCGTGGCCTGCTGGTCCGCCCACGGCTGGATGTGCACAACCACGAGCTTTTTGACGCCCGCTTCGCGCGCAATCCGCCCCGCTTCTTCACCAGACAGGTGCATGCCGGGCGCCATCCCCTCGGATGTCGGACCCCAGGCGGCCTCGCAGAGGAAGAGATCCGCGTCGCGGGCCGCCTCGACTAGGTTAGGCGTGACCCCGCTATCGCCCGAGTACACCAGCGTCGCGCCGGTCTTCTTGCACGTGACCCGCAGCGCGTGCGATTCCTGCGCCGGGTGATCCACCGGGAACGGGGTGACCTGCACGCCATCTATCTCAACCGGGGTGCGAGGGCTCCACGTGTGTACATCAAAGGTGTCACTGATGTCGTCGACCTCGTCGGCGGTGTTCGCGGCCATGCGGCCAAAGTGCGTCGCAGCGTGGCCTGGGCCGTACAGCTTATGCGCGCTCTCCGCGGGCTTCTCCGGATGGTAGCGCCGCCATACCAGCAGCGAGGGCACGTCAGAGCAGTGATCCGCGTGCAGGTGCGAAAAAATCAGGTGCGCGTTGGAAGGATCCATTTCCTCGCGCGTTTGCATCGCAGCCAAGGCGCCGGGCCCAAAGTCCATCAGTATGTCCGGGTTGCCCGGCGTACTGATCACATAGGACGAGCCGGGATTACCGGGGGCGCCTAAACTCCCTGAACACCCGAGAATGGTCAACTTCATGGAATTACTGTGCCATGAAAACTACGCAATTTCTAACGTTTCCACTAAAAACACTCAGTTTTGTAGCCATGTCATGGAATTCAGGCTGCTGTGGCCTAGCTCATGGGGTGGTTTACGGCGTGCACCATCGGCCCAAGGAAGCGCGTCGCGAGGGAGTCAAACACTGCCGGGTCGCCGGTGGATTCAAAGGTTCGCGTTGGTTCCACCTCAGGATCCGCCAGCAAGTCGCGCTCAGTGAGGATGCGGAGCACATCCTTCGCTGTCTCCTCCGCTGAGGACACGAGTGTGACGTCGTCCCCCACGGCGAGCTGCACGATGCCAGAGAGGAGCGGATAGTGGGTGCAGCCCAGCACCAGCGTATCGACGCCCGCTTCGCGCTGCGGTGCCAAGTACTCCTTCGCGATACTGAGGATCTCTGGGCCTGACGTCACGCCGCGCTCCACGAACTCGACAAACCGCGGGCAGGCGGTGGCCGTCACCTCCAAATTTGAGTTGAGCGCGAAGAGGTCCTGGTAGGCCCCGGAGGTGATGGTGCCCTGCGTGCCGATCACACCAATCTTGTTGTTTCGGGTGGTCGCGATTGCGCGCCGCACCGCTGGTTGAATCACCTCAACAACTGGGATGTCGTAGCGCTCGCGGGCGTCGTGTAAGAATGCGGAAGTGGCCGTGTTGCAGGCGATGACCAGCATCTTGCAGCCGCGGGCGACGAGTTCGTCGGCGATACGCATTGCGTGTTGGCGCACCTGCGCAATCGACTGCGGGCCGTACGGGCTGTTCGCGGTATCGCCGATGTAGATCATCGACTCGTTGGGCAACTGGTCGATGACGGCGCGGGCCACTGTCAGGCCGCCAACGCCGGAGTCGAAAAGACCGATAGGAGCATTGTTCTCGAGCGTTTTCACGTCACATCATCCTAGCCCATAGGGCTGATTCGGATTCTTGCGCTGTTTCTTCTGCGCTTTCTTCATCGCGAGCTCCGGCGGATCGTCCGAGGTGATAATCATGCCTGCCGCCATGCCGCCAATCGCACCGAACAGGTGGGCCTGCCAGCTGACACCTTCGACCAGTGGGAGCACACCCCACATCAGACCCGAGTACGTAAACCCGAGGATGACACCAAGCAACACCTGGCCCGCCGACCGGTTGAAGAAGCCGCGTACCAGCAGGTACGCCAACCAGCCGTAGACCAGACCCGAGGCGCCGATGTGGTTCGTGCCGATACCACCGAACAACCAGGTTCCGATGCCGCCGATCAGCACCACAAAGGCCGTGACCTCCCAGAACACTCGCTTACCGGAGTACCCCACCAGGAACGCAAAGAGCGCGCCCAAGCCGGTGTTACCGATCAGGTGGTCCAGGTCAGCGTGCAGCAGCGGCGAGGTGAAGATGTGCCAGATACTGGTCAGGTCCAGCGGGTGCACGCCAAAGTTATTCAGCCCTCCGCCGAACACCGCCATGTTCAGGATGTGCACGGCCCAGATAATCGCGATGTATCCCAGCGCGAACAGCAGCCCGGTTCTGCGCTGCTGCTTGAACTTGCTCTTGCGCTGCGCGGCGGGGTCCATCGCAGGGTCGACGTCGAACGCGGCAAGCTGCTGGTCCGGGTGCGAGAACGGCCGGTCGAAGGGCTTGCCGTAACCCGGCTGCCCAGTCTGGCCGTAGCCCCAGCCTGGCCTCGGTGCGTGTGGAGGTTGCGTCATATGCTTACTCGCCCATCATCGCCTGCAGCAGCGACTCCTGGCAGAACGCCAACCACTCGATGAGCTGCGCGCGCTGCTGCTCGGCGGCTTCGCCACCGCGGTCGTCGGCCGAGACGTACAGGCGCATATCGTTGAGCGCCGCCAGGAACTGGTGCGCCTCCTCTTCCTCGATGGTCACCTCAACGCCACCGGTTGGGCCCAGCGCCTCGTTGACCACCTGCAGGTTGGTCAGCTTCGCCTTAATGATGTCGTTTTCGTGCAAGCTGCGAAGCAGGCCGTTGTCGCCCTCGAACTCCTCGTCCTGCTCCCGCTCAAAGTCCGGCAGCAGGCGGGCTAGCTTCGGGTCCGTCGGCGCCTCGGAGTGCCCCACGGACAGCCCCATCATCTCCGAGAACTCGTCGCGCGGCGCGGACTGCGCTCGGGCGATCAGCGCCTCGGACACCGTCGCCGTCAAGTCCCCGATGATCTCGCGCTCGAGGGGGTCAAACAGCGTCGTAAATTTGATGCCTGAGCGCAACAGGCCCTTCTTCTTCCGCCAAGCTTGCATTCGCTACTCTCTCCTTGCCCTGGCCTATCCGGCCTGCTGCATTGTTGCCCAGAGGCCAGCGGTGTGCAGCTTCTTCACGTCGCCCTCGACCTTGTCTTTTTCACCAGAGGACACCACCGCTTTCCCCTCGGTGTGCACCTGCATCATGAGCTCCTGAGCGCGCTTGCGGTCGTAGCCCAAGACGGTTTGGAAAACGTAGGTGACATAGCTCATCAGGTTGACGGGGTCGTCCCACACTATGCACATCCACGGCAGGTTTTCGCTCGTCGCAACCTCGACGTCAATGGCTTCGTCGAGCTCAGGAGACGCCATCGGCGAACTCATCGCTACAATTCCTGTCTTTTTCATGTGCACCACCTTACCTGCTTCAGAAACACGACGCCCGCAAGCATTGTGTGCTAATGCACCCAGCAGTCCCGTCTACGCACTACACTCATCGAACATGACTGAAAACCAGGCCCACCCCAACTACTCGACGGCATTCCTGACGGACATGTATGAGCTGACCATGCTCGACGCCGCCATTCAAGACGGCACCGCACACAGGCAGTGCGCCTTCGAGGTCTTTACCCGCCGCCTGCCGAATGACCGCCGCTACGGCGTCGTCGCAGGCACCGCCCGAGTTGTCGACGCCATCCAGAACTTCCGTTTCACCGACGCGCAAATCGAGGCGCTCGACTTCCTCTCTGACGAGGCCAAGGAATATCTGCGGGACTACTCGTTCTCCGGCCAGGTCGATGGCTACCGCGAGGGCGACATTTACTTCCCATACTCCCCCATCATGACGGTGCGCGGCACCTTCGCCGAGTGCGTGATCCTGGAGACAGTCATCCTGTCGATCCTCAACGGCGACTCCGCGGTGGCCTCCGCCGCGTCCCGTATGGTCACGGCCGCTGATGGCCGCCCGATCATAGAGATGGGCTCGCGACGCACCAACGAGCAGGCAGCGGTCTCTGCTGCGCGTGCCTCCTACATCGCGGGGTTCGTCGGCACCTCCAACATGGAAGCCTCCTACCGATACGGCATCCCGGCCTCCGGCACCGCCGCCCACGCGTGGACGCTGCTGCACGTCGACGAGGAAGGTCGCCCCGACGAAGTCTCCGCGTTTAAGGCACAGGTCGAAAGTCTGGGCAAGGACACCACGCTGCTCGTCGATACGTACGACATCACCAAAGGCATCGAGCACGCACTCGAGGTCGCGGGCACTGAGCTCGGCGCGATCCGCATCGACTCCGGTGACCTGGGCATCGTGTCGCGTCGCGTGCGCGCCCAACTCGACGAGGCCGGCGCATTCAACACCAAGATCATCGTCTCCTCCGACCTCGACGAATTCGCCATCGCGGGCCTGCGCGGCGACCCTGTCGACGGCTTCGGCGTCGGCACCTCGGTGGTCACCGGCTCCGGCGCACCGACGGCCACGCTGGTGTACAAGCTTGTAGAGGTCGACGGCCACCCCGTCGCCAAGCGTTCCTCCGGGAAGCGCACCTACGGCGGCGCGAAGCTGGCCAAGCGCGCCTACCGCGCCTCCGGCGTCGCGGTGGCAGAGCTCATCTACCCGCTGCGCGCGGAAATCGATACGAAGCCAGCCCTCGAGTACCGTGACCTGGTGGTACCGCTGATTCGGGACGGAGAGGTCGTCGACCAGCATGACGAGCTCGAGGCTGCCCGCGAGCTGCACAATACCGCTCGCACCACCCTGCCGTGGGAGGGCCTGGCGCTGGCGAAGGGCGATGCGGCGATCCCGACGCGCTTCGTCGGCTTCCCTGAGCCCACCGAGTAGGTAGACTTTCCCGATGTGAGTGACCAGCCTTTCGCCCAAACGACCGAAGACCTGCTCGCGGCCGCCGTCGCCGCCCTCGGTGGCGCAGAGCGCCCCGGGCAGGTCGCGATGGCGAAGGCCGTCACCAAAGCGATCGATGCCGGACGCCACCTCGCCGTGCAGGCTGGCACTGGCACCGGCAAGTCGCTCGCCTACCTCATCCCCGCAATCCGGCACGCGCAGCAGTCGGACAGCACCGTCGTCGTATCGACGGCCACCATCGCGCTGCAGCGCCAGCTCGTCGAGCGTGACCTGCCCCGGCTCGCCGACGCCCTCGAACCGCTTTTGGAGCGCCGCCCGACGTTCGCCATCCAGAAGGGCCGCAACAACTATGTCTGCCTACACAAGATCGGGCTAGACGAGGAGACCCCGGAGGCGCTCATCGAGGAAGACGACATTTCCTGGCTGGGCAAGCACGTCAAGCGCGTCGCCGAGTGGGCGCAGGACACCGAGACCGGCGACCGCGACGACCTCGAACCCGGCGTACCCGATTTGGCGTGGCGCCAGGTGTCCGTTACTTCCAACGAGTGCCTGGGAGCGAGCCGCTGCCCGCACGGCGACGAATGTTTCGCCGAGCTTGCGCGGGAGAAGACCCGCTCCGTCGACGTGGTGGTAACGAATCACGCGCTGCTAGCTATCGACGCCCTCGCAGACGTTGACGTACTGCCGGAGCACGACGTCGTCATCATCGACGAGGCCCACGAGCTCGACGGGCGCATCACCTCCGTAGCCACCAACGAACTCTCAGCCCGCGCGCTGACGCTCGCTGCCCGGCGTGCGGGCAAGCTCGGTGCGGATAAGGCGATTCTCGAAGACGTCGCCGACGACTTCAACGCGGCACTCGCCCTGGAGGAGCCCGGCCGCTGGGAACGCATCTCTGATCCCGCGCGCGGCGCCTTCACCGGTGTCCGCGATGCACTGTGGCGCACGCGCAACGCCATCGCCGACGCCCCCGAAGGCGAGGCCGCGAACGACCCGGAAACCGCCGCCGAGCGCGGCAACCTCAAGAACCACCTCGAGGACCTGCACGACGCCACC
Source organism: Corynebacterium sp. MC3 (assembly GCF_900099485.1). Classification (NCBI taxonomy): domain Bacteria; kingdom Bacillati; phylum Actinomycetota; class Actinomycetes; order Mycobacteriales; family Corynebacteriaceae; genus Corynebacterium; species Corynebacterium sp. MC3. The sequence goes on from NZ_LT622810.1 coordinate 85,158, forward strand.
GTCCGCATCCTCGAGGTTTTCGACGAGGACGACCCAGCCAAGCACTACGACGTGGTGTGGCTGACGCGCTCCGACAAGTACGACGACTCCGTGGCCGTCGCGCCACTCTCCGTCGCCGCCCTGCTGCGGGAGAAGCTCTTCGGCGAACACACCGTGGTGCTTACCTCCGCCACGTTGACTGTCGGCGGGAACTTCAACGCCATGGCGGCCTCCTGGGGTCTTCCGGACAACACATGGGACAGCCTCGACGCCGGCACCCCCTTCGACCCGGCGAAGTCCGGCATCCTCTACACCGCCAAGCACCTGCCTGCACCTGGCCGCGACGGCCTGTCGGACGCGACGCTCGATGAGATCGCCGAGCTCATCACCGCTGCCGGCGGTCGCACGCTCGGTCTCTTCTCTTCGCGCCGCGCCGCCCAGCAGGCCGCGGAAGCGATGCGCACACGCCTCCCCTTCGACATCATGTTGCAGGGCGAAGACTCCACCGGCGCGCTCGTGGACAAGTTCGCCCGCAACGAGAACAGCTGCCTGTTCGGCACGCTGACCCTCTGGCAGGGTGTCGACGTCCCCGGCCGCTCCCTGTCGCTTGTCATCATCGACCGCATCCCGTTCCCCCGCCCCGACGATCCGCTGTTGCAGGCACGTGCCAACGCCGCGGATGCTGCCGGGCGCTCCGGGTTCATGGAGGTCTCCGCGACCCACGCCGCCTTCCTCATGGCGCAGGGAGCGGGCCGCCTGCTGCGCTCGGTCAGTGACCGCGGCGTCGTCGCTGTGCTCGATAACCGCTTAGTCACGAAGCGCTACGGCTCATTCCTGCGCCGCAGCCTCCCAGCCTTCTGGGAGACCACCAACCCCGATACCGTCAGAGGCGCGCTGCAACGCTTAGTGGCGGCTCGCTAAACGCCAGCGCCGTCACCGAGCCTGGCGCGACCTCCGTGAACCCTGCGTCGGCGACCACCACGCCGTCGTGTTCGCGCGCGTACGCCAAGCACTCCGCAAACACGCCGCTGTCCGCCTCGCGGACACTCAGCGGGAAGCCGTCCTCGGCCCACGCCTGCACCCACTCGAGCGGGCGCTGCGCAGCAAGCAGCATTGAGGCATGCCCCACCTGTGCGGCCGCCTTCCCTGCAGACATCTCGAGCCCAGCATCCACCACAATCACAGGTGTCGACGCCCCCACCTGCCCCTCCACCGACTCCATCGGCAGGTCCGTCCCCTTGATCTGCAGCTTCGATACCTCGTGTGGCACGTCGCACACCGCGGATGGCACGAACGCTCGCACCGACCCGACCGTCACCCCGGGCACCTCCTGCGCGTCCAACCACGCCTTGTTTCGCGCACGGCGAGTCACCTTGCGGATGCGGTGGTCGTACCAGCGCTGCAGGTGCTCCCGCCACGGCCCGGGCTGGCCCGCTTGTTCCGCGAGACAGACAGCGACGGTGGCGCGAGCGGCGTCGACTAGCACGGCGTTACGTGCCGGCGGGTCCTGCTTCGGCAGGTTGATCACCAGCTGCATCGCCTGCACCGTCTCCGGGTCGCGCGGGTCCTCTGTGCGCTGTCGGTAGTCAGCGCTGGTGCGCTCGTGCAGGAGCTGCCAAGCTAACTGTCTGCTCATGCTTCGCGGCTTGTCAGTGCTACGCGGCCGTCGATGCCCTGGCGTTCATTCGAGTCGTCGATCTCGTCACGCGGGATGCCGATCATGTAGAGCACCTCATCCAGGAATGGGTGGTTCACCGACGCGTCCGCGATCTCCTTCAACGCCGGCTTCGCATTAAACGCAATGCCTAGACCAGCCACAGAGAGCATATCGATGTCGTTTGCGCCGTCACCCACCGCGATCGTCTGGTCCATGCGCAGCCCACTGTCCTCAGCAAACTCGCGCAGGAACTCCGCCTTCGCCTGGCGGTCCACCACCTTGCCGATCACCCGACCGGTCAGCTTCCCGTCTTCAATCTCGAGCGTGTTCGCGCGCACGTAGTCGAGCTCCAGTTCCTCAGCCAGCCCCTCCAGCACCTGAATGAACCCACCGGACACCACTGCGGTGCGGTACCCCATCGAGTTCAACGTGCGAATCGTGGTCCTCGCTCCAGGCGTGAGCACAATGTCCTTCGCCACCTGCTCAATCACCGACGCGTCGAGCCCCGCCAGTGCCTTCACTCGCTCGCGCAGCGACTCCTCAAAGTCCAATTCGCCGCGCATCGCGCGCTCAGTCACAGCAGCGACCTCCGCCTCACGTCCCGCGTGCGCAGCCAGCATCTCGATGACCTCGCCAGTGATCAAGGTCGAGTCACAGTCGAAGCACACCAGGCGCTTCATCCTGCGGTGCAAGCCCGCGTGTTCCATCGCGAGATCAATCCCCAGCTCTGCTGAGATCTCCGCGAGCTTCTTGCGGATCTCCTGCCCGTCACCCGGCGAGTAATTCGGGATCGTAATGCACAGCTCCAAACCTGTCACCGGGTACTGCGCGATCCCGCGAATCGTGTCAATGTTTGCACCTACCGACGCCAACTCCGTCCCCAGCCGTGAAACCGCCTCAGCCGTAACCGGGTTGCCAAGGACCACCACCACGTGCGTGGAACGCGGGCGCTGGTCCGAGCGGGCGGAGACATCCGTCTCGATGGTGACACGCTGACCATAGTCCCACAGCGCGACGCGCAGCTCACGCTCGATATCCACCAAGTCGTTTGGGTCCATGCCCACGAAGGCTGCCAGCATCAGGCGCCCTCGGAAGTCCGTCTGCTCCACGTCGAGCAGCTGGACATTGTGGCGCGACAGGGTTGTGAAAAACGAACCCGAAACGCCCGGGCGGTCTGGGCCCGACGCGGTGATAACCGCAGGCTTGAGACCTGCTTGCAGCTCTACCTCAAACGCCGTCATTGGTGGTGTACTCCTTCGTGTTACTGGCTGACTGTGATGAGGGTAGCACCTTTTGACAACACAAAACCCCTCATCGGAGAACCGATGAGGGGTGTGATCTGTCAGGATGAGGGGTTCACCATCTGGTTACTTCCCGGAGTTCGTGCCCTTCCACGTTGCTGGGGTATCAGCCTTGTGGTTGCTGTGAGCCTCGCGGCGCAGCTGCTCCACCATGTGCGGGTAGTGCAGCTCGAACGCAGGACGCTCGGAGCGGATACGTGGCAGCGCGGTGAAGTTGTGGCGCGGTGGCGGGCAGGAGGTTGCCCACTCGAGCGAGTTGCCGTAGCCCCATGGGTCATCCACGGTGACAATCTCGCCGTAACGCCAGGACTTGATGACGTTCCAGATGAACGGCAGCATACCGATGCCCAGGATGAAGGAACCGACCGTGGAGATCTGGTTCAGCAGCGTGAAGCCGTCGGTATCCAGGTAGTCAGCGTAGCGGCGTGGCATACCCATGTTGCCCAGCCAGTGCTGGACCAGGAAGGTCATGTTGAAACCGATGAACGTGAACCAGAAGTGGATCTTGCCCAGGCGCTCGTCCAGCATGCGGCCGGTCATCTTCGGGAACCAGAAGTAGACACCAGCGATTGCGGAGAACACCACGGTACCGAACAGGGTGTAGTGGAAGTGCGCAACCACGAAGTAGGAGTCATGCAGCTGGAAGTCCAGCGGTGGCGAAGCCAGCATAATACCGGTCAGACCACCGAAGAGGAACGTGAACAGGAAGCCCATCGCCCACAGCATCGGGGTCTCGAAGGTGATGTGTCCGTTCCACATCGTGCCCACCCAGTTGAAGAACTTCACACCGGTCGGGACGGAAATCAGGAAGGTCATGAAGGAGAAGAACGGAAGCAGGACGGCACCGGTTGCAAACATGTGGTGCGCCCACACAGCCATCGACAGGCCAGCAATCGCGAGCGTTGCGAAGATCAGGCCGATGTAGCCAAACATTGGCTTACGGGAGAAGACCGGGATGATCTCGGAGATGATACCGAAGAACGGCAACGCCAGGACGTACACCTCAGGGTGTCCGAAGAACCAGAACAGGTGCTGCCACAGGATTGCGCCACCGTTTGCAGTGTCGTAGATGTGGCCGCCCAGCAGACGGTCGTACAGCACGCCCAGTGCAGCAGCGAGCAGCAGCGGGAAGATCATCAGCGCGATGATCGAGGTGACGAACACGGTCCAGGTGAACGCTGGCATACGGAACATCGTCATGCCTGGCGCACGCATGGTGAGCACGGTGGTCAGCATGTTGATCGCGGATGCGACGGTACCGATACCGGTTGCGCCCACACCGACGATCCACAGGTTCGCGGATACGGATGGGGTGTGCGTTGCGTCAGCAAGCGGCATGTACATGGTCCAGCCGAAGTCAGCCGCACCACCCGGGGTCAAGAACCCAGCCAGCATCGCGAAAACACCGACGGACGTAATCCAGAAGCCGAACGCGTTCAGACGTGGGAACGCCACATCCGGCGCGCCGATCTGCAGCGGCAGGACATAGTTAGCGAAGCCCCACACAACTGGCGTACCGAACGCAAGCAGCATCACGGTGCCGTGCATGGTAAACAGCTGGTTGAACTGCTCGTTGGACAGGAACTGCAGGCCCGGGCTGAACAACTCAGCACGGATCAGCAGAGCCATCAAGCCACCAACGAAGAACCAGATGAAGGACATGATGATGTACATGATGCCCAGCTCTTTGTGGTCTGTCGTGGTGAGCTGCTTATAAATCTGAGAGCCAATCCGGCCATTGCCAGTTGGCTCCGGACGTGTCGACTGGACTTTAGTCTCCAGCCTTGGCGCCACAGCGGTCATTCGTTCCTCCTGACTGTAACTTTCGCGCACAAAACAGGTACACGAAAGCTAATTGTGATACCGCATCATCTTAAGTGACGCGCCCATACATTTGCCAGCCTTTCCGGGCCTTTCCCCAACGTCCACCTCGCACCCCTGCCAAGGCCTGACAACAGCCACCATGAGTTACCTGCCGAAACACCAACAGTCACAGCAGCCACCAAACACATAGCACAAGCCAGTACGCTCGCAACGTTTCGAAACTCCCCCACACACGTCCCCCGTTTAGTATCAACCCAAAGTTTGGGCACGTTTACGCCCGAAAACGAAAAACGCGCCACCGCAAACTGCTGCGGTGGCACGAAGTGGCGTCAAAAGCACTCAGCTGACAGGGTTAGAAGTCCCAGTCATCATCCTCGGTCTCCTCGGCCTTGCCAATGACGTACGAGGAACCCGAGCCAGAGAAGAAGTCGTGATTCTCATCCGCGTTTGGCGATAGCGACGCCAGGATCGCCGGCGAAACGCGAGCCTCATCGACCGGAAAAAGCCCCTCGTAGCCCAGGTTATTGAGGGCCTTGTTCGCGTTGTAGCGCAGGAAACGCTTCACGTCCTCGGTCCAGCCCAGCGGATCGTAGATATCTTCCGTGTACTGAATCTCGTTCTCGTACAGGTCGTAGAGAATATCGAAGGCGTACTCCTTGAGCTCCTCCTGGCGCTCCGGGGACTCGTCGCGCAGACCAACCTGATACTTGTAACCAATGTAGTAACCATGCACGGCCTCATCGCGAATGATGAGGCGGATAATGTCCGCGGTGTTCGTCAGCTTCGAGTGCACCGCCCAGTTCAAAGGCAGGTAGAAGCCCGAGTAGAAGAGGAAGGACTCCAGCATGACGGAGGCGACCTTCTTCTTCATTGGGTCGTCGCCACGGTAGTAGGACTCTACAATCTTAGCCTTGCGCTGCACCTCTTTGTTTTCTTCTGTCCAGCGGAACGCCTCATTAATCTGCGGGGTGGACGCCAGCGTCATGAAAATGTTCGAGTAGGACTTGGCGTGTACGGACTCCATGAACGCAATATTCGTATAGACGGCCTCTTCGTGCAGCGTCTTCGCGTCCGGCAGCAGAGATACCGCACCGACGGTGCCCTGCAGCGTATCCAGTAGCGTCAGGTTTGCGAACACGCGCATCGTGGAAAGCTGCTCATCATCAGTCAGCGTGTTCCAGCTCGGAATGTCATTCGAAACAGGAATCTTTTCTGGGAGCCAGAAGTTACCCGTGAGGCGGTCCCACACCTCGAGGTCCTTCTCATCAGGGATTTCGTTCCAGTTAATCGCCTTCATCGGCTCCTTATGAGCCTGCAGGTAGCCAAGATACTCTTCAGTCATGGCGCCCATCTTAGCGCAAGCGCCTCTACGCAGCGGCGCCGGTTGCGATTGTCCGCGCGGCGGACACTTGGCGGGGGTACATTCCGGACAGCCGACTTTGACTTTCGCCAAACGCGACCAGTTCCCTACACCGCTTTCTCCTTAGGATTCACCCCCTCCTACCCCCACCCATGCCCGACTCGTTGCGTTGTAGTTCACAGCCGGGGTTATGCTGATTAATAGTCTCAATTCAAACTCTCCGATACGAGAAAAAGGATGAATAGCATGCCTCTCACCCTCGATCCTGCCGAATCCGCCGAAGGACCTCTTCTGACCAAGGTGCTCGACGAGCTTGGGGGCGAGATTGTATCGGGGACAATGGCGCCGGGAGAGCGCTTTACGCTCCAGGATCTTTCCAGCCGGTTTGGGATTTCGCGCACAGTCGCGCGTGAGGCAATGCGCGCGCTGGAGCAGCTCGGGCTTGTGAGCTCCTCTCGCAGAGTCGGCATTAAGGTGCTGCCGGAAGAACACTGGGCTGTCTTTGACCAGGCGGTGATCCGTTGGCGTCTCAGCAGCGAAGCGCACCGAGCGAAGCAGATCGTGTCACTCGACCAGTTGCGCAAGGCAGTCGAGCCGGTCGCAGCAGCGCTCGCAGCGACGAACGCAACGAAGGAACAAGCACAGGAACTCAAGGCGCTCGCCGAACAGCTCATGGAGCTCTCCGAAGCTGGACAGGGCAACACGGACGCGTTCCTCGAGGCGGATAAACGTTTTCACACCTTAATATTGGAGTGCTCCGGCAACGAGATGTTTAGCACCCTCACCCTTCCCATTCTGTACGTGCTTGAAGGGCGCACCCGCTACGGCATCATGCCGAACGACCCACACCTTGATGCAATGGCATACCACCTGAAAGTGGCAGAAGCCATCCAATCCGGCGACTCAACAGGAGCAGAAAACGCATCCTGGAGCCTTCTGCGCGGAGTGGACGGCTTCGTCGAGTTCTAAGCCAGCGCTGTTCTCAAACAGCGCTGTTCTCAACCAGCATTACAGCATGCAGGACACGCAACCTTCGATCTCGGTGCCCTCCAGGGCCATCTGGCGCAGGCGGATGTAGTACAGGGACTTAATTCCCTTGCGCCATGCGTAGATCTGCGCGCGGTTCAGGTCGCGCGTCGTCACCGTGTCCTTGAAGAACAGGGTCAGCGACAGGCCCTGGTCGACGTATTTCGTAGCGACAGCGTAGGTGTCGACGATCTTCTCGAAGCCGATCTCGTAGGCGTCGTCGAAGTACTCGGTGTTGTCGTTGTTCAGGTGAGGCGCCGGGTAGTAGACGCGACCGATCTTGCCTTCCTTACGGATCTCAATCTTCGACGCGATCGGGTGGATCGAGGAGGTTGAGTTGTTGATGTAAGAAATCGAGCCGGTCGGCGGGATTGCCTGCAGGTAGCGGTTGTAGATGCCGTCGCGAGCGACCGCTTCTTTCAGTGCTGCCCATTCTTCGGCCGTCGGCACTGCGATCGTCGACTTTTCGAACAGCGCCTTGACCTTCTCCGTCTTCGGCTGGAAATCCTCCGGGTTGTAGCGGTCGAAGAACTCGCCGGTGGCGTACTCGGAGCGCTCGAAGTCTTCGAACTTCTTGCCCGTCTCCACTGCGATCTTGTGCGATGCCTTGATGCACTCGTACATCACGGCCGCGAAGTAGGCGTTCGTGAAGTCGAGGCCTTCCTCTGAGCCGTAGTGGATGTGCTCGCGGCCAAGGAATCCGTGCAGGTTCATCTGGCCCAGGCCGATGGCGTGGGAGGCGTCGTTACCCTCACGGATCGACGGCACCGAGTCAATCGACGTCTTGTCCGCCACCGCCGTAAGACCGCGGATTGCGGTCTCGACGGTGCGGGAGAAGTCGTCGGAATCCATCGCCATCGCAATGTTCAAGGAGCCAAGGTTGCAGGAAATATCGTGGCCGACCTTCGCGTACGTCAGGTCAGCGTTGAGCTCCGACGGGGAATTGACCTGCAGGATCTCGGAGCACAAGTTGGACATGTTAATGCGGCCAGTCTTGACCGGGTTCGCTCGGTTCGCGGTGTCCTCGAACATGATGTACGGGTAGCCGGACTCGAACTGGATCTCCGCCAGCGTCTGGAAGAACTGACGCGCATTAATCTTCGACTTGTGGATGCGCGGGTCTTCCACCATCTCTTCGTACTTCTCGGTGACGGAGATGTCGGCGAACGGAACGCCGTAGACGCGCTCGACGTCGTACGGCGAGAACAGGTACATGTCGTCGTTACGCTTCGCCAGCTCAAAGGTGATGTCTGGGACGACGACGCCCAGCGAGAGCGTTTTAATACGAATCTTCTCGTCAGCGTTTTCGCGCTTGGTGTCCAGGAACTTCATGATGTCAGGGTGGTGCGCGTTGAGATACACAGCACCTGCGCCCTGGCGTGCGCCGAGCTGGTTTGCGTAGGAGAAGGAGTCCTCCAGCAGCTTCATCACTGGAATCACACCAGACGACTGGTTCTCGATGTGCTTAATGGGCGCGCCGGCCTCACGAATGTTCGACAGCAGCAACGCTACGCCGCCGCCGCGCTTCGACAGCTGCAACGAGGAGTTAATCGCACGGCCGATGGACTCCATATTGTCCTCGATGCGCAGCAGGAAGCAAGACACGAGCTCGCCGCGCTGCGCCTTGCCTGCGTTGAGGAATGTCGGCGTCGCCGGCTGGAAGCGGCCCGTCATAATCTCGTCGACGAGCGCGGATGCGACCTCTTCCCTACCGTCTGCGAGGAAGAGCGCGGTCATCGCCACGCGGTCCTCGAAGCGCTCGAGGTAACGGCGACCGTCGAATGTCTTCAGCGTGTAGGAGGTGTAGTACTTGTACGCGCCCAGGAAGGACTTGAAGCGGAACTTAAAGGCATACGCACGCTTGAACGTGTCCTTCACGAACTCCCAGTCATATGCCTCAATAACCTCGGGCTCGTAGTACTTGTTGTCCACCAGGTACTTCATCTTCTCTTCGAGGTCGTGGAAGTACACCGTGTTCTGGTTCACGTGCTGCAGGAAGAACTGATTCGCAGCCTCGCGGTCCTTATCGAACTGGATCTGACCGTTTTCGTCGTACAGGTTCAGCAGTGCGTTGAGCGTGTGGTAGTCCAGCATGTCAGCCTCGTTGACTGGCTCCGGCACATTCTTGCCATGAATAGGGTTCGTAGACACAGATATCCTCTTGATGCTTCAGTGTTAATTAACGATCGGCGTTGCGGTATTTATTTGTATATTTCTCGCGCAGTTGCGCTAAGCGTTGTACGTTCTCCTGCCCCGGCAGCTGCCCAACCGACTCTAGCGCGTCTTCCTGCTCGGGGGTCAGCGGCAGCAGGCCGAGGCGGTCCGCGTACTGAATCAGCTGGTTGCGCACGCGTAGTACGTCGTCGTCAGTACCCAGCAGCTCAAAGCGGAACAGGTACGGGACGTTGCACTTCTCCGATATTACGTCACCAGCCAGGCCGTAGTCCGTGCCAAAGTTGGAGTTGCCAGACGCGATGACGCCACGGATATAGCTGCGGTTGTGTTCGTCATTCAAAAACTTGATGACCTGCGGCGGGACAGGTTTGGTGTTCACGTGCGTCATCGATACGCCCCCGCCATAGGTCGGGCAGATGAGGACGTAGGGCTCGTCGATAATTGGTGCAGGGTCGGTGCGCCGCAACGGGATGCGCCGTGCGGGAAGCCCCACCTTATCGACGAACCGCTTCGTCGTCTCCGTCAACGACGAGAAGTACACGATCAACATTTGTATGACCCCTACATAAAAAGAGCCGCCAATGTGCAAAAACACTAGCGGCGCGAGACGTCTGAAGAGTTAAGCCGCAGCCAGGCCACGGATGCGCTCCGGGCGGAACCCGGACCAGTGCTCACCGTTCACCTCAACAACTGGCGCCTGGAGGTAGCCGAGCGCGAGGACGTAGTCACGTGCTTCGTCGTCGACGGAGATATCTACAAGGTCGTACTCCAGCCCTGCTTTTTCGAGCGCCTTCGTGGTCGCTTTGCACTGCATGCACGCCGGCTTGGTGTAAACGGTAATAGACATAACCTGTGGGCTCTCTCTCTACATAAAATGAAGACTATTTCGGGAGTTTTCCCCGCGCCGTCTTGATCGGCGCTACAAGAGAAGACACTATACCTTGGGTGATATTTCTGCAAGTGATACTACATATAGTAGTTACACGCGTGGTATTCCCAGCACGGCTCCCACCGCGGGTCCACATGTAGCCTAGACTATGAAAAATCACTTCCGATGACCTGAAAGCCCACCAATGTTTCGCTCCCACCCCAGCCCGCAGCAACGCTACAGCCACATGGCACGGCGCGCCGCGAGCGAGGTCATTGGCAGCTATTCGACGAGCTTCGGCGCCGCCACGCGACTACTTCCCGAGCCGCAGCGAACCGACATCCGCAACCTCTACGCGGTGGTGCGCATCGCCGACGAAATTGTGGACGGTGCCGCCCCCTCCCCCGAGCGCGCGGCAGCCCTCAAGGACTACGAGCAGCGCGTCCGCAGCGCCACAGCAACCACGTTCCACACCGACCCGATCCTGCACGCCTTCGCCGATACCGCGCGCCGCTGCAACTTCGACGACGCCCACCTCGCCACGTTCTTCACCTCGATGCGCCACGACATAACCGGCGAGGCGCACACGGAGGAGTCCGTCGAGCGATACATCTACGGCTCCGCCGAGGTCATCGGTTTGCTGTGCGTGGATGTCTTCTTCGGGGGCCGACGCCCTCCCCAGGCCGAGTACAGCAAGCTGCAGGAAGGTGCGCGGGCGCTGGGGGCCGCGTTTCAGAAGGTGAACTTCCTGCGCGACTACGCCGACGACACCAACCGGCTCGCCCGTAACTATTTCCCGCAGGCTTCTTACCCGCTGACCAAGGCCGGCCGAGACGCGATCGTCGCGGACATCCGCCACGACTTCGACGCCGCGTGGTCCGCCATCCCCGCGCTGCCCAAGCGCTGCGGTGTCGCCGTCGCGGTAGCGGCGAACCTGTTCGAAGCGCTCACCGACTTGCTCGCGGACACGCCACCAGAAGCCATCCTCACCCAACGGGTCCGGGTGTCCGCGCCGCGGAAAGCAGCCATCATCGCGCGGACGGCGGCGACGGGAAGGAGGCTGCAGTGACGGAGCGCGTTGTCATCATCGGCGGGGGAATCGCAGGCCTGGCAACAGCGTGCCTGCTGGCGAAGCGCGGTTCGGCGGTGGTGGTCGTCGAAAAGAATGGGCACCTCGGCGGGCGCGCGGACGAGTTGCGCATCGGCGGCTTCCGCTTCGAGACCGGACCCTCCTGGTACCTCATGCCCGAGGCCTACGACCACTTCTTCGAGCTCATGGGCACCTCCACCGCGGCAGAGCTCGACCTGCAACTTCTCGACCCCGGCTACCGCATCTACCCCGAACACCGCCCGCTTCTCGACGTCCCCTTCGGTACCGACGCCGTCGCCGACCTCTTCGAGTCCCTCGAGCCCGGCGCGGGCGACGCGCTGCGCGACTACCTCGCCAGCGCGGCCGACGTCTACAACATCGCGCTCGACCGCTTCCTCTACACCACGTTCAGTTCGCTGCGGCCGTTCCTGCACCGCGACGTCGTCTCCCGCGCATTCACCCTCGCGGTGTTGCTGCTCCAGCCGCTGCAGCGCTACGTGGACAAGCGTTTCCGCGACCCGCGCCTGCGCCAGATCCTGCAGTACCCGGCGGTGTTCCTGTCCTCACAGCCGCGCGACACCCCGAGCCTGTACCACCTGATGAGCCACACCGACCTGACTCTCGGCGTGCGCTACCCACAAGGCGGATTCAGCGGCATCGTCACCGCGCTCGAGCGGCTCGCCCGCGCGCACGGCGTCGAAATCCTGCTTGAGCACGAGGCCACCAGCATCGAAGTTATCGACGGCTCCACCACCGGCATACACGTGCTCAGCGAAAGCGGGACGCGCTTCCTGCCCGCCGACGTCGTCGTCGCCGCCGGAGACCTGCACCACACCGAGACTTCGTTGCTCCCCGCGTCTGCTCGCACCTATTCCGAGGCGCACTTTAAGCACCACAACCCAGGTGTGAGCTGCGTACTCGCGCTCATTGGTGTGCGCGGTGCGCTGCCGGAACTGCTTCACCACACGCTGTTCTTTTCCGAGGAGTGGGGCGAAGACTTCGACGCCGTGTTCCCTGCTGACAGCAGCGGCTCGCGCGACGCATCGCGCTCGATCTACGTGTGCAAGCCCTCCGCCACGGACCCGACTGTCGCGCCCGCCGGGTGTGAGAATCTGTTCGTGCTCATCCCGGTTGCGGCCGACCCGTCGATCGGGCACGGGGACGCGTACGGCGCTGCAGAGTCCCCGCGTGTCGCCGCCATCGTTGACGCGACACTGGACCTCATCGTCGCACGCACTGGTGTCGCTGACCTGCGGGAACGGGTTGTCGTGAAGCGCACCATCGGCCCCGCTGACTTCGCCGGACGCTACTACTCCTTCGCAGGTGGCGCCATCGGGCCCGCGCACACCCTGCGGCAATCCGCGTTCTTCCGCGGTCGCAACATTTCCGCCAAGGTGGACAACCTGTACTACGCGGGGCAAACCACCGTTCCTGGCGTCGGTGTGCCCATGTGCCTCATCTCTGCTGAGAACGTGGTCAAGCGCATGCTCGGACTTCGTGACGCATCTCCTATACCAAAACTGTGAGAAGCTCGTGAAGATTCTGTACATTTAATTCATGCGAAGCTTCCGACCTGGTAAGACGCTTATCGCCCTTTTCACAGCCTTCGCGATGAGCACCACTGTCTTCTCCCCGCCCGACGCCACAGCCCAGACGACAAGTCAGTGGGTGCCCGATCAGCATGAGGAGCTGTTCGAGCAGCGGGATAAATTGTCGTACTCGAAGGGAGGCCATGAGTACATCTGCCAGGTTGCCCACATCGCGGATGGGCGTGTGTATACCGACGCGCTTTGCGGCGAAGGGCATTCCCTGTACTACCGCGACTCCGAGGGCTCCATACACTACTTCGAGGACAGGCAGACCGATTTTTCTCACAACAAAGATCTCTTCCTGAATCGCTTCGCTTCCTACGCGATCCCGGACTCGCTGCTTCCACAAGTCGGTGAGTCAGCTGAGCCAGTTCTCGGTTCGTACCTCTCGGCCGGAGATACCGTGACCGTTCACGGCCCACGGGAAGACTACGATGCAACGATTGAGAACACCACCGATGGTTTCCTGGCGATTACACTTCCGAGCCATGCGTATTTGACACATGGCGCACCAGTTTCAGTCGGCGGCCGCTACCTCGGGATGTATGAGGGGGTCTTTGACAACGACGACCACAGACAGGGACTCGTCCTCCTCGCAGACCCAGAAGTTCCTCCGACAAGCGAACCGAACAAAGTGGCGTTACTCCTCGAGCGTGAATCCATGCTGTCATATGCTCCGGGCGAAGTAAGCACGATTAACCAGGGTGACAAAATTTTCAACAACGGTCATGGTTGCACCGTCGGATACATCGATAAGCCCAACAACCGCATTTTCCTAGCTGGTCACTGCAGCGATGGCGGCCCTCTCTACTTCACCGACACACAAAACAGGAACTATTACCTAGGCACGGTGGTGACCGAGTTCGATTTCGAGGGCGATCTCACCGACAGCACCATGAGCAAAGACTGGGGCTACATCGATATCCCCGAACACCGCTCGGCGTTACTTGGAGAGAATGCCTACACCTCCGACAGCGTTCTGTTGCCGTCAATGCTCCGGGTCGGTCAGATGGTGTACGGCTTCGGTCAAACGACCGGCCACGTGATGCAGAACTACGTCATGGGCGTGATCAATAATGTCATCCACTTCACACAAGACGACCCAATGCATAAGGGAGATTCGGGCGGGCCAAACTGGGTCATTGATGAAGACGGCAAGCGTCACTTTATCGGCGTGAACTCCGGGAACGATAGAGTCGGAACAGGTCAAGCCCACAAATACGGTATTGCTGTCGGATGGGAAGAGACTCCAACTAGCGACGAGTACGTCAACTACTCGGGCCTCGCGAAAGCACAGTGGGACGCGTACCAAAAAGCGCAGGACGAGGCCGAGAACCCCGTCGCGGTCAACCAAGGCGACGCCGTGGGCCTCGACGACAACGATCGCGATCTCTTCCTCGACCAGGAGTGCACAGCGAAATACGTCGATCACGTCCATCAGCGGATCTACACAAGTCCTGCGTGCACCGGGCCGGGCGGGGCGCGCGGAGTTTCTACGACATACGGGTGGCCCAAGCACTGGGCACTGGCCGAAATCGGCACATTTTTCGACGCACATCTCCCATACATCCAAGCCCCGGATGACACACGTCTGGGCGAAAACGCCGAGACTCCTGGAGCGCTCCTATCGACCGACCAAGTACACCTGGGGGACACGGCTAGTATCGACTGGCGTTCATTGACCGTGGCAGGCACCATCGGCGACGCGATCCTGCTTCTCCCCTACGGTGATTTCGTCCCAGAGATCAACACGCCGGTCACCATCGGAGACGACGTCGCAGGCCTTGTTTCCGGGATCTACTACGACGACAACGGCAACGTGAAAGGCATTGAAGTCCAAAGCCTTGTCGACGCCAACCCAGTCGAGCTTCCGGAGGGCTGGCAAGAAGACCTTCTTTACGAATACGCGAAAGCAACTGACGAGACCGCTCCCGTGATTGGGGACGTCGAAAAGAAAGAACTCGACTCCGATGCCGAAATCGAACCGTTCGAATTCACCATCACGGACGAGTACAACGAGCTGACCGTCGAGGTAACCGACCTGCCAGAAGGTCTGTATGCGGACATTCAGTACGACGAACCACGGCTCCGCGCCACCGTCACTGTTCGAGGGACACCGACGAAGCCTGGGGAACAAGATGCAACCGTGACGGCACGCGACGCACGTGGGAACGAAAAATCGAGCAGTATCAGTTTCCAGATTAACGACGCCACTCCGCCCGTGATCGATACCACTGCGCTGGTCCTGGAGGCTGGCGAGTACGCCGACCACAAGATTCCGGTCACTGATAACAGCGACAGTTTCCTTACTGTGACAGTCAGTGCACTCCCTGATGGCCTCGTGCCATTTAGGGAGTACATCTACGGCACGACCACCGTCGTCGGAACGCACGAGCTTCAGGTAACCGCCACGGACGCCGCTGGCAATACTGCAACGGAAACAGTTCAGCTCGAGGTGCGCGACACGAAGAAGCCAGCCATCAACATGCGGAGCAACGCTCGCTGGGAAGCCAATTCAGAATTCAATGACTCCATCAGCATTGAGGTTGACGACGCAACCCCAGTCAGTGTGCGCGTCGACGGCCTCCCCCGTGGCCTGTCTTATGACGACACCAACGGCGTCATCGATGGCGTCACTGACGCGGTCGGCTCGCACTCTGTCACCGTCATCGCTACTGATACCAGTGGCAATACATCCGAGGCGGAGCTCGAGCTGGTGGTAGAGGACACCACTGCCCCAACAGTGCAAAACGCCGAGTTTGAGCACGAAATTGGTACACCGTTCTCGCATGTTGTTGATGCAACAGACGGCGTAGGGGTGGAACGGGTTACCGTTTCGGGTCTCCCACACGGTCTGCGTTTCGACGAAAGCTCCCGCACCATCAGCGGTACACCTTCAGCGCTGGGCAACTTCCAGACTTCCGTCAAGGCGTTTGATGCGGCTGGAAATACGGGCCAGGGCGCAATTGGATTCCGCGTGGTGGACACCGTCCGGCCTCGCATCTTGGTTGACCACAACCCGCCTGCGGCAACCAAGTTCGACCTGCCGATCCGAGTCGAGGACGCAACCAAGACCGCTTTGTCCGTGACCGGCCTGCCAGCCGGACTGCGACATAAAGGGAACCGGATTGTTGGTTCGACCAAAGATTCGGGCACACACCGTGTAGTCATCACCGCCACGGATGAAGCCGGCAATCAAGCTTCCGAGACAATCACGCTGTCGGTGCCGAAGCCTCGCCCAACCAAGACAACAACCGCTTCGACGGCTCCGCAGAAGCCGAAAGAGACGACTCCCGCTGCAGAGCCTCCTCGCCAGACACCGGTTCCGACTAAGTCAACAGGCAAGACAACATCGTCTGCAGCACCCTCTGAGAAAACTACGGCAACTACTACACAATCCGAGCCTCCTACCTCAGATCCAACGCAGCCTCAGGTTGCAGAGGACGGCAGCGCTTCCGGTTCCTCGAAGGGTGGAATCGCCGCACTGGTAATTCTGGGCATCATCGCGTTGGTTGGTGGTGTCGTCGCTACGAACCCTCAGCTCATGAAGCAGATTCAGTCGATGCTGCCATAGGAAGATGCGCCGACGTGGTTAAACCTTGGGTGTGTCCCAATCCCACGTCGGTGCGGCTTCATCCGCAAACGAATCCACACCCCACCCATCCAACTCAATCTCGGCAGCATCATCGCGATACCCCACCCGACCAGGCTCACACACCCACTGCTCACCACTAGCAAACCGGAAATACAACACCGGCCCAGGCTTGACCACCCGGATAAACCCATCAGTGACCAACGAATGACACCTCGAGCACAACGGCACCAAATTCTCCACATCCGTTGCACCTCCTTCGGCCCAATCCCGAATATGATGCATCTGCAAAAACCTGGTATGCCCACACCCTGGCACCGCGCACTTATGCCCCCACATCCCTAACAACACCTGCACCTGCTTCGGGCTTGCAAGCCTGCGTTTGCGCCCAAACCTGACCACCTGCCCCTGGGCGTCATAGAGCACACCCATCAAATCTGCATGATCTACCAAGTTGGCAAGCCGTGCGGCAGGCGCCGCCATGTGATTCGGCAAAAATGCTCGCCCATCTGATGTCATATGCACCATCACCTGTGCCGCCGGCGCCATCGTTGCATGCTTAGCGGCCCCGGTGCGCACCATGTGCACCATCCCCATCAGTGATTGCAGCATTAATCGTGCCGGTGGCAGCCCGAAGGTCGAGCGCATCATCTGCGCATCCGCCTCATCCATCGCGTTGTCATCCGCATAGGCGTGTGCGCCTGCGCGCAGGGCTGCTTGAAAGGCCACACCGTCGGTCGCGTTCATGCAAAACCAGCCGCGTAGGTATTGGCCGTCTTCGCGGATGGTCAGCCCGCAGTGTGCACCAGCATCCTGGGGTTGCCTATTGGTGGGGGTTGCGCCTGCCAGGGCGTGTACGAGGCCTTGGTAGCCAGATTCGGCGGCTATTTCTACGAGTTCGTGTTGGTTTGTGTCGGTGGCGTAGTCGAGCATGTAGCGCACGCTGGTGTAGTCGATGGTTCCTTGTCGTAGCGCGTCGAGGATGGTGGGAAAGGCGGTGAGTTTGCGTGCGACGGCGGCGTATTCGTAGGCGCGGGTGCGTTTCATTTTTAGCACTCTGGCAAGCCATGCCCCGGTTGAGGCACACCCGTAGGCTTCGGCGAGGTTGTGGGTGTCGAATTCGGCGATCGCGGTCAGTATTTCTGCGTGTGAGTATGCGAACAGGCGTGCGCTTTCTACGATGGTGTTGATGATGGTGTCGGCGTCGATGGTGGTGTGCATGGTTCCCCCTGGTGTTTTGGTTGTTTTGTTTAGTATACGTGTTCGAATGGTGGTGTCAAGAGGTTTATTCAAATATTTGTTGGTGGGTGTCCGCGCGGCGGACAGTGCGCGGGGTGCTTTGCGACGCCACTTTCGAGCACGGGTGTGTGGGTGGGTGTCCGCGCGGCGGACACCTTGATGCAATCGTTTGGGTATTGAGCTGAACTCGCTCTGTCCGCGCCGCGGAATGCTACTGGAGTCGACTAAAGCTTCGTTGGAATCCGCGCGGCGGACTGTGCGGGAGGTTGGGTTGTAACAACGGATAGATTGTCCGCCCCGCGGAATGCGGGAATCGTCCGTGCAAATCACGAAGCGGTGTCCGCGCCGCGGAAACCTTACTTATTGAGAGGTGGGTTGAGCCAAGCTTCGCCAGCTGTTTGTCCGCCCCGCGGACACCCACATCAACCAATCAGCATGCCGCAACCGGCAGCTGATCTAGCTGGCTCCGGAGCTGTTCTGCAACGGCGTTAGCCATGGCCTGGCCGGTTTGGTAGCTGCCGTCGGCGGGGACAACGACCAAAGCCAAAGCAACGTCCTGCTCTGCGGAATTTGACACGAGTCCCATCTGGCGCACTTCGTATCCACCGGACATCGAGGGCCCCCACCCGCCTTTGAACCGCGCGTTGGAGAGCTGTCCAAGGCCGTAGTCCTGCCCGGGCACGATTTGCCCCATCAACTCAAGGACGGGGCCGGCGTCGCTCAGGCAGCTCAGATTGGACATGAAAGTGGATTCCTCGGCGGCGGTGAGCATGGTTTGGCCGAAGGTTGAGAACTCGGGTCGGATGCGTTCGGTGTTGATGGTTTTTGGTACGCCGCCCTCGGCCAAGACGGTATCGCCGGCACCGGGTGGCAGGGCGTTCCAGAGTTGCAGCGCGGCGTCGTTGTCTGAGGCGGTGATCGCGGCGGGTGCTGCGAGCTGCGCGGTGTCGGGCGCCACGCGGTACGCGGCAACTGCGAGGGGGACTTTGATGGTGGACCAGGCTGGCATCGCTGGGTCGTCGCTGCTTCCTACGCCGCCCGCGGCGACGGCGACGGTGCCTCCGAACTGGTTGGCAACTTCGTCGGCGATAGTGGAGAGCAGCTTATCGACGCCCACTTCGCCCACCGGCTCGTCAGCTGGTGCAGGCGGCTGAGCGTTCGGGTGCGTTGTCGTTGAGGTGACGGTGATGGTCGGCGGGGCGTCGTTAGTGGGTGTCCCGCAGGCCCCGAGGGCGGTCACGGCGAGGAGGGCGCAGCATGCTCGTTTCGGGTTAAGGGTCAAAAAGTGTGTCCGGAATCGCGGATTTTCACGGATTGACCTGTAGGTTTCCGGAAAGTATATGCTCCGGAAGCATATATCTAGCCCCCGACGGGAAATCCTCGGTGTGGCAGCCGTGATGTGCTATGCGCGGCGTGGTGTGGTGTCGCAATGTCGAAGAACCAACCACGCTGCCACTGCGGCGGTGAAATGAAACGCAACGGCACCACCAGCAAAGGCACCACCAGATGGCGCTGCAAACAATGCGGCGCCTCCAGCGTCAAACGTCGAAACGACATCACCAACGCGGCAGTGTTCACCCAGTTCATCGAGCATTGCACCACCGCAATATCACTCGACGACCTAGCCAAACGAAACGGTGTTAGCCGCGCCACCATGAAGCGGCGCTTCAAGTGGTGCTGGCTCGTTGATGTGCCTGACCCCACCGCCGGCCACCACAAGCGGATCTACGACCAGGTATTTCTCGATGGCACCTACACCGCCGGTGGCTGCCTGATCGTCGCGGCGACCATCGACCACGTGATCGCCTGGCACTGGTGCAAACACGAAACCACCCGCGACTACCAACTGCTGCTTGAACGCATCGAAGCCCCACTCATCGCCGTCATCGACGGCGGCCAAGGCGCATACAGCGCAATCAAAAAGTGCTGGCCGACTACGAAAATTCAACGCTGCCTCGTCCACGCCCAACGCGTGGTCCGCCGCTACACCACCACCAACCCACGCACCGATGCCGGGCGCACCATCTACCGACTTGCGCTGAAACTGACCCGGATCACCACACTGGATGAAGCCGCCGCGTGGGGTGTGCAACTACACGAGTTTTCAACGATCTACCGGGAATGGATGAACGAGAAAACCATGATCAAAGACCCCAAAACAGGTGCATGGACCCGCGTGTGGACCCACCACAACGTGCGCAAGGCCTACAACAGCCTCAACCATCTTTGGCGGTCCGAGATGCTGTTTGTCTACCTCAACCCGCCAGCAGGAGTCCTTGCGCCCGAGCGGATCAAATCCACCACCAACAGCTTAGAAGGCGGCATCAACGCCCAGCTCAAACTGCTCGCCAGAACCCACCGCGGCAGATCAGGCGAACGACAACGCCGCATGCTGGATTGGTGGCTCTACTTAAAAACGGAACTGCCTGACGATCCAGTACGAATCGCCAGGCAGTCCGACTGGGGCCAGGGCCAACTCGCCAAAGTATCCACCCTGACCCAAACCGAGAACCAAGCCGACCACGAAACAGGACGCCCAGCCCTCTACGACAACGCTATCGACACCGACTACACCCACTCAATCGGCATTCAAAAAGGCCAAATCTAACCCCCGCGACACGCCGAGCCAGACACACATTTTGACCCTTAACCCCTCGTTTCACCTTCACCACCCTAGTGCCCTGGGCACGAAAAAACCCGCACACGAGGTGCGGGTTTTCACGAGTGCTGAATTAGCCCTGACGAGCCTTGAAGCGTGGCTCCTTCTTGTTCAGGACGTAAACCTTGCCACGGCGGCGCACAACCTGGGCGCCCGGCTTGTTCTTCAGCGACCGAAGCGACTTGCGGACCTTCATCGGGCGCTCCTTTCTAATCGAGGATCTTCATCTTCGTGCGACCACTGGAAACAGTCTGGTCGCGACACGTCGCGTTATATTACCCCATCACGTGGGGAAACCAAAACGCCGTTGCTACTTGGTGTAGCGTTGCTCCATTTCCGACGCCACTTCGTCCAGACTCCGGTTCATTGTTTCGGGGACGAAGTAGCGGACGAATCCTGCTGCAAGGATGCCACAGATGATGAAGATGGAGAAGGTGGCGGTGGCGGAGAGGGCGTCGACAAGTGGGAGGAAGAACTGGGCGACGATCCAGTTCATGACCCACAGTGCGAGTCCTGCGAGGCCCATGCCGGCGCCGCGGATTTGTGGCGGGACCAGCTCGGAGATAAGCAGCCAGGTGGTGGGCGAGACTGCTGCTTGCTGCGACGCGATGAACAGCGCCATGCAGGCGAGTGAGACCCACGCGAGTGCGGCGTTGTTTTCCGCGGCACGGTACGTGAGCGTGAGTGCGAAGAGGAAGATGACGTTGCCGCTCAGGCCGATGAGCAGTAGTCGTTTGCGGCCGATCCTGTCGATGACCTGCAGTCCGACCCAGCACGCGACAACGGACACGAGGCCGATGATCATTGAGGTGTAGACGGCGTTTTCGGTGGAGAGGCCGACTTTGTTCATCATCGTTGGCGCGAAGTAGACGATGGCGTTCACACCGGTGACCTGCTGCGTAATGCCGAGTAGCGCGGCGATCAGCACGGTCATGCGTAGCCACCGAACGTTGCGCAGACGTGCCCACTCGCCGCCGCGCTGGGCGCGAAGCTCGGCGTCTTCGGTGGTTTCGAGGGTGAGTTCTTCGCGGGTCATGCCGACGCGGTAGCCGATGGTGAGGGCTGCGTCGATACGCTGGTGGCGGGCGAGCCACAGGGGTGTTTCAGGCAGGAATGCCATGCCGACGGCCAGCGCGGCTCCGGGCACTGCGGCGAGTCCGAGCATCAGCTGCCAGCTGCCGGTCGAGGCGAGTGCGGAGTTCACGGAGTACGCGAGCAGCTGCCCCACCACAATCATCAGCGTGTTCAGTGACACCATCTTGCCGCGCACCCGGGCGGGCACCATCTCCGAGATGTACATCGGCGCCACGATGGACACTCCGCCGACGCCGACTCCTAAGAACGTTCGGGCCGCCGCGAGTGCTTCCACCGATCCTGCAAGCGCGCACCACAGCGAGCCCGCGATGAACACGAGGCCGCCCATTATTAAGGTGCGTTTGCGCCCGAGCCTGTCCGCGATCGACCCGCCGCTGAGCGCGCCGACCGCTGCGCCGACGAGCAACATCGAGGTCACAAGCCCTTCTTGCCCTGGCGTGAGCTGGAATTCGGGGGTGATGTAGAGCAGCGCGCCGCTCATCACGCCGGTGTCGTAGCCGAAGAGCAGCCCGCCCAGCGCGGCGACGCCCGCAACCTTCCGGACGTAGCTTCGTTGGGCAGTGGTGAGTTGTTGCATGCATACCAATATGCACCGTGGGTACGCTGGTTCCTATGTCTCGGCCAGATTCACCGCAAGTTAGCAGCAAACAGCAAGAGATCATCGACACGCTCGGGGTCCAACCTTCGATTGATCCCGCGCGAGAAATTGAGCGTCGCGTCGCATTCCTCTGCGACTATGCCCGCGCAGCCTCCTCAGCCGGTTTCGTACTCGGCATTTCCGGGGGCCAGGACTCGACGCTCGCAGGTCGCCTCGCACAGATCGCTGTCGAGCGGCTGCGGGACTCGGGTGTCGACGCCCACTTCCTCGCCGTCCGCCTCCCCCACGGTGTCCAAGTCGACGAGGACGACGCCCAGTTGGCGCTCCGCTTCATCGAACCGGATGAGACGGTGACCGTTGACATTGCTCCTGCCACGAAGGCGCTCAGCGATGAGGTCGCCGGTGCGTTGGGGGCGCCCCTCAGCGACTTCAACAAGGGCAACGTGAAAGCCCGCCTTCGAATGGTGGCGCAGTACGCGCTTGCCGGCGAGCGCAACCTCCTGGTCATCGGCACTGACCACGCGGCGGAAAACGTCACCGGTTTCTTCACCAAGTTTGGCGACGGCGCCGCAGACCTCACCCCCCTCGCCGGCCTCAACAAACGCCAAGGCGCAGCTCTCCTCCGCGAGCTCGGCGCCGACCCTCGCCTCTGGGAGAAAGTCCCCACCGCCGACCTGGAAGAGGACCGCCCGGCCTTGCCCGATGAAGAAGCGCTCGGCGTGACCTACCAGCACATCGACGATTACCTCGAAGGCAAAACCGTTCCGTCCGCGGCGGCGGAACGCATCGAGCACCTCTGGCGCATCGGCCAGCACAAACGACACCTGCCGCCAGGGCCAGATTCCTCCTGGTGGAAGGCTTAGCCCGTCACGTCTAACGTCGCTTGCGCGGCGTTGGCAAGCTCCCCCGCGTACGCCGGGCCGTGCGTCAACGCGTGCACGGCCAACGGGTGAAGCTGGTGAATCGGGATGCGCCGACGCCAGTCCTCCCCCAGGCTTGCCCGCGACTCGTAGCCCGCAAGGATATCTTCCAAAAACGGCGCGCCGAACAACGCCAGCATGGCGATGTCCGTCAACGGGTGCCCACCGTGTGCCGCCGGGTCGATGAACCTCGGGCCGGACTCGTCGAAGAGCAGGTTGCCCGCCCAAAGATCGCCGTGGATACGCGCCAGCGGGGCGTCCTCGTCCCCCTCAACAAGCGCAGCGCAGGCGCGTTCCACGAGCTCTAGCTGCTGCTTCGAAATATTTCCCGCCACATGTGCGCTCCTAGCGAACGGCAGCACGCGCTGCTCGGTATAAAACTTCGCCCACCGCTGCTCCGGCACGCAGTCCTGCTCTACCCTGCCGATGAAGTTCGGGCCATCCCACCCGGTCGGCGGCGCACCGAAGGCTTCCGCGCCCATCGCGTGAATCTTCGCCAGCTCCTCCCCCGCCCGGCGCGCTGCGTCACGAGTGGGTCGCACGGTTTCGACGCGTTCTATTCGCAACGTCCGCTGCTCCTCGTCCACGCCGCGGACCTCCACGACTGCCTCGCTGCCCTCGCGCAGCCAGCGCAGGCCGGCGGCCTCGCTGCTCGCCTGGCCCGGCGCGGTACAACGCTTACTGAAATCGTTCATGGTGGCCCTCCAATGCAAGCAAGAATCGCTTCATGTCTTCCCCACCACGGTAGCGCCCGAGGTGGCCGTCGCTACGCACGACCCGATGGCACGGAATGAGCAGCGGCAGCGGATTTTTCGCGCACGCAGTGCCGACGGCACGCACCGCCCCCGGATTATCGACGTCCGCAGCAAGCTCCTTGTACGTTATCGTCTCACCGAACGGCACGTGTTGGAGCGCGCCCAGCACCTTCGTCCGGAACGGCGGGAAGCCCTCAAGGTCGAGCGGGACATCGAAAGACGTTCGTGTCCCGGCGAAGTACTCCTCGAGCTGCCCGCGGATGGCACCAATCGGTCCGGGGCGCGCGCCTGTGGCGTGGATTACCTCAGCGGGGTCGTCCGTCGGCAACGAGATCCGGCGCACCCCGCGCGGCGAAACGACGACCGTCAACGTCCCGACCTGCGTCTCGACGGTAGCGAATGATGTTTCACACATGGCACCCACCTTAGGGGGTAAATTATAGGCCAATCTTAAAAAGCATTTGACAGCCCCCCCCCCCGAAAACTACGCTCACAGTAAGCTAGGTGTTGCCTGGCAATTCTCCGTATCCTCTCTGAGACTTAAGGATTCTTATGGACAACGTGAAGCTTCCAAAGGAAGTGCAGCAAGTATTCACTGCGCTCGGCGTGCGCGACGTCAAAGGTGCTATTGCGGCCATTGGTGTTGCCATCACCATGATCATCGGCATCATCGGTGGCCTTGCCAGCGGCGACACTTCCTCCAAGGCAGGCATCAAGGGCTCGTCGAATGACAGCAAGCCAAGCGTGACAGCTCCAGCAAAGCCAGGCAACCAGGGCACCACCCGCCCGACGGCTAACCCACGCCCTTCGGCAGCACCGACCACTAGCCAGACGACGCCGACCACTACCGAGAACCCGGTCGACACCATGCCGCAGCCAGCACCGCTGTACACGGGCTCGAAGCCGGTGCCACTGGCGGACGTGACCTTCGAAGGCCGTAACAACGGCTACGAGTTCCGCCAGATGCAAGCCGGCGTAATGCTGAATGGCACCCCGGACTACGACGCATACGTCGCTTTGTACCCCAACCGATGGGGAAACTGGGATACCGACGTCGAGGGGCGTGCCAGCAACAGCCGTTTCTGGGACAACCTTTACATCTTGTCATTCAACAATGCGAACAACGCAACTCCGTACTCATATTCTGAGTTCGACGCGACGTTCGACTTCATGGACAACACCCCATCGACCTTCTACACGCTGGTGCGGTTCTGGGAAGGCGACACCGAGAAGTTCCTCAACCCGAAGGACTACCCAGGCTTCACCTTCGGTAAGGACGGCCGCCTCCAGCTTCGCCCAGGCAACGAGCCGTTTAACCTGAAGTACGACCTGAAGGATGTCCGCGAGCTGCAGATTGACTTCCACGGAATCAACAACTCCGGCGCAAAGACGAATATCATCGGTCTGACCATGCAGAACCCAGTGTTCAAGTAGTCAACCGCTCCCCTTTTCGCCCATCGGCAGCCCGCCGGTGGGCGTTTTGCTATGGTGCCAGCCATGACCACCCGCATTCCCCCACCTGGATACACGGCGATCACGGTCCCGGAGGACCACGACGGTCGGCGGATGCACAAGTTCCTCGCCAGCTACACCACGTGCCCGGCGACCATGCTGTTCAAGCTCGCACGCAAGGGGGCGTTGCGGGTCAACCAGAAACGCATCAAGCAGGATTACCGCGTCCGGGGTGGGGACGTGATCACGTTGCCGGGCGAATTCTGTAAGGAAGCGAAGAGGGCGTCGAAAAGTAAGGGCCACGGGTTTGAGGTGCTGTGGGAGGGGCCGACGGCACTGGTAGTAAATAAGCCGGCGGGGGTGCCGGTGCATGCGGGAACCGGGACGCGGCGCGGCGTCATCGAGCGCATCCGTGACGTGTACCCCGACGCTGAGCTTGCGCACCGCATCGATAAGGAGACGTCCGGGGCGCTGCTGATCGCGCTCAACCATGCAGAGCTGCGCCACCTGCAGCGAGCCTTCCGCGAGCAGAACGTGATCCGCATCTACCGCGCGGTCGTGGAGGGACGCTGGGCGGGTACACGCGACGTAAAGGCCCCGATCGCGCGAACACCGAAAACCATGGTCGTACGTGCCGACGGCGACGACGCCCACACACGATTCCGCCGCGTGGAAAACCGCGGGCCGAACACGCTCGTCGAGGCCGAGCTCATTACTGGACGACGCCACCAAATCCGCGTACACGCGGCCCACGAGGGCCACCCTATCGTCGGCGACCGCGCGTACGGCTCGCGCACGGGCGCGCAGCGGATGTTCCTGCACGCCTACCAGCTGGAGTTCACGCTGCGCAACGGCGAGCGCGTCGCGGTGACGGCGCCGGTCCGGGAACACAAAAACCGCAGGCCCTAAGCAACCTGCGGTTTTTTCTGTGGAGCTAACGGGATTCGAACCCGTGACCCCCACACTGCCAGTGTGGTGCGCTACCAACTGCGCCATAGCCCCGCGCACGCTGAAACACGCGTAAAAGTCAGCTTATACCGTGCGTTTAATGTGAGGCAAATGCATACAGAGGACCTTCCCGCTCTCCTGAGGAAATAGCCTCTCCTTCAAGCGAGCGGGAACAAATCACTCAAATTGGTACCGCGTGAGAACTGCCTAGGTTGCCATCCTAGGCAGTTCAATGCATCACAAACTACGCAACCACCGATCGATTTGGTCCTTCAGTGGGGGCACTGTGGCAAGGATGCCCAGTGCGATCAGCAGGAGCCCGGTAAAGACCACTCCACACACGGCTGCACCAGTGCTGCTCCCATTGTCTCCCTTACTACTTTGGCTGGAAGAATTGCTGGAGCATATTCCACGTGACTCGGAACTTGAATTACTGCTCGAGTCAGATTTAACGCTCGTGGTTGGCGTCGGCTTGGCAGACGTGGTCGGCTTGGCAGACACACTCGGTGACGGCACTGCCATTGTAGAAGTCTCCACGCTCGTGCTCGGCTCCGGCTTGACAGACGAACTCGGCTTTGGTTTTACACTCGTGCTCGGCTTCACCGTCGTGCTCGGCTCCGGCTTCACCGTCGTAGTCGGCTCCGGCTTGACAGACGTGGTCGGCTTGGCAGACACACTCGGTGACGGCACTGCCTTTGTAGAAGTCTCCACGCTCGTGCTCGGCTCCGGCTTTTCGGTCGTGGTCGGCTCCTCGCTCGTAGTCGGGTTCGGCTTCACGCTCGGCTCCGGCTTCACCGTCGTCGTGGGCTCCGACTTCGCGGTCGTGCTCGGCTTCACTGTCGTAGTCGGCTCCGGCTTGGCAGTCGTGCTCGGCTCCTCGCTCGTCGTCGGCTCCGGCTGCACCGTCGTCGGCTCCGGCTGCACCGTCGTCGGCTCCGACTTTGTAGACGTGGTTGGCTTGACAGACGTGCTCGGTGACGGCACTGCCATTGTAGAACTCTTCACCGTCGTCGTCGGGTCCGGCTTCGCGGTCGTACTCGGCTCCTCGCTCGTAGTCGGGTTCGGCTTCGCGGTCGCACTCGGCTCCTCGCTCGTAGTCGGGTTCGGCTTCGCGGTCGCACTCGTGCTCGGCTTCACGCTCGGCGCCGGCTTCACCGTCGTCGTGGGCTCCGACTTCGCGGTCGTGCTCGGCTTCGCGGTCGTGCTCGGCTCCTCGCTCGGCGTCGGCTCCGGCGACGGCTCAGGCTCAGGGGTCTCGCGCAGCAGCATAATGCTCAACGGTGGAACAGCGACTTCACCGTCCGAGGAAAGAGCCTGCGGTTCGTCGTAGACGTCCATCCCCTGAATCATCACTTCGTACTCGCCGGCAGGCAGTGGGGCCTGCCATGGTTCGTCTGCAGCGTTCACGTACACGAAGGCGTCGATATCACCTGCAAATGCGTCCTTCACGGTGTAGCCCACGTGGTTCGTGTTGATGCTGTCTGCTCCCGCAGTGATTTCATGAGTGTACTTGTTGTTGATCGCCCCATAGCTCGGTAGGCGCATGAAATCGTACTGCTTGCGGAACGCGTTCAGGTCGCGGAAGAACTGCACTTCCTTTGCGAACTGTGCTGCCCTGTCGTAGTCGAATACGTTGACTGCGTCGGGCGACTTATACGAGTTATGATCGCCCGACTTCGTGCGCAAGAACTCTTGCCCTGCGTGAATGAACACTGCGCCGTTCGCTAAGTACTGCGTAGCGGTACCCAACGCGTGACGCTTTGTGATCTCTCCATCAGAGGCGTGCGGCATGCTGCCCTTGAGCTTGTCAAACATCGTGTAGTTGTCGTGGGCCTCGTTGTACACCACGGACTGCTCCGGGCCGAGGTAGTCCCGCACGTGCTGGGCGCCCTTGATGTTGTTCAGCAGGTCCCACGAACGGTGTTCCTGGTTCGCGCCGTTGATGAAACCGGTGTGTGCCAGCTCGAAGTTATCGCCCTTGACGGTGTCGCGGTATTGATCATTGAAGAAGGCAATGCCAGGCAGTTTTTCGGCATTCTTCTGGTTCGCGCCAAGTACGCCAGCTGGATGGTTCCCCATTTCCCAGCCTTCACCGAGAATGACGATCGAAGGATCAATCTCATTGAGCGCTTCACGCACGGCGTTCATCGTCTCAATGTCATGGATCCCCATAAGGTCGAAACGGAACCCATCGATTCCATAATTCTTTGCCCAGTACGTCACAGAGTCAACGATGTACTTGCGCATCATCAGTTGCTCTGAAGCAGTTTCATTGCCGACGCCGGTACCGTCAAAGAAGTTACAGTTCGAATCCATCCGGAAGAAGTAGTTGGGAACCGTCTGCTGCAGTGGCGAGTTCTCCGGGGTGTATACGTGGTTGTACACCACGTCCATGATGACCCGAATATCGTTATCGTGAAGTGCCGCGATCATGGACTTCAGCTCAACAATCCGCGCGGTTGGGTCCTGGGGGTTCGTCGAATAGGAGCCCTCGGGAACGTTGTAATTCTGTGGGTCGTAGCCCCAGTTGTACTGTGCGTTAAACGACAGGTCACCGGTCTCGTCCACGGACCCAAAGTCATAAATCGGCAGCAGCTGCACATGGGTGACGCCCAGGGACTTCAGGTAATCCAAGCCGGACAGGTTATCCGCCTGTGTCTTGGTCCCGGCTTCGGTCAGGCCCAGGAACTTCCCCTTATGCGCAATGCCGTTGTCAGGCCCGATGGTCAGGTCCCGCACGTGCGCCTCGTAAATGATGGCGTCCCGCATCGAAGAAAACGGTGCCATCCGTTTGCCGTCCCAGTTGTTTGGGGCTGTCTTCTCCGCATCGATGACTACGGTGCGGGCTCCATTTGCAGTCACTGCCCGCGCGTACGGATCGACGGCCTCGTTGACTGTCCCGTCTTCGAATGCCAGGCGGTAACGGTACTCCAGTCCTTGCTGGTCACCATCGATGGTGAGCTCCCAGGTTCCACGCTCGCCCTTCGACATCGGAGTTACAGCAGCATTGTCGGAGTAGTTCACGAATTCTACTGACTTTGCCGTTGGCGCCCAGACCCTAAACGTGGTCTTGTCTTGGCTATAGATCGCGCCGAGCTCGCCGTCGTAAAAATACTTCTCGTTAAACTCTTTCGAGTGCAACACAGAGCACTTGCTCTCAGGGGCCGGTGGCACGTCGTCCTTGGAATAATAAATCGTGGAGTCACCCTCAACTAGCCAGATTTCGACTTTTCCATCTGAGAAGTCCGAAACATAAAGGTCATCAGGACTATTCTTCGACGCCCACTCATTACCAGGATCCGAGCGCCGCACTACAAGACCAACTTTCTCGATCCCCTTGGGGTTTTCGTGTGTGATGGTAGCAGTGTGATCATCCGTGAAATCTACCCTATGCCCATCCTCATCCGGCAACCAGGTCCACATATTCCAGTTTTCGTAGTTGTTGTCGTGCCGCACATAGTGCACGGTGAGCGAAACCTTCGTTGGCAACCCATTCGGCTCCTCTGCAGGAATGAACTTGTAGCTGCTGTCCGTGCCAATAGTTACATGTCCCGTTGTGGGGATATCGCGCAGATCCTTCGATTGCCACGCCCAATCCTGCTCCGCAGTCGAGCGGCGCACAATCAAGTTGACCTTGTCGTGCCCAGCAACGGTCGGAATTTCCGCAGTAAGCTGCCCAGCCTCATTCTTTCCAGTAAAGGGAACTGACGTTCCGTCATTCTCTCCGTACCAAACCCAAAGGTTGTACTCGCTTTCTGGGACAGCAGGATCAGGGGTGAAGCTCACCTGCAATGTGCACTGCGCTCCAGTACGGAACGGCCCATCGGGCTTATAGCTGAAGGAGCATGCGCCTGCCTTTGCATACACCGAGTTTCCGGTTTGTACGCCTTCAAAGACTGCGGACTCCCATATGCGGTTTTCCTGCTCGCCCTGCTGGAGCGAAAGCGTATCTGTACGATACACCTGGAAATTTAAGGGGTGTTCGTCTGTTGCGATAGTCGCGTACAGGTCGCCATTAGGCAAGACACTCGAGAACATCTGTCGCTGCTTGCTGTCGCCCTGCGCCCAGTAATCCACACGGTAGGTGGTAAGCGGCTTTTCAACCGCAGGATCCGGGGTGAAGGTCAGATACATTACATCAGTGTTCTGAACGGCTCGCGCTACCGGCGCAGTACCTCCCGTAAACACCAATAGGAATGTCAGCAAGAACCCCAAGATGCTCTTATATTTTGGTGATTTCATTGGCCCTCCTAGACCAAAACAGCATCAAGATGGAAAAATATGACCATTCCTTAAGCTAGCACGACTCAGACACAATACAGTCACGATTAAGTTCTGAAGTAATCTATATCACTGTAAATGTCGCAGAAATACAACCTCACACCCTCAATCGGGGACTAGTTACCTTTCATAACAACAAAAGCTCCCCATCGGTTTTGCAATCAAACCAATGGGGAGCTTCTTCTCTTGTGGAGCTAACGGGATTCGAACCCGTGACCCCCACACTGCCAGTGTGGTGCGCTACCAACTGCGCCATAGCCCCTTGAACTCTTACGAGCTTTCATCACCATACACGTGAAGAGAGCCTGGCCACAAATCATGCAGCCAGGCCCCACGCGGACATACAGTTAGCTGTTTGCGACGGTATCGACCCAGTTGTCGATCTCGCCTTCAACGTCCTTGCCGTCAACCATGACGCGCGGAGTCCACGCCTCACCGGCGCGCTCTTCCTGCAGCTTCATGTTGCCGTTCGACATTGCGCGCGCCGCATCGTAATAGGTCTTATCGCGGATGTCCTGTACCGCCTTGTCGCTCGCGCCGTAGTCACGCGCCAGGTCAGCAAGGTCATCGTCGGTCACCTTCGAGTACACGTCCTTCTGGTTGACCATCAGGTGGTCGCGCAGGTTCATCATCGCAGCTGGCTCGTTATTTGCGACGAGTGCCAGCTCCGCAGCCAGCCCCATCGTGGAGTGACCGTTGGTCAGGCCATCGAGCGTCACCATCGGGCGCAGCTCGACCTCAATCTTGCCCTCACGCAGCTTCTCGAACATCTGCTCATCCGTCGCTACCGCCAGATCTGCACAGTGTGGGCACGAAAAGTCCTCGTAGAGCTCTGCCATCGGGGCGTCGTCGACACCTTCGGCTGCGAGACGAATGAAGTGGTCGTCCTCGTTCCAGCTCACAGTGATGCCAGTGGTGTCAATCATGTTCTCGGCCATGGCTGCCTCGCGGCCCTTCTTGCCGTTGACGAAAATCAGGCCGATCACAAGCGCCGCGATCGCGATCACTGCAACGATTGCCCAGATGAACCCTGCACCGTTCTTCTCGTTCGGGTTCTTCACCTTACGGGTAGTCACGTATTTACTCCTTGACGTTGGAAATTGCCCAACAGCTTAATCGCTGGATGAGGCTATGGATAAATCGCAAACTTCTTGTACGGCACATAAATCATGAACAAGGTCGCCGCGATCAAGACAAAGTCACGCAGGATCGTCTCAATGAGGTTCGTGCCTTCATCCGATGGCTGCGGGCCAAAGCACCCACAGTCGATGACCAGCCCTCGCGACCACGCCGAGTACATCCCGATGATGAATAGCACCAGGACCCCGATCGAGACCCAGCCGCATTCGCGCAGCTTGATGCCAGCCAGCAGGAGCAGCCCACCGGCCAGCTCCAACGGTCCGATCCACTGCGCCAAAATATTCGACCACTCATGGGTGAAAATCTCGTACGCAATGACATTTTGCGCCACTTCCATGTGGGCGCCGATCTTCGTCCACCCGGCGACAATCCACACAGCCGCCAGCCCAAATCGCGCCGCAGCCGACGCGATTTCCAGCAGCTTGCCTCTTGCCTGTTTGGTCTCGTGTGTCTCAGTCACGATTGGTCATTCTATCCGAGCACCTGCGCAACAAGCTCTTTCGCAGCCTGCTGCACCTGCGCCAAATGCTCCTTGCCCTTGAAACTCTCGGCGTAAATCTTGTACTTGTCCTCCGTACCCGATGGTCGCGCCGCGAACCAGGCGTTTTCCGTCGTCACCTTCAGCCCGCCAATTGGAGCACCGTTGCCTGGTGCCTCGGTCAGCTTCGCGGTGATTGGTTCACCAGCCAGCTCGGTCGCGGTGACCTGCTCCGGGGAGAGCGCCTTCAGCGTCGCCTTCTGCTCGCGGTTCGCCGGGGCATCGATACGAGCGTATGCCGGGGAGCCGAACTTCTCAGCCAGTTCAGCGTAGCGTTGCGACGGCGTCTTCCCCGTCACAGCTGTAATCTCCGCCGCGAGCAGATCCAGAATCAGGCCGTCCTTATCAGTCGACCACACCGTGCCATCCTTCCGCAGGAAGGACGCACCCGCGGATTCTTCGCCGCCGAAGCCAACGGTGCCGTCGATAAGCCCTGGTACGAACCACTTGAAGCCGACTGGAACCTCGACAAGCTTGCGCCCGAGCGATGCCACTACACGGTCAATCATCGACGAGGACACCAGCGTCTTGCCAACTGCGGTGTTGTCCGCCCAGCCCTCGCGATGTGAGAACAGGTACTCAATCGCGACGGCGAGGTAATGGTTCGGGTTCATCAGGCCGGCGTCCGGCGTGACGATCCCGTGGCGGTCCGAGTCAGCGTCGTTGCCGGTAGCGATGTCATACTTGTCACGATTGTGCACCAGCGACGCCATCGAGTCCGGCGAGGAGCAATCCATGCGAATCTTGCCATCAGTGTCGAGCGTCATGAAACGCCAGGTCGGGTCGACCTCCGGGTTCACCACGGTCATATTCAGGCCGTGCTTCTCAGCGATTGCACCCCAATAATCGACGCTCGCTCCGCCCATCGGATCTGCGCCGATGCTCAGACCGGATTCACGAATCGCCGCAATGTCGACGACGTTCGGCAAGTCATTGATGTAGTTATTCAGGTAGTCGTAGCGCTGCGCACGCTCATCGAGCACACCAGACGCCGCGGAGCGCTTCACGCCCTCCAAACCGTTTGCGATGTACTCGTTCGCCCGCTTCGCAATCCAGTCAGTCGCGTCCGTGTCAGCCGGACCACCCGACGGCGGGTTGTACTTGAAACCACCATCACGAGGAGGGTTGTGCGACGGCGTAATCACAATGCCGTCCGCACGCTTCGCATCCGTCCCGGTCACGCCGCCAGGCAGCTTCGCGTTGTGCGACAAAATTGCGTGCGACACCGCCGGAGTCGGTGTGTAACGCCCAGCGGCGTCAACAAGCACCTCAACCCCATTGCCAAACAGCACCTCAAGCGCGGAGACCATCGCCGGCTCAGACAACGCGTGCGTATCGCGCCCGATGAAGACCGGACCGCCAATGTTTTGCTCACGACGGTAGTCGACGATCGCCTGCGTGGTCGCCAGAATATGCCCCTCATTAAACGCGTTATCAAGCGAAGAACCACGGTGGCCAGAGGTACCAAACACCACCTGCTGGTCGGGATTGTGCGGGTCTACATCACGGGTGTAGTAAGCAGTCACCAACGACGCGATATCGATCAAATCTTCCGGGCGGGCAATCTGGCCAGCACGTTCATGAGCCATACGACAACATCCTTTCGAATACGTTCACACCCATCTTTCCCTTTTTTGGAAACTTCCGCCAGAAAAATCGTACAAACCGTGTACACACGGGAGGTTATGTGTCTATTATCTCAATCACGTTATCGGGAGAAAGGTAACCTGGCCCACACCCTATTGCGAAAGGATCACGATGGCTGCGCAACTCAACGAAACCCTCGGTACGATCGCCTCGTTCGTCTGGGGCCCATTCCTGCTCATCCCGCTGCTGCTCGGCACGGGCCTCTTCCTGACCGTCCGAATGGGTGGCATCCAGTTCCGCACGCTCGGCCGCGCGACCCGCCACGCGTTCGTCGATAAGAATGAAGAAGGCTCCGGCGACATCAGCAACTACCAGGCCTTAACGACGGCCCTCGCCGCAACAGTCGGCACCGGCAACATCGTCGGCGTAGCCACCGCGATCTCGATCGGTGGCCCGGGCTCCCTGCTCTGGATCTGGGTCACAGGCATCGTCGGCATGGCGTCGAAATACTCCGAGGCCTACCTCGGCGTCCGCTTCCGCACCACCGACGACAAAGGACGCCAACAAGGAGGACCACACGAGTACCTCCGCCGCGGAATCCCAGGCCCGCTGGGGTCCGTGCTCGCGGTCGCGTTCATGCTCTTTACTATCTTCGCGTCTTTCGGCATCGGTAACCTCACTCAAGGCAATTCCATCGCTGCAGGCATGCAGGAAGCATTCGGCATCGAACCTACTGTCTCCGGCATCCTGATCTTCATTGGCGTCGGCGCAGCCATCTTGGGTGGTATTGAAGGCATCGGCAAGATCACGGCAGCGTTCGTTCCCCTGATGATTGTTCTCTACGTCGGTGGCGGCATCGTCGCGCTCGCTTTGATGGCAGACCAGATCCCTGCAGCTATCTCTCTCATCTTCCACGACGCGTTCACCGGCTCAGCCGCGACCGGTGGCTTCGTCGGCTCCACCATCATGATGGCAATCCAGTTCGGTGTTGCCCGCGGCATCTTCTCCAACGAGTCCGGCATGGGCTCTGCAGCAATCGCCGCTGCGGCAGCGAAGACCCAGCACCCCACCCGCCAGGCACTAGTATCCATGACCCAGACGTTCATTGACACCCTGATCGTTGTTACCATCACCGGCCTTGTCATCGTGACCTCCGGGACGTGGGACATGGGACGCGACGAAGCAGCAGTCATGACCGCACGCGGCTTCTCGACGGTCCTGCCAGGCACCTGGGGCGGCGACATCGTCTCCGTTTCCCTCATCTTCTTCGCATTCTCTACGATCCTGGGCTGGTCCTACTACGGCGAACGCGCCGCAACCGCCCTCTTCGGCCAGTGGGCTTCATTGCCATACAAGATGTTCTTTACCGCCGTAGCGTTCCTCGGCGCCACCACGCACCTCGAACTCGTATGGACGTTCTCCGACCTGGCGAACGGCCTCATGGCAATCCCGAATCTCATCGGTCTACTGCTGCTTTCCGGGCTCGTCGCCCGTGAGACTCGCGAGTACCTCAAATTCGATCCGAAGCTTCGCCGTAGCCCCGAGGAGGTTGCAGTATTTGTAAAGCAGCAAGGCATGAATTGGGAGTAAGCGCACTAGTAGACTTCTGGTGTGCAATTACAAAACATTGAGTCGAATGAGCCCCTCGCAGTAGGCGTCGGAGCTGGCACGGGAGCACTTACACGCTACGTGCTTACAGCGGGACTCCTTGCGGTGCTGCCTGCAGCACCGCATTACGCTTTTCTGGTCACGCTTGGCATCAACGTCTTGGGCAGCTACGCAATGGGTTACTTCCGACCAGGCCCATTACTCGGCACAGGTTTCCTCGGAGGCTTCACGACGTTCTCCGCTCTCACCGTCGCCGCAGCGCAAACGACTGCAATCACTGCGTTCATCTACGTACTCTCCAGTGTTGTCTTCTGCATCGCTGGCTGGTGGGCTGGCGACGCCATGCGTGAGTGCAAGGAGACAGGTGATCGATAGTGTTTATTGACCCAATTGCCATCCCTGCAGTGTTCTTTGGCGGCGCGTTGGGCGGCGCCACACGGTGGTGGATTAGTTCCGCCCTCCCACCGCGCAAGGGCACCTTCACGGCCAACGCTGCCGCATCCATGGTCCTCGGCTTTACAGTCGCGATGGCGCCGATGTGGGCAGTGTTCATTGGAACGGGATTTGCTGGTGCGCTCTCTACATGGTCGACGCTCGCCAAAGAAGCAGGAATGCTGCTCAAAGAGCGCAGGTACGCACGATGCGCAAAGTATCTGCTGTGGACGCTCGCCGTCGGCGTTGCATTCGCAGGGCTAGGCGTTATGCGCGGTAACGCGGCATTTTAGACGATACAAAGCGCTGCAAATACTTTTGGTGTGTTGTCTGTGGATCAGAATTGGTAACCGGCCACACACAACCATCCCCGTTTGTTTGTTGTGGGGGTGCACAAAAAAGAGTGTGGTGGGTACCACCACCCCCAACAACGGGAATAATGGAACCCACCACACACAAGAAAATGAAGTTATAGGCCGGCGGTAACCTACTCTCCCACACCCTCCCAGGTGCAGTACCATCAGCGCGGGCGGGCTTAGCTAACCGGGTTCGGAAAGGGACCGGGCGTTTCCCCGCCGCCATCAACCACCGACACGACCAAAATCGTGCCAACACAATACTGTTGATAACAACGACAATATTCACATATCAGCACAGGCATGTCATGCCAGACACTGCACAGTGGACGCAAACACTACTTCTTTACACGGAAGAACACTCAAAACTCTTGACCATAAACAATGCACACCATGTGTTTTGTTTTAGTCTCGGTGTAATTAGTACCAGTCACCTTACACACCTCACAGTGCTACCAGATCCGGCCTATCAACCCCATCATCTCTAGGGAACCTCAAACGAAACCTCATCTCAAAACAGGCTTCCCGCTTAGATGCTTTCAGCGGTTATCCCTCCCGTACGTAGCCAACCAGCCCTGCTCCTGGCGGAACAACTGGCACACCAGAGGTACGTCCGTCCCGGTCCTCTCGTACTAGGGACAGCCTTCTTCAAGTTTCAACGCGCGCGGCGGATAGAGACCGAACTGTCTCACGACGTTCTGAACCCAGCTCGCGTGCCGCTTTAATGGGCGAACAGCCCAACCCTTGGGACCTACTCCAGCCCCAGGATGCGACGAGCCGACATCGAGGTGCCAAACCATCCCGTCGATATGGACTCTTGGGGAAGATCAGCCTGTTATCCCCGGGGTACCTTTTATCCGTTGAGCGACACCACATCCACAAGTAGGTGCCGGATCACTAGTCCCGACTTTCGTCCCTGCTCGACTTGTAAGTCTCACAGTCAAGCTCCCTTGTGCACTTACACTCACCACCTGATTGCCAACCAGGCTGAGGGAACCTTTGGGCGCCTCCGTTACATTTTGGGAGGCAACCGCCCCAGTTAAACTACCCACCAGGCACTGTCCCCAACCCAGATCATGGGCCAAGGTTAGACATCCACTACGGTCAGAGTGGTATTTCAACAACGACTCCACAATCACTAGCGTGACCACTTCACAGTCTCCCACCTATCCTACACAAACCGCACCGAATACCAATACCAAGCTATAGTGAAGGTCCCGGGGTCTTTTCGTCCTGCCGCGCGAAACGAGCATCTTTACTCGTACTGCAATTTCACCGGGCCTGTGGTTGAGACAGCAGGGGAGTCGTTACGCCATTCGTGCAGGTCGGAACTTACCCGACAAGGAATTTCGCTACCTTAGGATGGTTATAGTTACCACCGCCGTTTACTGGGGCTTAAATTCTCCGCTTCGGACATGCGTCCTAACAGGTCCTCTTAACCTTCCAGCACCGGGCAGGCGTCAGTCCGTATACATCAACTTAACCGTCTTCGCACGGACCTGTGTTTTTGATAAACAGTCGCTCCCCTCTATTCTCTGCGACCCCCACCAGCAACACACCGAAAAAGGCATGCAACCAGCAAGGGCCCCCCTTCTCCCGAAGTTACGGGGGCAATTTGCCGAATTCCTTAACCACAGTTCACCCGACCGCTTTAGTATTCTCTACCTGACCACCTGTGTCGGTTTCGGGTACGGGCCATACACACACATCGCTAGAGGCTTTTCTCGACAGCAAAGGATCACCACCATCACCCAACAATTGGGCTACGCATCACGCCTCACACAAAATATCGACCGCATTTCACAAGTCGACGTGCCACACGCTTACACCAAGATATCCAACACTTGGCGCGGCTACCTGACTGCGTCACCCCATCACTGAACTACCACGGATCAGGCCCCACGCATCACCAACAACCACACACCCAAAAGGATGCGCATGTTGCCAGTTCAGGGTGGTTAGTATCACCGCTTCACTCTTTGTCGCATGCATACGGGTACGGGAATATCAACCCGTTGACCATCGACTACGCCTGTCGGCCTCGCCTTAGGACCCGACTCACCCTGGGAAGACGAACTTGACCCAGGAACCCTTAGTCATCCAGCGGATACGATTCTCACGTATCTCTCGTTACTCATGCCTGCATTCTCACTCGCACACAGTCCACCACCCCTTACAGTATGGCTTCACCCCATGCACGACGCTCCCCTACCCATAGTAAAAACTATGCCGCGGCTTCGGCGGTGTACTTGAGCCCCACTACATTGTCGGCGCAGAACCACTCGACCAGTGAGCTATTACGCACTCTTTCAAGGATGGCTGCTTCTAAGCCAACCTCCTGGCTGTCTTCGCGATCCCACATCCTTTTCCACTTAGTACACCCTTAGGGGCCTTAACCGGCGATCTGGGCTGTTTCCCTCTCGACTATGAAGCTTATCCCCCACAGTCTCACTGCTATAGAACACTTAACCGGCATTCGGAGTTTGGCTGATGTTGCTAAGATGATAGTCCCGCTCAACCAACCAGTAGCTCTACCTCCGGCAAACTACTATAACGCTGCACCTAAATGCATTTCGGGGAGAACCAGCTATCACGGAGTTTGATTGGCCTTTCACCCCTACCCACAACTCATCCCCTCAGTTTTCAACCTAAGTGGGTTCGCGCCTCCACAACCTCTTACAGCTGCTTCACACTGGCCATGGGTAGATCACCCCGCTTCGGGTCCAGGACATGCCACTAAACGACACCCAATTAGGATTCGCTTTCGCTACGACTACCCCACACGGGTTAACCTCGCGACATGCCGCTGACTCGCAGGCTCATTCTTCAAAAGGCACGCCATCACACACACGCGGTGCTCTGACGGATTGTAAGCGCACGGTTTCAGGAACTCTTTCACTCCCCTCCCGGGGTACTTTTCACCATTCCCTCACGGTACTTATTCACTATCGGTCACACTTAGTATTTAGGCTTACCGGGTGGTCCCGGCAGATTCACAGCAGATTCCACGAGCCCACTGCTACTCGGGCAAACAATCACCACAACACGACACGCCTTCACGTACAGGGGCTCTCACCCTCTCCGGCACACCATCCCAGGTGACTTCCGCTAACACGCCGCATCATAGGGGTACATGGCAGCATACCCACAATCATCGCCCACAACACCACACGCGCAACCCCTGCCAGGTATCACACACGCATGGTTTAGCCTCATCCACGTTCGCTCGCCACTACTAGCAGAATCACAATTGTTTTCTTCTCCTACGGGTACTGAGATGTTTCACTTCCCCGCGTAACCCCCACACAGACTATACATTCATCTGCAGGTAACACTCCATAACAAGTGCCAGGTTTCCCCATTCGGACATCCTCGGATCAACGCTTTGTTGGCAACTCCCCGAGGCATAACGCAGCCTCACACGTCCTTCATCGGCTAAGCATGCCAAGGCATCCACCGTACGCCCTTGTAACAAAACAAAAACACACAACAAACAAACAACAAACAACCACCACACACAAACAGCATGACAATCACTTGTTGTTAGGCAAACTTACAATCAAAAAATTCTTCCACAAGAATAAAGATGCTCGCGTCCACTATACAGTTCTCACACAACACACCCCACACACCAACCACCAACCAAACAAGTCAGTGATCAACACGCGGAATCATTCAAGACAACACAACTGCTGTCTCAGACACCCAACAGTGCACCAACACACAATAACTATTACTTCATTTTTGACTACAAAAACCCGGCCACACTGCAACCACAACCACAACCACCACACGAATGCATGACAGTCTGGAGCTGGTGTGTCTCCACCCGGAAACAACAATTGGCAGCCACACCCACGGTGACTCAACCAACAACCAAGCCCACAACTGTGGGCCAACAAAATAAAACTCCTTAGAAAGGAGGTGATCCAGCCGCACCTTCCGGTACGGCTACCTTGTTACGACTTCGTCCCAATCGCCGATCCCACCTTCGACAGCTCCCATGACAGGCCACTGGCTTCGGGTGTTACCAACTTTCATGACGTGACGGGCGGTGTGTACAAGGCCCGGGAACGTATTCACCGCAGCGTTGCTGATCTGCGATTACTAGCGACTCCGACTTCATGGGGTCGAGTTGCAGACCCCAATCCGAACTAAGGCCGGCTTTGTGCGATTAGCATCCCCTCACAAGGTAGCAAACGCGCTGTACCGACCATTGTAGCATGTGTGAAGCCCTGGACATAAGGGGCATGATGATTTGACGTCATCCCCACCTTCCTCCGAGTTAACCCCGGCAGTCTCTCATGAGTCCCCACCATTACGTGCTGGCAACATAAGACAAGGGTTGCGCTCGTTGCGGGACTTAACCCAACATCTCACGACACGAGCTGACGACAACCATGCACCACCTGTATAGCGACCACAAGGGAAACCACATCTCTGCGGCGATCCGCTACATGTCAAGCCCAGGTAAGGTTCTTCGCGTTGCATCGAATTAATCCACATGCTCCGCCGCTTGTGCGGGCCCCCGTCAATTCCTTTGAGTTTTAGCCTTGCGGCCGTACTCCCCAGGCGGGGCGCTTAATGCGTTAGCTACGGCACAAATCCCGTGGAAGGGACTCACACCTAGCGCCCACCGTTTACGGCATGGACTACCAGGGTATCTAATCCTGTTCGCTACCCATGCTTTCGCTCCTCAGCGTCAGTTACTGCCCAGAGACCTGCCTTCGCCATCGGTGTTCCTCCTGATATCTGCGCATTTCACCGCTACACCAGGAATTCCAGTCTCCCCTACAGCACTCAAGTTATGCCCGTATCGCCTGCAGTCCCACAGTTAAGCTGTGGACTTACACAAACGACGCGACAAACCACCTACGAGCTCTTTACGCCCAGTAATTCCGGACAACGCTCGCACCCTACGTATTACCGCGGCTGCTGGCACGTAGTTAGCCGGTGCTTCTTCTCCAGGTACCGTCACAAAAATGCTTCGTCCCTAGCGAAAGGAGTTTACAACCCGAAGGCCTTCATCCCCCACGCGGCGTCGCTGCATCAGGCTTGCGCCCATTGTGCAATATTCCCCACTGCTGCCTCCCGTAGGAGTCTGGGCCGTATCTCAGTCCCAATGTGGCCGTACACCCTCTCAGGCCGGCTACCCGTCGACGCCTTGGTAGGCCATTACCCCACCAACAAGCTGATAGGCCGCGAGCTCATCCCATACCGCAAA
>NZ_LT622811.1:0-94818 GCF_900099485.1 Corynebacterium sp. MC3
CGTGCATTGCGGTGGGTGTACCACCATTGTTGGGTGTCGTTGACCCATGTTGGTACTTGACCTTGGGGGATATCACGGCGATAGGTGCGTTGTTTGAGCCAGTCGTCAAAGGTGATGCGGGTGGTGTGTACGGCTGCGATAAACCGTGCGGCATCGTCGGTATCAGCAACGTTGACGAGCATGTAGCCAAGCTTGCGGATTGCCTTATGTACTGGGTGGATCGGGTTTTTACTGATATCGCTAAACGTGTTGCGTTGTACGTGGACTAGGCAGCGCTGGATGGCTACGTGGGGCCATTTACTCCGGATTGCTTTTCAGGCTCCTCCTGAGCCGTCAGTGGTGATGATTAGCGGTGGGGCGATCTTGTCGAGGAGTTTGAGGTACTCCGATGAGCTTTCCCGCAAACACCAGTGCCAGGCAATGACGTGTGTGTCGGTACATGCAACGAGCAGGCATTTCTTGTGGAAGTAGGTGCCGTCGATAAAGACTTGGTCGTAGACGCGATATGGGTCTGTCATGTTGGGCACGGTGATAAACCACAGCAGTTGAAACCATCTGGTTAAGGTGCGTCTGGTCACCTTGTGTCGTTGAGCGACGCGGTCTGCGGGGTCCCCGGAAAGGATCCAGTCGAGAAAGATTTTGAAGTGGCGTACATCGTTGGTGCGGGCGCGGGGGTTGATTGTGGATGCGTTGCAGTTCGGGCAGCGCCAGCGTTGTGTGCCTGCGGTTGTGGTTCCGTTTTTTATCAGTGTGTGGCCGCATAGTGGGCAAGACGGCCGGTTTGTGATTGCCATAGCAATTGGCCTTACCGCACCACGGTCGGAGCCTATACCACAGGTGTGGTGGTATTCGGTGTTGATTTCTCGAAACGGGCGAATGGAACTGTTTTGGAAACCATATCGGACTGTTGGCCGAGGTCATCACGGGAAACCGGATAGATTTATACACACAAAATGTCCCTTAAGCCGGGTTTTTGCGTTTCTGGTTGCTGCGGTCTTGACCACGCTGATCCCGTCGATCTCTTTCGGCCCCCGACCGGAGCGAACGGGCACGCTCCCAAGCTATGAATTCCCGCTTTTTGCCGGTCCAAGAATCTCTATCACTAGAGGATCGACCTCCCCCTTGGCACTCGTCAGCAGCGCAAGGCGTGCCAACCTTGTTTTCGCGTCATCCGTGTCCTGGAAAACAGTGCGCTCATCATTCGCGTACGGAAGCACGCGCTTGCGGCGAAAAAATCCCATAGTGTGCATGCTAATTTCCTTTGAACTCGAGTCGAAGTATTGATTTTCAGTCTACTCGCAAAGACTTCAATGCCGATTTCATTATGTTGTTGATTAGTTTGCGCTCTTCGTCGTTAGGGATGTTTGACTTCAAATGCACCACTAGAATCTCGGACATGGTTCGAATCTCATGATGATTCCGAGCGCCAATCAGCCTATCGACGATCCACTCGGTTCTGTGCCACCATTCTTGAACGTTGGCAACTTCAAGCGTTCGAATTACTCCACGCAACGCAACTATCGACGCAAAAATAGGTGTCGCGGCAATGATTGCATTTGTTGCGGTGAAGTCCCAACCATCGATCATCACGGCAGCAGCAAATATACCTAAAAGATGAAATATGCGATCCTTAAACTAATTTGGAGGATCGCGCCTTCCATAACCCCCATGCGTCTAAAGATAGTGTATGAACGCACGCCCCGCCAGTTACACCACTGTGCCTGGACCCGTCGGTGCCACCACCGAAGTTCGCTGGCTGGAGCGAGCACCCCATCTCACAGCAGACGCAATTCTGTTCACAAAATCCCGAGTCAGTTTTCGACGAGTACTCCGACCTCACCGCATCCCACCACGCCCATCCCAACCAAGACCACCCCACCCCGGCTATACTGCTTCAAATGTCCAGAAGTTCGCATCGTGTCACGCTCGCGGATATCGCGAAGCATCTCGGCGTCTCCACTGCCACGGTAAGCCTCGCACTAAACGGCAAACCCGGTTCGCGCATTCCGGAAGAGACAGTGCGGAGGGTCCGGGAGGCGGCCCGCGAGCTGGGCTAACGCCCAAACACCTTGGCGCGGGTTTGAAGACTGGGCGCCCGCACTACGCTGCTTTTGGGTATCGGCGTGATGTTCGTCCGCATTTTCCTCTGCGCGGCGTTTACCGGCCCGGTGTTGATCAGTATCGCGAAGATGCTGCACGCGTTTGAGGTTCCGCTGTGCATCCTGGCTATCTTCAAGTACTTCGCTATCCACTTCAACAAGGCACTCTCCGCGACCCTGTACCTGGTGGCATTCCAGCTGTCTTCGCAGCTCGGCAACGTGATCCTGTCCACCCCGCTGGGCTCGCTCCGTGACCAGATTGGTTACCAGCCAACGTTCTTCGTCATCTCCGGCGTGGTTTTCCTCGCTGGTGTGATCGCGGTGTTCGCGCTGAAACGCGACGATGAATGTTTTCTCAAAACGGTCGAATGGGACTGTCTTGAAAACCATATCGTGATGTTGGGCGAGGTCATCCCGGTAAGCCGGATAGATTTATACACACAAAATGTCCCTAAAGCCTCTCTGAATGGAAACCATGAATAAACGCATCTACCTCTACGCCGACGAAACCGGAAACCTTGACTACGACGGGACACCGAACCCACAAGGTGGCGGAGCATCAACCTACTTCGGCTTCGGAACCGCCGCATTCCAGCACGACACACACGGAGACGACCTCCTACAAGGGCTCCACCTACGCGCTAGTCGCTCCAAAGAAGGAATAAAGCTCACCCGCGGATTCCACGCCGTCGACGACTCTGCTAGAACGCGAAACGAAATGTTCAGCCTCATCCAAAAGCAAGCGCCCCGCTTCGATACAACCTTCCTGTACAAGTCAAACGCATACCCGCACATCAAAGACGCTGGACCAATGGGTCTCTACAAGACAGCCTGGTACTTACACCTCAAAGAAATCGCCCTCCAAGTTTCCGAGCCTCAAGACGAGCTGTTCGTCATTGTGGCAGAGTTCGGTACCAAAGGAATCAGAGAAGCTGCGCGACAAGCAGTAGAAGAAGTGTGCAGTCAGATACAGCGAAATATCACGCTATGTGTGTGGACCGCGCCCTCAGCGTGGGGATTACAAGTAGCTGATTACGGCCTTTGGGCTGTACAGCGGCATTTAGAAGGTAAGAAATGCACATGGTTTGAGCCGTGCATTAAACCGACGCTTGCGAGTTTGTTCCTTCCATGGGGGCGACCATAGAACATAGAGAAGCTGGCTATCTCACCTATCGGGGTAAGAAGTCCTCCCCTGGAGGACTTATCGCCAGCGTTGCCTTGATTATAACCAATAATGTCCACCGATTCAAGAGTTTTATGAGATGTTTCATACACAAACCGCTTCACTTTCTCCATCTGCCTGA
This sequence comes from Corynebacterium sp. MC3, assembly GCF_900099485.1. NCBI lineage: Bacteria > Bacillati > Actinomycetota > Actinomycetes > Mycobacteriales > Corynebacteriaceae > Corynebacterium > Corynebacterium sp. MC3. The sequence goes on from NZ_LT622811.1 coordinate 3,404, forward strand.
AATCACTCCCCGAGCTCCAGGTTGTTCGCACACCCCATCACTGACAGGGATGGCTCGATCTCGTGCGGTGGACCAGAGCTTGGTGAAAACGAAGAACGACTAAAACGAGGTGAAGCCGCCATCGACTGGCTCAGGGGAAAGCTTGCAAGACAGCGAATTAGCGAAAAGACATGTAAAGAGTTTTTACAAAAGCCCACAGGCTTCATGCCTCCACGGCGACGAGTGAGGGATTAGGGATTGCCAACCACCCTCTTACAACATGTCATTTCAGGCTTTTCCAATATTCATGACATGATTTACACATGAGAAAAACAACTATCGCAGCAGCCCTCGCCTGCTCGCTCACGCTCGGCGTCGCAGCACCAGCACACGCCGCTCCTGAAAGCCCCGCCCCGACAACCACCACAACCGCCAAGCCGGAGACCCCTTCAGAGGGGCTTTCCGACGGCGCCATCGCCGCCATCGCAGTCACAAGCATCCTCGCGGTTCTGGGCATCGGCGCTGGTGCTACGTTCTGGGCGGTCCAGCAGCGCATCATTCCGAATCCACTGCCAGGCATTATCCCTGGACCACCGGCAAAGAAGCCTGCCCCGAAGCCAGCTCCCGCTCCAAAACCAGCACCAAAACCCGCGCCGGCACCGAAGCCTGCCCCAAAGCCTGCCCTGGCTCCGGCTCCAGCTCCGGCCCCGAAGCAGGCACCCGCGCCTTCGCGCAGCGGCAAACTGCCTGCTAATGGCTCCTACAAGTCCTGCGCAGAAGCTCGCCGAGCCGGAGTCACTCCGATTTACAGCCACGAGCCTGGCTACCGCTCGAAGCTCGACCGTGACGGCGACGGCGTCGCCTGCGAGTAGCCCCGCCTGCAGCAGACGCAATTCTGTTCACAAAATCCCGACTATTCCCACGAAGGCACCTACCACCCCCATCAAGCCCGACCCACCCCGGCTATACTGCTTCAAATGTCCAGAAGTTCGCATCGTGTCACGCTCGCAGATATCGCGAAGCATCTCGGCGTCTCCACGGCCACGGTGAGCCTCGCGCTCAATGGCAAGCCCGGCTCACGCATCCCAGAGGAGACGGCGTGGAAGGTCCGGGAGGCCGCGCGCGAACTGGGCTACCGCCCGAATACGCTGGCGCGGGCACTGAAGACTGGACGCACACACACGATTGGTTTCCTCTCCGACGAGGTCACGACTACCCGTTTCGCTTCACCAATGATTACGGGAATCGTGGATGAGGCCGAACGGCTTGGCCACGCGGTGATGATGGCGGAGACTGGCCACCGTTCGGATCGGTTTGCTCCGGCGTTGCGTACGTTGGAGTCGCGGAACGTGGATGGCGTTGTGGTCGGGTTGATGGCCTCGCGCGAACTCGACTTGCCGAAGACGAACTTGCCGCTCGTGATCTGCAACGGACAAGCGGGCGATCTTCCTGCGATTTTGCCGGATGACTTTGCTGCTGGCAGGGACGCGATTGACTATTTGGTGGCGCGGGGACATCGTTCGATTGCGTTGATTGGCCGGTTCCCAGACGAAGAAACCCCTTCGTTCAGCATCAGCGAGCGCATGCGCGGTATCGACGCCGCCTTGGCCCACCACGGGATCCGTCTGCACGCGGAGGGCCACGCGTCGGTGTGGGAGCCGGCGTCGGGGTATGCACGGATGTCGGAAATTCTTGACGACGACCCAGCAAACTACCCCACCGCGGTTCTGGCCGCGAACGATCGTTTGGCGTTGGGCGTGTATCAGGCGATGCAGGACGCGGGGTTGGATGTGGCGTCGACAATTTCGGTGTTGTCATTTGACGATGAGGATTTGGCGTCGTTGGTGCGGCCGGGGTTGACGACGTTCCGGCTGCCGTATCAGGAGATGGGTGCGCGGGCGGCGCGCATGCTGGTTGGCCTTCTGTCCGGCGAACAGCCCGAAGCCGAGAATCCCACCTTGCTCCCCCTGAAAGTGGTTGAGCGTGGGAGCGTTTCCCAAGCTCGCTAAATCGTTTTAGCAACTTCCCCACCTTTCGCACACCCCCGATATACTATGCGCTTAAAGGTTTAAGCAGGGTCGCTGCAAGGACCAAGAACGAGAAGCGCAGTACGCGCACCTGCACATATCCCTGCGAAGCCATTGTCGTGCCCGGCTACCCCCGGGCCTCACAGAAAGGACATTCGGCGATGGAGATGCTTCGATCGCAGTTTTCAAACCCCGCGTACCGCTTCGGTTCCGCCACGATCTTCCTGTTCTTCGCAGCGTGGGGAATCTGGTGGTCCTTCTACCAGATCTGGCTCACGTCTGAGGCTGGCGGTCTGCAGCTCAACGGCGCGCAGGTAGGTACCGTGTACGCCATCCAGGGCGCGATCACGATGGCGCTGATGCTGGTGTACGGCGTGCTTCAGGACAAGCTGGACCTGAAGCGCCCGCTGACCATTTTCATCGGCGCGAGCGCAACCCTCATCGGGCCGTTCACGCAGTTCATTTACCACCCGTTGCTGCGTGACCACTTCATCGTCGGCGCAATCCTGGGCAGCGTGGTGCTCTCGGCCGGGTTTGTGGCTGGCGCCGGGCTGCTGGAGGCGTTCGTGGAGAGGATGGCAAACCGCACTGGCTTCGAGTACGGCCAGGCCCGCATGTGGGGTTCGTTTGCCTACGCAATTGTCGCGTTGCTCGCGGGTATCTTCTTCACCATCAACCCGATGCTGAACTTCTGGATCGGTTCCGCGCTCGGCGCGCTTCTGCTGTGCACCCAGCTGTTCTGGCACCCGCAGGGCACGGCGCAGGAGGCCTCGATTGAGGAGGTCACGGCGAAGACCCCGCCGATCTCCGAGATGCTCGGCCTGCTCAAGGACAGCCATGTGTGGAAGGTCATCGTGATTGTGTTGCTGTCCTGGACGTTCTACACCGTGTTTGACCAGCAGATGTTCCCGGACTTCTACACGTCCCTGTTTAGTTCGCCGGAGGTCGGCCAGCGCGCGTACGGCACGTTGAACTCGGTGCAGGTCTTCCTCGAGGCGATCATGATGGGCCTCATCCCGCTGTTGATGCGCAAGGTGGGCGCCCGCAATACGTTGCTGCTGGGGATCGGCGTCATGTTCGTCCGTATCTTCCTGTGCGCGGCGTTCGGAGGCCCGGTGTTGATCAGTATTGCGAAGATGCTGCACGCGTTTGAGGTTCCGCTGTGCATCCTGGCTATCTTCAAGTACTTCGCTATCCACTTCAACAAGGCGCTCTCCGCAACTCTGTACTTGGTGGCATTCCAGCTGTCTTCGCAGCTCGGCAACGTCATTCTCTCGACCCCACTGGGCTCTCTCCGTGACCAGATCGGCTACCAGCCAACGTTCTTCGTCATCTCCGGCGTGGTCTTCCTCGCAGGGGTGATCGCGGTATTCTCGCTCAAACGCGATGATGAAGCCGTGGTCAACCCCGAGGAAATCCCGACTCGCTAGCCCGCAACGTTTCTAGAAAGGTTTCATCATGCAACCCCTCCGTCACACCAACGACCGCTGGTACCCCTCGTTCCACGTCGCGGCCCCTGGTGGCTGGATAAATGACCCGAATGGCCTCTGCTTTTTCGACGGCCGGTTCCACGCTTTCTACCAGCATCACCCGTACAGCCCAGCGTGGGGCCCGATGCACTGGGGCCACGCTTCCTCCGCGGACCTGCTCGAGTGGCGCGAAGAGCCTATCGCTCTAGCGCCGGGTGATCCCGGATCCGATGACGCCGACGGCATCTGGTCGGGTTCCGCCGTCGTCCACGACGGCACGCTGTATGCGTTCTATACGGGCAACCGCTGGGCCAACGGCGTCGATGATAAGGACGGCAAGTTCCAGACCCAGATGCTGGCCACCTCTACCGATGGCGTCCACTTTGAGAAGCACGGAGCCGTGGTCCCGCCCGTCAAGGCGGACGCGCGCGATCCGAAGGTGTTCTCCCACGATGGCCGCTGGTACATGACCATCGGTGCGGAGGTGGACGGTCGCGGCCACGTGCTGCTGTATACCTCCGAGGACCTCTACACCTGGTCCGAGGTCGGCTCCCTCTTTGTCGACCCAGACCCGAACGTTTTCATGGTCGAGTGCCCTGATTTCTTCTTCCTCGACGGCAAGTGGGTGCTCATCTACGGCCCGATGGTGCGCACCCCGATCCGCTCTGGGTACAGCCTGCGCAACGGCCACAACGTTGGTTACGTCGTGGGGTCGTGGGAGCCCGGCGCGCAGTTCGTGCCCGAAACCGACTTCCGGCTTCTCGACTGGGGCCACCACTTCTACGCCACCCAGTCCTTCGCCGCCCCCAACAACCGGCGCCTGGCGTTCGGCTGGATGGGCGAGTTCGCTCACCCGCTCGCCTCGCGCGAGGACGGCTGGTCCGGCCAGCTCAGCCTCCCCCGGGAGCTCTCGCTTAGCGACGCCCTCACGCTCCACTGCGCGCCCGCCCCCGAAATCGCCGAGCTCTTCGACCCCGCCGAGACACACGACGCCACCCTCCAAGCAGGCGAAACAACCACCCTTGCCCCACTCGAGGAGGCATGGCTGCGCGTCACCCCCGACCTGGAGCAACCCGTCCCGCTGCAGACAAACACCTGCGAGCAGGTAATCCTCCACCTCATGCGTGACGACGCCCCCTCCGCCCACATCGTGCTCGACACCCTCGCTGAGCGCATCCACCTGGTATTCGCGCGAGGCAACGGCGCCGGCAGCGGCTACCGCTCCATGCCGTGGGTCCCTGGCGATGCCCTGGACATCTACCTGGACCGTGGCTCCATCGAGCTGTTCACCGCGGACGCCACGGAGACGCTGTCCTCCCTCGACTTCCTCGGTGAGGGGCCTCGCACCGTGGAGATCGAGTCCGTGGCTGGCCCCGTCGGCGTCAACCTGGAAGTGCGCCCGCTGAAGCGAGATTAACCCCGCCCGCAGCAGACGCAATTCTGTTCACAGAATCCCGACTATTCCCGCGAGACCCCCGTCCCCCAGCGCTACTTCGCCACGAAGTAGCGCTGCTTGTTCACAAACTCGTCCATCCCGAGCGGCCCGAGCTCGCGACCGAAGCCGGAGTTCTTCACGCCGCCGAACGGCAGCCCCGCACCGCGGGCCTGCGGGATGTTGACGTGGATCATGCCGGTGACAACTTGGTTGGCCACCTTCTTGGCGCGCTCCTCATCGGTGGAGAACACGGCGCCGCCGAGTCCGTAGCGGGAGTTGTTGGCCAGCTCTACGGCTTCCTCGTCGGTGGACACCTTGTAGATCTCCACGACGGGGCCGAAGAACTCTTCGTAGTAGGAGTCGGAGCCGACTGGGATGTCGGTGATGACGGCCGGGGTGAAGTAGGCGCCTTCCCCTGTGAGTTCGCCTCCGCAGTGCAGCGTGGCACCGGCGTCGACGGCTGCCGCGACTTGGTCGCGCAGCGTCTCTGCGGCTTCGCGGGAGGACAGCGGGTAGTAGCAGCCGCGCTCCGGGGAGAACGGGTCGCCCTGGCGAAGCTCGGACACGGCGTCCACCATCTTGGAAACGAACTCGTCGTAGATGTCGTCCATCACGATGATGCGCTTGTTGGAGGTGCACGCCTGGCCGACGTTGCCCATGCGCTTCTTCAGCGCGGTGCGCACTTCGCGGTCAATGTCGTCGGTATCGAGGACGATGTATGCGTCGGTGCCGCCGAGCTCCAGCAGGGCCTTTTTCAGGTTGGCGCCAGCCGCCTTGGCTACGGCCTTGCCTGCCCCCTCGGAACCGGTGAGCGATACGCCTTGCACGCGTGGGTCTGCGAGCAGGTCTTCGATCTGGCTGTGGCTGATGCGCCGGTAGTTGAAGACGCCTTCGGGTACGCCGGCGTCGTCGAAGATCTGCTGGATAGCTTCGGCGGAGCGCGGGCAGATGGACGCGTGCTTCAGGATGATGGTGTTGCCCGCCATCAGCGTCGGCGCCGCAAAGCGTGCGACTTGGTAGTACGGGAAGTTCCACGGCATCACGCCGACGATCACACCGAGCGGCACTTTGCGAATGACGATCTCCCCACCGTCGTGCGGCAGCGGTTCGTCCGCGCCGAATTCGGCACCGTGGTCTGCGTAGTAGTTGCAGATTTCCACGCATTCGCTGACTTCCCCGTCGCCTTGGTCGATGGCCTTGCCCATCTCTTCGGCGATGATTTTCGCGAGGGTGTCGCGGCGCTCGTCGAAAAGTTGGGCGACTTTACGCAGGTACGCAGCGCGTTCCTCGTAGCTGAGGGCACTCCATGTCTTGTACGCAGCGTCGGCGCGCTGGAGGGTCTCCTGCAGCTCCTGGTCAGTGGTCTGCTCAAACGTTGCGACGATCTCATTCGTCGCCGGATTTTGTACTCGATATGTCGTAGCCATGGCCCCACGCTACAGCCTCTGCCCGCTTTTCGACGCCCATTCACCCACCTTTACGCCAGTTCCCAGATACGCAAGCTGCGGATTTCCCTTGCCTTGTAACATGCGCTAGAGTGTCTTTCGCACCTAGTGCGTATTCCTCCATAGCTCAGTTGGCAGAGCATTCGACTGTTAATCGAAGGGTCACTGGTTCGAGCCCAGTTGGAGGAGCAAAGCGAAAGGCCCGAGGTTTCCGCATCCTCGGGCCTTTCGCTTGCCCTGGTAGTATTCACCTATATAGTTCACGGCATACTTGAGGAGGGCTCATGGCAACTTCGATCGATGTCGCCCAGTATATCTACAACAAAATGGGCTGGATGGACGCATGGAAGCTAGCCAAGCTCACTTACTACGTGCAGGCATGGAGTCTAGGCTGGTTTGGAAAACCGCTGTTCGCGGAAGAATTTCAGGCCTGGGCAGACGGTCCAGTTGAGCCAAAGCTTCATGCCGAGAACCGGTATTGCCGACGTGGGATTACAGACACGCAACTTCCGTCGGCGGACGTGTCAAGGCTCACTGCACAAGACATCGAAACCATCGATGCAGTGCTGGATTTTTACGGTGGCTTCACAAAAGAAGAGCTTATTAATCGCACGCATTCAGAAATGCCATGGCTTAAGGCCAGGGCCGGTCTTGCGGCTGGTGAGCGGAGCCGCAATCCTGTATCTCAGTCCTCTATGCGTAGGTTCTATGCCGATCAGGAGCTCAAGAAGGTCGATGGTCCTTGCCGCCCCAGAATGCTGGTTCACGGTAATCATGACCAAACTCGTGCACAGTTCCGCGGAGCAGTAGAACGATGGGAAACTGCACTTACGATTCTGGCTACTCGATGAACCAGTACTGTTTGGATGTAGCAGCAGTAATCGATTTGAATCGATCGCTAATTCGCCAGCACTTCAATGTCATTGACCAGTACAAGTTGGAAGGTGCCCTTGCCGCACCGCTTCGAACTTGGGCTGGTCAGTATTTGTACCAATCGCCGGTTGAACGAGCTGCGATACTCCTAGAGCGGTTGACAAACGCGCATGCCTTCTTAGACGGCAACAAACGCACTGCCTGGATTTGCGGAGCCGTATACCTCGAGCAGTGTGGATTCGTCCTGGAAGACGTGGCGGATGAAGAAATCGTGGAGTTTATGATCGAAGTGGCAGAAAACACCCTAGGAACAGAAGCCATTGCAGATTGGCTGATAGATCACCTGGCCTAGCCTCTGCCCACCCCCTGAAATACCTACGCATCCCCATGTCGTGAAATCGAGAGGTCAACCAAGAGTTACACCACCCAGCCGCAATCGCAACGGTCTTCTTCGAAAACCAAAACAGTGTTCGCTTGGATCGCGATAGCGGTCGGCATCATCCTGTTGTTTTCAGGCGAAATTGGTGGCATCCTGCTCGCGGCGGCATTCATTGTGCCGGGTGCCTGGTGGATGTGGTGCGAGGCCCAAGATAAAAAGCACTACAACGAGACTCAAGAAGCCGCCGCGAATCACGAGCAGTTGCGCAAGCTACTCGATCCCCAGCGCGATTCGTTGGTCCTCAACAGCATGGGCGCTGCGCCGCAGTTCACCCCAGTAAACCGCAGGTGGCCTATTGTTTGGCTGACAGCACTGGTGCTGTTTATTGCCGGTGGTAGCCTCATTCCCGAATCTGGATCCACCACAAACACGGAGCCCACTCGGGCCAGCATGGACCCGACGACAACCACGTCTGCCACGAGTGAATCCACCTCAGCAGCAACCACTACAACACACACGTCGACGACCAGCTCTACTCACAACAGCTCTTCCCCGAGCAGTGTTACAACCGAGGAGACCACGGCAAGCATCGCCAAATTCGCCGACATCCCAGCCGAAGAACCTGCACAGGCTCCTGCACCCGAGCCCGTAATTGAACAACCAGTGCCAGCTGCGCCTGCCCCAGCGCCAGCCCGTGTTTACTACGCCAACTGCTCCGAAGCACGAGCAGCCGGAGCAGCACCTATTTACGAGGGACAACCCGGCTACAGCAGGAAGCTCGATCGCGACGGCGACGGAATCGCTTGCGAATAGTGGGCAAAGCCCGCTGACCAGCAGCCGCTTCCGACAATCATCCGCAGCTGCTCACGAAGGAATTTGACATGCAATTCGACTACTGGACGGTTCGAGCAGTCCCCCAGCCGATGGGAATCACCACCATCGGTGTGGGCGTAGTCGTGCTTGACCCTCGCACGGGAGAATCGCAATTCAAGTTCAAGGATGCCCACCGAACGCTCACTGATTCTGATAATCGAGACGCGATCAAACATGCGCTGCAAAATTTTAAGAACGAACTAGAGCAGCTTTCCGCTCCAACAGAACCTCTTTATCTTGGGGATCGCTATTCACTTCGTGGCTACTTAACTTTTGTCAGTAGCCATTGGATGAACATAATCCGGGTTGACCAGGTCAAAAGCATGGATGCAGCAAACATTTCCGAGGCAACCCAATTGCTTTTTGACACTTTGATTGGCGGCCAAGCGCAAAGCGATGTCAAGCCGGGAGTACGCCAGTTGAAGAGGGAAATCCGCACTGTGTACCGCTCATTCCCGGAACTCGGGAAAGCCACAGTACCGGATGCCGATGTCTCCGTTGCCAGGCGCGAGCTCGACCTCAACCTCGCCGTCGTGCGAGACGACACTGTCTTGGAACTGAATCAGGCATTTAATTTCCAAGTAGATAACCCTGCTAAAACACGGTCCCACATCGATGCGTGGACGCTGAAGATCGATAAGCTGCGCCAGGAAGGAGGCAAGCTTAAGTACAACGACTCCTCACTTGAGATTGGCAAGGACCACCTTTCGGTCACTGCGGTCGCCCTTGACCCGGTTACAACTGCCCAGCGAAAGAATTACGCACTGTTCAGGGACTTTTGCCATGATCTCAACGTAATGCTCATTAGTAGCAGCCGAGTGGGAGAGCATGCCGAGAGTCTCAATCGCCAACTCAGTTCGTGACCGAAAACCATTGCGGCCGACGGCGTATGGCAGCGACTACTGTTGCTCCTCCTTACCCCTCCTGCAACAGCGCCTTCACGCGGCACAGCTCATCGTAAATTGCCCGTTCTTGCAACGTGAAGGAACCCGAATCTGCAAGAAATCGTAGCCACCCCGGAGTGAGCCGGTGCTCTCCCAACTCCTCCCCAAGCCGAGCCATCAGTTTGCGCTTCCGCTCCACAAGCTCAGCATCATTCGTGCGACGTAGCTCCAGTTGCATCTTGACCGCCTCCCTCCGCGCCGCAAATCAGCATACCGTCGCCCCACTCGCCCACCCCAGTTACGCTGGCCTCATCGATCCCCCTGGACAACCGGAGCCGACCATGTCAAACGCAAATAACCTCAAGGCCCGCGTACAGCTCCTGGAGCGTGCGCTCGCGAAGCCCCTTAGCACCGATGATTTCGAAGCATTCCTCACCGAATGTCGATTTGAAGCGTCCTGCGTGTGCATGTATAGCCACCAATCCATGGTGATGCGTTTCCAGCAGGTATCTAGGCATTTTGTGTAGCGAGAGTTATTTTGAGCCCTAGGGCTTTCATGATTTTCGTGATAGCTGCAAAGGACGGGTTACCGTCTTTTGACAGTGACTTGTAGAGGGATTCACGGTTGAGTTGAGTTTCTTTAGCGAGCTGGCTCATGCCGTGTGCCCTGGCAATGTCACGCAACACCACCTGTACGGTTTTCGTATCACCGTCTTCGAGGGCGATAGCCAGGTAATCGTTCATTGCTTCTTGGCTATCGAGATATTTGCTTGCGTCGAACGCTGAAAACGTTACTTCCTTCACGACTGTTCCTCCCTTACCTGTTGTGCGAGCTGTTGAGCGGTTCGAATATCTTTAGCCTGGCTGGATTTATCTCCTCCGGCCAGCAAGAAAACCGTTACTGCACCTAGTTGGGTGTAGTACACCCGGTAGCCTGGCCCGAAATGAAATCTTATCTCGTTCACTTTCTCGCCAACGGGTTTGATGTCTCCAATCATTGTTCCGTGTGCTTCGCATCGGGCTATTGCATACAAAATGCGCCGTTGAGCATGTTTGTCTTTCAGCTCAACTGGAAATAATCTGCACACACCCGAGTGTAGCCTACAAGCTACAAAGGTCAAGGGGAGAAACCCCTCTCATGGCTGACTCCTCTTTCGGTTTGAGGGCTGGTTTGGAGGGTGAGTGGGAGTTTAAGCGAGCTATCACCGACATCAACCGCGAGATGCGGGTACTTGGGCCGACTCGCTCATGGTCAATAGCGCCCAACTCGCCCCACCCCAGATACACTGACCCCCTCGATCCCCCGAAAACCGGAGTCCGCCCATGCCAAACGCAGACGACCTCGAGGCTCGCGTGCAGCTCCTGGAGCGTGCGCTCGCGAAGCTCCTTGGCACCGATGTTTTCGAGGCATTCCTGACCGAAACCGAGACCAAGCAGATCCCGTCCCCACCGTCCACACCCGCCACGCCACCGCAAGCATCACATGCACCAGCACCCGAAGAACTCACCAAAGTCACCAACGCTTCTTCCCCCGACGCAAAGCTGCGACTGTTCGCCGACTACTTCCGCGGCCGCAAGGACGTGTACGCGGTCGCATGGCATAACGGCGAGAAGAAGGGCTGGTCACCCGCATCTTATGGCCGCTACGACCGCAACAATCCAAACCTGAAGCCGTTCACTCCGCAGGTCCTCGAGCAGCATCTGCGCCGCGACAACAACTTTCACGTTGGGCTCTACCCGCTATGCAAGGGCGACACCTGCTTCCTCCTCGCCTGCGATTTCGATGACACCGACTTCCGCACCGCCGCCCGCCTGTATGCCGAGACCTGTCGCGAGTACGGCCTCGACCCGCTTATCGAACTCTCCCGTTCCGGCACGGGTGCTCACGTGTGGCTCTTCTTCAGCGAGCCCGTCCCGGCTGCCCTCGCACGCGCCGTAGGTACTGGCCTGCTCGCTAAGGCCAGCCCGAAGCAGTTCTTCACCAGCTTCGACCGCTTCTTTCCCGCCCAAGACACGCTGCCCGGCAAACGCCGCGGCTTCGGCAACCTCATTGCGCTCCCACTCGCGGGCCAACATCGCGCCCACCAGCGCACCATCTTTGTCGACGCCTCCTTCGAGCCCACCGAGGATCAATTCGCCACGCTCGCCTCCACTACCAAAGCGTCTAAGTCCCAGCTCAAAAAGATTGCCGCTTGCCTGCAACCAGACCCGGAGACCCAACTTCCCCAACCGCCAACCAAGGCAGAGCTCAAAGCGCTCAAACAAACCGGTAAAGTACTCGTCACCCACGATTCCCGAGTACACATCTCGCTCGAAAGCGTCGACGGCACCACAGCCACCGCACTTCGCCACCTCGGCGCAATCCCAAACCCACAGTTCTACATCCGCCAGGCCCAGCGCCTCTCCACCTTCCAAACGCCTCGCCTCATCATCCGCTTCGACGAGCACGACAACACCCTCACCCTAGATCGCGGCGTGCTCGATCAAGCCATCGCTATCCTTAAAACCGCCGGTTACACCGTGACCCGCCGTGGCAAAACACCAAAGCCACGCACAATGCAGGTCACATTTACCGGCGAACTGTACCCTAAGCAGCGTAAAACTGTAGCAACCATGCGTAAACACCCTACTGGTGTACTCGTCGCGCCACCGGGTGCGGGCAAAACCGTGATGGCCTGCGCGCTGATCGCACACCGCCAAGTACCGACCGCAATCATCGTTCCCAATGTAGAACTCGCCACACAGTGGAGCGAAGCACTCACAAAGTTTCTCGACGGCCCCACCATCGGCCAGTACGGTGGCAACTCCAAGAAACTCAGCGGAGACATCGACATCGTCACCGCCCAGTCCATCAGCCGAGCCGACTCACGCACCGACTTCCTCTCGGACTACGGCTACATCATCATCGACGAATGCCACCGCGTCGGCGCCGCCGGCCTCACCCGCGTCCTCGCAGACCTCAACGTCCGCTTCATCAACGGTCTTACCGCCACCCCGTACCGCTCTGACGGACTCGACGCCCTCCTACCCTTGATCTGTGGTCCTATCCGCCACACGATGGAGCTCGAGCACGCCGGCCCCAAGCATTACGTTGTACAGACCACGGAGTTCACCTACGACGAACCCCACCTCTACTGGCCCGACCTCGACAATGCCCTCGCCGCCGATAGCGCCCGCAACGCGCTCATCGCCGAGACCATCGCCCGCGCCACCGCCGATGGAAGCAACGTCCTTGTGTTGGTCAAGCGCCGCGAGCACATCAGCGCCCTCGAAACCCTGCTTACGCGCGCTCACCCCGACCTCCCCGTGCCGGTATTTACGCTCCACGGCGCACAGTCTTCCAAGGACCGCAAAGCCACCCGAAAAGCCCTTGACAGCACATCTCAGTTCATCCTTATCGCCATGTCTCAGATCGCAGGCGAAGGGGTGGACCTCCCAGCTCTCGACGCCCTCGTCCTCGCAGCTCCTGTCGCGTTCAAAGGAAACGTCATTCAACAGATCGGCCGCGTAACCCGCGGTACGGAAAGCGCCGCGACAGTCTTCGACTTCCACGACCATCATGTCCCTGCGCTCACCGCTGCGTTCCACAAACGCAGCTCGGTCATTCGCAAGCAAGGATTTGTGTAGTCGGGTGCGCCCACTTCTCGGCGCTTTCCCTTTTCTAAACCCTTGTGGGGCCAGCGGGGCTCGAACCCGCGACCAGCGGATTATGAGTCCGCGGCTCTAACCGACTGAGCTATAGCCCCTTCTTTGAACAGGGCTGAAATGCACCAGTTCCAGAAACACATTACAACATGCCCAAAGCAATTTGAAACAGCCCCTACAGTTGCTACCATCGAACAGTTAAGGTATCAGCAAATTCAGCAGTTTCTAGAGCCAGATAAGGAATCCAGATGACCCCTGCCAAGATCATGGTTGTCTACGGTACACGCCCGGAGGCCATCAAACTTGCACCGGTCATTAAGGAACTGCGCGCCCGTGATGAGTTTGAAACGCTGGTCGTCTCCACTGGGCAGCACCGCGAAATGCTCGCCCAAGTGACAGAGCTTTTCGGTTTTCAGCCGGACATCGATCTCGGTCTCATGCACAGAAAACAACCGCTGAACCGGATTATGTCGCGAGCGCTGAAACGCCTCGATAAGGTTCTGAAAGAATTCAAACCTGACGCACTTATCGTTCAGGGAGACACCTCAACCGCAGCATCTGCAGCCATTGCAGGTTTTAACCGCGAAGCCAAAATCGTTCACATCGAAGCAGGTCTCCGCTCATTCGATTTGGACTCTCCATTCCCGGAGGAGGCGAATCGCAAGATCATTTCCGCAATCGCATCACTGCATCTAACTCCGACCAACCGCGCGAGAAACAATCTCATCGCCGAGGGCATTTCTGAAGATGCAATTGTTGTCACCGGGAACACCGTTATTGACGCTTTACTTGAGACTGCAGCGAAAGAAAGCCACTTTTCTAACGCTTCTGTTGAAAATGCACTTCGGAGCTTCGATCGACGAGTCATCTTCACTTCTCACAGGCGGGAAAACCTTGATTCCCTCGCAAAAATCGGAGTTGCCCTCGGGAACCTCGCAGAGCGGTACAACGACACAGCGTTCTTCGTACCCATGCATCTGAATCCTCGTATTCGGGAACGCCTCCTTCCGGGCGTTGAGCACCTCCCAAATGTGGTGGCCACCGGGCCACTCCCCTACGACGAATTCATCCACCTGATGAAGCAGGCTGACCTCATCATCACCGATTCTGGCGGAGTACAGGAAGAAGCTCCAGCACTGGGACTTCCTGCGCTCCTAATCCGAGACACAACAGAGCGCCCAGAGGCCATTGAAGCCGGCGTAGTGAAGATGATTGGGCCAGACCCGGACACCATCATTTCAGAAGCCACAGAGCTTCTCGACAACCCCGACGCTCACGCTACCATGAGAAACGCAGTAAACCCCTACGGTGACGGCCACGCAGCTGAACGCACTGTGAAGGCTCTCGGCGGCCTTTTCAATCTTGCAATCGTTGCTCAGGCACCGACGCTTCATCCAAGGTTCTAGCCTGTTGTAGGGGTCGGCAGTCGAACGCGCTAGACTGTCAACGGCATTACCCCACGATTCCGCTGAGGAGCACCATGACCGCTGATCGACGCGACCACTTCGACATTGCTGTGATTGGCCTCGGCTATATCGGACTCCCTACAGCAGCGTTCTTCGCGTCTACAGGACTACAAGTCTTCGGCTACGACATCAACGGGGACCGAGTAGCGACAATCGCGAGGGGCGAGGTTCCCTTTGTGGAACCCGGTTTCGACAAACTACTTAAAGACGTAGTCGAGTCTCAATCTCTTACTGTAGGAACATCGCTTCAGCCAGCTGATGTGTACATCATTTCGGTCCCCACACCGCTTTCACCTAACAAGTCGGTAGACCCTTCCTATGTTTTCGATGCAACGAAGTCAATCGCGCCACGGCTCCGGGGAGGCGAACTTGTCATTCTCGAATCAACAAGCCCTCCCGGTTTATCAGAACAAGTGGCGGAGGTTCTGGTCTCTGAACGCAGCGATCTGACGTTGACACCGGGCCAAGCAAAAAGCATTTACGTTGCACACGCCCCAGAACGGGTCCTACCAGGCAAGATCATGGAAGAAATGACAACCAACGCGCGCATCGTAGGTGGCATTAATCCTGAATCGGCAACGCGGGCAAAAGCACTCTATAAGCGATTTTGCAAAAGTGATGTACTTGTAACTGATGCCCGAACTGCGGAGATGGCAAAACTTACCGAAAACGCCTTTCGGGACGTCAACATCGCATTCGCCAATGAGCTTTCTATAATCTGCGATGACTTAGATATTGATGTTTGGGAACTTATCTCTTTAGCGAATCGACACCCTCGTGTAAATATTCTGCAACCAGGACCAGGTGTGGGAGGTCACTGCATCGCAGTTGACCCATGGTTCATCGTTGATTCATCACCAGATCACGCACGACTGATAAAAACCAGCAGGCTAGTGAACGATTCAAAGTCGGCCTACGTTTTATCCAAGATTAACGACGCATTGACTGAGGTCGACCATAAATCGGAACACCCTCGTATCGGCATACTTGGGATTACGTTCAAACCAGACATTGACGACCTCCGCGAATCGCCGGCACTAAACATTACTAGACAAATTGCCCTGAAACACCCTCAAGTCCATGTGCACGTCGTAGAGCCGAACTTGACCCAATTACCGCGATCACTTGCTGAATTGCCGAATATTAATCTTCGCGACCTCGCGCCTACCCTGGAAAATTCAGATATTCTCGTGATTTTAGTCGACCACTACCAATTCCGGCTTAAAGCTAAAGAAATTTCTCAATCCCCCTGTACCATTGACACAAGAGGATTAATTGCGAATTACAATTAGGTTTTTACAGTTGCTCCCTATCAGAAAATCCGGACTGCTTTTTCTTCTCATCCCCTCGAGCACATTCCAACACACTTTTTGAGCGCCGGATTTTTAACTGTCTTCTCACAACGGGAAGCGCGGGTGCTGCGACCGGCTATTTGGTAGCAGTTTCATGACTATCCGTGTTATACCCATAGGGTTTTTGGACACGGAGTCCGGTGGCTTCTTGGACACCGGGTCCATGGTGTTCTTGGGCACTTTTAGCAGATTACGGTTGCATCCCGCGTTTCGGCCGGGGTTTGGATAGTTCCGAGTTCACCCGCGGTGGTTGGCGATATTTCATTCCTTCGACGAGATTGATGCTGATCTGACCACATGGCGGCCTGTGGCTCAACGTGATCTGCAGGGGCACACTGAAGAGGAATTCACCGTCATGGGCCGTGCAGAACTCCGTAACGTTATCGACTGTGACTGTGCAGTAGAGAGCCTGTGGTTTTTAAACCTCAGACCGATGTAGAGACCGAAGCCGGATACGCGTACAACGCCATCGTTGCTCACGCAGAGCTGGTCTGGGATACTCCAATAGTTTGTTGATTGTGGCGTCGGTGCCGTTAGTGCGGGGGTATCGGTGGGAGGCATGCCTTGCTGAGCTGCCATGTCATCGGTGTTGGCCTCGCGTGAAGTTGTCGCTTCCGCGGGGCCGTTTGACATTTTGGATATAGGCACTCTCTAGACGCAAGTAATTGTTCCATATACCTGGCTGAAAACGGGCTGCTACCACGATGAAACGTGTTCGTGCCAACTATCTAAACGATTTGTTGCTGCTGCACGAATGGGATTCATCGGGCCTGTTCAAAGAACAGTTTAATTTGTCCCTCTACTAAACTAGCATCGGGTAACCAGAATCCACGGAACACCACGAACAATTATTGCTTTATAGCTGTCAAAATTTGCCGGGAGTGCTAATGAAGCTTTCTAAATTCAAGCCAGCAGTACAGTATGTTCATGACCTCAGAAGATGGGCTCGACAAACGCGATATGCTCAGTCTTGGTTGAATCTGACTCCTCCGAAGGACAATCCGACACTCTCGATAGTCATCCCCTGCTATAACGCTTCCAGATGGATATTGACACTTGTTCACAGTATCCAGGCACAGGGAATTGACGAATTAGAGATATTAGTAATCGACGACAATTCCACCGATCAATCAGCCACCATCCTAAAGTACTTAGCGCTCTTGGACCGACGGATACGCGTGATCCCCGGCGAAGGGCGCGGCCCTGGGGCTGCTCGAAATCTTGGGGTTTCCCTGGCAAAGGGAAATTATTTAGCATTTGCCGATGCAGACGATTTGGTGTTGCCAGGTGCTTATAAGGCGATGCTTGCGTCAATAACTGAAACCGGAAGCGATTTTGTATTCGGGGGTTACGTGCGCCACCGAAATTCTTCAGTATCTCGACCTCAGATTGTCGAGCGCACACACCAGCGCACCATAAAGCGCGTCAATGCCCAAAGTTTCCCACAAGCATTCGAAGAGCCGGTCTTATGGAATAAAGTTTTCAAAAAATCTTTTTGGGATCGCCATATCGGGGAAATACCTACTGAACTTAATTATGAGGATCAGCTACCGGTCCTAAAAGCAATCATCAATGCAACATCATTCGATGTTCTCAAGGAAGACGTATATTCGTGGCGGCTGTCCGAAGAGGGCCAGTCACGCTCCAGCGCGAAATCCTCTTCAAAAGACTTACAGGATCGGATCGAGATCACTCAAATAATGTGGCAAGAGGCACTTCAATCCGGTGCTCCACGTGAACTCGCAGCATTCATGCTAGAGCGCTTCATCTCCCGTGACATCCCTCTTTATGCTGTTAATGCCCCACGCAAACCCCATGGCGATAGCTTTCGAGAGTCACTTCGTATCTTCGCGAATTTACTCTTTGAATGGACTCATGACTTTCCTGAAATTTGGAATAACGTGCCTTTCGCCCGTAGATCACTAATCTGGGTACTCGCTAATGGCTCGGACTCTGATTTAGATGAGGAGCTTGGTTTGCGGTTAGAAACGAACTCAGGCTACGCATTTACCTCAAGTGGAGCCCCTGCCCCGGAATGCTTACCTCGAGTAAAGGGGCTACCAGCCGAACTATTGAGAGCCAGGAAAGTAGACTTGCCCACGCGAGCAAAGATCCAGTCGCTGCAGTGGTTGGATGCCAATACCTGTCGCCTCAGAATTCGCGCATTCATGGCAGGCGTCGCGCCTGACGAGGTAAACCTCAATGTATTCATCCTGGAAGCATCGGAGGTTGACAGCGACACTCCCGATCCTAACATCACCGACGGTGTTTCTCCGGTACCTATTGAGCAGGTTATTGACACACGTAATGATGCTGAAGTACGTGATCCTTGGCATAATAGACAAGCCAACTCTTTCGAATTTACAGTTTCGCTTGACAAGCTCGATAAAGTTTCATTTGCAGTAAAATGCGACTGGTACGGATTTACCACTATCTCATATCTACGCGCGAGCACCGATCCGTCAACCAACATACCATCGCCGATCGGCCAAAATTCGCGTTGGACGGTCACACCGAAACGTGGAATCGGCGGGAAGCGGTTCGAACTCCACCGACAAACTGTAGACGAAAACTCCTTAGTGCTGGCCAACTACATGGTGTCTGCTTCACGCATAACTACATTTGCGCATCCAGCTGACGCTCCAAGTATCATTTCGAAATCCACGACGCGGATGAAGCCCTTAGGGTATCAGCGTTTACTCGGTTGGGCTAAGACGGCTCCACTGATGCACAACCATCGACCCTTGATTTTTGACGTCCTACACGTTCAAGAGGCTAATTCTGTAGAACGTTTGATCATTGAACACGATATATTTGGAAACGCAATGGTCAGTTTTAAAGCGACCCGAGTCGTCATAGATGAAGCATCGCTTCACGGCTCCCGCTTAGTTATTTCCGGGAGATCGAGCTCTTCTTATCTGAAGCCCACGCTTTGGTTGAGCTCATCCAGCAGCGTGTTAAAAGCTTCAACCACCTGGCGTGGTCAACAGTTCACTGCAGAGTTTGCGCTGACCTCACTCCGCGCTAAATCATATTTTCTCCGGTGGTCTCATTTACCGAATAACCGTTTCACCAAAGCAGCCGTCGAGCCCGGACGACTGGCAGCAAACACCTTCATCGAAGGGACCGTACGTAGTGTTCTGGTAGAGCCCCGTATGAATGGTACGACTGCGTTCTTCATCCTTCCTCCTAGAGACATCGCATACAACACCTCGTGGGAGATTTATCGGGGCATCCCTAAACAGTCTCAGCCGCTATTGAGGGGTATTTTTTTTGAATCCTTTAGCGGGAAGAACGCTGCTGACAACCCTGGAGCAATATGTGAATATCTCATTCATCAGATAGGACAAATACCACTTTGGGTATCAGTAAGGGACGAACAAACAAAAGTGCCTGATGGTGCAATACCAGTGATAACTGGCAGCGACGACTGGTACGACAAGTTAACACGCTCGAAGATAATTATAGGTAACGATAATTTTCCTTTATGGTTTAGAAAGCGCGAGGGGCAATACTGGCTCCAAACTTGGCATGGTACTCCCATCAAGCGTCTTCTATTTGATGCACATCCTAATTTCGTTGGCCTGTCGTACCGGCGATTAATGAGAAGACAGGCAACTGATTGGGACCTGTTGTTAGCGCAAACAACGCGCGCGGGTAAACTAATCGGTGGATCCGCCCTGTATAAGGGTGAGGTAATGGTCGGAGAATATCCTCGCAATATTAAACTTGCCCGGGGTCTAAACGACGTAGAAGGGTTGAAGAGGAAGCTTGACATCCCTTTAGACAAACCGGTGATTCTTTGGGCACCTACTTGGCGTTACTCTGCCAACGGAATTCCCTTTCCTGCGGCGCTCATAGCTCGAAAAAACAAAGCTGTCGTACTAGTTCGAAGTCACCACATGTCATCAATAACTATGCAGGGTCCCGGAGTAATTAACGTCAGCGACTATCCCCACGTCGAGGAACTCATGGCGGTTTCGGATTTATTGATTTCCGACTATTCCTCAGTCCTTTTCGATTTTCAGCTCACTAAGAAGCCGGCAATCATTTATGCTCCAGATCTCAAGCGATACCGCGATGAAGAGAGAGGGTTTTATGGTGATTGGCCCTCTGACTCTACCCACCCGTACGCTGAAAACACGAAAGAGTTGCTGTCAACAATCGAATTGGTTCTAGAAAATCCCATCTCGAGAGACTCTGAATTGGCGGCGCAACGGGTCGAAAGCCAGGTAGAGAACACCCTAGAAAGAATCTTATCGTGGGTGAGAGCGCACCTTGAACAGTAGAATTGCTTGACGGAGAGAGAACGCATGCCGTCACCATTGGAGCTTGCTGAGTTTATTAGTTACCGCGATTAAGTGTTGTGCGGGGTATCCAGTAACAACCTGGTGACTATCGGGTAACGCAATGGCGGGCTTCGAGTAACTCTTTGGGAGAAGATCCCTCTGTCCGTGTGGCAAAAGGACACGCGACACAATCAGAAAAGTCCGATCGTGACTGAATACCGGGCCGTGATGGACCTTGTCGTACAAGGCTGGTCCGTCCGCCAAACCTGCTCAACTAAATATGCGCTTCGAAGCCAACGAGTAACGCTCCAACGCTTCCGTGGCACCTGGATGATCCCTGCGCCACCGGGCACTCACTCATGCGCTACCGGATACTCACTACGCCGCTACCATTTCAGTCTTCTAAACATACTCTGCCCGTTTCTTGTCGAACAGACACCCTGGCCAACCAACTGATGGTTCCACGCCATGATTGTCGGATAGCACAGCACGCGTGGAGTTTCTTTGAAGACTTGCACCTAGCAGATGCACTCGTGCTTGACGACTTCTCAACGACGCCGATTGATACTGCCACAGCACACCAACTGCTCAATATTCTTGCTGAGCGTGAACACCGGAGATCAACGATTGTCACCTCCCAATTCACGCCCTATGAGTGATACGAGTCCATCCCGTATGCTGTCGTCGCTGAGTCGGTACTGAACCGGCTTGTCGTGGGGCTGGGATCGTCACGCTGGAAGGCTCGAACATGCGCCTCGAAGCCAATACGAAGTAGCAGCTCATAGTTGACGTCTAAGTGTTACTCGATACTCACCACAGTGTTGCTAAGTCCATGGGCCTAACAAAGCTTAGATTATATACCCAGAAAGAACCCCTGCAAGTTTAAGGAAAAAGAGAAACTGGTCCATCGGGTCATAGAGACGGTCCGGTTGGAATCTTGCCCACTGCAACGGCGCTACGAGAAGATCGGCGAGTTCCTACTCGTGTCACGACAGCGCCAAAGTATGGGAGCGAGGCCACAGCGTGACTAGATGCCGAAACATAAAAATAAGAGCTCAAGCTTCTGTACACCGAAGACCACGGACCGCAACGAGCAAACGAGATACTCAAGACAACTTCGGCTTTTCGCAGCAAAACTCCACCAC
Source organism: Corynebacterium sp. MC3 (assembly GCF_900099485.1). Lineage (NCBI taxonomy): Bacteria > Bacillati > Actinomycetota > Actinomycetes > Mycobacteriales > Corynebacteriaceae > Corynebacterium > Corynebacterium sp. MC3. Next base: position 24,665 of record NZ_LT622811.1, read on the forward strand.
TCTTAAGACCAAATAGTCTCCAATATCGACGTGCAAAGATCGGTATAGTATCGATACCATCTGCTACGTCCTTCAACAAGCAGATCGTGGATTCATCGCCTCACGCGGCCGCCGCAAAAGCCGCTACGCGCCTCCCCGATTACGGGGGAATACGAGTGGTGGACGGCTTATGCCTGCCGCCCACCACCTCGAGGCTCCGCTTATATTTACTTTCACTTGGGTTTTAATTCCGGTCTGCATTAAAAACCAAGTCGTACACCTCTTTAGCTGTGCTCTCAGAGTCATTTGGCGCAAACTTTGCTCTATAACTGTGATATGCAGTTGCGTATCGAGCCTTCACATCGTCGAGATTGCTTAAAGCATCGATGAGTTGAGACGTGGATTCACATAACGGTCCAGGAGCTGAGTCTACAAAATTAAAATAAAAACCTCGCGTTTTGCTGCTGTATTGTTCCAAGTCGGGAACCAGGAACAATATAGGTTTACCAGTGTTGACATAATCGAACATAACAGACGAGTAATCGCCGACCATCAAGTCTGATGCGTTAATCAAGTCATTGAGATCCGGATACTTCGTCACGTCAATAACATTAGAGCCAGCCAACACCTTATTGGATTTGCTCGTGTTGACGTGGCCTCTCGCCAAGACGACCACGTCGGAGCCAAACCTTTTTTGTAATGCACCAAAATCCAAATATGACACCTTTTCGTAATGGCCAGACGAGGTTTTTTTGTTATCTCGCCATGTCGGAGCATATAAGATGACAGTTTGGTTTTCCTCTATCTCAAAAAACTCACGAGTAATCTGTCGAGATTCTTTGGCAACCTTGCCGAACAACGAGGAATTCCGAGGATATCCGATATCAATCACGTCACCCTCGTAACCGAACGCCTTACTCATCGTACGCCCGGCCCAAGGGGATTGAGCCAGGAAATAGTCCCAATACGCCGCCTCTCGTACCATTAACTGCCTATACACAAGACTAAGGTTTTGTGACGGCACGTCATTTCCGATGCGTTTCAGCGGCGTACCATGCCAGGTTTGCAGATAAACCTGGTTCGAAGCCTTACGGAATGCAGAAGGGAAATTATTATTATTTACCAGGTACTTTGCAGTCGAAAGTATTTCCCACCACTTACTGCTATATTGGACCAAAGGAACTGCTCCCTTTGGCACCGCAATGGATTGATCCTTTACCGTCCAGTATCGAACGAGATCAGGGCGATTTCGTCCTATCTCACGGTCTAAAGCTAAGCACGAGTCTGTGACGGCCGACCCTCCAAAGCTCTCGAATAAGACAGCCTCAACAAGGTTTCGGCTCCCCTCAGTCATGTACTTACTTTGCAAGCGATATTGCTTGATCCTGCCTTGACTATCAGGAAGTAACAGTGGTGCGATACGCACGTTCATGCCATGCGCAGAAGGCGTAGGAGATACGATGACGCGACTTAATTCGCCATAAATGGTTACCTCTCGAAGGATTTCTTCCTTAACAATTCGGGGCCAAACACTCGCAGGCAATTTCTTGCCAGTCGGTTGGAGGATTTGGAAAACATACGATCCAGACGGGACGGCTACGCGGGCCCCACGTGCATCCGTGCGGTCGAGCCGAAAACTTACAGTGAACGCGCCAGTCTCGCCGTTAAACGTGAAATTGCTCGGGTAGATGTTACCTGCAGCAGAATTTACCAAGGCGAAAGACGGCGATGACTGCCGGACTAACCCCAAATCGAAAAATGCCCTCCCCTCAACAGTCAGGGAGTTTCTTCCTTCATCAAACGAATACCCCTCCACAATGCCGAACTGCGAGTATTTTTCGAGTGAAGCATATCCCCAGAGCGACGCGGTCAATCCGAAGAATGGCTTAGCGTATTGATTCTTTAGACGGTTAGGCAGCGACAGGTGGGATACATACATGTCGTGGCTGACTATTTTGAGGTCGAAAGCGGTGATGTTTTTAGCTTTGTCTCCCCCTTTCCACGGAAGTGGAAGGTTTGTAACCCATTTTTCGCCTTCCATGTCCAGTTCAGCCTGGGTTAAGACAGTCCCACCCCGAGACGCTTCAATGCGAAGGCCATATTCCTCAATGGATCGTCTCCAATGCTTATCGTCTTGCTTCAGATTGTCAATCTCCAGCTTCAACCGCCCATCAACGAATTTTGCGTCAGCGACCATAAATCGGGCTTCCTCGACTTTGACGCTGATTCCGTTCGAGTTCGAACCAAAGACCACTCGGTCTCCACTCCCAGTGAGCTCACCTGGTTGCAGGGCGGTCAACCCCATCCATCGCGAAAACTTCGTTCTCTCACTTTCCACATAAAAGGCGTCAGTATTAACACGACATTTCAGCATCATCTCCTGTCCGACCTGATGTCCAATTTTTGACTTTAAATAGTCCGGATCGAGATTGATGCGGATTACTGACGCGGACTGGTCCACAAACCAATTTGGGAGAAAAGGAATTAACTCTTCGCGAGTAATCTGCTCTGGGTCAAGTGAAATCAATTCGTCCCCGTCGCTCGATGCAAGGTACGGTTCCAACACCAGGGAGGCACCCCAGACTGTCGGCAGACAATTCAGTGCACACCAAACGTCCAGCGATACCGTTCCATCTTCATTCATTTTCTGGTCGAAGACCCGAAAATCTAGTTTCAACAGCGACGGACTGATGATCCGTTCCTCGTTGGTTAATTCAAACGATAAGCCGTCCTCAATCTTGGAGTAAGCAACTACATTGCCATTTTCGTCGATTTCATCTTCCCAGTAGGGTCCAAATTCTTGAAAATGAAGTAGCACTGCACGAAAGTCATCAATGGTCCCCTTTGCCAGTGCTAGCGCCATCAAACGACGGTCGTAAGGCATTGCCTGGACCGCACCGAGGTCTGCCTTTGGGTAAAAGTATTGCACGGCGGCTTGAAGAGAGCGACCAAATTGCGAATCGGTACGTGGCTCTTCTCGGTAGTAATAATACAAGTCCTCTGAAAGGAGCTTTGTGAACCAGTAGTTCTTAAGCGATTCATCCGGGCTCACCTCAACTATTTTTTCCACCGACTTTGCGACATGCACCCTCTGCTCAAGGTCGTAGAGATTCGCTTTATTTTGGGTAATAGAGCTATTGTCATCCCGCTGTCGCCACCTATAGACGACCTCGGCCAAGAGATCGAACTTGATACCACCAGCGTAAAGCTTCGCTGTCGCCTCTTGGTCCTCGTATAGGACCCCTTCAGGAAACTTGCCTACAAGTTCGTCCCACTGATCAGCCCTAAACAACTTGTTACAGGCGAATACGTCATACAGAGCTGGAGGAAGTTCCGATGCTGTAACGCCCTGCTGGTCTTTGAAATGAACTTCTTCCACCCATGCTGGTGTCCATGAGCGAGTCGAGTTAAACCGTTCAATCGAACCTGCTACAAAAAACGAACCCGATCTCTCCAATGACTTAACCATCATAGAGATGCCGCTTGGAGTAACGATGTCATCTGAATCAACAAATGTGAGATACTTGCCGTTTGCCCTCTCGATACCAGTATTTCTGGCGGCTCCCAAACCCGCATTCTCTTTATGAATAACCGTTATTCGGTCATCCATATCTTTGAGCTGCTCACAGATCATCGGCGAGTCATCATCCGATCCGTCATTCACCAGAATCACTTCAACGTTCGAATAGTCCTGGTTCAAGACGCTCAAAACCGCTTCTTCCAAATATTCCTGAACGTTATAGACCGGAATAATGACAGATACCAATGGTCCCGTTCTCAGCGGGCTCTTTGTTGAACGCTTTTCGGCAATCGCTGGCTTCTTCTCACCGGTACCACCAGCAGACGGTGCGCCGGAACGATGCTTGGCATAGAGCTCCGCCCCCAATATCTGACGAAGGCGCGGATTGTCTACCACGCGATCCAGTCCTGCGGAACGAGCGATTTGTGCGACTTTGGTACTAAGTTTCATACAAGGTCCTCAAATATTCAACAGTTTTGCCACTGCATACCAAAACGTTAAGCGAACACGCTAATAGGCAACATTAAGCAAGACGGCAAGCCTCTTTTGCGTTCTCAATATCCGATTCGGATGCTTTCGTCTTTCATTACCTTAGCACTTTCGTCCTCATTTGAACTGTCGGGCTCCTGATTATTCCCAGTCCTTTCATCAAAACGACCTATCAGACGGTCAACAGCAAAACACAGACCATCACTGACACGCCAGTCACTTTCCATCCCTAACGACCAGTGTCAAATGGATGTCCGCCCGCTCAGAATCATGGTCGCCGAAGCGTCCTGGGAAACTTACCACCCCTGTTAACCGCTCAATCTGCTTAGCATCCGGCTGGATATGTAGTGCCTACGCATGGTTGTCTGCGTAATAATGACAACAGAGTCCCGATTAGTCGGAGTGAAGGGACACGAGCCCGTATACTGAGGACTGCGGAATCCACTCCACCAAGCTCTGAAGAGAACTGCAAATAGATACGCGGATGTTGATCGCGTACAACAGGTTTCGCCTAGTCGAACTGTTAGCCAGTAACTATGCAATTACATGTTTTTCGTGTAATCCAAATGTACGCACTTGCCCTTGTGCAATGAAATCTTCATCTGAAATTCGCCACGTATGGCCTGAGCTTCTGACCTGGATAAAATTAAATCGGTCACTGCAGTATATACTGCCACCTCGCCTCTTTACCGTGTTGATGAATGCTGTGTCTTCACCTGTATTTCTTGGTTGGAATGGCGTCTGCTTAAAGGTAGCTATTGGCCCAAATAGAGTAGGACCGGCTACAAAGTTGCCCCAGAGATGCTCACATTCTGGGTTGCGGAGAACCAAAGCATCATACTGTTGTATGTAGGCATAACAGGCTTGCTTTCCGATAAGATCTGCACCGCTGAATGCTGCTGTGTTCCTCATGTCTTCTAAATAATGAGGCAAGTAGATATCATCATCATCGAATTTAGCAATGTATTGGCCGCGTGCGTAGCTAACTGCTTTGTTGAGGCATGCACCCAATGTCTCATCCTTCGGAGATGAATCTATGATTACCTCCTTTGCAGAAATCCCATACGCTTCGAACAGTCGCTCGCGTTCTGAATCATCAAGTTCGTAGCCATGCGTGATTAAGACGAGTTCACGGTCAACGTTGATCTGACGCGAGTACTGCGAAAGTAGATGCTCAATGTTGTTTGGCCGATTTGAGGAGCAGATCACTGAAATTGTAGGTGAAAAAGTTGCCGAATCGTCTTGGAGTTTTATAGCGTCAAAGAGCAATTGCGCTCGGTGGTGGTAGCAGTGCCGATTCCAAATTGTGCGTTGTGCCTTGTGAACCATCCGGTCTCGAACTTCTGGAGAATTAACTAGAGTCTTTATTTTCGCAGCCGCATCCTCAGCCGATCGTGCTATAGAAATTTCATCTTCCGCAAAAAAGTTTGAAACTGCAGGGGAATACGCAGACACGACAGCTGCACCGCAGGCGGGAAGCTCGAACAGTCTCCTCGCACACATTGTTGCGCTATCGGTCACGGAATTTACATTTAAAAAAACTTTATGTTCCTTATTGGCACTAAGCATTCTGTCAGGACTTAGGGAACCTACGACATAACTTCTGAAGTGAGACGGAAATCTATAGCGTTTATCCAGCTCATTTTGCCTGGAAAATATCGTTAATGAAGCTCGATTGTCCTGCGCTACCTTTATGGCACCTTTTAGTAAGACGTCAAGTTGCCGACGTCGTTCAGCGTATTTTTCTGTGAAATAGGTCCCTGCAAAAGCGATATCACCCCGACGAATGCGAGGGTCTCGGATCCCTGGCATTGTCGGAGAATTGTTAGCGGGGTTGTGGATTTTAGGTTGAGCTGCAAAGGGCATAACCGCAACGGTGGCATTGTTGACGAAAGATTCATATTTCGGAATCATGTTCGCGTCGGTGGTGAAGATGACATCGAACAGTAGGGCTGTCTGGAGAAACTCGTCGAAATGGACGGGATCTTCTTTGTTCCAGAAGACCGTGGGGATACCTCGGTTCTTACACCAGTCTACGACACTCGCAAGCTCGGCGTCTGGTGATCCGGTACTTTTAATTTTTCCACGCCATTCTCCGTGGTTTCCAGAATGGGCTGACTCTACGAACAGAAAATCAACATTCGTTTGTTCTAGCTGATGTCTCCAATTATCGACGGTTATTACAATAGTATTAAACTCTTGTTGCCAGCAGTGTAGCGAGAAATCGTCCAGGATTACCGCCGCCCGAATTCTTGGAAAACTTAGTTTTGAAGTATTAAACATGTAGGCAGGTGCAGCCATGGGGTCGAAATTTTGCTGTACGCGCGAGCGTGGGTGGAGGTTAAAAGGTAATGTTAACCACGGGTGGTGGAAATACTTATTAAGATGTGTGACTGCTCTGGCGACTACATAATTGACATTACCTCGCTTCAGCTGGGTTAGCGCCGTATATGCCTTCCGTCCGATAGCCTTTAGTGAATTCATAAGTCAATTTGGTCCGTTTGGTTTGTAATGTTCACCGAGCCGGAATGGTCAGCCTCGCGACTCGGTTATTGTTATTGGTAACTTATGATAGTCCGATCTCCTTGAGCAGGTGAATACCTGCCCTTGCTGGCATGCTGAGTGCAACCAGAAGCCACAAGGAGATTCACGTCGATGCCGCATACAGTATCCCCCGCTGATACGACCCCCACAACGAACGGAATGGGTGTACTACAACTGGCCCCGCAGCACACGCAAGCGTCGGCATGTAATCCTCCTATCTGTTCGCGCCGCGCTAAAGCACCCTGGGTTGAGTCGCTGCCTTAGGTAAGGAAGGATTTGGCACTATGCCCAGAAGTATTCCGTCGAGTTTAAAGTGAAGGCGGTCTATCAGATCATCGTAGTGGTCCGTTTGGAGTCCTACTCAATGCAGCGGGCCTACGAGCAGGTCGGCGAGCTCCTCGGTGTATCTCGCCACACATTGCGGGCGTGGTACCGCGACAGCGCCTCCACCCAAGATGGCCGCATAGGGCCGGATGGCGAAACAATGGAAGAAGAACTTAAACGTTTGCAGCGAGAGAACCGTGAACTGGATCGAGCAAACTGGGGTTGCCCGCGAATCGTGGACGCGCAATGTAACTATCTGGTGGTCAGGCAGCTGTTTCTTTCTTAGCCACCCTCTGAGCGCCGCGACCCTCCTGCTCACTTTTGACCCACTTACCTAACAGGCTTGCGCCGACGCCGATTTCTTTAGCCCCATGTAAGATCGGTCGGCCCGACTCGATGACGAGGTTGGCTGCTTCACATCGCTACTCCGGCGTGAATTGTCTACGTTGTTGACTCACAACGAGCATCCTCTTTTACGGACACATCATCCGTACTACTTGGATTTCCCTTAAAGCGTGGTAGCCTCAACCCTCCTTGGGCGCACTCCTTCCTGTCTATGCCAGCGCTCGGCTGGTGTGGATACCGGCAGTAGGGCTTGGGAAGGTTGCGGAGTGTTGCCAGAAGCCCACTTCGTTGTCGCATTGTCCACACAACGCCTTTACTAATCCATCAGTCGCAGTAAGCAGCAAGCAAGCTTGTGGCGCGCTTAACAGGCACAGTATCCGGTAGGCCATTATGCGCCTCAGGGTTGCTTGCTGAGATGTCGTGTCGACCAAAACATAAAGCGATGCGTCACTCTGCACATCAGATTAAATCGATAATTTTGACGTTGGGGTAATGTGTCTTCAACGTCGCTTCGTAAACTCCTAAAGATTCTCCATGATTCCCGATATAAAACCGTACATCCTTTCCCATCATCGCACCAGCAATTGCAATGTGCATGCGGTCTGTATAGATACATGAATACCGGCTTAGAATCTCGAAAAATGGTGTAATGGAATCCATATGATTACCAAATTTTGAGAGATCCAATGTACCTCTGTACAAGTCACCCAAAGCTGAGCTTCGCTCTTTATCTCCCCTGAAAAAGAAGCCCTCGCCCAAAGCTCCGTCAACCCTAGTTAGGCTTGGCAGTTGCAAAAAGAACGCTATATCGTGACAAAATGACGCTGACGGTACGTGTTCTAGGCTGCCGCTCCTATCGCGGGCAAAATAATCGATTTCACACCCTGACTGGTCGATCATCGAAGTAGCGTAGCTATGAGGGAGTTCGATTATGTTGCCAAACACCCCAGCCATCGCTTGAGCTCTGGACCTGTTCCCTGACGTGGAGGCTCTCCACGACCCGCCACCGCCATTTAAAACAGCCTTTTCTCCCACTCTTAAGCCTAGGCGTTCCGACTCTCTCAGGTAAGGTTGCAACTCTTTCCACTGAATCGTCTTAAAGTCAATACCAAAGTGCTTTAGGAACTGCTCTGTACCCTTGTGAATCAGAGCATCTTCCCAGTTCCCCATGTTTGGCACGTAGAGCACCCAATCCCCATTGGATCGTGTTTTAATTTTGTCAGCCAACTCCTTATACTCTGGCGCAGACCGCAAATTCTTCAAGGGGTAACGAGTACGTGGCCACTTGTTGAGCTTCCGCTGTAATGAAACAACGCCAGCCTGCAAAGGCTCCATTTCCATGACTTGCATGATAATTCTTTCGGCTAACGCGAGTGCGTCATCCCATCTCTCGCTACATCCTAGCTCTAAGACTTCATAACCTAACTGGGAGGGTTTTGGAGCGCCTAATTCAGCGCCAAATGTAGACTGTAAACTTTCCTTAAATCTGACGGCTTCCGCTTTATTCCTGACACCGCAGCTCATGACCAGCGTCGATTCCCGCTGTACGATATCAAATGCAATGTCACTTGATTCTCCTGGGTACTCAAGCACAAAAACCTTAGAGCGCCACAACCAGCATTTGTGCCATACGTTGTGGAGTTCGGAAGAAGTTCTTAAAGCGTTAAACAACCAACTAACCATAGGCGCATCCGAAGCGTCATACTTGATTCCAACCGTCGATAGCGAGCGTGTCAATGCAAGGTCCGATGCCTCTTGCACACCTACGTCCTCAAACGCGTAGCGGACAGCTTTTAATAGATGTGATTCGTCCCTTGTCAGCGGACTGCGTCTAACTTCCCGCGACACTTCCCTACGCGTCGGAATCTTCCACCCCGAATTCAAAGGCTTAAAATGCGCAAGCATGAAATCACTGCTCTTGCATTCTCCGACGCCGCGAACGTAATGAGCTGTGGGATGGGCTGACGGTTTCACGCGGTCACTGGCCATTACCCACTTAGCGTTGCATTCTTGCGCAGTAAAGTATGGAAAGTTCCAGTATCTCGGCAACTGGCCCTCTTGGAGGTCCACAGCAATGTTTGATATCCACCGCCCTCCAACACCGACAACTCCAGATGAGGAGTGTTCAAGTTCGTCAAAAATTGTTCGTTTCTTCAGCGGCACTATCAATTCGTCCACATCACAATTGATCCAACCTACCGCTTTCGTTGTCCATTTGTATCGACAGTTTTGAAAAGCGCCTATCTGACAGAAGTCGGAATCCCAAGCCACGCCCGGCCCTACCCAAGGACTACCTTGCGGACCGTATTTAAAACCCCAATCAACAACAACGACATGTCCAATTCCATCAATACTCGCAACGGCTTTCGCAATATCTTGAGGAGAATACCTATCGGACCCGTTGTCGTAAATTATAACTGCATTAACGCCGTGATTTTTAACATAGAACTGGGCCCAATCTCGTATCCACGCCAGCTCTTCATTCTTTTGCAGCGTCATGAGAACTTTCGAATCTTTAAGAATCTCATAGCTCGAGATGTCTATTTCTGATTCTACGAAGAGCCCTAAAGATTCAATACGAAGCGTAAAACTAACTGTGGAGTTTTCGGGCGGCGAAGGAAGCGAAAAGATTGTAATCTGTGACCGCTCGAGGGCTTCGGTCTTTTCGAAGATTGCAACCTCTCCGTCAATAGTAACAGTTGCTGATCGTACATGCTCTTCCAAATTTAAAAGCGGTGGCCCTGACAACACAACGTCTTCTCCCACTAAAACTATGTCATAGAAGAGGGTGCTATCGTCGTATTTTTCCGCATAAGTAGGGTCTTGGAGGTGCTGAGGGCGGGCGGCGGCTCGCCTAATCGCTCCTTCAGGAAGACTGACTGAATTTGGAGTAGCTAGAGTGATTTTAGGCGCACTTTCACCCTTCAAGTTGCCTAAAGCCGTCGCATCTATGCTCGATCCTTGATTCATGAGTTACCTTTTCATTAGTTATTAAATTACAACCTGTCCCCACCATCAGTTTTAAACCTTAAGTCTTCGTGAAGGTCGTTTGCACCGCGGACACATAATGAACGCCTAGACTTCGATTATCTTTACTTCCACAAGTATTCCCAGTACTGTCCTCTTCAATAGAGTGCCTAACCCAGCACGTTGGACTATAGCGACTAAGTTAACTTACTAGTCGATAGCACCCCTTCGATTATCCCCATCCACTCTTACGTTGCAAATAGCTTGCTTGTACGGAAGGGGCATCGCCCCTCTGCACACCAAATTTTTAACCACTAGCAATTAGCTACTGCAGTGGCATGCACCGCGGCGCCAGGGGTTTCAAACTACTACCTCAATTTATCCACCGCGGTTCAATTCTCTCTTAATCTGAGTAGTTGAAATATCAGGAGTACGAGGCAGGTAAATTACCTCGCACTTCCCCTCAAGCTCAGCATCAAATTTGCCTGACCAGTCATCTCCCATAACGAAAACGTCAACTTTAAGGTTCTCTACATCACGAGCTTTTTGCCCCCATGTTTGTTCTGGTACAACTAGGTCAACATACCGTATAGCTTCCAGCATTCGGCGTCGCCTTTCGTAGGAAAAGTACGAGTGCTTACCTTTAAGTTTATTGAACTCATCAGTAGATAACGCAACTATCAAATAGTCACCAAGTGCTTTCGCACGGTGCAGCAGCTCAACGTGGCCGTAATGCAATAGATCAAACGTTCCGTAGGTTATAACACGCCGCATGGGTATCCGAGCATTCTTCCTTCAACGATTAAGTCGATCACTAAATCATCTCGCATGATATCACGCCAGAAGGTTCTTCGTTACAATGCAGCCGCTTCACTCCTAAGTTCCTAAGTTGTTTTCTCTGGCGCTCCGAAAGGGATAGTTGCTCATCGCGATCTTCTTATATGTAGAAGTGAGTGCCGAATCCGCAACCACGTCCTAACTACCGGCTTGTTTCAAGGCAGATACTAGGAGATTGATAGTCGGTCTCTATTTGCTTTATTAAATTCTCAGCATCCTTTCGCTTATTGGCCCCTTTCAGGTTTGCCCACTGCCGGTAATTTGTCGCAATTTTACCCACTTCCCCATCCGCGATGATCCTACCTTCATGAATCCAAAGTCCCCGGTCACACATTGTCTCCAATTGTTTTGGCGAATGCGAGACAAGCAACACAGTGCCAGCACTATTGATAAGCGATTTCATCTTGGCTTCCGCTCGCTGAGCAAATGCTGCGTCACCGGTAGAAAGCGTCTCATCCACGATTAGGATTTCCGGATTCGTTGCTAGCCCAATCGAGAATCCCAATCGTGCTCCCTGCCCTGAAGAATATGTGTTCATTGGGCGATCAATGGCGTCACCGATATCGGCGAGTTCAACAATCCCGGGGAACGCAGCCTTAGATTCTTCAGGCGTCATTCCCATAGCGAGGCAACCTATACGGATGTTTTTTGCACCAGAAAGACGTGGCTGCAACGCGGCATGCACTCCCATCAGCGTCGGCTGGGATTTTACTAGCACATCACCAGTTGTCGGCCTCTCGGCACCGGCAATGATCCGCATCATCGTTGACTTCCCCGACCCATTTTGTCCGAAGAAACCAACTGACTGGCCTTCATACAGCACAAGGTTGATGTCATCGAGCGCACGAACTGTGTCCCAGCCGAAACGCTTTTCCTCAGACTTCACCGGGTAGTCCATAGTGATGTTCCGAAGCACGATCGAAGGAACCATCTCGCTGTCATTGCTATTTGACTGTGGCATAGCGCTCTTCCGCCCTCCAGAAGAAAAGGAATCCGACCGCAAAGGTAGCAAAAGACCAAATGATGATCGGTCCCCAGAGGTCCATTGCTGGTACTTGACCGTACATGACGCAGTTACGGGCTGCCATAAGGAACTGGTACCCCGGGTTGTTTTCCATAACCTCTTTCAGCACTGGTTGGTGGACAAAGCGTTCAACGGAGAAGAACACGCCCGAGCAGTAGAACCAAAAACGCTGCCCCAAGCGGAAAATGATCTCTGCGTCTGGGTAAAAGGCTGTGACGCGCGCAACGATGAACATGATGCCTGTGCCGAAAATATGCGCCAGGAAGAAAAGCGGAACGAGAAAGATAATCGTCCAATGCAGCGGCTCATTGAGTTGTGTTAACAACGTGAAAACCGTCGCGACCCCGACAGGTAGCATCGTCGAATAGAACAGACGCAAGCTCTGCGAAAGCACCAGCGCTGCACGCGGGAACATGAACGACTTGATCAAGTTCTGCTGCTTCTTCACCAAGTCATTACCGTCGGTGATGTACTTCTGAAAGATCTGAAATACCGTTACCCCAAGCACCACGTATCCGGGGAAGTTCTGAATACCGTTACTCGTACGGATAATGAAGCCGAAAATTACGGCGTACATCATCGCGTCAATCAACGGTGAAATGACAAGCCAGACTTTGCCCATCCAGACGTCACGCGGCGTGCGAAACGCCTTCGCGGTTGCATCTGCGTGCAGGAAGTAGCGGCGCTGCCAGATCTCGGTGATGTACTGGCTGATAGGCGGCCGTGCAGATACTCTCTTTAGCGACGACGTGTCAACTACGATTGTACTCGAATCCTGGCACTCCAGCTCCTGGCTGTCTGCATCTCGACTCATCAACAATCCTTCCACTGGCGGTGCGACAACTCTCCGTCATTCAAAGCCTAACTGTTACAGCTTAGTAAGCACGCAGTAGCAACGCTATTTTGCTCACTGCCTGTATAGCGCGGCGTATTCCTGCGCTACAGCGGACCACGCCCTCGTTCGCGCCCATAATGTACGCCTTTCGTCATGCTCGAGGCTTGCCGCGACGCAGATTCCCTCCGCCAACGACAAAGCATTTTCCGGTTCCACGTACGTTTCTATACCACCGGTCACTTCGCGAAGCGCCGGCAGATCAGAAGCAACAACAGGGATGTCGAGTGCCTGTGCCATCACCGACTTAATAGGAGTCACGTTCCTACACACGACAGTGTCCTTGCGCGGCACTACGAAGACGTCGAGCGCCCCGTACCATTTGTGGATGCTGCTCGCAGGCTGTCGGCCGACGAAACGTACTCGCTGTTCAATGCCTAGCGATTGAGCCTGTTCCTTCAGCCCCTCCAGCGCTACCCCATCTCCCACTACGACACCCAAGAAAGACTCATCGAGCTTTGTGAGTGCCTCGAGGAAGTACTCCAGACCTTCGTAGTCGACAACTGCGGTGATGGCTCCCACAAGCGTCTTGCCCTCGGGAAGGCGTAGCTCCCGGCGTAGTTCAAGCTTCGAATCGCGGCGCTGGAACACGTCATCGGGCACGCCGTTCGGCGCAACCACAATCTTTTCAGCACTAATTCCGCGCTCAATCAGAGACCGTTTTGTAATCTCGCTCAGCACCACCACTGCAGCTGCCTGACGAGCCGCCTCGAGTTCCTGGCGGTGTGCCGCTTGATAGTACTCAGATTGCTTTGCAGTCTCGCGTTTGTCCGTTGGTTGCTTTGAAAGCCATGTTTGTTCCGGTGCGCCCCGCATCTCGTACACCCACGGGATGCCGAGCCGTTTTGCTGCTCGGCTAACGATCAAGGCATTTTCGAACCCTGTAGTCGTATGTAGTGCTTCAGCACCGAACTTCGCAGCGTAACGCACCAGCTGTTTTACAGCTTGGTCCTGCTGCTCTGAAAAGGAGCCCGATGGCCACAAAGGCAGGATTCGAAAATAATCAATGCCATCAACGCACTCACGTTCATCTGTAGCAAGCTTGCCGACAACATTTGGATAGCCATACCGCGTCGCAGCTGCTACCTGAAGTCCAACGGACTGCATGCATTGAAGTACTGCATGGCTTCGCAGCGAGTATCCCGCGCTTGTGTGTGGCAACGAGTTGGTCAGGTAGTGAAACACGCGTTCCGCACCGCGCAGCGGCAAGGACGACTCAATGCCTTGATGCAGTTTCGCCCGCTCAAACTCATAACGTTGGTGTGTCAGCCGGTGACGCCGACTGCCTGCGAGCAAGTCAATGGCTTCCGAAAAATTACCAGATTCGAAAGCATGACGAGCAGCCTTCGCGATGTCCTGTTGATCGGCGTCTTTATCCGAAAGCACACGACGCTGCAGTACCGGACCCACGATCTGAACGTACTTGAGCCGCTGCGCTACGTTGCGTGCAAACGCATCAGCGTCAGTTCTGCACTGCTGCGCGATAAATCCGGCAGTAAAAACGGCTTGGCGCAGATACGCAACTTTGAGCAACGATTTCACGGTACTGCCTTAGTTCGAGAGGGCGTCGAGAAACTTCTGTAACGCGGCTGGACTCGCAACGTCTCGTTCGTGAACGACCCACTGAGCCGCATTACTCGGGACTTCCAATTCCTCCCGGTTATGTGCCAGCCGTACCCAGAGCTGTGCCAGCGCCTGTGGATCCTCGGCCGGCACAGTATGTCCCGCGTGCAGCTGTTCGATTAGGCGAGCAGGCTCGCCCTCCACTGCCCCACTGATATGGATCCCGGCTTCCATGAGCTCATACGTTTTCGAAGGCACTGCGCGCTGTAGCGGTGCCCAATCAGCAAGATGTACTAGTGCCGTATCAGCCCAGGCGTAGTACTGCTCGAGCGCATCTGCTGAGGTCCTAGGCAGAATTTCGATATCCGCGTCGAGTTCCCGTGCTTGGTTTTGCAGAGCTTCTTTGGTCACTCCAGCGCCGATGAGCTTCAAGTGCACATCAACACCTTGTCGGTGGGCTATCTCTGCTGCCTCGATCGCATTGCCAAGTTTTTGGGCTCGACCTAACGTGCCGGCGTACAACACATTGAGGTACGGGCGTTCACTCTCCTCATGGTGCACAGAGGTTGCATGTTCCCTTGAAAATGCGCTTTTGACTGGAAACACATTTCGCACGGTACAAACGTTCACCGGAACGCCTGCGTCTCTGCGAGCTAGCTTTGTCTGAAGCTGTTCCCCCAAATCATCGGCGGTAACAATCACACCGGCAGCGTTGCGCAACGACTTCTTCAACAAGTGCGAAACAATGGCGATCACAACCTGTTTTGGTCCCTTACCAAAGATTCGTTCCCGCCACGAAGAATCACCCAGTCCAGAGTTCCAGTCATTCGAGTACTTCAACAAATCCGGCCAGGCATCCCGCAAATCAATCACATACGGCACTCCAAGCAGCTTCGCAGCAAGCGGAGTAATGAATGCCGTAGGCAGCGCAGGAACCGTACCAATGATGAGATCAGGCGTCGCATCCTCCGCCTTATCGCGCTGTTTGGCGACTTTCAGCAGCGTCGAGAGCGCAACAAATCCTTGGTTCAAAGCCTTCGCTGTCAGCCCGGAGCCACCAGTTAGATACTGTGTCCGAAAGATCCGCTCCCCCGATGGACCCCACTCGACTTTGTTCACCCCCCGAATGCGGCGCCGAGTACGCACTCTTGCGTCCTTGGCGCGTTCCGCCCAATCATTCACCCGATTGTAATGCGGCGGTGGCGCGATGACACTGACGGAATGCCCCTGCTCGTGCAGCATCTCAGTGAGCCACGTCCACCTCCGCTGTGGGACCCCATTTTCTGGCGCCCAATAATGCGATAGCACCAAAATACGAGCCAACTTCATTCCCTTCTCACAGAGTGCACCAACAGTCATCGCAATATCGGCGTGTGCCTTGGCTTCCAGGATAACGGTTAGCTTTCTTAAAACCTTAATTGTGGCAGTACTGAAGCAAGATCGTAATCCTCTGTACTATGGCACCCATGATTCAATTCGTTGTCGGAGCAGCCGCCGGGTACGTGTTCGGCACGAAAGCCGGTCGCAAGCGCTATCACCAGATTGTCAACGCCACACAGAAGGCAGTGAACTCGCCGGTGGCCAAACAGGTGGTGACTTCCACCCGTAAGGCCATTGCGAACAAGATCGATCCGGAACCCCGCATGCGTGAGATCAAAGACTTACGCGGCAAGCGGGGGCACCAGGACCAAATCCTGGAGCCGGACGAGGACTAGCGTTTACTTGAGTTAAAGTTACTATTCGTGGCTTGCCAACGAGGCCACGATGCCGTCGAGGATGTCTTTCTCACTGATCACAATCGAGTCAAGACCAGTGAGATCCTCGGCGGCTTTCAATATTTCCTCGACGACGGCAGCGCCGGCGGGGATGACGTCGGCACGCCCGGGGTGGATCACCGGGTGGTCCTTGCGTTCCTGCACGCTCAACGCCTGGATCTCCGCGATGGTGGCACGCAGATCCTCGAAGGAGAGGCGTGAGAGGTGGATGCGGGTTGGGTTGTACTCGGGAAGGTGTTGGGTGAGCGCGGAGAGCGTCGTAAAGGTGCCGGCGCAGCCGACCATCGTGCGGGCCTTCGCCATGTTGACCACCGCTGCCGCGTGCTGGACCTGCTCGCGCGCGTAGTCGCGGGCTGCGCGCAGCTCCTCGGGGGCTGGCGGATCCGAGCGTAAGAAACGCTCCGTGAGGCGCACGCACCCCATCTGAGTGGAGATGCGGCCCTCGATGGCGTCGCCGTTGCCTACAACGAACTCGGTGGAGCCGCCGCCTAAGTCGATGACGCAGAAGGGGCCGTCGCCTGCGGGAAGGTCCATCGTGGCGCCGATGAAGGAAAGCTGGGCTTCCTCCTCCCCCGTGATCACCTCGGCCTGTGCGCCAGGCTGGATCTGGCTAAGCAGCTCGCGGGTCATGTCGAAGAAGACGTCGCGGTTGGAGGCGTCGCGCGTCGCGGAGGTGGCGACCATGCGCACGCGCTGCACACCCTCGGCGAGCATGCGCTCGGTGTAGGTGGCGAGCGCCTTGCGGGTGCGCTCAATCGCCTCGGGGTTGAACGCACCCGTCTTGTCCACGCCCTGCCCCAAGCGCACGATGATGTTCTCGCGGCAGGCCTCTTCAAACGTGTTCGTTGTGGGGTCGAAACGCGTGATCAGGAGGCGGATGGAGTTCGTGCCACAGTCAACCGCGGCGAGCGTTACCGGCTGGCTCATGCGAGGTGCTCCCCCGCCTCAGCGAGCGTGATGCCGAGGTCCTCGAGCGTCGGCCAGTCGGCAGGAATCGCGGTGCCACGCAGGTTGCCGTGCTCGGCAGCGAGCGCCACCGCCTCCGTACCGAAACGGAAGTGCTCCGGCCCCTCCGCAAGCGCGTACGCAATCAGCACGTGCAGGCACTTCACACGATCCGGCATACCGCCGCCGGAGAAGTCCGTACCCAAGTCCTCAATCTCGTTGCGCTTCGCCAAAAAATACTCGTGGGCGCGACGGTAATCCTCTTGCAAATCCTCGTCCTCGGCCAGGCGGGCCTCCATCCACTTCATCACCTGAGCGCCCTCCAAACGCGAAGCCTCGGCCGTGAGACGGCGGTCCGTCAGGTAGTAGAGGGTGGGGAACGGAGTGCCGTCGTCAAGCTTTGGTGCAGTCTTGACCACCGCAGGCTGGCCGTCCGGCGTGCGGTAGGAAATTTCCAGCACACCGCGGGGCGCGCGGCCGAGCTGCTCCTGAATGATATTGAGATCCTCTTGAGTCGGTTGCATGAGCAACATTGTTCCACACGAGGTGGGCGGTGGTGGAACGGTGCGGCGGAGGTGGGTTGAGGCTTCAGCTGCTTCTTGCACAATCAGTCATGGGGGCATTGCCTAACTGACTAAGGTTGCGTAGAATGTGTATCACAGCACCAACCCGAGAAGGATACAGCTGGGTTCCCGAATGGGAGTAAGGTCAAACGACCTGAGAATTCCTTTGCTCCAAGGGTTGGTGTTTTACTTTTCGAAGGCGATTTGCGGCTCAGTTATTTTGTATTAATTTTCCTTCTTAACTGATCAAGACAGTGACCAGGGTCTTTTTCAACTTGATGCGCGATAAATTCGACTGCTGCCTCGGAATATATCCAATTGCTCGTTTTCTCTCCCGCAGTCTTACGGTCGTAGGAGAAGCGCTCATCGCCTTTCATCTCGTACGCTTTGGTAAAGAGTTGGAAAGCATACGTAGTAAACTTCTCTTTCACTGAACCATTGAAGCAAAAAGTAATGCCTCTTTTCTTTAACAAAGAATCGATCTTTTTAGTCGCGTTACCAGCAGTATAAGGATAAAAGCTAACGGCATCTTTCACATCCTTGACGATGGCGATGCCATGCTCCGATCCGTTTTGAATGTAAACATTCAAATCTGCATCATTCTTCTTTTTAACCAGCCTCAACGAGGTCTCGTAAGTCGCCGCGATCCTCTGATTTCCTTCAGCCCCGATAGCATCCGCAACGTCTTTCCGCCGGGCAAGTAGTTCCTGCGCAACTGCAGCGTCATACTTTGTCCGAATAACGTCAGGAACGATTGCACCTCTTCTCATTGCCAAGGCCAACCGATTGTCTGGGATGAGCTCGCTTACCGAACGGTTATGCAATTCCCAAAGCTTGTCCGCATAGTTTTCCACGCACGACTGCAAGAAGGGCCCATAAAACAAGTCGTACTCGTCTGTGATGAAGTGCGTGTTCGTATTACGAAACTCCATCACATTCTTCATGTTTACCCGAAGAGGATCCTTCTCATTCGTAAAAACCCTCTTCAAACAATCGGAAAGAGCAAGAGTCCTACTAGGATCATCTTTGAAGTAAATTGAATCAATGCCCCACTTTCTGATCATGTGAGCTTTCAGCATCAGCTCCCAAGCATTGCACAACAAAATCGAACAACTTTCCGCACCGTATTTTAAGCTCGGTCGATTGTACAGTTCGACAGCAAGAACAAACGCCTCCTCACTCTTATCCAGCAAGCGGGTAATTGTCTGCTCGTTTCCTTCATCGATACACATATCACCAAAGTTTACTCGAATCGATACGCAAAGACGTTCTAATATCGATCCCTTTGGTTTCGCTGCGCACCCTGTCCTGCCTGCGCTTTCTAAAACCTAATCCCCGATCAGCTGAAATTTGCTTCCTAAGTACTCTGCCTCCCTGCTAGCCCAATCGCTTTTCTTCACCAGGTTCTCAAAGGACTTATACGAGGCAGCGCCAAGAAGCCGCGCAGCATCTCTCTCAGGAATCTGTCCAGACTTTGCGGCAAAGGTGATCGTCTCGAAGAACCGCTCGCCGACGCGAGACCGAACGAGGACATGGAACGAAGGACCGCCGCTGCCTTCTTGTGTAGCTTTCTTTTCTTTCCTGACACGGACCAATCGCATAACTTCGTCGAACTCTTGTTGCTCGATCAGGAAAATATCTTTCAAGCGCAACAGCATCGCTTCCCTACTGATGCCAAACACGCTTGCCAGAGACGTGACGTTGTCGAGCAAAGAACACTTCTTGTTGTACCGTTCTTTCACTGCAGTCTCTGGGGCAATGAATGCCGCTGCAAACTCGTTACACCAGCGCTCTACCCGCAGGTGATCGCTGTGGTCAGAAATACCAGCCTTCCCCAAAGCAACATGACCCAACTCGTGGGCGAGACTGAAGAGCTGCGCAGTTTTAGCGTCACTTGTATTCACAAACACCAGGCAGAATTCCCCATCAATCAGGGTGAATCCGCGGAACTCATCAATACTGAAATGACGTTGCGTAGAGTTTCCGACAATGGAATTTCGGGATACTAAAATCCCTACATCTTCCATCTGATGCGCTAGTGTCGTCACTCTCTCTGGCCCAGGAATTGCAGAAGCCTCGTCAAACCCCAGCGCGATGCGAGCCTGGCGAGCAGCCAGGATGGAACTGGTGGAATCTTGGGCAGAGCGCAGAATTTCAGGACCAGGAATTCCAACTTCCTCCGCGTAATCCGAGTACCACCCCAAGCGCGCCTCGGCGGAGTGAATAACTTCCTGCAGATCAGGACTCAGCCCATCGAGACGCTCATTTCTGACAGTACGAAAATCAGGTACATCAGTCTCTTCGCCAGAAGGCGCCTGAAGAAGGAGCCTTCCAAATGGGATTCGTGCCTTCTTCGCTAGTTCCTTCGCTTGGTTGAGCGTCGGACGCTCCTCCCCTGAGCGCCAATCGTTTACCTTGGGAGACGTGGCACGGAGCTTTTCGTCACTGAGTCCTGTACGTCGCAGCGCCCAGTCCAGCACAGACGGTTCGATATCAACACGCAGAACCCCCATCGCTTCCCTCCTTTCAATCTTGGTAATGAAAACGGCGCAACAGAATTGAGAATACTTTAACTTGCCTGGTTAAACGTTAAAACCCAAGGACCCAGCCGAAGAACTCAGTGAGCTTCGAGCGCTTCTTTCTTTTCGGGAGCGTGAGGTAATCAATCAGCCACTGCTCCTCTCGTTGTCGCAAGCCGTTGGGTTGGTTTCAGGCTACACAGTTCTGGTTCTTGATTGCGCTTGTTGGACCCCAGCGTGGGCGTAAAAAGCGTGCGCTAAATGTCGTGCGATTCAGGTCGCGCTGTTTGCCCCGGGCTTGGTGATTTTCGGCGACCAGCGTCGCACTCCATTAATCACACGCTGCTAATAGCACGCTGCTAATCGGTCGACGGGAGCGCTCGGGGTGGCGTCGGTGGAAGCCTGGTGATTCTCCAAATGGGAGTAAAAGGATTGGAATAATCCAGGTGGGAGCGCGCAAAAAGTGGATTGCAGTAATCCTGTTGCTACCTTTTAGCTTCGGGCTACTGCGCTTCAGGCGCCGCAGGTGCTTCCGCGGGCGCTTCGGGAGCAGGCGATTCTGCCGGGGCGGGCGATTCTTCAGGAGCGTCAGCGGGGACGTCATCGGGGACCTCGCGCAGGGAATCCCAGAGGAATACGGCCCAGCCGCGGTCGTCGGGGGTTTCGTCGGAGGTGATGGTGGTGCCGTGGGTCATGCGGGGGTCGATGACTCGCCAGGCGGACTCGCCGGGCTCCATCACGCCGAGGCGGCGGCGGGCGACCTGGTTGAGATACTCGGGGTCCTCATACTTCGCGATTTCGCGTTCAAGGTCCGCCTGGCGGCGCTCCAAGTGCTCGATGTTTGCCTGGGCGCGCGCGATCTCGTTGCGGCCCTCGTAGAAATTACGGAGTGGGGCTGCTACTGCCACAAGTACGGCGATGAGCACGATGATGAGCAGGGCGAGCGTCGCTAAGTTGGGGGCGGCGAAGCGCGACTCCCTGTTGGCCTTCTGCTCGGCGAGCTGCTGCTTGCGCTGCTCGCGGGACGCCACGGGCACAGTGCGAGCCAACCGCTTCCTGCGGCGCTTCGCTGTGTGCTTGTCTCGGGGCGTGCCAGTGCTCATAGTGCTCATTAGTGTACAGCAGGGAAAAACGCGACACCCCCTGCCACGCGCGAGCGCGCGATGGGCAGGGGGTGCGTACAAATCAAGCGATTACTTGAAGCGTGGGAATGCGGAACGACCAGCGTAAACAGCGGCGTCGCCGAGCTCCTGCTCGATGCGCAGCAGCTGGTTGTACTTCGCAACGCGCTCGGAACGAGCCGGTGCACCAGTCTTGATCTGGCCGCAGCCCAGAGCCACTGCGAGGTCCGCAATGGTGGTGTCCTCGGTCTCGCCGGAGCGGTGGGACATCATGGTGCGGTAGCCAGCGCGGTGAGCCATGTCCACAGCGTCGAAGGTCTCGGTCAGGGTACCGATCTGGTTGACCTTTACCAGCAGCGCGTTCGCAGCGCGCTCCTTGATGCCGCGTGCGAGGCGCTCAGGGTTGGTGACGAAGAAGTCGTCGCCAACAATCTGGACCTTGTCGCCGATGGTCTTGGTCAGGTTTGCGTAGCCCTCCCAGTCATCCTCCTGCAGTGGGTCCTCGATGGAGACGATTGGGTACTCAGCGATGAGCTCCTCGTAGACCTTGGCCATCTCCTCAGCGGAGTGCTCGCCGCCCTCGAACTTGTACACGCCGTCCTCGAAGAACTCGGAGGAAGCAACATCCAGAGCAAGTGCGACGTCCTCGCCTGGCTTGAAGCCAGCCTTCTCGATTGCCTCAACGATCAGGTCAAGCGCTGCGCGGGTGGAGTCGACGGAAGGAGCGAAGCCGCCCTCGTCGCCAAGGCCGGTGGAGAGGCCCTTTGCGTTAATAACGGACTTCAGAGAGTGGTAGACCTCTGCACCCATGCGCAGAGCCTCAGCGAAGGACTCAGCGCTCAGCGGAGCAATCATGAACTCCTGGACGTCAACGCCGGAGTCAGCGTGCTCGCCACCGTTGACGATGTTCATCATCGGAACAGGCAGGATGTGAGCGTTCGGGCCGCCAATGTAGCGGTACAGCGGCAGACCAGCGGACTCAGCAGCAGCCTTCGCCGCAGCGATGGACACGCCCAGGATCGCGTTCGCGCCGAGGCGGGACTTGTTGTCCGTGCCGTCGAGCTCGATCATTGCCTTGTCGAGCAGACGCTGATCGTCAGCCTCGATGCCAGCCAGTGCGTCAGCGATCTCCTCGTTGACGTTCTTGACAGCCTTCTGGACACCCTTGCCGCCGTAGCGATCGCCACCGTCACGCAGCTCGTGCGCCTCGTGTGCGCCAGTGGACGCACCGGAAGGAACACCCGCAATGCCGTGCGCACCATCGTCGAGGAAAACCTCAGCCTCAACGGTTGGGTTACCGCGAGAGTCCAAAATTTCACGAGCAAAGACGTGCATAATATCAGCCACTACAGTTCATCTCCTTGAGATTGGCCAAACCAAATTTCCGTTACCGATTGTTCCAGATCGCAGCAAAAAATGCTTGTTGGCGTTCGTCACACTCGCGCTTTCCCTGCGTTTCCGTGCAGTGATAGGCCCACAACCACGCCATTTAAGGTCACACCATTCGGAATGTGATCTTCGTCAAACCTTTTGTCCATGCCCGGTTTCGCCCGCTTTTGTGGCTTTCTCGGCATGGCCGCGGCACGCCTACCGGGTGGCGCGCTGGGTGAGCGCGTAGTTCGCAGCGGCATCGCGGACGTTGTGGAGGTACTCGCGCGAGTGGTTATACGTCAGCACCGCATCCGACCACCCCTCCGCAGTGGACAGGTCACGCCCGTTCGCACAGAGGAGGTTCGCTGCGCTCAGGGCGGCGTCGTCAATTTGCTGCGGGTTTGCTACCCCATCGCCGTCCGCGTCGCGGCCATATATCGCCCACGAGCCGGGGATGAACTGCATCGGCCCCACCGCGCGGTCGTACTCGGCATCGCTGTCGAGGGTGCCGCCGTCCGTGTCCGAAATGAGTGCGAAGTTGCCCGTGCCGTCGAGCGCCGGGCCGATGATCGGCGGCTGCGCCACCCCGCTCTCGTCGAGGCGACCAGCGTCGAACTTCTTACCCGTATAGGTGCCGTGGCGGGTCTCCACCCAGCCGATGCCAGCGAGCGTATTCCACTGCAGGTTACAGGCCGGCCAGGCCTCCGCTGCGATCAAGGCGGCGTTGCCGTAGGCACGCACTGCCTGCGGGTCGACCCCGATCTCCTCCGCGATAGGGGCGGCCCAGGCATGGAGTTCGTTGGCGGTTCGGCCGGGCGCGTGGACGTCGATAGCAGGTGGTGGCGTGGCCGCAGCCGGGGGTATGTCTTCCGGGATGGGTTGGCGCTGCACGAACTGCTCGGGGCCGCCAAGCGCACTGAGCAGGAAGGCCACCAACGCAACAACCATCACCACCGCGCCGACAACGACAAGCAGCGCCACACACCCACACCCGCGCGCACGCCTGCCGGGACGGCCAGAAAACGTCATGGCAGAAGATCCTACACTACCCCCGTAATCCCCAATTTTCACTTGCGTCACACCAGTAACAGGTATGGTGTAATCCGTTCTGTTTTCAAACACCTATTTACAACCTGAAAGTGAGCACCCTATGCGCATTTCCACCCGCATCGCAGCCATCGGCGCCGCAGCCCTGACCGGCCTGGCAGGCCTCGCAGCACCAGCAGCACAGGCACAGGACGCCACCTCGCTCCTGCAGCTGGTCAACGGCAACGTCAAAACTATGAACTGCAGCACCCTGCGCGTCACCCTCAACGGCACCGGCGTCGCAGGCAAGGACACCACCCGCCAGCAGCTGGTCAACAACCTCAATGGCAAGATCGGCGACTCCATTGCCCTTCGCGTCATGTCCGGCGGCACCGTCCAGGCAGTTGCGGACCGTGCGCTGGAGTGCGGCATCGTGAAGCCGGACCCGGTACAGGACTGGGCGAAGCTCCTCGGCAGCTCCCAGACCAACATCCCACCACAGCTGCAGCAGCTGTCCTCCAACCTGGACCTGGGCCAGCTCCTGACGCGCTAGGTTTTAGGCGCTCGCCCCGTTGCTTGCGCACCACATTCCCTTTTTCCTTCGCCGACTTTTACGTTTCCCCAGGTCACGCAAAGCACGGGAGGGAATCTGGTGTCACCCCAAGCAGCACGCGCACCACATTCCACGATTCCGATCGGCGAGCGCGGCAAAAGCCCAGGTCAGGCTAAACCTGTGAGGGAATGTGGTGCGCACCCCCGCTAGCGCACAATCCCAAGAAGCCCCCCCTACTCCACCACCAACTTGATCACGTCGGTGGGGCCTTCGTCGCCCGCGAACTCGACGGGCTGGACGGTGGGGGTAATCGGGGCGTTCACATCGACGGGATCGCCGGTGGTGGCGCCGGGGCAGGCGTCGATAATTGAGGGGTCGAACCACTCGATGGCGGGTTTGCGATCATCGCTGAAGATGACGCCGATGCCGCTCCAGGTCTCCCAGCGTTGTGAGTCGTCGTTGATGCTGTAGACATCGTCGGGGTCGAAGCCCAGGGCCTCAGCCTGCGCCTTGTCTGTGTACGGGCAGAAGAGATAGGCGCGCTCGGCGTGCTCGCCGGCAACCTGCGACACCGTAAACGGTGTGCCCTCCTGCGCTGCGGCTGCGAATCCCAGGTCCGTCGACTTCTCTGTCGAACACCCGGCTAGCGCCACACAGCCGAGGGCAAGTCCAGCAAGAACCGTTGTACGCGCCTTCATGATGGTCTCCTATCCTTGGCGGGCGTGCTCGCGTAGTGCGAATTCTACCGCGTCGAGTGGGAGGTCGGGGGCGTGCTCGTCGCGCCCGGCCTTGATGGCTGCCAGGTAGGTGCCGTATTCGTCGGCGGACCAGTCGCTGGTTACGTCCAGGCCGGCGCCCTTCGCGCGGTTGGAGCAGATGATGAGCGGCTTCTCGTCGGCGGCCTCCTGCGGGCCGGCCAGGAAATAGATCAGGCCGGAGGCGAACTTCGCAGGCAGGCCCGTGGCAACGACGGCCTCGTACTGCTGGACCGGCGTGAGCTCACCGGAGCCGACCTTGCGCAGCGCCTGCAGCAGCGCGTTCGCCTTGCCCTTGTTGCGCAGGAACTGCTGCAGCTTCAGCTGCGCCTGCGCGTTCTTGCCGCCCTGGAATGCGAAGGACGCACCCAGAAAGTCGATGATCTGGTCGCGGGCGAACTCGGAATCCACGACGTCCTGCGCGAAGGCGAAGACTTCGCGGCGGGTCAGGGTCGCGGTGGCGTCGTCGCGGAAGGGTGGGACGCGGCGCAGGTTATGCGGCCAGCCGGTCTTCCAGCGGATCGGGGAAAAGCTGACGGTTTCTTGCGCGACGGCCTCCGCGGTTGGGGAAACGGCCTTGATGGCTTCTGCAATCTGGTTTGTCATGCGGACTATTGTTACACACTATGACCATCCTCGTGCTTGACCCTCGTTGGCCCGACATGCTGCCCGTTTCAGTTGCGCAGCGCATCCGCGGACCAGTGGAGTTCACCATGGAAGTGCCCGTCTCCGTGCGTTGGGACCTTGCCGACGCCCCCGACGGCCCCTCCCCCTGGCTGCTCACCACGAACGAGGAGGACGAGCTCGTGCGCGACCGCATCGCGAAGGGCGAGCACGTCGAGCGGGTGCCTTCGCTCGAGGACCCCGTCCACCAGGCAGTATCCGTCATGCACGCGGCGCGCACCCGCGGGCAGTGGGAGCGCTCCATGACACACGAAACGTTGCTGCCCTACCTCCACGAGGAAACCGAGGAGCTCGCCGCCGCCATCACCGACAACGAGGGCGACGAAGCCCTGCGCAACGAACTTTCCGACGTCCTGTTGCAAGTCCTTTTCCACGCCGAAATCGCGGCAGAGCGCGGCGCGTTCGGGTTCGCGGAGGTGGCGCAGGGGTTCGTCGATAAGATGAAGGCGCGCTCCCCCTACCTTTTCGACGGCAGCACCGGCACCATCGACGCCGAGACCCAGGACCGGCTGTGGCAGGAGGCCAAAGCCAAGGGCAACTAGCCTTGCGGCCCGTAGGCCCCGCCGCGCAGGGCGCGGTCGTTGAGCTCGCGGCGCGCCTGCTCAAGCGCCACCAAGTCGGAAAACAGCGCGTTGTAGGCGGCCTCGTCGTCGGAGGGGCGCATGCGCTGCAACTGCGCCTTCAGCAGCGCAATCTGATCCCCCACGCGGGTCTCCTGTAGGCGTGAAAGCACCGAGTCCACGTAACGGTCAATGTCGTCCGGGTGCATCGGCTCAACCGCCAACTCTGAAACGAAATTGCGGCCCACCAGGTCCAGCATCTCCTGCGCCACCTTCGCCAAAAACTGCGGGCCCACGTGCGCGCCCGTCACCCCGCCAGCCTTCTCGATCGCGTCACGCACCTGGCGATACGCCGGGTTCGTAAACGCCTCCGGCGAAATGCCCTCAAAGTAGCTACCGGCTTTCTCCGGGTACTGCAGCGCAATCTTGAGCGCCTCGCGCTGCGGCCACAGCAGCGGATCCTGCGGGTTCGGCGGCACCAACGCGGGCGGCTGGCCCGGCGCGGCCTGCTGCTGGCGCTGTGGCTTCTGCCAGGTACGCTGCTGCTTCTTCGGCCGACGCGCCTCCTCGCGGACCTGCTCGAGCACCTCGTCCGGGTTCGGCCAGCCCACCCAGCCGGCGAGCCTGCGTGCGTACTCCGTCTGCAGTACCTTGTCGCTGATACCGGCGACGACGGGGACGGTGCGTCGCAACGCCTGCAGGCGCCCCTCCGCCGTGTCCAGCGAGTAGTCCTTCAGCAGGGACTCAATCACGAACTCAAAAATCGGGATTCTCGACGCCACCAAGTCCCGCAACGCGGAATCCCCACGGTCAAGGCGCAGGTCACAGGGGTCCAGGCCGTCGGGGGCGACCGCCACAAACGACTGCCCCGAAAACTGCTGATCCCCCTCGAACGCGCGCATCGCCGCCTTCTGGCCAGCCTCGTCGCCGTCGAAGGTGTAGATCAGCTCGCCGCGGAAGTAGTTGTCATCCAGCATGAGGCGGCGGATCACCGCCATGTGATTCTTACCGAACGCCGTACCACACGACGCCACCGCCGTCTTCACCCCCGCAGCGTGCATCGCCATCACGTCCGTGTAGCCCTCCACCACCACAGTCTGGTGATCCGTAGCAATGTGTTTCTTGGCCAAATCCAGCCCAAAGAGCACCTTCGACTTGTGGTACAACATCGTGTCCGCGGTATTCATGTACTTACCCATCGGGTCATCATCAAACAGCTTGCGCGCCCCGAACCCGATCACGTTGCCGGCCACATCCTTAATCGGCCAAATCAGGCGGCGCCGAAACTTATCAATCGGCCCACGACGCCCCATACTCGAAATCCCAGCATCCTGGAGCTCCTGGGCGTCGAAACCCTTGCGAAGCAAGTGCTTCGTCAACGTATCCCAACCATCCGGGGCGTACCCGCACTCGAAGTGATAAATCAGCTCCTTCGAAAACCCCCGCTCCAGCAAGAAATTCCTACCGACCTCCGCCTCCGGGGTCTCCAACTGCTCACGGTAAAACTCGTGCGCCGCCTTATTCACCGCCAACAGGCGCGCGCGAGTCCCCGGCTTCACATCACGCCCACCAGTCGTCCCGCCCTGGTAATTGATGTGGTAGCCGATCTCCTGAGCAACCGCCTCCACCGCCTCCGGGAAGGACATCTGCTCCATCTCCATCAGGAAGGAAAAGACGTCCCCGCCCTTGCCCGTAGAAAAGCAGTGGTAGTAACCACGCGCCGGACGCACATGGAAAGACGGCGTCTTCTCATCCTTAAACGGGCTCAATCCCTTCAGCGAGTCATAGCCAGCCGGTTTCAGCTGCACATACTCGCCAACGATGTCCTCGATCGCCGCCCGCTCACGAATAGCCTCAATGTCACTATCCGGAATTCTGCCCCTAGCCATACGCACATCGTAGCGCCTGTGCCACAATGACTCAGCGTGAGCCGAAAATCGAAGAACACCGCCGTCGGCGCCGTCGTTGTCGCCGCGGCGCTCCTGATCAACACGTTCCTGCCCAACAAGGACGAGGGCGCCGCGTCGGGAGACCCCACCTCCTGCCCGAACCTCCCCGCAGAGGCCTGGGACACCATCAACCTCATCGAATCCGGCGGACCCTACCCACACCCAGAGGACGACTCGCGCTTCGGCAACTACGAGCGCACCCTCCCCGAAGAGCCACTCGGCTACTATCGCGAATACACCGTGGACACGCCAGGCGTCCACCACCGCGGGCTGCGGCGCATCGTGACCGGCGGCGGAGCCGACGGCGTCGTCGACGAGTGGTACTACACCGACAACCACTACGACACCTTCTGCGAGGTGCAGCCGAGGTAACCAACTGGGGGAAGGTGGCGTCTCGAGCACACTCGGGAAATTGTGAACAAAATTGCTACACTTCCAACGCATGGGGGAATTCGCAGCGCTGCGCGCACACATTCACAGCCTTCGGGGACGCACAGTACAAGCTCAGCGGCTCAAACGAGCCGTCACGAGCGGGACTATGGTGCGGATTGGGAGGTATGGGGCCGTCGAAAAGCGGTGGTGGGGCACGCTTGACCCCGACACCCGCCGCATCGCACGAGCCCTCATCCACGGCCGCGAAAACCGCAAAGCCGCCATCGTTGGGCGCACCGCCGCGCGCCTCCACCGCCTCCCCGTGCCACACCTCGGCCAACAGCCCGAACTCACCGAAGTCGCGCTGCCCAACGGCACCTCCATCACCCGCAGCAAATGGCGCCCCAGCCTCCACTATCGACGCCAAATCCTCCACACCACCGACACCATCGCCGGAATCCGCGTCGCACCCCTGCCCGAAACCATCGCGGGCATCTTCAAATGGGAGCCACGCGCGCAGCTCTACCCCGTCCTCAACCACCTCAAACACATCGGTGGCCACGAGGACACCATCACCGCAGCCATCTGGGCCCTGCCCCACCAACGCGACCGCAACACCCTCCAACTCTGCTGGGAGCGCGCCACCCACCACCCAATCGCGCCCGAGCTCAGCTACCTCGCCACCGCCCTCATCTCCCACCACGCACTCCCCGCGCACTACTGGCACACCCAACCGCACCGCGTCATGTACGGCACCCACTTCGCCCTCGCACTCACCGACGCCCCACTTTTCGACGACCACTGCGCCCCCACCGAAACCAGCTGGGTCCGCACATTGCACGTCCCCGTGGAAGCACTCCACCGCGACCTCCGCGGCACGATCAACCTCATCGCCGACACCGTGCGCGCCACCTACCGCGGCCGCCCGCATTGCGACATCTGCCGGGGCCCGCGCGAACCACTGCAATACGCCGACGACCCCCTCCGTGATGCAAGCATTGAAGCCTACATCGCAAGGATTAGCAGATTCCCCGACGATGAGCGGCCCGAAGGCCTTCTTCCTGCGTGGTGATTTTGGGGGTGGCATGTGTGCTCTCGAGCGGAGTCGGGAATTTGTGAACAAAATTGCGTGTGGTTGGAGTCACAAAATGCGCAATTCTATTCACGATTTTCCGAACAATCTCGCGAGGCATATCCCCACCCCACGCGAGCCGTCGCCGAGGAGAACCTCCGGGAGGGTTCAGAAAACACCGGAAATGAGCTGTGAGGTGTGGCATACTTTCCGCAGTTGTGACTCAAGACACTGACAGAAAGGCGACCGCATGAACTCGCTCTTCCTCGTACTCATCGGGCTGGCGATGCTGCTCACCGGGTACCTGCTCTATTCAAAGTTCCTGGGCCAGCGGGTCTATAAGCTTTCTGAGAGCTATGAGACCCCGGCGCACACTATGGAAGACGGTGTGGACTACGTGCCCACCAACAAGTACGTGCTGTGGGGCCACCACTTCACTTCCGTGGCGGGCGCCGCGCCGATTATCGGCCCGGCAGTCGCTGTGATTTGGGGTTGGCTGCCCGCATTCCTGTGGGTGACCTTGGGAACGGTGTTCTTTGCGGGGATGCACGATTTGGGGGCGTTGTGGGCGTCGCAAAGGCATAAGGGGCAGTCGATTGGTACGTTGTCGGGGCGCTACATCGGCGCGCGTGGGCGCAATCTCTTCCTCGTGGTGATTTTCTTGCTGCTGCTGATGGTGAATACTGCGTTCGCGGTGGTGATTTCGAACCTGCTGATCGCGACGCCGTCGGCGGTGATTCCGACGTGGGGCGCGATCCTGGTCGCGGTGCTGATTGGGCAGGCGATTTACCGCCTGAAGTGGAATCTGCCGCTGGTGTCGGTGGTTGGTGTTGTGGCGCTGTACGCTCTGATGGTGATTGGTGACCGCGTGCCACTCGCGCTGCCGGAGACGGTGATGGGGATTCCGGATCGCGGTATCTGGATCATTTTGCTGTTCGTGTACGCGTTCATTGCGTCGATGCTGCCGGTGTGGGTGCTGTTGCAGCCGCGTGATTACATCAATGGTCTGCAGCTGTTTGTTGGTCTGATTATTTTGTACGCTTCGTTCTTTATTGTGCGTCCGGAGATTGTGGCGCCGTCGATTAATGAGGCGGTGCCGGAGGGCACACCGAGTATCTTCCCGCTGCTCTTCGTGACGATTGCGTGTGGTGCGGTGTCTGGCTTCCACGGCATTGTTGCTTCGGGTACGTCGGCGAAGCAGTTGGATAAGGAGACGGACGCGCGCTTCGTCGGGTACTTCGGTGCGGTTGGTGAGGGCCTGCTGGCCCTCGGCACGATTGTGGTGACGACGGGCGGCTACAAGACGATCGCGGATTGGGAGAACGTGTACAACGAGTGGAACGCCGGTGGCGTCAACGCCTTCGTCGAAGGCGGCGGTGCGTTGATGAACCAGGGCCTGGGCATCCCGACGTCCCTGTCGGCCACCATCCTGGCCACCATGGCTGTCCTCTTCGCTGCGACCACGATGGACTCTGGTGTGCGTCTGCAGCGCATGGTCGTCGGCGAGATCGGCCAGATTATGGGAGTGAAGCTCTCCGGCCTGGCAGCCACGATCATCGCGGTTGGTGCTGCGCTTGGCCTGACGTTCTCGACGGGCCTGGACGGCTCCGGCGGCATGATCATCTGGCCGCTGTTCGGCACCACGAACCAGCTGATGGCCGGGCTGACCCTGGCAGTCCTGGTGGTCATCCTGACCAGGCTGCGTCGCCCGACGCTGCCACTGCTGATCCCGCTGGCGTTCGTGACGCTCATGTCGCTGTGGGCGGCAGTGCTGCAGCTGCGCACCCTCTTCGAGGCAGGCAACTGGCTGCTGCTCGCTATCGACGTCGTCATTATTATCTGCGCGATCTGGGTCATCGTTGAGGCGATCACCGCGATCAGCAAGGCGCGCCGCGAGCCAGCCGTCGAGTGGGAGGACACGCCGGTCGATGAACCTGCGCAGTAAGCTGGCCGCGCTCGGCGCGGGCCTCAGCGAGTTCTACCAGGCGCCCTACCGGCGCGAATTCGCCCGCGCCGCACGCGAGGAGGACGACCTGTTCACCCTGCTGGTTGCCTCCGAAATGCTCGGCATCCCGAACCCCGCCAGCTACTACACACTCGAACTCCTGCCCCTGCTTTACGACGACTTCCACGCCTGGCACACCCGCATGGGCATGGAACACTCACCACTCGACGGAATCTCATGTTGCTAGACGCCCCAGTCATGTTCTTCGGCGGGAAAGGTGGCGTCGGCAAGACGACGATCTCCGCCGCCACAGCCGTGCGCCTCGCCGCGCGCCGCCACCGCGTCCTCTTAGTTTCAACGGACCCCGCACACAACCTCGGGCACATTTGGAACACCTCGCTTCACGACGCCCCCACCGCCCTTGAACCGAACCTCCACGCCATCGAGCTCGACCCGGCAACCATTACTTCACAGCACCTGCGCGCCGTCGGCGAATCGATGCGCGCCATGATGCCCGAACGCCTCCACCGCGAAGTGGACCGCCACCTGGAGATGTCACGGCACTCCCCCGGCATGCACGAGGCCGCACTCCTCGAACGCATCGCCGACCTTGTCGCAGAGCGCGGCGACTACGACCACATCATCTTCGACACCGCCCCCTCCGGCCACACCTCCCGCCTCATGGCGCTTCCCGAGGTCATGGCCGCCTACACCGACGGCCTCTTGGCCCGGCGCGACAAGTCCGATAAGTTCAGCGAGCTCGTCCGCGGGATGGGCGGCACTTCCGGGAACAGCGGCTCCCCCGTCGACCGCCGCAATCAGCAGATCCGCTCCACGCTACTGAAGCGCCGCCGCAAGTTCGAGCGCCTCCGCGCCGTGCTCACCGATCCCGCCCAGTGCGTCTTCCACATCGTGCTGACCGCGGAGCGCCTGCCGGTCATGGAGTCGATGGAGTTCTACGAGGAGCTCACGTCCCACGGCGTGCACGTCGGCGGGGCCGTGGTGAACCGTCGCACGCCAGATGAGGCCGGCTCTTTTTTGGCGGGACGCCGCGAAGTGGAAGCGCGAGCGCTGGAGCTGCTGGACCTGCCAGTGCCGATCCTTGAGCTTCCGTGGCTTCCGGGTGAAATTGGCACGCGGGATGCGCTCGAGCAGATCGCTGAATTCCTCTCCTCGTGATGGTGGGAGTACTGCTCTCAAGTTGAGTCGGGATTTTGTGAACAGATTTGCTTGTGTGCCGAGTCACAAAAACTGCAATTTTGTTCACGATTTCCCGAATAATCTCGCGAGGCATACCTCTAGTAAAATCCGTCGAACGCGGCGGCCTTCTTCGCGGTGCGCTCGAGGCGCGACTCCGTCATCGAAGCGATCTGGTCCATGATGACGCGCTCGCGCTCCAGATCTGTCTCGGCGGCCTCGAACCACTGCTGGAACATCGTGTCCAGGGTGCCCGGCGCGCCCGCGCGCAGGTATTCATGGACGTGGAAGATGCGGTCGCGCTGCCGATCCTGGCGAGCGAGGTGCGCGGGCTCGTCCATCACGTAGAGCACGGCCACGGTCTTGAGAAGACGGACCTCTGCCTCCACGTCAGGCGGGACCACGAGGTTGCCGTGCTGTCTGCCCAGCACGTTGTTGGCTTCGTCAGTGAGCGTGGCCTGCGTGACCCCGCCGACGTAGCGCCCAACTAACTGCGAGGTCAGCGCTTTGAGTTGGGTCCAGGACTGGAGGGTGAAGTCGAAGTCGGCGGCTGCGGCGATGGCGGGCAGGGCGCGGAGACGGTCGGCGGCGTCGATGAGTGAGTCGGCGGTGCCTCCGAACGCGGCGGCACCTTTCTCGGCGAGGGCGGCGAGCTCGACGAAGTCCCAAAGGACCTGCAGTGACACGCGGGAGGAGACGATGCCGTCTTCGACGTCGTGGACGGAGTAGGCGATGTCGTCGGCGAAGTCCATCACCTGTGCTTCCATGGGCGGGCGGTTGTCGGTGTGTCCGGCGCGTGCCCAGGCGAGGACGTCGGCGTCTTCGTCGTAGGCGGAGTATTTGCGGTTGACTGTGCCGTCGGGGTTGGTGCGGGTCCACGGGTATTTGGTGGCGGCGTCGAGGCTGGCGCGGGTGAGGTTGAGGCCGTAGGTGGTGGCGTCGATAATTATTTTTGGTTCGAGGCGCGCGAGGATGCGAAGTGTTTGTGCGTTGCCTTCGAAGCCGCAGGGGGCGGCTTCGTTGAGGGCGTTTTCGCCGTTGTGGCCGTAGGGCGGGTGGCCGATGTCGTGGGTGAGTCCGGCCATTTCGCATAGGTCGGGGTGGAGGCCGAGTCCGGTGCCGATGCCGCGCGCGATCTGCGCGACTTCCAGCGAGTGGGTCAGGCGTGTGCGTGGTGTGTCGCCGTCGCGAGGGCCGACGACTTGGGTTTTGTCGGCGAGGCGTCGTAGCGCCGCGGAGTGGAGGACGCGGGCGCGGTCGCGGGCGAAGGCGTCACGGGTGTCGGCCTGGGGCGCGGTTTGGGCTCCTTTTGGGGCTTCGGGGGCGCGGCGTTCGACGTCTGCGGCGTTATAGGTGTACACGCCTTCTGAGCGTAAACGGTTCCGGCACGTTTCTGTGTGAGCGACTACCCTCATTGGCATGACTAAGCGCAACTACCGTCTCTTGGCCGCTGCCCCGCTGTTCGTTGGGGGCGCGTTGCTGGCCGTCGCTCCGGTGGCGCAGGCTGCAGCGCCGTCCGTGTCCGTGCAGGCACTTCAGCCCAGCTTATTGACGACGCCAGTCACCGACGAAGCTGGCGTCCTGACCGCTGGGGAGGTCTCCCAGGTTGAGGACGCTATCGCGCAGGTCAGCGCGCAGAAGGGCCGCTCGGTGCGGGTGGTGTTCCTCGATTCTTTTGCGGGCACACCGCCGTCGGAGTGGACGGAGCAGGCGGTGCGGGCCAACGGGCCGAATACGGCCGTCATCGCGATTTCGCCGAATGAGCGCGCGTACAGCGTGACCACTGGCGAGCAGTGGTCGTCCGCGGAGGCCGACGCGATTGACCAGGCGGCGTACGCGAAGTTGGTGCAAAGCGATTGGGCCGGCGCGGCGTTGGCCGCGGTTGAGGCGGCCGGCAGCGCTAGTGCTGGTTCGGGTGGCACGGGTTCGGGCTCAGGCGGCGGCGAGGCAACTGGCCTGATTGCCGGCGGTGCCGGGCTCGCCGCGGTTGCCGGTGGCGGGTACTGGGCTGTGTCGCGCCGAAAGAATAAGCAGCACAGGGAGGCGCAGGTGGCGTCGGCACGCGAGCTTGCACCCGGCGATGCGGATTCGCTGAACCGCCTGCCTACCTCCACCCTGGACGCGGTGGCGCAGGAGGCGCTCGTCGCTGCCGACGAGTCAGTGCAGCAGGGCCAGGAGGAGCTGCGCCTGGCCACCTCTGAGTTCGGCGCGGACCGCGTGCGCCCGTTTACCGCCGCGATGAACTCGGCGACCACTGCCCTGCGGCGCGCGTTTCGCACCCAGCAGGCGCTGCACGACGCCATCCCGGAGACCGAGCCGGAGCGGCGCGCCATGCTCATCGACATCATTACGTCTGCCCGCACCGCTGAGGCGTCGCTGCGCGCGAAGACGGAAGAGTTCAACTCGATGCGCGGTGTGCTGATGCGCGCGCCGGAGGAGATCGAGAAGGTCATGCAGCGCACCGTCGATCTGCGCTCGCGGCTGGAGCCTGCGAAGCAGCAGCTGGTGGCGCTGCGGGAGCAGTACCCCGCCCAGATGCTGCACTCCATCGACGGCAACGTGGAGCTCGCCGCCGAGTCCCTCGACGAGGCCGAGGCACAGCTAGACAAGGCTCGCGGACTTGCCGCGCGTCCGGCCGGTGAGCAGGGCCCGCTTCTCGACGTCCTCTCCGCCGCCACCCGCGCCGTCGAGCTTTCCGACCACAACCTGTCCGCCATCGAGCACGCCGACGCGAACATCCGCACGGCGAAGGAGAACCTCTCGTCGCTGATCCAGGAAATCCGCGACGAGATCGAGCAGATTACGCAGCTCAAGAGTGCACGCGAACAGGGTGCCGACGTTGACGTGACCGCCCTCGACCGCGTCACCGCGACCGCCCGCGAAGCGATCGCAAACATCGGCGACCGCGACACCACCGACCCACTGAGCCTGTACGCGGACTTGAGCGACGTGGACGCACAGCTCGACGCCGAGATTGAGCGCGCCGAGGGCGCCGCCCACGACCAGTCGCGGGCGCTGACCATGTTCGACCAGCAGATGCAGGTGGCCACCACCCAGATCCAGTCGGCCGAAGACATGATTCGTTCCCGCGGCCGGATTATCAGCTCCCAGCCCCGCACGCTGCTGGCCCAGGCACAGCGCGAGTACGCGGAGGCCCAGCAGCGCCGCACCAGCAACACCCGCGAGGCCATCGAGTACGCCCGCCAGGCGACCACCACCGCGCGTCGCGCGATCCAGGCCGCCAAGGACGACTTGGATCAGTACCGCCGCGCCCAGGCCCGCGATACCGCGAACTCCATGGCGCAGGCCGTGCTGTGGGGCTCGATCCTGTCCGGCGGCGGCAACCGAGGGGGCGGCTTCGGGGGCGGAGGATTCGGTGGAGGCGGCGGCTTCTCCGGTGGCGGCGGTGGCGGCGGGATGAACACCCGCGGCGGCACTTTCTAACCGGCTAGTAGCGCAGCCTACGCGTGGGCGTATCCACGTACGTGAGCGCCCACGTTATAAACAGCAGGTCCCCCACGAGCGCCTCGGAGGCGCAGTCCCCTAGAACGGTCACCTCCAACTCACCGTTGAGGTGGCCGTTTGTCGTTGCGACGGTGGTGCCGCGGGCGTCGATAATGTCGCGGCGACGCCCCCGGGTCCTGCGCACCGTGTATGGCCTGCCGCCGCATTCGGCGGTGTAGCGCGCCACGGTCAGGCTGGTCTTGCGCAGCAGGTAGCGCTGGCCGCGCTCGTCGACTGCACGCAGCGACGCGGGGAACGTCGACACCATGGTGATGCGGTGACCGTCCGCGGTGATCGTGGCGCCCTCCACGGTTGCCACCGCCGCATCGGTTCCTTCGAGCGCCGCACCGCGCCACCACACCGTGGTCATTAGAGGAACATCACCAGCACGATGATTCCCGAGAACAGCAACAGCGTGCCGATCAGCGCATTCGAAATCCCGAGCTTCTTCGCCTCCAGGACCTCGCGGCTCACCCACGCCAGCCCGGCCACGTCGGTGGCAGGCAGGGTGGTTTCGCCCTCGAACTCGAGGATTGCTTTGCGCACCCCGTTGTGGTCCTGGGTGAACTGCGCGACCTTCTCGCCGGCGGAGTCATTGACCACCCAGTTCTTGCCCCACTCGTTGACCAGCACGTAGGAGCGCTCCCCAATATGCACAGGGATCTCCTTCGCGCGTGCCAAGGAAGCGGTGGCTTCCACCACTGTCTCACCGTTACACTTCGCCACCGCGCCGGACTCAGGGGCGACCAGCAGGTCCCACTGCTGCCCGCCCACCGTTGCGGACTCGTGCGTGAACTCGCCGAGTACCTCCGGGCCGGCCTCAGCCAACAGCTTCGGGGCGTCGCGCTGCGAGCGGTCCCAGCTTACGTAATGCATGGCGAGTGCCTCCTAGCAGCCGATTAGGCGGGTAGCCAGGTATGCCTCGAGCTCGTCGATCTTGACGCGCTCCTGCTCCATCGTGTCACGCTCGCGGACGGTCACGGCGCCGTCCTCAAGCGAGTCGAAGTCGAAGGTCACGCAGAACGGCGTACCGGTCTCGTCCTGGCGGCGGTAGCGGCGGCCGATCGCGCCGGAGGTGTCGAAGTCGACATTCCAGTGCTGGCGCAGCTTCGCGGCGAGCTCCTCAGCGGGCTCGGCAAGCTCGGACTTCTTAGACAGCGGCAGCACAGCAACCTTCACCGGCGCCAGGCGTCGATCCAGCTTCAGCACCACGCGGGTATCCGTGCCACCCTTGGCGTTCGGGGCTTCTTCCTCGTGGTAGGCGTCGACAAGGAAGGCCATCATCGCACGGCCAAGGCCAGCGGCTGGCTCGATGCAGTACGGCGTCCAGCGTTCGTTGGCGGCCTGGTCGAAGTAGGACAGGTCCTCGCCGGACTTCTCGGAGTGCGTGCGCAGGTCGTAGTCCGTGCGGTTCGCGATGCCTTCGAGCTCGCCCCACTTGGAGCCGGTGAAGTTGTAGGCATACTCGATATCGACGGTGCGCTTCGAGTAGTGCGACAGCTTCTCCTTCGGGTGCTCGTACAGCCGCAGGTTGTCCGGGTTAATGCCCAGGTCGATGTACCACTGCAGGCGGTTATCAATCCAGTACTGGTGCCACTCTTCATCCTCACCCGGCTTGACGAAGAACTCCATCTCCATCTGCTCGAACTCGCGGGTACGGAAAATGAAGTTGCCCGGCGTGATCTCGTTGCGGAAGGACTTACCAATGTTGGCGATGCCGAACGGCGGCTTCAGACGCGCGGACGTCATCACATTCTTGAAGTTCACGAAGATGCCCTGCGCCGTCTCCGGGCGCATGTAGTGCAGGCCCTCCTTGTCGTCGACCGGGCCGAGGTACGTCTTCATCAGGCCCGAGAACTCACGTGGCTCAGTCCAGTTGCCCGGCTGGCCCGTCTCCGGGTCCTTGATGTCCGCCAAGCCGTTGACCGGCGGGTGGCCGTGCTTCTCCTCGTAGGCCTCCAGCAGGTGGTCCGCACGGTAACGCTTGTTGGTGTACAGCGACTCAACCAGCGGGTCCGTGAACACCTCCACGTGACCCGACGCCTCCCACACCTGACGCGGCAGAATAATCGACGTATCCACGCCGACCGTATCCTTCCGGGACTGCACCATGTGCTTCCACCACTGGCGCTTAATGTTTTCCTTCAGCTCGACGCCGAGCGGACCGTAGTCCCATGCAGAACGCGTACCGCCGTAAATTTCACCGGCCGGGTACACAAGGCCACGGCGCTTGCAAAGGTTAACAACGGTATCGATCTTGCTGGCTGACATGAACACTCCTCATATATGGGTGATGCAAAAACTACCCGCTTAGTGTAGCCAATCCCCCAGACACTTAGCATCTACCCCACCACATTGGCGCCGTCCGCTACTCTGGGACGCACTATGCCAAGCTCGAATAACCCCGTCAGGAAACTCGGCCCGCGCATGACACGCCAGCGTCAGGCCGTCGTGGATACGCTGCAGGCCATCGACAAGTTCAGCACCGCCAAGGACATCCACGCGGCGCTACTCGCGCGCAACGAGCAAGTCGGGCTCACCACCGTCTACCGCACGTTGCAGGGGCTCGCGGAAATCGGCGCCGTCGACGTCATCCAAAGCCCAGAGGGCGAAACCCTCTACCGGCACTGCCTCACCGAGCACCACCACCATCACCTCGTGTGCGTCAAGTGCGGCACCAGCGAGGAGATCGAAGGTGGCCCCGTCGAGTCCTGGGCTGAGGCCACCGCCAAAGAGCACGGCTTCACGCTCGTCGCCCACGAGGCCGAAATCTACGGCATCTGCAGCAACTGCCAGGCCTAATCAAACTTATCGACGGCCCCTCCGAACCTCCTGTCCCGCTTCGCATACTCGTAGACGGCGTCGAACATGTCGTCCTTGGTGAAGTCCGGGAAGAGCTTGTCCTGGTAGACCATCTCCGCGTACGCCGACTGCCACAGCAAAAAGTTCGACGTCCGCTTCTCCCCACTCGGCCGCAAAAACAGGTCCACGTCCGGCATATCCGGGCGGTACATGTACTTCGCGAACGTCTTCTCCGTAATATCCCCAGGGGCAATCTTGCCGTCCCGAGCGTCCTGGGCAAGCTGGCGGGCGCCGTCGATAATCTCGGCGCGACCACCGTAATTGATGCACATCGCAAGTGTGAGCCCCGTGTTGTCCTGCGTGAGCTCCTCGGCCGCCTCAAGCTCGCGCAGCACCGAGCGCCACAGGCGCGGGCGGCGCCCCGCCCACACGATGCGCACGTTCTTCTCGTGCAGTTCCTCGCGCTGGCGGTGCAACACATCGCGCGAAAAGCCCATGATGAACCGCACCTCCGAGGCCGCGCGGCGCCAGTTCTCCGTCGAAAACGCGTACGCCGACAGCCACTCCACCGACCCCATCTCGATGCAGGCATCCACGCAGTCCAGCAGCACCGCCTCACCACGCTTGTGGCCCTCGGTGCGCTTCATGCCGCGCTCCTGCGCCCACCTGCCGTTACCGTCCATCACCAACGCGATATGACGAGGAATAAACTCCGGGGAAATCTGCGGTCTGCTCATGGGAAACATTATGCCTGCTTCAACACTCGCAAACTTGTTAACCCCGCCCCCAAATAAAACTGCAGGTGAGCAGACGTCGCCCGGTGCACCTGCTCCGCGAACTCCTCCGAACACACATGGTCATGCTCCAAAAGCCACATCGAATGCAGCACCTCCGGGTCCACATCCATCGCCCCCGGCGGCCTGCACAGCGTGCACACCGCGCCGCCAGCCGCCGCGTGAAACGCCTTATGCGGCCCCGGCGCCTGACAGTTCGCGCAGTTAAACAGGCTCATCTTCCAGCCCGCGTGCGCCGCCGCCTTCAACAAGAACGCGTCCAACACCAAGGTCGGGTGCGTCGGCGACTGCAGACGCTCGAAGCCCTCCTGCAGCAGCGCAAATAACTCCGGATCCCCCTGATCAAAGGACAGCTTCTCCGCAGCCTCCAGCATCGCGCAACCCGCCGCGTACCTATCGAAGTCATCAATGATCGCGTGACCATAAAACGCGACGGTATCGGCGCTAGTGATCGTCGATAAGCCTCTGCCCGGATAGACCTGAACATCCACCTCGACAAAAGGCTGCAAGCGCGACCCGAACCGCGACCGCGCCTTGCGCACCCCCTTCGCCACCCCCCGCACCAGGCCATGATCGCGCGTCAACAACACAACAACGCGATCCGCCTCCCCGAAATCGTACGTGCGCACCACAAACGCACGATCACGCCACGACGGCCTCCCCGCCCCGCGGCCCCGCCTAGAAGCCAAGACGCCCCAACGCCTTCGGATCCTCCTGCCAGTTCTTCAACACCTTCAAACGCACATCCAGGTACACATTCTGACCCACAAGCTCCATAATCTGCTTCCGCGAACGGTGCACAATCCCGCTCAAACGACGCCCGCCAGGCCCCTCGATAATCCGCTTCTGACCAGGGCGCTCCAAAAACATCACCGCGTAAATCATCATCCGATCCGGGCGCTCCGGATCCGGATGCATCTCATCAATCTGCACCGCCACCGAGTGCGGCAACTCCTCACGCAGCCCACTCAGCGCCTCCTCACGGATCAACTCCTCAATCCGCGCCTCGACGCCCTCATCCGTCACCTGATCAACCGGATAAAACCGCGGGCCCTCCGGAAGCTTGCTCACCAGCACATCCAACAGCACGTCCAGCTGCACCCGGTCCTTCGCAGACACCGGCACCAACTCCACGTCCTTACCCAAATACTCGTGCATCTCCAACAGACGCTCCCCCACCACGTCCTTCGGCACCGTATCCAACTTCGTCACGATGCCCACAATCGGCGTCTTCGGCTTCGCCGCCCGAATCTCCTCCAAAATGTAGCGATCCCCCGGCCCCAACTTCTCATCCGCAGGCACCGTAAACCCAATCACGTCCACATCCTGGTACGTATCCTTCACGATCTCATTCAGCCGCTGCCCCAACAACGTCCTCGGCCGGTGCACCCCCGGCGTATCCACCACAATCACCTGCGCATCCTCCCGATTCACCACCCCACGAATCGGCCGACGCGTCGTCTCCGGCTGATCCGCCATAATCGCAATCTTCTCCCCCACCAACGCATTCATCAGCGTCGACTTGCCCGTATTCGGCCTGCCCACAAAGCTGACAAAGCCCGACCGAAACCCCTCCGGGGTCTGCGTGAAGCCGGCGTAGTCGGGGGTGCTTGGCACTGGGTTCGCGTCGGTGTTCGCGTTTGCGTCTGCTGGTGCGTTGGACAAGTCCGGGAACTCCGGGAAGTTTTCGCTCATGGTGCAAAAGTCTACCCTGTGCGGTGCGGTTGGCAGTGCAGTGTTGTCGCTGTTGTCGTGCTGTTGTTTTCGTGCTGTTTTCGTGCCGCTTTCGCTCCGGTGGAGGTGTTAAAGGAGTGCGACGCTGGTCGCCAGAAATCGGCCCGGGAAGGTGAAAAAGCGCGACCTGCATCGCACGCTTCTAAGCGCACGCTTTTAGCAATTTGGGGTGCGCTGGAGGCAAGTTGTAGCGCTGCTGGGTGTCTACGACGGTGCGGAAATGGCGTGCTGCCATCTGAATTCGCGTGACTCTCGTGCCGCTTTCACTCCGGTGGAGGTGTTAAAGGAGTGCGACGCTGGTCGCCAGAAATCGACCCGGGAAGGTGAAAAAGCGCGACCTGCATCGCACGCTTCTAAGCGCACGCATTTAGCCAAATGAGCGCGAAA
Source organism: Corynebacterium sp. MC3 (assembly GCF_900099485.1). Classification (NCBI taxonomy): domain Bacteria; kingdom Bacillati; phylum Actinomycetota; class Actinomycetes; order Mycobacteriales; family Corynebacteriaceae; genus Corynebacterium; species Corynebacterium sp. MC3. The sequence goes on from NZ_LT622811.1 coordinate 66,777, forward strand.
GCGGCGCGAAACAGGTTGCGAAAGCGGCGCAAAACGGGCGCGAAACACGTGGCGAAAACCAGAGCGAAACGTGGAACGAAACGGACGCGAGCTACCGGCGGGCGCGGTTCAGGGCGGAGTGGACCGTCGATAAGAAAGAGGCGGGGTTGCTTTCCACATCGTGGGGAGAAAAACGGATCAGCTCATAGCCGAGATTGCGCAGAGTATCGGCGCGGCGCTTCTCCTTCAGCAGCACATCTGCCGTATCCACGTCGGGGCCAATGTACTTCATGTTCCCATCGATTTCGATGATCAGTGCGTTTTCCACGAGAAGGTCTACACGGTAGCGCGTCGAGTCTATCCATACGTTGGACAACACATTCCTGAAGCCCGCGTCTAATAGCACTGCTCTGGTATAGGACTCCGGCGCAGACTCCGGACCGAGCACCGCATACTGAACAGCCTTCCGAGCTGCCCCAATCCCATGAAACCGGGGAGTCGTGCGCATTAAATACTGCAGCTGTGGCGCGATGAGCGTGCGCGAATAGAGCAGCCAGTCCGCGGCTACGAGTGCGTGCTTGAACCCTGCCTCGCGGGCAATCTCCAAAAAGGTCCGGTACGGAGTTGTTGTGCTCAGATGCTGGCCTTGCACCACCTCATCCGGCCGAAATCGCGACCGCACGTAGCGTACATCCGGCTGCCGAGTCGGCTTCGGCGGCGGGTTGTGCGTCAACATCGAGACCTGCGGCATCGGCTGATTGACCGTCCACATCCCCAGCAGGTGCGCCGCCGCCCGCCCCGTCACCACCGCAGTCTGCGCAACCGCACCGACAGCGAAGCTCCGCGCCCAGTCACGCTGGTACTGCGGGACCTCCTCAATTATCGACGCCGGCACCGCCACCCCCGACGACAACCTCACTAACTCGCCAGAGTCCAAGCGCTCCCGCACCTCGCGGCTCACGTTCACGCAGCTCCGAACGTCAACGAACTCTGAGCGCAGCCGTGTTTTCCAGTCCCCCGTATCCATGCGCCTCATTGTGGCAGGTATGTGGTCACCGGCGCCAGGGTTTTTCGGCTTTGCACACCATGGTGTGCATCCGGGGGCACCCGACCTGGCCGCGAGCGCTGCCTCGAAAACGCCTCAAATACCACCTCGAAAACGTTCCGGTGGAGGTGTTAAAGGAGTGCGACGCTGGTCGCCGAGAATCGGCCCGGCAGGGTGAAAACACGCGACCAGCATCGCACGCTTCTAAGCGCACGCTTTGAGCAAAATGGGCGCAAATTAAAGGCAGTTGCGACCCTGCTTTGGCCAAAAGCGAGCTGTTTACAGTACTTTCTCCTGCAGTTTTCGCTCCGGTGGAGGTATTAAAAGCGTGCGACGCTGGTCGCCGAGAATCGGTCCGGCAGGGTGAAAACACGCGACCTGCATCGCACGCTTTTAATCGCACGCTTTAAGCAAAATGGACGTGGAAGCGTGCGAAAAACGCCGGCGAAACCGGCTAGAGCGCCTCGACCTCGAACTGCAGTTGCGGGTTGGCGTAGGCGTCCTGGGACTCGACGAGCAGGAGCTCGGCGGAGTCGGCGTCGTAGGTGCGCTTGAGCAGGTCGTAGACGGAGCTGGCGGTCTTGGCCAAGGCGTCGGCGGCGTTGCCGCCGCGCAGGTAGTGGCCGGTGAAGAGGGCTGCGGTGACGTCGCCGGAGCCGTTGCGTTTGAATGGCAGGCGTGGGGTGCGCACGATCCACTTGCCGTGATCGTCGACGGCGATCATTTCGATGGTGTCGGCGGGGGCGTCGTCGCGTTCGACGGAAGTGACGAGGACGGTGGAGGGGCCCATCTCGCGGGCGGCGTCGACGGCGCGGAGGGTGGAGTCCAGGTCGGTGACGTCTTGTTCTACGAGGTAGCCGAGTTCGAACTGGTTGGGGGTGATGAGGTCGGCGACGGGGACGACGCGGTCGCGGAGGAGGGGCGGGATGTTGTCGGAGACGAAGCAGCCGGATTTGGCGCTGCCCATGACTGGGTCGCAGGCGTAGATGGCGTCGGGGTTGACGGCTTTGACGCGGGCGACGGTGTCGATGATGACGTCGGCGATGTCGTCGCCGCCTTGGTAGCCGGAGAGGATGGCGTCGACACGCGGGAGGGCCCCGCGCTCCTCGATGCCGTCGATGATGGCCGCAACCTCCGTGGCTGGGATCATTGGGCCTTTCCAGGAGCCGTACCCGGTGTGGTTGGAGTAGTTGACGGTGTAGACGGGCCACACTTCGTGGCCGATGCGCTGCAGTGGGAAGACGGCGGCGGAGTTGCCTACGTGGCCGTAGGAGACGGCGGACTGGATCGACAAGATATTGCTCATGGGGATAAGCGTACAAACCTGACGGCTACTTGTCTTCAGAACCCCCGTCTGAATCTTCCATGGGTGCTTCGGCGGGTTCGGGGACCTCGATGAGCACGCTGCGGGTCTTGATGCGTCCGCGCCGGTCGCGGCCGCCTTCCGCGGTGTAGCGCAGGCCGTCGTGGACGATGGCGGAGCCCGGCAGCGGCACGCGGCCCAGCTCGTAGGACAGCAGGCCTGCCACGGTGTCGACGGAGTCGGTGACGTCCTCCTCGAAGGCGAGCTCGTAGTCGAGGTTGTCGGCGAGGAAGTCGACGAGGTCGTCGAGAGGCAGGCGTGCCTGGGCGCGCAGGGTGCGCGCGGCGACGAACTCGATTGGGGCGTCTTCGTCGTCGTCGTATTCGTCGGTGATTTCGCCGACGATTTCCTCGAGGAGGTCCTCCATCGTGAGCAGGCCGGCGACGTTGCCGAACTCGTCGATCACGATGGCGATGTGCGTGTTCACCCGCTGCATCTCTTGCAGCAGCACGTCGAGCGGCTTGGAGTCCGGGATGAACAGCGGCTCACGCATCAGGGTGGACAGCACGGTGTCCGGCGCCACTGGGGTGCCGGTGGGGCCGAACATGTCCTTCAAGTATGCGACGCCCACAATCTCATCGACATTCTCCCCGATCACGGGCACGCGGGAATGTCCGGAGCGCACCATCAGCGTGGTTGCCTGGCGGGCCATCTTCTCCCCTTCAATCCAAATCATTTCGGGGCGCGGCACCATGATTTGGCGGGCGTGGGTGGAGGCGAGGTCGAAGATGTTTTGGATCATGCGGCCCTCGGCGGTTTCCACCACGCCTTTCTCCTGGGCGATGTCGACCATCTCGCGCAGCTCCACTTCGGTGGAGTACGGGCCGTCGCGGAAGTCCTCGCCGGGGTGGAACAGGTTGCCCACCCAGATGAGCAGGCGCGATACCGGCCCAAGCACGCGGTTGACGATGACCAGCCACGGCGCCGCCTTCAGCGAGATCGTGTAGGGGTTGCGGCGCCCCGCGGTGCGCGCAAACACACCGATGATGCTGAACTGCAACAGTGTCACCGACGCGACGGCGGCGATGATCGCCCACGCGTCGGAGGGGATCAGGTCCATCGCCAGCATGGCGGCGAAGACCGCTGCAACGGCGTCAAGGACGGTGCGCAGCATGACCAGCATGTTGATCTGGTTCGCGCGGGCGTCGACAACTCGGGCGAGTGCCTTGGCACCTGAGACTTCGTCCTTGACCATGGTCTCGACGCGCGCGCGTGAAATCGGGGTCAGCGCCGATTCGACCGATCCGAACAGGCCGGAAAGCAGCAGCGCGAGCACGGCGACGAGGCCGTAGGCAACGGTGAACTCCATTTAGTCGCGGCCCTTCATCATGCGATCGAGCTCCTCGCGGTCGGCGGCTGAGGGAAATGCATGGGCGCCGGTCGGCTTGGGCTGGTACTCGATGCCGCGTGCCGCCAGCGAGTCGTACCAGTCCGCGAGCAGCTCGTTTTGCAGCGAGAACATCTCGCGTTCCTCGTCCGGCATGACGTGGTCGTAGCCGAGCAGGTGCAGCACACCGTGGACGGTGAGCAGGGCGAGCTCGTGGCCTAGGTCGTGGCCTGCCATCTCCGCCTGCTTGCGGTCAAAGGATGGGCACAGGATGATGTCGCCGAGCATCGCCGCGCCGAACGGGGACGCGTCCGGGCGTCCGCCGCCTGGGGTGAGCTCGTCCATCGGGAAGCTCATGACGTCCGTGGGCCCTTCCAGATCCATCCACCGAACGTGGAGGTCGGCCATGGTGGCTTCGTCGACAAGCGTGATGGTTGCCTCCGTGTCTGGGTGCACATCCATGGCTTGCAGGGCGAAGGAGCAGACATCGACGAGCATCTCCTCGTTGACGTCCGCCTCCCCCGATTCGTTGAGGACTTCAATACTCACTGTCTTGCCTCTTCTTCGCGTTGTTTTCGTTCGTAGCGTGCGGCGTTGCGCGCGTCGTGCTCGTCGTAGGCTGCAACGATCCGAGAGATCAGGTGGTGTCGCACGACGTCCTCTGCGCGCAGGTCCTGGAAGGAAATGCCCTCGATGTCGCCGAGGATGCGGCGGGCGACGCGCAGGCCGGAGACCGTGCCTCGTGGAAGGTCAACCTGGGAAATATCGCCCGTGACCACCATCTTCGACCCAAAGCCCAGGCGGGTGAGGAACATCTTCATCTGGGATCCGGAGGTGTTCTGGGCCTCGTCGAGGATGACGAACGCGTCCGAGAGGGTGCGCCCGCGCATGTACGCCAGCGGGGCGACTTCGATAATGCCGGCCTCGATGAGCTTCGGGATGGCTTCCGGGTCCATCATGTCGCGCAGCGCGTCGTAGAGCGGGCGCAGGTAAGGGTCGATCTTGTCGCTGAGTGTGCCCGGCAGGAAGCCGAGCTTCTCCCCTGCCTCGACGGCGGGGCGGGTCAAAATGATGCGCTTGACCTCTTTATTGTGCAGCGCCTGCACCGCCTTCGCCACGGCCAGGTACGTCTTGCCGGAGCCCGCAGGCCCAATGCCGAACGTGATGGTGTTGTCGTCGATCGCGTCGACGTAGGCCCGCTGGCCTGCCGTCTTCGGACGGATGACCTTGCCGCGCCGCGAGATGATCTCCGCGCCGAGCAGCTCCGCCACCGACTCCGGCGACTCCACCTCCATCAGCGAAATCGCGTGCGTGACGGTATCCGCGGTAATGGGAACGCCGCGCCGCGCCATCGACTCGAGCTCGTCGAGCACCCGCAGCGCTGTCCCTTATTCACATCTAGATGGGCATAAGCGACCGGGAGTTCACGGTGGCGACGGGCCAACCCTCGTGGGCCCAGTTGGACCTGTCTCTCATGCGCATCTCCGGGCCCCGCACGGTCACCGCGTTGCCGCGCGCGTGCACGTCGGCGCCGAGGTGTTGGTTGAGCACCCGCAGGTTCGTGTCATTAATACCGAGCACGTCCTGGGTGTATACAGAGTCAAGCTCAATGTTGCGCGTGACCAAAGGTTCCATGTCGCCTAACCCTACCAGCGCGTCGTTAGCGCGCCGATTGCGCATAGTGCAGCAAAACCGGCGCTGGCGGTGCGCAACACTTCCGGCCCGAGGGTGACAGCGCGGGCGCCGATGAGCTCGAGCTCATCCTCGCCGATGCCTCCCTCGGGGCCCACGATGAGCCAGATGTCCCGCCCGAACTCGACGGTGGTCAGCGGCACGGCCGCGTCTTCGTGCAGCACCAGCGCCTGCTTCTCGACGCCCCCTTCGCCCACCTCGGCAAGCAGGTCCTTCAGCTGGTTCGTGGTCACCGGATCTGCGACCTGCGGCACCCAGGCCCGGCGCGCCTGCTTCGCGGACGCGATCGCCTGGTGCTGCCACTTCTCCACCTGCTTGGCCTGCTTGGCGGCGGGCCAGCGCGCGATGGTGCGGTGCGAGATCCAGGGGACGATGGCGTCGACACCTCCTTGCACGGCGAGGTCGACGGCGAGCTCCGCGCGTTCCGACTTCGGCACTGCCTGCACCAGGGTGACGCGCTGCTTAGGCGCGGGCACGGCGCGGACTTCGAGCACGTCGCCGCGCAGCTGCTGTTTATCGCTGTGGCGGACGATGACGTCGGCGACGGTGCCGGCGCCGTCGGTCAGCGCGATGTGCTCGCCGGGCTCGATGCGTTTGACGAAGGCGTGCTTCGCCTCGTCGCCGTCGAGGGTGCCGCTGGCCGGGTCGGGGGTGAGGAAGTACGGGACGCTCATTTAGCGGCGGAACCTGTCGCGCATGCGGGAGAAGAAGCCTTCGTCACGCTCGTCGTCGTGGTGGACGCCGGCGGCGTCGCCGCGGGCGTCGCGAAGCTGCTCGAGGCTGCGGCGCTCGTCGCCACTGAGGTGCGTCGGCACGACGACCTGGATGTGGGCGATCATGTCGCCGTGGCCCTCGGCGCGCAGGCGTGGCATGCCCTCGTCCTCGAGGCGGACCTCGTCGCCGGGCTGGGTGCCGGCCGGGATCTCGATGGTGGTCGTGTCACCGGCAAGGTTTTCGACGTCGATGCTGGTGCCCAGCGCGGCGTCGTACATCGGCACGTTCAGGCGCAGGTGCAAGTCGTTGCCGTCGCGCACGAAAATCTTGTGTGGCGCGGTCTGTACCTCCACGTAGAGGTCACCGGCGGGACCGCCACCGTGGCCGACCTCGCCCTGCCCCGCCATGCGGATGCGCATCCCGTTGGCGATACCCGCCGGGATCTTTACCTTCAGGTCGCGGGTGGCGCGCACCCGACCGTCGCCGGCGCACTGGCGGCACGGATCCTGGATCACTTCGCCGTAGCCGTGGCACTTCGGGCAGTCGTGCGTGGTCATCACGTTGCCCAGGAAGGACTGCTGCACTTCCTGCACCACGCCCTGGCCCGCGCAGTAGTCACACTGCACGGCCTTCGCCTCAGACTCGGAGCCGGTGCCGTGGCACTTCTGACACAGCACCGCGGTATCCACGGTGACCTCCTTGGTCACGCCCGCATAGGCGTCCTCCAGGGTGATCTGGGTGCGCAGCAGGGCGTCGTTGCCCGGCTGGACGCGCGAGCGCGGCTCGTGGCTGCGCCCGCCCCCGCCGAAGAAGGCGTCGAAAATGTCGCCGAAGCCCCCGAAGCCGCCGCCACCGGCGCCGTCCATGCCGCCCTGCTCCATCGGGTCGCCGCCGCGGTCCACGATGCTGCGCTTCGCCGGGTCCAGCAGCACCTCCTGCGCCAGCGAGATCTCGGCGAACTTCTCAGCCGCCTCATCAGACGGGTTCACATCCGGGTGATACTTGCGGGCGAGCTTCCGGTACGCCCTCTTGATTTCCTGCTCGGTCGCCTCTCGGTCAACGCCGAGGATGCCGTAATAATCACGAGCCACTAGTTAGTTCCCTTTCAACACTTCGAAGTTATTCGCCCCGCAAAATGCGACTGATGTACTGAGCCACGGTGGCAACCTTTTGCATGGTACCCGGATAGTCCATATGTGTCGGACCGACCACCCCAAGGCCGCCGAGCGCCTCGTCGCCAGCTCCATATGCAGTACTAACAATGGAGGCCTGAGAAAATTCCTTTTCCTCATTCTCGTTGCCAATACTGACCGAGACGTGCTCCAGCTGCTGCGCGTTCGCCAACAGCTTCAGCACGATCACCTGCTGCTCCAGCGCCTCAATCACGCTGTGCAGATCCACCATCCGGTTCACGCTCAAGTTCCCGGCGCCCGCGATGAGCAGCCGGTCGGTTGTGGTCTCCACCAGCGTCTCGATGAGCACCGCCGTCGCCCGCTCCACCGCATCCGCGATAACCGGCGGCGCCTGCGCGTGCAGCATCTTCAGCGCGGCGGAGGCATCGCGCATCGTCTTGCCCACCAGCACCGTATTGAGCAGGTCCCGCAGCAGGAACACCCCGTCGGTGCCCAGCGGCGCGGCGAGCTCCACGTTGCGCTGGTCCACGCGCCCGGTGTCCGTGATCAGCACCAGCAGCAGTCGCGTTGGAGCCAGCGCCACCACCTCGCAGTGCTTCACGCGAGACACGTTCAGCGTCGGCAGCTGCACCACCGCCGCCTGGTTCGTCAGCTGGGCCAGCAGCTGCACGCTGCGGCGCAGCACGTCCTCCATGTCCACGCCGTGCTCAAGGAAGTCCAAAATGGCGTGGCGCTCCGCTGTGGACAGCGGTTTGACGTCGTGGAGGGCGTCGACAAACGCGCGGTACCCGGCCTCCGTCGGGATGCGCCCCGAGGACGCGTGCGTCTGCGTGATGTAGCCCTCGCGCTCCAGCACGCTCATGTCGTTGCGGATGGTCGCCGAGCTGACCTTCAGCCCGTGGCGCTCCACCAGCATCTTCGATCCGACGGGTTCCTGCCGCGCAATATAGTCGGCGACGATTGCGCGCAGCACCCGCTGTCTGCGATCATTCGCTGCACTCATTAGCACTCTCCTTCGTCGACTGCTAACTCATACTACTCTGCCTCTTCGGCAGCCAAAATGTCCGTCACGATCCCGTCCGCCAGCAAGCGCCCGGCATCAGTCACGGCCACGCGCTCACCCGCAGTCAAAAGGCCCGCCGCCACATACTTCTCGACGACCCCCTCCGCCCCCGAACCAATCATCCCCCGAGGCACACCCTCCTTCAGACGCAACCCCAGCATCACCTGCTCCTCGTGCCGCTCCTGCGGCGTGAGCGTCTCCCCGCCGTCAATCGGCAGCGTGCTGTCGGCGAGCAACTGGTTGTAGCGCTCCGGCCGCTTCACGTTCCAGAACCGGCGGTCCCCAATAAACGAGTGCGCCCCCGGGCCCGCGCCCCACCAGTGCGCGCCACGCCAGTACAACAGGTTGTGCTGGCACTCCCCACCTGGCCGCGCCCAGTTGGACACCTCGTACCAGCCGAACCCGGCCGCCTCCAAGGTCTCAGCGATCATCTCGTAGCGGTCCGCGTACACGTCCTCCTGCGGCTCGGGCAGCTCACCGCGGCGGATCTTGCGCGCCATGGCGGTGCCATCCTCCACGATCAGCGAATAAGCACTCACATGGTCGACGCCCGTCGACAGGATGGCGTCGAGGGTGCGGCGTACGTCGTCGTCCGTTTCCGTCGGCGTGCCGTAGATCATGTCCAGGTTCACGTGCTCGAAGCCGGCGTCGAGGGCCTCCTTGGCCGCCGCGACCGCCCTGCCCGGCGTGTGCTTCCGGTCCAACACCTTGAGCACCGACGCCGACGCCGACTGCATCCCCAACGACACCCTCGTAAAGCCGTGCTCCAGCAGCCCCGCGAAGTACGCCGGATCCGTCGACTCCGGGTTCGACTCCGTCGTCACCTCCGCCCCCGCCCGGATGCCGAAGGTGTCCCGCACCATCGACAACACCCTGCCCAGTCCATCCGCCCCCAACAGCGAGGGGGTCCCACCCCCGATAAACACTGTGCTCGCCTCAGCCACGCCCGGCTGGTGTGCCGCCAGCTGCAGCTCCTTTTCCAGCGACTCTAGGTACTCCGCGTGGGAGCTCTCCACCTCCGTCGGCGTATAGGTATTGAAGTCACAGTACCCACACCGTGTCGCGCAAAACGGCACGTGGATATAGACGCCAAAGTCGGGCTGTGATTGCTGCGCTGTGTTCATACCTCGCAATTGCAGCAGACCGGGGCCGAGTTTGCGAATTGCATTCGAGGCGTGCTCCCTGGCCGGCCAGTGCCAAAAGACGCAACCCCTTTTTCACGACCTGGGCTTTTGCCTCCTCCCCCAACAAGAAGTGCGTCCTTTGGCACTGCTACATGAGGACAAGCACCAAATTCCCTCACAAACCATCAGCGAACTGGGCAGACGCAAACCCCCGCCCTCAAATGAAGGAATTTGGTGCGCACCCCCTCGTGCCACAGACCTACGCCCCGCGGCGGCGGCGCTTCGCGGCCACCTTCGCCACTATGGCGTCCACCCGGGCGCGCTCCTCGAGAAACTGTGGCGGGGCGACACCGCGCATCGTGCGCACGAACGCGGGGTGGTCGATGCAGACGGTTTCCATCCAGCCGTCGACGGCGGCCTCGACCAGCTCGCCGACCCGCGCATACAGGTGCGGCAGGCTCACGGCACCCAGTTCCCTTGCGACCATCTCGGTCTGCTCGAGCGTGTACTGCACGATCTCACCGAGGTGCTGCACGGTCAGGTCGGTGCGACCGGCAAGCGCATCCTGCATGGTCTGCACGGAGAACGGCGCTTGGAGTGGAAAGAGGTCTTCGAGGCCGGCGGCGTCGAGAAGCTCAGGCTCGGGGATCTTTTCCTCCGGCCGGTAGGAGGCGGAGAGCACCCCGGCGCGCATCCCGGTCGTCAGCGCCTGGCGAAGCCCGATAAGTTCGCCGACGATGCGGCGGGCGTCGTTGCGGGCATCGTCGACGATTTCGACGAATTCGGCGAGGCAGTCGTCGGTAAGTTCGCCGTCGTAGTCTGCGACTGCTTCGGCGAGGTGCTCCGTGTATTCAGCGACTTCGTCGCCGATGTTGTAAATCTCCTGTGTCAGCTCACGGTGGCGTAGCATCGCTGCAGTTTTATGCACGAATAGCCCCCTTCTGGCTCACAGGAAGTACGGATCAAAAGTCGATGGAAATGTTAAGCCATGGGCGCGCCCCACGGGTTGAGGCGCGCCGGGGGCTTAGCGCTCGTAGAGCTTGTCGATGTCCTCACGGAAGCGCTCGAACACCACATTGCGCTTCACCTTGAGGGTTGGCGTCATCTCGTTTGCCTGCTCGCTCAGGTCACGGTCGAGGATGCGGAACTTCTTGATCGCCTCGGCGTGCGAGACGGTCCCGTTGGCAACGTTGATGGCGTCTTGCACCTCGGCGCGCAGGACGGGGTCGCCGGCGAGGTCGCTGAGTTTGCGGTTCTCCGGGATGTTGTGGGTGGACTTCCAGCGCTGCAGCTCTTCCTCGTCGAGGGTCACCAGTACGCCGACGAACGGCTTGCCGTCGCCGACGACGAGCGCGTTGGAGATCAGCGGGTCCTGGCGGATGATGTCCTCCATCGGCCCCGGTGAGATGTTCTTGCCGCCGGCGGTGACGATGAGGTCTTTCTTGCGGCCGGTGATGCGCACGTAGCCTTCGTCGTCAACCTCGCCGAGGTCGCCGGTGTTGAACCAGCCTTCGGTGAAGGCTTCCTCGGTGGCGGCTTTGTTGTTCCAGTAGCGGTCGAAGACGCCGGGGCCCTTGAATTCGATTTCGCCGTCGTCGTTGGTGCGGACTTGGTAGCCGTTGACCGGGCGCCCGACGGTGCCAATCTTGTTGGCGTTCTTGTTATTGACGCAGGATGCGGCGCAGGTTTCGGTGAGCCCGTAGCCCTCGTAGATTGGGATGCCGATGCCGCGGAAGAAGTGCAGCAAGTCGGCGCTCATGGCGGAGCCGCCGGTGATGCCGTACTTCACGGAGCCGCCGATGGCCTCCTTGATCTTGGAGTAGACGACGCGATCGAAGACGCGGCGCTTCGCCTTGAGTATCCGGCTCGGCCCCTCGGGGGTGTCCATGGCCTTGGAGTACTCGATGGCGGTCTTCTCCGCCTCAAGGAACGCAGCCTTGCCGATGGCGGAGCCGTCCGCGGCCTTGTTATAGGCCGCATTGCGGACCTTCTCGAAGACGCGCGGCACGCCGAGCACCATGTTCGGCTGGGCGCGTTGCAGCTCCACGGTCAGGGTGTGGGTATCGGCCCAGTGGGACTGGGTGGCGCCCGCCATCGTCAGCGCGAGGCTGACTGCGCGCTGCAGCACGTGCGCCAGCGGCAAGAAGGTGACGACGCGCTTGCCGGGGCGGGCCACCTCACCGATGTCGTTCTTGATCAGCGCCCAGGTCTGGTGCGCCCAGTTGCCGTGGGTTAAGGCCACGCCCTTCGGGCGGCCGGTGGTGCCGGAGGTGTACACGATGGACCCGAGGTCGTCGTGGGTGAGGGAGGCGGAGCGGGCGTCGACAAGCGACTGCTCGACGTCCCTGCCCTCGAACTTGATGGTTTCGACCCCGGCGGCGTTGAATTCGTAGATCTTGCGCAGCTTCGAGCTCGAGTCCTTCAGGCGCGGCTTGCCGTCTTCCTGGAGGAGGAAGGCGCTCATCAGCTGGGTGTGGTCGCGCGACTCGGTGAAGGCGATCTCGGCGCCGGAGTCCTCGAGGATCCACTGGATCTGGTGCATGGAGCTCGACGGGTAGATCGGGACGCTGACCGCCCCGGCTGCCCAGATGGCGAAGTCAACGAGGGACCACTCATAACGGGTGGAGGAAAGCACCGCGATGCGGTCGCCCGGCTCGACGCCGTTTGCGATGAGCCCCTTGGCCGTTTCGTAGACCTCTTCGAGGAACTCCCCCGCGGTCACATTGACCCAGTCGTAATTACGTGGGCGGGAAAACAGCACGATGTGAGGCTTTTTCGTGCAGATATCCACGAGCGCCGACAGGCAGGTGTCAGTGGGACTCAGCTTGAATCCGAGCGGAGTTGTGTACGTTTCTGAAGCCATGGTTGGCAAGGTTACCTGACAGAAACTACCTTTTGCGTGAGCTCCACTCTGCAAAACATCAGTTCTTTGGCACAATGGGTTGATGTGACCAACGTAGAACTGCTCCATTCGTTAGCTTCCGCGTACGGGTTCGGCACGAGCTACCGCGCTTCCAACGGTGCGATGACCACCCCGCCGCCGGAATCATTCATCTCCCTGCTGCAGGCCCTGGGCGTCAACATTAGCGACGCCCCCTCCGACGAGGAGCTGCACCACCTGATTCACGCCAGGCACCAGTATTGGGCGACTCGCCCGCTGCCGCCCTGCGTCGTGGCGACGGCCGGGCAGGAGCGCCACTTCAACGTCCACGTGCACGACAGCCACCCAGCCCACACTTGGATCCAGCTTGAGGACGGCACCCCGCGCGAGACCTACCAGGATGAAAACTGGGCGCCACCAACTGCCGACGTCGCCGGCGTGGTCTGGGGCGAGGCCACCTTCCACGTTCCGGGCAACCTGCCCCCGGGCTACCATACGCTGCACCTGGAGTCCGATAACTTCAAGGACTCCTGCCCGCTGCTGGTCGTTCCGGCCCGTCTAGAGAGCAACCAGCGCTACATCGATAACCCGGTCTTCGGTGTGATGGCGCAGCTGTACTCGGTGCGCTCCGAGCAGTCCTGGGGCATCGGCGACTTCGAGGATCTCGGCACGCTCGCGGTGCTGCTGGCTGAGCAGGGTGCTGACTACCTGCTGATCAATCCGGTGCACGCGGCACAGCCAATCCCGCCGGTGGAGGACTCGCCGTACCTGCCGACGTCGCGCCGCTTCGTCAACCCGATCTACATCTCTGTCGAGGCGGTTGATGAGTACTACAAGCTTGACAAGGACGCGAAGGTCCAGATTGAGCGCATGGTCGCTCCGCTGAAGGCACTCAACCGCAGTGCGGAGCCGCTGCGTCGCAACGAAATCTTCGAGACGAAGCTCGCCGTACTTCGCGAGCTGTTCTTCATCGCCTGCGCCGATGAGCGCCGCACCCACGACTTCGAGCTCTTCTGCCTCGACGAGGGCGAAGGCCTCGAGGAGTTCGCCCGCTGGTGCGCAGTGGAGGCGATGGAGACCGCGCCGTCGCGCCACGAGCTCGACGAGGAGCTCGAGGAGCTCACCCGCTTCTACATGTGGCTGCAGTTCATCGCCGACGAGCAGCGCCGCCGTGCCCAGGACAAGGCGCTGGCAGCGGGCATGAAGGTCGGCATCATGACCGACCTCGCCGTGGGTATCCACCCCGATGGTGCCGACGCCAACACGCTTGCCAACGTGCTCGTCCCCGAGGCGTCCGTCGGTGCCCCGCCGGACCAGTACTCCCAGCAGGGCCAGGACTGGTCGCAGCCGCCATGGCACCCGCAGGCGCTCGCCGAGGCCGGCTACGAGCCGTGGCGTGAGCTGCTGCGCACTGTGCTGCGCCACTCCGGCGGTATCCGCGTCGACCACATCCTTGGTCTCTTCCGCCTGTTCTGGATGCCACGAAACGTCTCCCCGATGTTCGGCACCTACATGAATTACGACCACGAGGCCATGGTGGGCACCCTGGTGCTCGAGGCGCAGCGTGCGAACGCCGTGGTGGTAGGCGAAGACCTGGGCACGTTTGAGCCGTGGGTCCAGGACGTCCTGCAGGACAAGGGCATCCTTGGCACGACGGTGCTGTGGTTCGAGTCGTACGACGACGGCTCCCCGCTCCACACCTGGGATTACCGCCGCTTGGCGTTGTCGGCCGTCGGCACGCATGACCTGCCGCCGACCGCTGGCTACCTGCGGTTCGCGCACAACATCCTGCGCGACGAGCTCGGCCTGATCGAGGAGCCGCTCGAGGAGCTCAACGAGCAGGACCACCAGTGGCAGGCCCGCGTGCTTGACCGCGTGCGCGAGGACGGCCACTTCCACGGCACTTCCCTTGAGCACACCGAGTTCACGCAGCTGAGCGCCGAGGAGTTCGCCCGCGACGTCGACGTGGAGGACCTGCTCGTCGGCCTTACCCGCTTCATCGCCGCCACCCCATCGGCGATGACGGTGACGAACCTGGTGGACATGGTCGGCGATACCCGCATCCAGAACCAGCCGGGCACCAACGCGGAGCAGTACTCCAACTGGTGCATCCCGCTGACGGACAACAACGGCAAGGCGGTCCTCATCGAGGACCTGCCGAGTATCGAGCTGTTCGGTCGGGTCGCGGAGGCGTCGAAACGCTAGCGCGCTAGAGCAGCCCGGCCAGGGCCGCGACGATGACCAGCGCAATCATCACCCACAGTGCCTGTGTGACACGGGACTGTGGGTATTTGCGTTTCTGCTTCGGAAGCTGCTGATCGCGCTTGCGGAGTTCTTCAGGGTTGGCCATAGTTGACCACCTTACTTCTTCGAAATTTTGTACGCGATCCAGTCACTCAAACGCAGCATCGCCCACGAGGCCACCCCCGCGAGCGGCAGCGCCACCAGCAGGATCAGTGGCGTCTGCAGCCATGGCGACAGATCAAACATCGCTGCCCTCGAGCCCGCGGCGGACCAGCAGAGCGCGGGTGTCCTTGTCGCGGCCGCGGAAGGCGCGGTAGGCCTCGGCGTAGTCGCGCGCGGCACCAACCGAGAGCACCGTGTCCCGGAACCGCTGGCCGCTGTCCCGGTTGATGCCGGATTCCTCAATGAATTGGTAGCCGTCGGCGTCCAACGCCTCCGCCCACAGGTAGGAGTAGTAGCCCGCCGAGTACCCGCCCGCGAAGATGTGGTTAAACCACGTGGAGCGGTAGCGCGGCTCGAGACCCTCGACGTCTAGGCCAACCTTCTCGAGTGCGCGCTGCTCGAAGGCATCGATATCCTCCGGCACCTCGCCGTCGAGCGAGTGCCACGCCAGGTCAATCACGCAGGCCGCCAGGTACTCCGCGGTGGCGAAGCCCTGCCCGAACGTCCGGGACTGGCGCACGGCCTCCAGCAGCGCATCCGGGATGACCTCGCCGGTGTCCACGTGGCGCGCGTAATTACGGATGATCTCCGGCGCGAACGCGTAGTTCTCATTGATCTGGGAGGGGAACTCCACCCAGTCGCGCGGCACGTTGGTGCCGGAGAGCGTCGGGTAGCGCACGTTGGACAGCAGTCCGTGCAACGCGTGGCCGAACTCGTGGAACACGGTCGTAACCTCGTCGATCGTCAGCAGGTCGGAGGTCAGCGACATCACGTTCACCACGACGGGCTTCGTGCCGGTCAGCGTCGACTGGTCCACGAAGGAGCTCATCCAGGCTCCCCCGCGTTTCGACGGCCGCGCCCCGTAATCCGTCAGCAGCAGGCCAATGCCGGTGCCGTCTTCCTCCTTGACCTCCCACACGTGCACGTCGTCGCGGTAGCCGTGCAGGTCCTCGCGCTGAGTAACCGTGATGCCGTAGAGCAGGTTCGCAGCGTAGAAAACGCCGTCGCGCAGCACCTGCTGCAGCGGGAAGTACTTGCGCAGCTCCGCGTCGTTCACCGCGAAGGCCTCCTCCCTGCGGCGCGCTTCCCAGTACGGCCAATCCGCGCCGTCCAGTTCCATCCCGGCCAGCTCCCCTGCCAGCTTACGTTCCGCGGCGGCGTTCGACGCGGCCGCGGGCGCGAGGTCGCTGATAAGTTTGCGGGCCGCGGCCGCGCTACCGGCGGTTTCCTCCGCGATGACGTAATCGGCGTGCGTGTCGAAGCCGAGCAGCTTCGCGCGCTCCTGGCGCAGCCGCACCGACTCGACCACGAGCGCACTGTTGGTGTCGCGGCCGCGCTGGCGGGAGGCGTCGAACAGCTTGTGGCGCGCGCTGCTGGACTCGAGCTCGGCCTGCAGCGACTGGGTCGTCGGCAGCTCGATCGGCACGACGTAGGCGTCTGGGTTGTCTGGGTCCTCTGCGTCGCGGTAGGCGGCGAGCTGCTCCTCGCTCAAGCCCGCCAGCTCGTCGCGGGTCATGCGCACCGCGAGCTTCGTCGTGTCCGCGAGTAGGTTGCGGCCGAACTGCTCGGAAAGCTCCGAGAGACGCTGATTCAGCTCGCGCAGGCGCTGTTTGCCTGCCTCGTCGAGCTCCGCGCCACGGCGGGTGAACCGGCGCAGCAGCAGGTCGTAGAGGCGGCGCGACTCCTCGTCCGCCGGGGCCTCCACTGCACGCAGGTGGCCATAAAGTTCTTGGGTCTGGTAGATCGCGTCGGTGTGCGCGGACAGGCGTGGCACGATCGCGTCCGCGACCTCGTCGAACTCAGGCGAACCGTCGGTGCCCTGCAGGTTGAAAAACCATGCCAGGACTCGCTCTAAGTCGCTGCCCGCGCGCTCCAGCGCCTCGACGGTGTTCTCCCACGTCGGGGTGTCCTCGGCACAGATACGGGCGATTTCTTCTTCATGGAGCACGAGCGCCCGCTCGAAAGCGGGCAGCACGTGTTCAAGGCGGATCGCCTGGAAATCAGGCAGTCCATACGGCAAGTCGGACGGGTGCAACAACGGATTGTCAGTCATGGCACCCCATCCTACTTGGGGTGTGAGTTAGGCTGGCTTGCGGCCAATCACCAGGAAGGTCGGGCGCGACTCGTGTCCCTGTGGCGTGCCGAACTCCTCGTCGATCTTGGCAATCTCCGGCAGCTCAACAACCTCGACGTCCTCCAGGCCAGCGGCGCGGAAGACCTCTGCGTATGCCTCCGGGGAGTCGGCCGTCGCGAGTGGCAGCTCCTCGAGTACGTCGTCGGTGTAGGTCAGCACGAAGGAGTCCGGGCCGTTATCGGAGATGACCTGCGTGTCCTTCGAGATCCCGTTCGGGAACCAGGTCGCGTCCGCGGCGATGATCAGACCGCCAGGCTTCAGCGCCTCGGCCCAGCCACGGATCGCCTCCGTCGGCTCGCGCAGCGTCCACAGCAGGTAGCGGCTGACAACCACGTCGAAGTCGAAGAAGGACGGGGGCAGGTCCGTCACGTCGACTTCGGCGAACAGTGGGGTATTAATGCCTTCTTCCTGGCGAAGCTCCGCTTCGTCGCGGGCCTCATCGAGCATTGGTTCGCACGCATCCACGCCGACGACCGCGTAGCCGAGCTCCGCAATGATGTGCGCAATGTAGCCGTCACCCGTGCCCATGTCCAACACGCGAACCGCGTCCTGCGGCATGTAGCGCTTGAAGATGTCAGTCCACGCTGCGCGGTCTGCCTTGGCGCGCTCTGCTGTCCTGTGTTCGCGGTGGTATGCCTCAGCCCGGCCTGCCCAGTACTCGGTGATGCGTGCTTGGGTATCTGTCATTTGGGACAACTCATTCCTACAGAAGAAAGACAATAATCACTCACTAGCATAAGTCACCTTCGGCAGCTCGTCGAGGAACTTGGCGGGAGCGTTTACACTGGCCTGTCATGGACGTCACCATCACCTGCCCCGCCGGCGCGATCACCGGCACCGCCACCACAGCCACCCGCGAGTTCTACTCCATCCCCTACTCGCGTATCGACGTCCCTTTCGATCCCCCACGCCCCGCCCCCGAGGGTCATCTCATCGACGCCACCACGCCGCACCCAGACACCATCGGGCTGAGCATCACCACCCCGGCGACGGCGCGGGCCCTCGACGACTACCCGGTGATGGTCTATCTGCACGGCGGCCGCTTCGAGGAAGGCAACCACTGTGAGACCACCTCCCAGCCGGAGGCGTTCGCGAAGCAAGGCGTCGTGCAGGTGCGGGTGGGGTACCGTCGAAAATTCCCTGGACTGCTCCCCTTCACCAATGACACGTCGTTCCGCGCGGTGGAGGACTGCCAGGAGGCGCTGCGGTGGGTGCTGCGCAACATCGAGCACTTCGGCGGCGACCCAACCAACGTCACGCTGGTCGGGCACTCGGCGGGGGCGGCGCTGGCGCTCTGGTTGGCGCCCGTCTCCTATACACATCTCGCTGTGGATAAGAGCCAGTGTCGAAGCCGGGCAGCCTCGCGCGCTCCCGGCGCAGCCGCACCGACCCGACCACGAGCGCCCTGGTGGGGCAGCTCGGGAGAGCGGCGTGGAGGGGANCGCGAGGGGTCGAGGTCGAGTGGGATGTTCAGGGCCTCGAGGACGTCGGCGGAACCGGACTTGGAGGACACGGACCGGTTGCCGCATTTCACCATCGGCACCCCGCCCGCGGCCGCCACCAACGATGCCGCGGTGGTGATGTTGATGGTGTTTGCGCCGTCGCCGCCGGTGCCGGCGGTGTCCATCAGCCCCTCCCCCGTCACCGGGAACGGTCGGCCTGCGGCGAGGAACGCGCGTGCCGCGCCGGCGATGTCGGCGAAGGTTTCGCCGCGGGTGCGGATCGTGGCAAGGAGTGCTGCGATGTGGACGTCGTCGTAGTCGCCGACGTGCCAATCGTGGTCACCTCCATCCGCGAGGAGTTCCACCAGTCCGGCGAGGGCTTCAACGCCTTTGGCGCCACGTTTATCCGCTGCTTCGGCCGATTCTTCGGCGCCAAAAGCGCGGCGGCCCGGCGCAACTACATCGAGGCCGCACGAACCACGGACCCCGGCGCTCTCGCGGGCAGGTTCCTATCGGACGCACTGATCCGTCGCTGGGTCGACGACGCCTGCGAGCACGGCCCCGCCGACATCCGCCAGATCGAGTTCTGCGCAGATACGCCACTTGGCCACAGCTACGAGCTCGAGACGCTCTTCGGAGAGCCTACGACCCACATCGGCCAGCTCATCTACGACTACATCTGCAGCGGACAGGCCGACTGGCCCGCCTACCGCCTGGGCCGAAACGTCCTGCGCGCCTCGCTCAGCGCGGACACCACGACCGTCGTGGAGGATCCGCTGCGCAGCGTTCGGGAGGCGTTCAACCAGTAAGTCAGCGCCCGGCGCGCTCCAGCACAGCGCGCAGCCGCTTATCCGCCAGTTCTTCGACCAGCCACGGCGAAAACGCGAACGGGGTCGCGTCCGCCGCGCGAACAACGTCGGCGGGGTCCGCCCAGTGCCACGAGTCCACCTCATCCGGGTTCGGGTCCACAGCCTCGTGGCCGGGGGCCAGGCGCGCGGAGTACACCGGGCAGATTTCGTACTCGACGATGCCGGAGGAATCCACCGCACGGTAGCGGAACTCCGGCAGCACCGGCGTTATGTCCAGCACAGCCCCCTCCGGCAAGCGCAGTTCCTCGACCGAGCGGCGCAGGATCGCCGCCGGCACGTCCTCGCCGGGGCCGGGGTGGCCGCAGAAGGAGTTGGTCCACACACCGGGCCACGTCTTCTTCCCCAACGCGCGCCGGGTGAGCAGCAGCTGGCCGTCCTCGTTGAACAGCCAGCAGGAAAACGCCAGGTGCAGCGGGGTGTCCCCGGTGTGCACCTCGGCCTTGTCCGCGGAGCCGATCGGCGCGCCGTCTTCACTGAGCAGGATTACTTCTTCGCGCATTAGTTATTCAGGTTCCCCTTGAACTTCACGTTGCCGATCGTAAACTCCGCATCCCACAGGCCATCCGGGGTCACGTCGAAGGCATACTTCGCGTTCGTGGTTGCCCCCGGACCCAGCGGGCGGTCCACGCCGAGGATGTCCACCCCGGCCTGCTCGGCGCTGATCGGGTTGGCGTCGACAAACTTGTTGTTGCCGGTGTTGTAGCGCAGCTTCGGCTTGAGCACGTCAACGGGCATTGGCACGTCGCTCTTGTTCGTCACTGCCACGACGATGATGCTGCCGGCGCCGGTGCCGTAGCTGCTGCCCTGCCACTTGTAGGACAGCTCCATCTTCGGGTCATCGACGCGCTCGCCGGTGATCTCAGTGGAGGTCACCGGGTCCACCTGCTCTTGGTGGAACTCCGGCTGTGGGGCGCCAGTGGGCGTCGTCACCTCGATGTCAGTGGATGTTGCGGTGTCATCCTCAGACACGCACCCGCCCAGCGTGAGAGTAGTAACGAGCAGCAAGACCGCAGCTGACAGTGTGTGGTGGCGCATCGGTGCCCTTTCATATGGTTCAAGCGAAAACAATTGGTCACTATTGTACGAGTATCTCCCGGTCGCGCTACGCTGGGCACCCTATGCAATCTCTCACCCGTGTGTTACGAAGCGCTTCTGCCCTGTGGCCGTTCTACCTCGCCATCGTTGTGATCTCGACGGTTGTGGCAGGCCTTGGGCTCATTTCGCCATTTATCGTCCGCGAGGCAACCGACACAATTGTCGACGCCATCAATAACTCCGACAACGCTCCCGCCGACCCAGTGCGCACCGTCCTGTGGCTCGCGTTCGCGCTGTTTATTGCGACCTCGCTCAGCGGGCTGGCGAAAAATGTCTCCGGCTACCTCGGCGACGTCATGGCGGCGAGGATCCGGCAGATCCTGTCCACCCGCTACTTCGCCAAACTGCTTTCGCTGCCGCAGCGCTACTTCGACACCCAGGTCACCGGCACCATCATTGCCAGGCTGGATCGTTCGATTGCCTCGGTGACACAGTTCATCCAGTCTTTCTCCAACAACTTCTTGCCGATGATCATCCAGATCATCGCCATCCTCATCATCACCTCCTTTTATTACTGGCCACTGACCCTGCTGTTGTTGGCGCTCTTCCCCGTCTACACGTGGCTGACGGCGCTGACCTCGAAGCGGTGGCAGAAGTGGGAGGCGGAGAAGAACGCGCAGATCGACGAAGCGAACGGGCGCTTCGCGGAGGTCGTCGGCCAGGTCAAGGTGACCAAGTCATACGTGGCGGAGGTCCGCGAGCTGGACAAGTTCGGCAACCACTACAACAACACGGTGAGCATCACCCGCCCGCAGTCGCGCTGGTGGCACTCCATGGACGCCCTGCGCGGGCTGGCGATGTCGCTGATTTTCATGGGGATCTACATGATCCTGTTCGTGCGCACCATCCAGGGCCACTTCAGTATCGGCGACATGGTCATGCTCATCCAGCTGGTCACCATGGCCCGCCAGCCGGTGATGATGCTGAGCTGGATCGTCGACAGTGCCCAGCGCGCCGTCGCCGGTTCCCGTGACTACTTCCAGGTCATGGACGAGGAGGTGGAGCCCACCGCGAACCGCGAGCTCGTCGCCGCCACCCAGACCTCAGGCGTTCCGGAGCTCACCGTTGTAAAGCACCGCCCGCTGCCAGTCCACGAGCCCGTCGTGGAGTTCGACTCGGTCACCTTCGAGTACGAGCCTGGCGAGCCCGTCATCCACGACATGAGCTTTCGCGCCCACGCTGGGGAGAAGGTCGCCCTGGTCGGAGAGTCCGGCGGTGGCAAGTCCACCATCGTGAACCTGCTGCTGGGCCTCTACCCCATCCAGGAAGGCACCCTGAAGGTGTGCGGGCAGGATCTGGCGGAGCTGGGCGTCGAAAAGCTGCGCGCGACCACGGGCGTGGTGTTCCAGGAGGCGGCGCTGTTTTCTGGCACCGTCTTTGAAAACATCGCCTACGGCAAGCCGGACGCGACGATGGACGAGGTGGTCGCGGTGGCTAAGCGCGCCAACGCGCACGACTTCATCATGAAGTTCACCGAGGGCTACGACACCGTCATCGGCGAGCGTGGCCTGCGCTTGTCCGGCGGGCAGCGCCAGCGCGTCGCCGTCGCGCGCGCGATGCTCAAGGACGCGCCACTGTTGATTCTCGACGAAGCCACATCCGCCCTCGACACGAAGGCGGAGCGCGCCGTGCAGGCCGGGCTCGACGCGCTGATGGAGGACCGCACCACCATCATGATTGCGCACCGACTGTCCACCATCGCGGACGTCGATACCATTATCACGTTGCGTGACGGCCGCATCGACGAAATTGGTACCCCGGCGGAGCTCGCGGTCTCCGGCGGTATTTATTCAGAGCTCCTGCGGCTTACCGCGTCCTCGTCTGCGGCTGATCGTGCCAGGTTACAGGCGTTCGGCTTCCACTCCGACGACAATGACGAGGAGTAGCAAGCTTGCGAGCCTGTGGCGAGTAAGGGCGGTCTGACTACAGTCTTGGGACATGAAGTTCCCAGACCTTTCCACACTCCGAGACCGCCGAACCCGCAAGTGGACCGTGCACGACGAGCACGTGCTGCCACTGTTTATCGCCGAAAGTGACTTCCCCACCGCCCCGCCTGTGAAGGCGGCGGTGCTCGACGCCGTCGAGCGCGAATGCCTCGGCTACACGCCCGCCCCACGCGCCCAGTGTCTGGCGGAGAACGTTTCCGAGTTTTACGCGCAGCGCTACGGCTGGCGCCCTGACCCGGCGCGGATTGTTACCGTCCCCGACGTAGTACGCGGTGTGCTGCTCGCGATCGAGCACTTCACCGAAGGCGATGTCATCGTGCCGGTGCCTGCGTACTTCCCCTTCCTCGAGATCGCCTCAACCGCGGGGCGCAATCGCGTGGACATCGGCAGCGAAGGCGGCCTGGACCTGGCAGAGGTCGAAGAGGCGTTTCGCAACGGTGCCGGCTCCATTATCGTGACCAACCCGATGAACCCATGGGGCTACATCTTCAGCCGCGAGGAGCTCGACGCGATCTGCGACATCGCGCGCCGCTACGGGGGCCGCGTCATCGTTGACGAGATCCACGCCCCGATCGTCTACGAGGGCAGCCACGTGTGCGCCGCCGAGCACAACCCGGACGTGTGCATCACGATCACGGCGACGTCGAAGGCCTGGAATGTGGCAGGCCTGAAGTGCGCGCAGATACTCTTCTCCAACGATGAGGACGTGGCCACCTGGAACGCGCTGTCCGACATCACAAAGGAAGGCACGGGCACGCTGGGCATCGTGGCTGCGGAGGCCTGCTACGGGCAGGGCACCGAGTACCTAGACCAGCAGGTAGAGCAGCTGCGGGCGAACCGCGACTGGCTCGTCGAGGAGCTGCCGAAGCAGATCCCCGGCATCACCTTCCCCGTCCCGGAGGCGACCTACCTGCTGTTGGTGGACTTTTCCGGCACGAAGCTCACCACCGAGACCCCGGCCGAATGGCTCTTGGAACACGCGGGCGTGGCGCTCAACGAGGGCACCAGCTTCGGGCCCGGCGGCGCGCACAAGGCGCGCCTCAACTTCGCCACCTCGCCCGAGATCCTGCAGGAAGCCGTCCAGCGCATGGCTGAGGCAATCAAGCTACTGTGAGGAAGCATGAACGAAAACGACAAACTTCCTACCCCGCAGGCCACCGACTTCTCCACACCCACCCCGGCCGCCGAGCCGTGGGAGCGCCCTGACCCGGAGTGGTACAAGGACGCAGTATTTTACGAGGTGCTGGTCCGCGCTTTCTTCGACCCGAACGGCACCGGCTCCGGCACCCTCCAGGGCCTGGAGTCCAAGCTGGACTACCTGCAGTGGCTCGGCGTCGACTGCCTCTGGATCCCACCGTTCTACGATTCGCCGTTGAAGGACGGCGGCTACGACATTCGGGATTTCCGCAAGGTGCTGCCAGAGTTCGGCACGGTGGAAGACTTCGTCTCCCTTATCGACGCCGCCCACCGCCGCGGGATCCGCATCATCACCGACTTTCCGATCAACCACACCTCCGACCAGCACCCCTGGTTCCAGGAGTCCCGCCGCGACCCGTCCGGCCCCTACGGGGACTACTACGTGTGGTCGGATGACCCGGAGAAGTACGCTGGCACCCGCATCATCTTCATCGACACCGAGGAGTCCAACTGGACGTTCGACCCGGTGCGCAAGCAGTACTTCTGGCACCGCTTCTTCTCCCACCAGCCTGACCTGAACTACGACAACCCGGCGGTCCAGCAGGAGATTTTGGACGTCATCCGCTTCTGGCTGGATCTGGGGATGGACGGCATCCGCCTCGATGCCATCCCGTACCTCTTCGAGCGCGAGGGCACCTCCTCGGAGAACCTGCCGGAGACGCATGAGTTCATTAAGAAGGTCCGCGCGTTGTTCGACGAGGAGTACCCGGGCCGCTTCCTGCTCGCGGAGGCGAACCAGCTCCCGGAGGAGGTCGTCGCCTACTTCGGTGCGGGCGAGGGTGACGAGTGCCAGATGGCGTTCCACTTCCCGGTCATGCCGCGCATCTTCATGGGGATCCGCCAGGAGCTGGCGCAGCCGATCGTCGATATCCTGCGCGAGACGCCGCCGATTCCGGAGTCCGCGCAGTGGGGCATGTTCCTGCGCAACCACGACGAGCTCACGCTCGAGATGGTGACGGACCAGGAGCGCGAGTTCATGTACCAGAACTACGCGTTCGAGCCGCGGATGCGCGCCAACGTGGGCATCCGCAGGCGCCTTGCTCCGCTGCTGGGTGGGCACCGCGGGCGCCTGCAGCTGGCGCACGCGCTGCTGCTGTCCCTGCCCGGTTCGCCGTTTTTGTACTACGGCGACGAGATCGGGATGGGCGACAACATCTGGCTGCCTGACCGCGACGGTGTGCGCACCCCGATGCAGTGGTCGAACGACCGCAACGGCGGCTTTTCCAAGGCGGATCCGGAGCGGCTCTACCTGCCGCCGGTGCGCAACGACCAGTACGGCTACGACATTGTCAACGTCGAATCCCAGATGAAGCTGGAGAACTCTCTGCTGCAGTGGGTGCGCCAGATGATCATGATCCGCAAGCAGTACCGCGCGTTCGGCCGAGGCTCCTACATCGAGGTGGATCACGCAAACCCGCAGGTGTTGGCGTTTATCCGTGAGTACGAGGGGGAGCGGATCCTGTGCGTGCACAACATGTCTTCGCGCCCGCAGGCCGTCGAGATGGACTTGTCGCACTACAACGGTGTGGTGCCCCGCGAGCTGACCGGCGGCGAGGAGTTCCCGGCTATCGGTGAGCTGCCGTGGCTGAGCACACTCGCGCCGCATGGCTTCTTCTGGTTCGATATCTCCTAACATTGGTCACATGATTGATATTGCTGCGCAGCGCTTCTACGGCGCGAAGTCCGAGCCGGTTGACGCCATCGACGTCGTCGCCGCGGAAGATGTCACCTCCCCCACCATCGGAAAACACTTCACCTGGCAGATCCTCGCGGTGCACCACGGCGGCACGGTCGACCATTACCAAGTGTTTGTCGACGCCACCGGCACCCACGACGTTCTGCACACCCCCGAAGGCGCCGAGGCCTACCTGGCCAACGTCGCAACATTTGGCGCGGTGGAGGGCACCATCGACTCCGCAGGCGCGCGCCCGCTCGGGGCCGAGCAGTCGAACACCTCGCTGGTGGTTGGCGAGCACATCGTCAAGGTGTTCCGCCGCCTCGAGGACGGGCTGAACCCAGACGTTGAGCTGCTGAGCCAGATCGCGGACTGCCCAGCGGTCGCCGCGGTGCGCGGCTACGCCACCCGCGACGGCCAGACCCTTGCGATGCAGCAGGACTGCATCGTGGGCGGCACCGACGGCTTCGTGCTCGCCACAGGCGGCACGCTCGACACCAGCGGCACCAAGGCGCTCGGCACGGCGATCCGCCAGGTGCACACCGCGCTCGCCGAGGCCTTCCCCACCGAGACCGCCAGCCCGTCGTCCCTGCGCACACGGCTCACGCACCACTTGGACTCCTACATCCAGCGCGCGCCGGTGCTCGAGCAGTACCGCGAGCGCATCCTGAAGCTCTACTCGCTTCTCGACGCCAGCTCCGCCGCCACCGCCACGACACCCCTGACCACGCAGCGCGTCCACGGCGACCTCCACCTTGGACAGACGCTGAAGACGGATTCCCAGTGGTTCCTCATCGACTTCGAGGGCGAGCCAGCCCGTCCGCTGCAGGAGCGCCGTCTGCCGGATCACCCGCTGCGGGACGTAGCTGGGATGATCCGCTCCTACGGGTACGCCGCGGCTGTGGGCGGGTTTGACGCTGCCTGGGAGCGGGAGCACGTCGAAAAGCTGTTGGAGGGTTACGGCACTGCCCCCGCGAGCGAGGACCCGGTTCTTGCAGCGTACGTGGTGGATAAGGCTGCGTACGAGGTGGTGTACGAGGCGAACAACCGCCCAGATTGGGTGGAGATTCCGTTGAGGGCGATCGAAACACTCGTATAAACGTCTCACAGAATGGAAAAGATTTCCCATTTTTTCGCTGTGTGTTGTACTGTGTGGCAATGGACCATACACAGAACGCTCAAACGGGCACGAAACAGGGAAACTCCACCCAGGCGGTCGTCGTCACCGCGCTGGCACTGTTTTCCATGTTCTTCGGTGCCGGCAACCTGATTTTCCCACCAATCCTGGCCGTCCAGGCAGGCGATAACTTCTGGCCTGCCATCCTCGGCTTCCTCAGCACCGGCGCGCTGCTGCCGGTGCTGGCGGTCATCGCTATTGCACTGTCCGGCACGAACGTGCGCGACCTCGCGCAGCGCGCAGGCAGCATCTTCGGTGTTATCTTCCCGGTACTCGCCTACCTGTCCATCGGCGCGTTCTACGCGCTGCCACGTACCGGCGCGGTGTCGATGGAAACGGCCATCACCCCGCTGTTCGGTGTGTCCGGCCTGTTCGCCTCGGGCGTGTTCAACGTCATCTTCTTCGGCATTGCCCTGGCGCTGAGCTGGAACCCGAACACCATCATGGAAAAGCTCGGTAAGTTCCTCACTCCGGCGCTGGTCATCCTGCTGATCGTGATGATCGCCGTTTCACTGTTCCGCTGGGACGTAGAGCCTTCCGCCCCTTCGGAACACTACCAGTCCGGCCCGTACCCGACCGGCCTGCTGGAGGGCTACCTGACGATGGACTCCATCGCCGCGCTGGCCTTCTCCATTGTTGTGATTTCCACGCTGCGTTCGAAGGGCTTCCCTGAGGGCAAGAAGCTGGTCAACGGCACCATCGCAGCTGGCGTCGGTGCGGGCGCGCTGCTGGCACTCATCTACGTCGGGCTGGGCATGATCGGTCGCGTGATGCCGGACTCCAACCAGTTCGATAACGGCGCAGGCCTGCTGGCTGAAGCCTCCAACCTGACGATGGGCCAGGCGGGCCAGGTCATCTTCTCACTGATCGTGCTGCTGGCCTGCCTGACCACCGCAGTCGGCCTAATCACCGCGACCGCAGAGTACTTCTCCACCGAGTTTGGCGGCGCCTACCGCACGTGGGCAGTCATCTTCACCATCGCCTCGATGGTCATCGCGACCCAGGGCCTGGACTTCGTGATGACGATTGCCGCACCGGTCATCGGCTTCCTGTACCCGCCGGCCATTGCCCTGATCTTCGTCACCCTGGTCGAGCCAGCGTTCAAGCGCCGCCTGACCTTCCGCTGGGCGTTCTTCCTGCCAATCTGGGTTGCTGTGGTCTGGTCCGCAATCGAGACCTTCATTTCCCTGGACTGGGGCGCCGACGCCTTGCGTCCGCTGGTGACGTGGGCTCCACTCGACTCCGCGGGCCTCGGCTGGGTCCTGCCGGTGGTTGTCGCGTTCGTCATTGGCCTGGTCGTGGACCTGGCCCGCCCGAAGCAACACGCGGAGGCCGTCAACGCGTAGTGTGGGGCCATGTCTACCCCACTCTCACTGATTGATTTTTGCACCAGATACTCCGGCGAGTCCGTCGCCGACGCAATGCAGCGTTCCGTTGCATTCGCGCAGAAGGCGGAATCGCTGGAGTATTCGCGTATTTGGTACTCCGAGCACCACAACATGCACAGCATTGTCTCCTCGGTGCCCGCGGTGCTCATTGCCCACATCGGGGCGAAAACCGAGCGCATTCGGCTCGGCGCGGGTGGCGTGATGCTGCCGAACCACTCGCCGTACGTGGTTGCGGAGCAGTTCGGGATGCTCGAGGAGCTCTACCCGAACCGTATTGATCTCGGGCTTGGCCGCGCCCCGGGCACCGACCAGCAAACGCTCGGCCGCGCCCTGCGGCGCGACCAGCTGTGTATAAGCGACAGGATCCTGTGCGGGCACAACATGTCTTCGCG
>NZ_LT622812.1:0-172414 GCF_900099485.1 Corynebacterium sp. MC3
TTCAAGCATCACCGCCGGCACACACCAAAACATGGCACACAGCACGCAACCAAAAGTCAATGCAATCAAAAATATAAAAAGTACATTGGCACACTATCGAGTTCTCAAACAACAACCGCACACCCAAACACACCACAAAACACAGTGGCGCGTTCAAAGCGACGAAGATTGACACTAACAAAACATTCTCAACAACGCAAATACGCGCCGCATCACAGAACCTATTTCATTATGTCGGCCAGCGGTAGTTTTCCTAACCGCCATCTCACCAAACCACTCTCTTCAGAGCCTGTCTGGCGGGGCGTTGTCGGTCTCGCTGACTCACATAAAGTTACACACACACCAACAACAACACAAATCGCCAGCCCAGACAACATTTTTACAACTTCATATCAGGGTTCTTTTGGGCGCCATTGACGCGCCCACTGACGTACAGGGCGAGCGTCACAAGCGCCAGCAGTAACGCACATCCGGCCACACTGAGCGCTCCTTTCCAGGGCACGGGATCGCGGAGGAATTGCCAGAGAATCATGACGGCCATGAACGTCACCAGTTGGTTGCGTCCCCAGGCCAACGGGATCGCAAGTCCAGTGAGGATCAAGATGAACGTTGCCCAGAGGGGCACGGTGGGCAGGGTGTGGGCGTCGAGAAGTGTAGGAAGGGTACGCAGCGCAACGTAGATCCCCGCGGCCACCGCCGCTGCACCCAGTTCATGCAGAGCCCACGTGCGACGGGGAATGCCGTACGCTCGGGCCGTCGTCGGCGAGCTTGTGCCCCAAGAATAGATAGCCGCGAAGCAACCGAAAAGGAAAAGGTCAGGGATGGTTGCGACGAACGGTATCCATGTTTTGTCGGCGAACGAGCGCACCGCAAACTGCACGGCGACCGAGCCAAGGCCAAAGGCCACGGCCAAGAGGAGCGGCTGTTTCCAGAAGAGTTGGAAGATGAGGGGCTGGTCCAGACGCAGCCCCATGATGGCCGAACCGTTGTCGGAAGAGTTGAGTTCTTCGCCGGTGGTGGAGTCGTTAGCTACGTATAGGGCAAGCCAGCCGGTGACCAGTGCGATGGCGAGCAGGCCGTACAGCGATGGGCTCACGATCAGCGTCGGGATGCAAAGTACGGCCCAGACCACGAGGGCGGCGCGGCGCTTGTACGCGAGGGCGCGCTTGCGGTTCATCCCATAGGAGCGAAAAACGTCCGATTCGGGGATGAAGGTCGCGTAGAGGAGGAGCGAGGAGAATGTCGCGGCTGTAATGACCAGCGGGACGCTGCCCAACCAGTCGGCAAAGATGGTCGCTGCGCCCATGAGCAGGCCGAAGAGTGTCATCCAGAAGCGCCATTTGGAGCCTGCGAACATTTGGGCGCGGAAGAAGCCGGGGCGGACAAAGGTCTGCATTTAGCTCACCTCCAGGAGGTGCTCGATGACGTCGCCGAAATCGACAGGTCGCAGGGGGTTGCTCAGGTCGAGGCGCTCGGCGTGGGCGTCGGCATCATCGGCGGTCACGTGCGCGCTGGCCTTGCCGTCGCGGCCCAGCACCAGGGCGCTGCTCAGAATTTTCGACGCCTCTTCGATATGGTGCGTGGCCATCACGAACGTGCGTCCGTCCTCGGCCACGTCGAGGAGGTGGCGATAGAACACGTTGGTGTTGTGGACATCGAGGCCGACGTAGGGCTCGTCGAGAAGCGTGAGCTCGGCGCCGGACGCGATGCCGATAATGTTGCCCACCATCGCGCGCTGGCCCCGCGACATCTTGTTGTACGCGGCGCCGAGCGCCTCGCCGAGGTCGAAGTCGTCGATGAGGCGGCGCGCGAGCCCATCGTCCCAGTTCGGGTACCGCAGCTGCGCGCCTTTCAGGATGTCCTTGCCGCTCCAGCTCGCCGGGTAGCCGACGTCGACGCCGGTGAGCGCGACGCGGTCCATCACCGCAGCATTATCGAACGGTGCCAGGCTGAACACCTCGACGGCGCCACCGGAGGATTTCAGTTGGCCCGCGACGATCTGCAACAACGTCGACTTACCGACGCCATTTCGCCCCAGCAGCCCGTGAATACCACCAGACGGCAGGTCGAAGGCCACCCCGTTGAGGACGTGCTTCTTACCAAAGTGCTTCTCTAGCCCATCGGCGCGGATAATCATGGCGTTCATTGATACATTCCTCTACTTTCTGCTACTCGATGTACAAGGTCGATCAAGTCGTCGCGGCTCAGGCCGACGCGGACGGCTTCGTCGATAAGAGGGGCGACGAACGTACCCGGGAACGCTTCCCGGCGGGTTTCCAGGATCCGTTCGCGCGCGTCCGGGGTGACGAACATCCCGAGGCCGCGGCGCTTCTCGAGGACCTGGGCGTCGACAAGTAAACCGAGGCCCTTGCGCGCTGTCGCGGGGTTGATGTTGTGGAAGGCTGCGAGCTCGTTTGTCGACGGTGCCCGCTCGCCCGACTTCAGTGTCCCGTCGACGATGAGGTCCTCCACCAACTTCGCGATCTGCACGAAGAGTGGCTCTGAATCCCCAACCACCATTTCTCCCTTCGAGCTCGTTGGTTAGTTACTGCACTAACTAACTATAGAACTGCGGTCAGGTAGCTCGCAAGGACCCCTACGAAATTTCTTGAACTACTAGCATGAGTAGGCACACAAACATATGTAGCCTTGTGATGAAAAGAATTTAACGACAATAAAGAATCGGAATTTAGGAGCCATGCTTGAACGCACACTGGTGTTCGTCGACACTTCTTACCTACTGGCGAGCTTTTACAACTCATGGGAAATCGGCGCGCGAGCACAATTAGAAATCGACTTACCCGAGGTAGTCGCCAACCTCGGAGTCATGATCAGCCACCAACTCCACCAACCCATCCACCGTCAAATGTGGTACGACGGCATCCCCGACTCCGGACCCCACCGCTACCAGCGCGCCCTGCGCTCCTGCGACGGGGTCCAACTCCGCACCGGGCAACTCATCGAATGGGGTGAACGACGCACACAGAAAGGCGTCGACACCCGACTCGTCGCAGACCTGGTGATCAACGCTACGCGTGGCCAGTTCAGCGACTTCGTCCTTGTCTCCGGCGACGCCGACATGATCCCAGGCGTCGAAGAAGCCACCAACAACGGCGTACGCGTCCACCTCTACGGATTCGGCTGGGACTCCATGTCCTCCGCCCTCCGCCACGCCTGCGACACCACCACCATCCTCGACCCACGCGAAGACTTCGCAGACTCCATGCAACTCCGCGTCCTCGAAGGGCCCCTCCCACCAAGCATCCGGGAACGCCCGATCGCCGACGCCGAACCCGTCGAAGACAACCAAGGCCCCACCGAAGTACCCGGCCTGGGACCCGACCCACTCGCTGCGCCGGAGGAGCCTGCTGCTGAGGATCCCGCTTCAGACGAGCCGGTCGATCCACCGGCCACGGAAACCCCAGTTACCCCGGCGGCCCCGCCGACCCCATCGCCTGCCGATATGCCGAAGCCCGGCCCAAAGCCTGGCCCGGTCCTCACGGAACCACCGACACCGGTCAAGTCGGCAGAGCCTGCAACACCTGCCGAGGACCCGAAGCCGGAAACCATCTCCGACGAGGATACCGACGACGTACCGGCCCCCAAACCGGCACCGAAGCCGTCGATGATGGCACCGCGCCGCAAACTCCGCTCGCGCTACGTGCCGCTTCCGGAAGAAGTCTGGACGTCCTCCGGCTTCCAAACCCCCTACGACGTGGGACAACAGTACGCAGCCTGGTGGTTCGAGAACGCCGCCTCCAGCGAGCAGCGCGACAAGGCCCACATGCTTTCCGGCGGGGGGCTACCACCGGAGATCGATAGGCCACTGCTCCAGTTCGCCTGCGAAACCCTGCACGAATACACCCTGACGGAAACCCAGCGCGTCAACCTTCGCGACGGCTTCCACTCCGGCATCCGGGGCGTACTCATCAATATTCGCCGCGAAAGCTAACACACTTTCGAGACAGCAAGGCCCCTGTCCGACACATTCAGGTCGGGCAGGGGCGTTCTTTTTGCGTTGTGCGCTGCGGTTTTTCTAAATGTGAGCAACAGGATTGTAGTAATCCCCATTTCGAACGTATTTTCGGGGATTACTACAATCCTGTTACTACAGTTTGCGGCGCTGAGGTTTTCCTAGTCCTTGTTGTCCTCGATTTCCTTCGGAGCCTCGGATGAGGATGAGGAGGACTTGCCGCCGGAAAGCTCAGCGCGGATCTGATCCAGGCGGGCGCTGGCGGCGACATCGCTGCCAGCGGACTCGATTTCGGCCATGCGGTCGGTCATGGAGGACTTGGCCAGCTCCTGCTCGCCGAGCGCCTGGGAGTAGCGGCGTTCGATCTTGTCCCGGACGCCGTCGAGGGTCGGGACGTTGTCGTTGCCACCGAACTGGTTCATGGAGTCCATGGTTGCGGTGGTCTGCTCTTGCATTTTCGCCTGGTCAAGCTGGGACTCCAGCTGGGAGACCTGGGCGAGCTGCTCCTGCAGGCGCGCCTCGGATTCCTTCTGCTTCGCTTGGGCTTCCTGTGCGGCTTGCTCGGCGGCGGCGTAGGCCTGCTTGGTTTGCTCGAGTTCCTGCTCGACGGACACCAGCTGGGTGGCGATGACCTCGGCGGCGGCGTCGTCGTTCGTTTGGAGGGCGGTCTTGGTCTTCGCCTCAAGGTCCTGTTGGGATTTGAGCAGGCGGTCCAGTTTCATGCTGAGCTGGTTGCGGTTGCCAATGATGGCGGCTGCGTGCTCAGTGATTTCTTGGTGCTGCTTCTTAGCGGCGGCGACGGCCTGCTGGATTTGCACCTTCGGGTCGGCGTTTTCGTCGATCTTGGTGTCGAAGGACTGCATCAGGTACTTCCAGCCCTTTACGAATGGGTTTGCCATTACTGTCCCTCCTGCGCGTTTTGGGCCTCGACCTGGCGGCGGACCTCGTCCATGTCGAGTGCTTTGACCTGTTCGACGAGGTCGTTGAATGCGGATTCCGGCAGGGCACCGGCTTCGCGGTAGACCATGATTCCGTCGCGGAACACCATGAGCGTCGGGATTGCCTGGATATCCAGGGCGACCGCTACTTGCTGGTATTCCTCGGTGTTGAGCTTCGCGAAGGTCACATCCGGGTGCTTCTCGGAGACCTTTTCGTAAACAGGCGCGAACTGGCGGCAGGGGCCGCACCAGGACGCCCAGCAGTCGACGATGACAATGCCCTCTCCGAGAACGGTTTCCTGGAATGTTTCCTCAGTGAGGTCGGTTGTGGCCATTAGGTAGCTCCTTTTCGTTTTTTGTTAGATTGGCAGCTATCAATGCAACACTAACAAGTGCGGGGCGATTCCCGCAGGAAGGAAGGAAATATTATGGCAACGCAAACATTCCAGGTTGAGGGCATGAGCTGCGGGCATTGCGAGCTCAGCATCCAGGAAGAGGTTGGGGAAATCCCGGGCGTGACCTCGGTGAAGGCTGATCACACAACCGGCGAGGTTGTGGTTGAGGGTGCAGAGGTGAGCAGGGAGGACGTCGATAAGGCGGTTGAGGAAGCGGGGTTCAAGCTGCTCTAATGTCGAATGCACAGATAGAACTCGGCGTTTCGGGCATGACGTGTACGTCGTGCTCGTCGCGGGTGCAGCGAAAGCTGAACAAGATGGAGGGGGTCGAGGCGTCGGTGAACTTTTCGACGGAGACCGCCTCCGTCGAGTACGATCCGGCGCTCGCGGACCCTGATGCGTTGATCAAAACGATTCGGAACGCGGGCTACGACGCCTTCACGTTCTCCGACGCCGACGAGCCGCTTGCCGACGCCCCCTCCGAACCCGAGCGCGACACCCTCCTGTGGACCATCGTGTGGTCCGCGGTGGTGTCACTGCCGGTGATGCTGGTGTCGATGATTCCGGCGTTGCAGTTCACGTACTGGCAGTGGGCGGCGTTTGCTGCCACGACCCTGGTGTATTTCTCGGCAGGGTCGCTGTTCCACCGCAATGCGCTGTTGAACTTGCGTCACGGCAGCATGACCATGGACACGCTGATTTCCATGGGCACCACGGCCGCCTACGGGTGGTCGATCTATGCGCTGTTCTTCGGCAACGCGGGCGAGCCGGGCATGAAAATGCACATGAGCCTCATGCCGAACTCGGCGGCGATGGACGAGGTCTATCTGGAGACGGTGTGCGTCGTCATCACGTTTTTGCTGCTTGGGCGCTGGTTCGAGCACCGCGCGAAGGGGCGTAGCTCCGAGGCGTTGCGCAACCTGCTGCACATGGGGGCGAAGGACGCGACGGTGCTGCGCGACGGCGTGGAGACGCGCGTGCCGATCGCCGACGTGAAGGTCGGCGACACGTTCGTGGTGCGCCCGGGCGAGAAGGTCGCGACGGACGGCACGGTGGTCGAGGGACGCTCGGCGATCGACGCCTCGATGCTCACCGGCGAGTCTGTCCCCGTCGACGTCAAGGAAGGCGACGACGTCACGGGCGCGACCCTGAACACACACGGGCGCCTCCTTGTACGGGCGACACGCGTTGGTTCGGACACGACGCTCGCGCAGATGGGTCAACTGGTCAAGGACGCGCAGGCAGGCAAAGCGCCGGTAGAGCGGCTGGTAGACAGGATCGCGCAGATCTTCGTCCCGACCGTGATCGCTATCTCGGCGGTATCCCTGGTGGTGCACCTGCTGCTCGGATATAGCGTGGCCGCGGCGTTTACGGCGGCGGTGGCGGTGCTGATCATCGCGTGCCCGTGCGCGCTCGGCCTGGCGACCCCGACCGCCATCCTGGTAGGCACCGGGCGCGGCGCCGAGCTCGGGTTGTTGATCCGCGGCCCGGAGATTCTGGAGTCCACCCGCCAGGTGGACACTATCGTGATGGACAAGACCGGGACCGTCACTACCGGCGAAATGACTGTGGTTGACGCGAATGGCAGCAGCGACGCCCTCGCACTCGCCGCCGCGGTGGAGGCGCACTCGGAGCACCCCATCGCCCGTGCCATCACCGCTTACGTTCAGGACGCGCCCACAGCAACCGCAACCGACTTCCGGAACGAGCCCGGCATTGGCGCCAGCGCGACCGTTGACGGCAAGCACGTCCGGGTTGGACGCCCAACGGTTGACCTCGGCGAATACCAGGACGCCTTCGAGTCCATGGAGGCGACGGGCGCGACCGTAGTCGCTGTCGAGGTCGACGGCGCGCTCACGGGAGTGATCGCGGTGCGCGACGCCGTGAAGGAAGACTCCCGGGTGGGCGTCGAGAAGCTGAAGGAGCTGGGGCTCGAGCCGCACCTGCTCACGGGCGACAACCGCGCGACAGCGCTCGCCGTGGCGAAGGAAGTGGGTATCGACGCCGCCAACGTCACCGCCGGCGTGCTTCCCGCCGACAAAGTCGACCTGGTACGCAGCCTGCAGGACGCGGGCAAACGCGTGGCGATGATCGGTGACGGCGTGAACGACGCCGCAGCGCTCGCCCAGGCCGACCTCGGCATGGCGATGGGCGCCGGTACCGACGTGGCCATCGAGGCCTCCGACATCACCCTGATGAATAACTCGCTGGTCAGCGCCGCCGACGGCATCCGCCTGTCGCGCGCGACGCTGCGCACCATCAAAGGCAACCTGTTCTGGGCCTTTGCGTACAACGTGGTGCTCATCCCCGTGGCAGCCATCGGGCTGCTCAACCCCCTGCTTGCAGGCATAGCGATGGCCTGCTCATCCGTGTTCGTGGTGACGAACTCGCTGCGGCTGCGCCGCTTCCGCGCTACGCGCTAAACAGGCCGCGGAGGCGGTGCAGGACACCGCTTGGCTGGGAGGTGGCGGCCAGCTCGTCGATGCTGCGGGGGAGGTTCAGCAGCATCGTCGAATCCTGGTTCTTCGCGACGGTAATACGTTCCTCTAATTGGGCCACCGTGTGGGCGCACGCGGACGGTGCGTCGTGCATCATTCGGACAGACATTGTGACTTTTCCTTCGTTCGTAACTGTGTTAGGCCACAATGCTAGCCAGAAACGCGCAGCGTGTCATGCATGGCGAGCCAACCCTAAGCAAGGGCAGCCTTGGCTGTCCACCCCCGGACGGGTGCAGGATTAGCCGTGCGCCATGTTCACGAAGCGCGAGTAGTGCAGCTGGTGCGCAACCGGAATCGTGTCGATTGGCCCGCCGCGGTGCTTCGCCACGATGATGTCGGCTTCGCCGGCGCGCTCATCGTCACGATCCTGGGAATCTGGACGGTACAGCAGGAACACCATGTCGGCGTCCTGCTCCAGGGAGCCCGACTCGCGGAGGTCGGCGAGCTGAGGCTTCTTGTCCGTACGTGCCTCGGGTCCACGGTTGAGCTGCGAAATCGCGATCACAGGGACCTCGAGTTCCTTCGCCAACAGCTTCAAGTTACGGGAGAACTCGGAAACCTCCTGCTGGCGCGACTCCACACGCTTGCCGGAGCTCATCAGCTGCAGGTAGTCCAGCACGATCAGGTCGAGGCCCTGCTGCTGCTTCAACCGGCGCGCCTTCGAGCGGATCTCCATCATGGTGAGGTTGGGGGAGTCGTCGATAAATAGTGGGGCGTCCTGGATCTCCTCGAGACGACGGGTGAGCTTCTCCCAGTCCTGTTCCCCCATCTGGCCCGAGCGCATCGAGGACAGCTTGATCTCCGTTTCGGCGGAGAGCATGCGCATGATGATTTCGGACGCGCTCATTTCCAGCGAGAAAACCACTGAGGTCTTGCCCTGCTGGATTGAGCAGGAGCGCATGAAGTCCAGCGCCAGCGTCGACTTACCGACGCCCGGGCGCGCCGCGATGATGATCATCTGCCCTGCGTGCAGACCGTTGGTGAGTTTATCCAGGTCGATGAAGCCGGTCGGCACGCCCTGCTCCAGGCCACCGCCCTGCGCGATGGCCGCGAGCTCGTCGACGGTGTCCTGCAGCAGGTCGCCGAGCACCTTGTAGTCCTCGCCAGCGTTCTTGCGGGAGATCTGGAAGAGCTCCTGCTGAGCGCGGTCCACGACCGCGTCGATCTCCATGCCGTCTTCGCCCTCATAGCCGAGCTGCACAACGTGCGTACCGGCATTGACCAGCTGGCGGAGGATCGACTTCTCCTCGACGATCTCCGCGTAGTAGCGGGCGTTGGCGGCCGTCGGCACCTCGGAGATGAGCGTATGCAGGTAGGGGGCGCCGCCGACACGCTCAAGCTCGTTGTTGCGGTCCAGCTGGCCTGCGACGACCACCGCGTCAATGTCGGATCCGTGCGAGTACAGGTCCGTGATCGTCCTGTACACCAGCTGGTTCGCCGGGAAGTAGAAGTCCTCCGGGCGCAACGCGTCCGAAACATCAGTGATGACGTCCTGGTTGAGCAGCATGGCGCCAAGCACAGAACGCTCCGCGCGCTCGTCGTGCGGGGGCTGGCGGTACTCCTTCAGGTCCTTGCGGCCCCGGTTAAAGTTCGACGATCCGCCGTCCCACTGGCGTGGCTCCGGTGGCGCCGAGGACTCCGGAGGCTCCGGTGGTGGAACGTAGTCGTCGTCAAAATCGTCGAAGCTCGCGGCACTCGAGTTCTCAGCCATGCAGCACCCTTTACCCTTTCGTATTGCACAACAGCGTACCGGATACCCCAGACATTCACGTACCGCCAGTTGAGTTATCCACAGGGGCTGTGAATACTTTTCCATTGTGCCTGGGGTCTATCCACAGGGGGTGTGCACAACGTGTGGAGAGTGTGTGGAAAAGCCATCGAAGGCGCGCTCTACAGCAACCCCTTCGCAGGTCACACCACTTTTATTCAAGACGATACCCATTGGCACCCCCGGTGGATAACCCGCTACCAGCCGGTTTGACTAGGCGCTTGCGGTGCGCTAAATACACCGTCGCATGAGGGGCACACCGCCTCGCTGTGGAGAGTTATCCACAAGCGCAGGCAGGCAAACGAAAACGGGCCCCGCTCCTCACAAGCGGGACCCGTTCTCAAGCTGTTGTCGTTGGACTACCTATCGGTAATCGTCGTTATTTGCTAACGACCTCGAAGTTCACTTTGCCTTCCACGCTGTCGTGGAGGTTCACCTTGACCTGGTATCCACCGGTCTTGGTAACAAGGCCCTTCGGTACATTGATGCGGCGCTTGTCCAGGGACGGACCGCCGGCTGTCTTGACAGCTGCTGCGATGTCGCCAGGCTTGACGGAGCCGAACAGCTTGCCCTTCTCGGAGGTACGCACTGGCACCTTCACGCCGGTGAGCTGGTCGAGCTGATCACGCAGCTCCTTTGCGTGGTCCAAGTCGCGGACCTCGCGCTCCTTCTGTACACGCTGAATATCACGGATCTGCTTCTCTGCACCGCGGGTGGCTGGGATAGCCAGGCCACGTGGGAGCAGGAAGTTACGGCCATAGCCGCCCTTGACCTCGACGATCTCGCCTGCCTCGCCAAGGTTATCAACGGCAGCGGTGAGGATCAGTTTCATGAATCCTAACCTTCCTTGAGTTGAAAATGCTTATGTGTGGGAAATGCTTAGAACGGGGGCTCGTCGTCCATCCCGCCGAATCCACCGGCAGGTGGAGCGGAATTCCACGGATCGTTTTGCGGCTGCGACTGCTGTGCCTGCTGCTGTTGCTGTGCAGGCTGCTGCGGCGCCTGACCAAACCCACCCATGTTCTGAGGCTGCTGCTGTTGCTGTTGCTGCTGTGGGCGACCGTAACCCGAGTTGCCTTCGCGTGGCGTGCGCTGCACGTTCGCGGTGGCGTACTTCAGGGACGGGCCTACCTCATCAACTTCGACCTCAAACACGGTGCGGTTTTCACCCTCGCGGGTCTGGTAGGAGCGCTGCTTCAGGCGACCGTTGACGATAACGCGCATGCCCTTGGTGAGGGACTCCGCCACGTTCTCCGCCATCTGACGCCAGCAGTTACAGGTCAAAAACAGGGCCTCGCCGTCTTCCCACTGATTCGTGTCGCGGTTGAACTGGCGTGGCGTGGAAGCGATGCGGAAGTTCGCTACCGCTGCACCACTTGGAATAAACCGCAGTTCCGGGTCCGCAACCAGGTTGCCGACGACGGTGATCGGTGTATCGCCTTGTGCCATTGTTTTGACTCCTTCGTTTCCGTGGTTCCGAAAGCCGTTCTTTACTTGTCGGTTCGCAGAACCTTGGTGCGCAGCACTGATTCGCTCAGGCTCAGCACACGATCGAGCTCTTGGACGGTATCTGCTGCGCATTCAAGATTGATGACAGCGTAGATGCCCTCTTCCTTCTTGTTGATTGGGTACGCAAGACGCTGCTTGCCCCACACATCAACGTTTTCTACCTTGCCGTTTTCCTTACGGACGATCTCGAGGAACTTGTCCAGGGACGGGGCAACGGTGCGTTCATCCTGCTGTGGATCGAGGATGATCATTACTTCGTAGTGACGCACGGACCTCATCACCTCCTATGGTCTAGATTTGAATGTTTTCGGCCGCCGCATCGTGCGGTGGCAGGAGGGTCGTTGCGTCAAGCAACCCCACCAGCGTACCCCACCCGTTACGCTGGGCAAAATACTTCTCGACGCCCCATCCGCCCTACTGCGGGTTCGGCGCTGCAACGAAGACCGCGAGGATCACCGGAATGACGGTAATGAAGACAAAAGCGGCAAGACCGTAGCCAACGGCGCGAGGGATTTCTTGACGGTTCGTCGCTACGAACGCTGCGGCGATGAAACCGAATCCGACTGCGATTGAGGCGATTCCGGTAACGGTTGCGGATCCCATGCTGGCTCCTTCCAATCTTCAGGGGTAGTCAGAAGCGGGTCGTGGCCGTTGTGTGCGGCAGCAACTTTGTCCTCGCGCTTGCCAAACATCTGCTGGATAACCAGCACCATAATGGCGATGATGAGTGCGTCGCGGGAGATGATGACGGTGTCCAGCAGCGCGCCAGGAGCACCCTTTTGGTCCTCGCCCATCATGTGCCACATCAGCACTGGCCACACCATCATGTCCACGGTCATCCAGGTCAGCAGCAGGCGCCAGTACGGCAGGGCAAGGACAGCGGGAACGATGAACCAGATGGAGTACTGGGGGCTCCACACCTTGTTGAAGAGGAGGAAGAAGCCGACGATGAGCACGAACAGCTCGGCGACGCGCGGCGTGCGCGGCGCCTTCAGGCCAAGCACGAGGACGGCTGCGCAGCCCGCGAGGAAGAGCACCAGCGTAACCGTGTTCAGGATGACGGGGGCTCCTTCGCCACTGTCGAATCCGCTCCACCCGAAGACGCGGTTGATCACTGCGTAGATGGTGGTCCACTCCCAGCCGCGGTCAGTGTTCAAGCGGTTGAACTCGTTCCATGCCTCCGGGTTGTGCAGGTACACCGGCAGGTTCACCGCCACCCAGGTCAGTGCGGTGGCGGCCACCATCTTCAGGAAGGGCACGAAGGTGCGCTTCCTGATCGCCAGCACCAGGTAGGCCCCGAGGATGAACAGCGGCCACAGCTTGAACGCGGTACCGGCGCCAATCAGCACGCCTGCCAGCCAGTACTTCTTATTGCGCACGGCGAGCATCGCCGCCACCACGAAAAAGATTGAGGGGATGTCCCAGTTAGTGAACAGGTGCATGATCAGCAACGGGGAACCGACAACGAGCAGCGTGTCCCAGATTCGGTTGCCGGCAAGCTCCGCCACCATGCGCGCCGTAACCACCCAGATGGCGGCCAGGATAAGCACAGTGATGTAGAAGTACCAACCGGACTCCGGCAGGATGCGCGAGACTGCGAAGTAGGTGTTGCGGGAGATGAACGCGCAGAACTGCTGGAACAGGCCGGCGAGCACCGGGTACTCCATGTAGCGAGTCAGGTCACCCTCAACCCAGGAGAAGTCGTAGACGAAGCCCGGCTGGTCCAGGCCGCGGCCGCCGTACAGCGGCAGAATGTCGTTATAGCAAAAGGAGGTGTACTGGCGGTTGCCGTCCCAGTTGACCTGCATCACGCCGGCGTCGTCAAGCTTGCCCATCGCGCAGTTCGACTTTGAGAGCGCGCCGAGGCCGATGAAGACGTAGGCGAGCGCGAAAATGGTGCGCAGCGGCGTCCAGAACTTGGAGCGTCCAATTTGGGCGAAGCGCCCCATCGGTCCGCCGAGGAACTCCACCCACCCGTGCGCGGCGGGTTCGGTGAGGGCTGGCTGGACGCGATCCTTCGGGTCAGGCCACGTGGTTGCTGTCATCGTTGCTCCGTTATCCAAAGATATCGTTTATAACCTGGTCGATTGCGTCCTGTACCGGGTCCGGCCGCGGCGCGGGCGCCGGTGCTGGCGCCGGAGCCGGAGCCGGTGCGCCTCGCCCGTCGGCGCGTTGGCGTCGGCGCTTGGCGACGCCGCATCAGCCGGAGCACCCGTGGTCGAATTACCGGAGAAGCCACCGTAGTAGCCGCCCAGGTTCACGCCGCCCGAGTAGGGGTTGACGCCCCAGTACACAGGGGATGCCTCAGGGAAGTACTCGAAGTCCTGGCCCTGCAGGAGGGAGTCCAGCACGTTCTTCCAGATCCGGCCTGGAGTGTCGGCGCCGAACATGTTGCCGCCGTAGGAGTTGAAGATCGCCGAGGTGTTGTCGGCGGTACCGACCCACACGGCCACGGCGAGCTGCGGCGTCGAGCCGACGGTCCACGCATCCTTGTTCAGGCCGGTGTTACCAAGCTGGGCGGTACCGGTCTTCGCGGCGGACGGGCGACCGCCTGCCAGCACGGCGTTGGAGTACGGGACGACGGACTGCATCGCCTTGATCACGTTGTCAGCGACCTGCTGGGAAACGCGGCGTTCCGTGTAGCCGGGGTCGAACTCGTAGAGGACCTCGCCGTAGGCGTCGGTGACGCGCTGCACGAAGTGCGTCGGGTGCGCCAGGCCGCGGTTCGTCAGCGTGGAGACGGCGGTGGCCATGTCGAGTACACGGGACTGATACTGGCCCAGCACGATGCCCTCGTAGGGCTGGCCACCGTTTTCACGCAGCGTGACCGGGATGCCCGGGATGGAGCGGGCCACGCCGAGGGCGTGCGCCATGTCCGCGGTGTCCTGCGTGGTGTTGTCCAGGTCATCCTGGATGCGCATGAACGCGGTGTTCGAGGAGGTGCGGGTGGCGTCGAGCATGGAGAGCATGCCGGAGCCGCCGCCGTCCCAGTTGGTCACTACGTGGCCGCCTGGCAGCGTCACCGGGGTGGCCGAGTACATCGCGTTGAGCGGGATGCCCTGCTGCAAGGCCGCGGCCAGCGCGAAGATCTTGAAGGTGGAACCGGTCTGCAGACCTGCGTTGGCGTAGTCCCAGCCGGAGGGGTCGTCGCCACCGTAGTAGGCGCGTACTGCGCCCGTCTTCGGGTCGATGGCCACGACGCCGGTGCGGGCGTCGTCCTGCAGGAGCGAAAGCTGCTCGCGGGAAATCCGCTCGACCTCTGCCTGCGAGTTCGGGTCAATCGTGGTGGTGATCTTCAAACCACGGTTGGTAAGGTCCGACTCGGAGATGCCGATGGTGGCCAGCTCCGTCATCACCTGGTTCTTAATCAGGCCGTTCGGGCCGCTGGCCTCGGTGTAGGCGGAGTAGGTCGACGGATCGCGGGTCTCCGGGTACTGCAGCCCGGCGCGCTTCGCAGGGTCGAGCTTGTTCGTCTCAACGAGCCCATCCATCACGTAGTTCCAGCGGGCCTTCGCACCGTCCGGGTTGGTCCACGGGTCAAGCTGGCTCGGCAGCTGGATGGAGGACGCAAGCACGCCGCCCTCCTCCAGCGTCAGCTCGCTGGCCGGCTTGTCGAAGAATGCGTGCGCGGCAGCTTCGATGCCGTATGCGTTGCGCCCGAAGTAGACGGTGTTGAGGTAGGCGTTGAGGATTTCTTCCTTGGTCCAAGAGTGGGTCATCTTGATGGAGTAGACGAGCTCTTTGGCCTTGCGCTCATAGGAGTGCTCATTGCCGACCAGGGCGTTCTTCACGTACTGCTGCGTAATCGTGGAGCCACCACCGGCTGATGCGTTGCCGGTAATCTGGCCGATCACGGCGCGACCGAAGCCGGTGAAGGAGAAGCCGGAGTTGTCCCAGAAGTCGCGGTCCTCGGCAGCGAGGACGGCGTTTTGCACGTCAACTGGCACCTGCTCCAGCGGGATCTGAACGCGGTTGCCCTCCGGCGGCACGATGCGAGCCAGGTCGGTTTTGCCGTCGTTAAAGTAGAGGTTTGAGATCTGCGCCGTTTCGATCTCATGCGGCTCCGGGATGTTCGCCCGCTGGTAGTTCCAGATAAACCACACAGCTGGGATGCTGGCCAGCAACACCACGAGCAGGAGCATGGCTAGGACCCATTGGCCCGTCCGCGACCGGGACTTGGATGGGGTCTTGGTTTTCTCGTCTACGTTAGTCACACATTGTCCCTGTACGATCACCTACAGAATTGCTACAGCACACACTACCCGTACCGGGCGTTTTTACCGCACTGGAGTGGCGGTCCATTCTTGCAACAAGTGGTTCCAGTGGCAGTGGGGGCACACTTCCACCTTGTGCACGGTGATGGGGCCGACCTCACCAACGAGGGTGTCAATCTCGGCCTCGCTGCGTGCGGTGCCGGTGCGACGTCCAAGCTTTTCGCTGTACACCCAGCGCACTTCTCGCATGTCACGGCCGCAAATTGGGCAGTTTCTTTTCGACGCCTCTCCGTGATGTTCTGCGGCTGCGCGGAGGAGGAAGTCGGCGTCGCAAAGCTCTTCTTTGGGAATGTGCCCGGCGTGATAGGCGCGAAGGGCCGCCCGGCGTTGCCATTCGTGCGAAACTTCGTGCTGGTAGGTGAACATCGCCGCCATACTAGCGCAACAACATAGTTTCCTTCGCCTATGTATAGAATGATGCGTTGCACGTTTTGTTCGTCTCTTTTGTACAAGGCAGGTCCTTATGGCTGATCGTCCTGACCCGTTGGAGTTGGCACAGCGTATTCGCCCGGCGATGACGAGTTTGTATGTCGCGTATTTCCGAAATACGGAACGCTCCGACCTCACCGGCCCCCAGCTTTCGATCTTGCGTCGCCTCGAGGTGGAAGGGCCAAGC
The DNA here is from genome assembly GCF_900099485.1 of Corynebacterium sp. MC3. Classification (NCBI taxonomy): domain Bacteria; kingdom Bacillati; phylum Actinomycetota; class Actinomycetes; order Mycobacteriales; family Corynebacteriaceae; genus Corynebacterium; species Corynebacterium sp. MC3. The sequence continues at coordinate 15,972 of NZ_LT622812.1, forward strand.
CGGATCAGCCATATCGCCACGTCAGAGGGCGTGCGAATGCCGACGGCCTCGAACACCATCAACCAGCTGGAGAAGCGCGGCCTAGTGCACCGCACGCGCTCCGCGGAGGACAGGCGCGGCGTGCTCGTCGACCTAACTGACCAGGGCAAACGCGAGCTGAGGCGAGTGGGCAAGGAGCGCACGCAGTACCTCGCGGATATGCTCGCCACGCTTGATGACGCCTCGCTGCAGCAGCTCGACGCCGCCACCGAGGCAATTAATACCCTGGCAGACGTCTACGCGAACCCGGAAAGCTAATACACTAGGTCGGTATGGCGCCACGATCTTTCTCTTCTGAACTAGCCCAGTCCTTTGAGTCTGAGCGCCCACTTCGAGTGCTCGTTGGTTGGGATGCTTCCAACTCGGAGGCGATCGAGTTCGCCGCCTGGCTGGGGCGGAGCCTGCCCGTGACGGTGCGGGTTGCGGCGTCGGTGTCGGGTTCGTGGACGAAGTCGCTGTCGTCGAAGAAGTACGACAAGTGGCTGCAGAAGCAGCGAGACACCATCAGCGAGAAGGCCACGAAGGCGCTGAAGCACGAGTTGCCGCGTTCGCAGTGGGCGGACCCGGTGGCGCAGGTGCTGGAGCGCGGCAGCCTCGCGGAGTGCCTGTTCGAGATGGCGGACGGTTTCGAGGCTGATATTTTGCTGCTCGGCTCGAAGTCGAAGACATCGAAAGGCCGCTTCCGGCCGACCTCCGACGCGGACGAGATGATGCACTCCTCCCCGCTTCCGCTGGGCCTGGCGCCGAAGGGCGTGCAGCTTTCGAAGAAGGGCATCACCCGCGTCACCTACTCGCTCATCGACTCTGGCGCGGTGCAGCCGAGCTTCTCCGGCCTGGCGTACGCCACCACGCTCGCCTGCCTTCTCGACGTCCCGCTGCGCATCATCGCGTTTTCCCCCAGCGAGGGCGGCGGTTTCGACGATCAGGAAGACCAGATGGAGTGGAACGAGGCCGCGCTCGGCCTGTTGGACCGCGCACGCGACTCGGCGTTTGCTGTCGCGGAACACCTCGGGCCGGAGCACACCGAACGTCTCGACGTCTCCAACTTCGTCGCCACCGGCAAGGGTTGGAAGAAGGCCATCGACTCGGTGAAGTGGAAGAAGGGCGACATCTTGTGCCTGGGCTCGAAGTCCTCGGGCCCGCTCAAGCGCGTGTTCGTTGGCACCCGCGAGGGCGAGTTCATCCGCTTCGCCCCCGTGCCCGTCATCGTGTACCCACGAGGGAAGCACTAACCATGGCTGACGTATTTGACCACCCCGAAAACGATCTGCATTCCGGCGCGGACCGCTTCTCCCGCGTCCGGCCGGAGCCTGCCAGCTTCGACGAGCTTGCCCTAGAGCCGGACCCGCTGGAGGTCGCGCGGCGCAACAAGGCGTCGACGAAGCAGGCGATCACGCTTGCGGTGGTGACGGTGCTTGGCACGCTGCTGTTCGCGTGGGCACTCGCCGCCGTCGCCCGCGTGCAGGGCGGCCCCCTGTGTGAGGCCGGGGACGCGACGTGGCTGTGCACCGAGTCGTGGCGGACCTGGTGGGCCGTCGTCACCTCGATTCCGCCGGTGGCGGGCCTGCTCACCTGCGCGGTGCTGATGGTGCGCAAGCTCAACCGCTACGAGCGCTGGATCCCCTGGATGGGCGTGTTCTGGCTGCCCATCGTGCCGTTCACCATGTGGTGGCTGACGGTCACGATTGGGATGCTGGCGCTTGATGCGACGCACTAGCGCAATCAGCGCAGTACGGGTTCTCCTCCCGGCAGGCCTCGCAGCTTAAGTACTGGTGGCGGCACTCCGGTTCGTTCGCGCAGTTATAGAACATGTTCGACGGCGCCCCGCAGTGCACGCAGTGGCCCAGCTGCACATAGTCCGGGTCATTCTCCGGGCCGAACTCGGTGTGCATCCGCTTATCGAACACGTACAGCGAGCCCTCCCACAGGCCCGAGTTGCCGTACTTCTCGCCGTAGCGGACGATGCCGCCGTCGATCTGGTAGACCTCCTCGAAGCCGCGGTTCTTCATCAGGCTGGACAGGATCTCGCAGCGGATACCGCCGGTGCAGTAGGAGATGACTGGTTTGTCCTTCATCCAGTCGTACTTGCCGCTCTCCAGCTCCTTGATGAAGTCGTGGGTGGTTTCCACGTCCGGGACCACGGCGTTCTTAAACTTGCCAATCTCAGCCTCGCGGGCGTTGCGGCCGTCGAAAAACACAACATCCGGGTTGTTGGCCACCAGCTCGTTGACCTCCTCCGGCTTCAGGTGTGTGCCGCCCCCGACGACGCCATGCTCGTCCACCTTCAGCTCGCCCGGCGCGCCGAACGCCACGATCTCATCGCGCGCCTTGACCGACAGCTTCGGGAAGTCCTCCGCGCCGCCCTCAGACCACTTGAACTCGATGCCCCGGAAATACTCCTTCGTCTTCTTCACGTAGGTCTTGCAGGCCTTAATGTCGCCACCGACGGTGCCGTTGATACCGTCCTTGGAGATCAGGATGCGGCCGGTCAGTCCCAGGCCCTCGCAGAGGTCGCGCTGCCAGAGGCGTACCGCGTCCGGGTCCGCGATGGGCTGGAACTTGTAATACAGGAGGATCTTGCTCGTCATGCCCACGAGTTTAGCGCTTGTGGTAGAGCCCCTTCTTCCAGTACTTCGGCTCGGAAGTCACCAGCACGCCGAGGTTGCGGAAAATGCCCTCGTCGACGGAGCCAAGAATGGTGCTGGTGTGCGCGTCGCAGCCACGCAGGTTCTTCAGCTGCTCCAGCGCCGCCGCCGCATCACTGCTTGTCGACGCCGACACCGACAACGCAATGAGCACCTCATCAGTATGCAACCGCGGGTTCACGGACCCGAGGTGGCGCGTCTTCAGCGTCTGGATCGGCTCGATGGAATCCGGCGACAGGAGGTGGACAGAATCGTCGATGCCCGCGAGCACCTTCAGCGCATTGAGCAGCACCGCCGCCGATGGCCCCAGCAGGTCCGTCGTCTTGCCGGTCACGATGGTGCCGTCCGGCAGCTCCAGCGCAGCGCCTGGCGAGCCGGTGGTTTGTGCGACCTCCAGGGCCGGAGCGACCACCACGCGGTCCTGCGGGGTCACCTCCGCCTTGCGCATGATGTTCAGGATCCGGTCGGAGACGGTGTGGTCGGTGTCGTCGCGACGCTCGTCCACGAGCGTCTTGTAGTACCGGCGCACGATCTCCTGCTTCGCCGCGTGGCGGCAGGCGGCGTCATCACTGATGCAGTAGCCAGCCATGTTCACGCCCATGTCCGTCGGTGACTGGTACGGCTCCTCCCCCGTCACCTCACGCAGCAACGCCTTGAGCAACGGGAACACTTCGATATCACGGTTGTAGCTGGTGACGGTCTCCCCGTAGGCGTCCAGGTGGTATTGGTCGATCACGTTGACGTCATCAAGGTCGGCCGTCGCGGCCTCGTAGGCCAGGTTCACCGGGTGCGACAGCGGCAGGTTCCAGATGGGGAACGTCTCAAACTTGGCGTAGCCAGCGTTAATACCGCGACGGTGCTCGTGGTAAATCTGGCTCAGGCACGTGGCCAGCTTGCCGGAGCCCGGGCCCGGTGCCGTCATCACGATCAGGTCGCGGGACGTCTCCACGTACTCGTTGCGGCCGAAGCCCTCCTCGGACACGATGCGCTGCGTATCGTGCGGGTACCCGGCAATCATGTAGTGGCGCGACACTGTCAGGCCCAGACGCTGCAGCCTCTCAATGAACGCCTCCACCAGCGGGTTCTCACCCTCCAGCTGGGTCACCACCACATTCTCGACGAGGAACCCTCGCTCCCGGAACACGTCCACGAGGCGCAGCACGTCCTCCTCGTAAGAAATCCCGAGGTCCGCCCGCATCTTCTGACGCACCACGTCACCCGCGTTAAACGCGATCACGATCTCGACCTCATCCTTGATGCGGTCCAACATCGCAATCTTGTTATCCGGCGTAAACCCCGGCAGCACGCGGGAGGCATGATTGTCGTCGAAGAGCTTGCCACCCATCTCTAGGTAGAGCTTTCCCCCAATTGCTTTTCGTCGGGCCGAAATGTGCTCCGACTGCATCGCAATGTACTTATCCCGATCAAATCCAACGCTATATGGCATGGAACCTGAAGTATACCGGGCCAGCCCGCGCATCTCTATTTGTGCACGTTGGGGCGGGGTTGGTTCCCGTCGACCTCTTACGGTCGACCAACCCTGGTCAGGGCGAAATCAGGTTTTTGGCGTCGAAAAGCCCCAAATTGCCGTGACCTGCATTGGTCGACGCTAAGAGGTCGACCGGAGCGGAAGCGGGTGCGCACTGTACCTTAATCGGTGAGATATAAGGAGTAGCAGAGTCCAATGCCCGAAGGCCACGTCATCCACCGCCTCGCCCGCCACTTGAACGACACGTTTGCGGGGCAGCCCATCGAGATTTCCTCCCCGCAAGGACGTTTCGACGTCTCCCCGCTCGCTGGCGCCACCCTGACGGAGGCCCGCGCGGTGGGCAAGCACCTGTTCCTGGAGTTCTCCACGGCGACGGTGCATGTGCACCTGGGCCTGATTGGTTCCTTCCGTTTCGAACCGGCGGAGGACGTGTGGGGCCAGATCCGGCTGCGGCTGGCCAACGAGGACGTGGCGGCGAACCTGCGCGGCCCGCAGTACTGCCGCTACGTCTCCCCGCCGGAGGAGCAGGCGATCCTGGACCGCAGCGGCGAGGATCCCCTCGATCCGGGCGCGGATCCGGAGGCGTTGTGGAAGCGGGTGCGGGCGTCGAGACGCACGATTGGGTCATTGATGATGGACCAGCAGTACTTCGCGGGCGTGGGCAATATATACCGTGCGGAGCCGCTGTTCCGCGTGGGTATTTCCCCGTTCGTGCCGGGCCGCGCGTTGGACCACGAGGAGTTCCTGCAACTGTGGCAAGACGTGCGCGAGCTGATGGAGTATGGGGTGGAGCACGGCCGGATAGATACTGTGCGCCCCGAGCACACCCCTGAGGCGATGGGCAGGCCGCCCCGGAAGGACGACCACGGCGGGGAGGTGTACGTGTACCGCCGCGCCGGCGAGCCCTGCTTCGTCTGCGGCACACCGATCGAGGTGCGCAAGTACGAGGGCCGCAATTTGTTCTGGTGCCCCTCTTGCCAGGCGGAATAGCGCGTAGAATGGCGGAATGTTTGCTGCACCGTTTGCCTATTCCGCCGCGGAGATTCGGGCCGCGGAAGCTCCCCTCCTTGCCGCTGAGGCGTCTCCAGATGCGTTGATGCAACGCGCCGCGCATGCTGTGGCGCGCGTGGCGCGCGAGATGTCGGGGCCGCGGGAGCGTGTGCTGCTGCTGGTGGGCCCAGGCGGCAACGGTGGGGATGCGCTGTACGCGGGCGCGGAGCTCGCCAGGGAGGGGTGGCAGGTCGAGGCTTGGCTGCCGCTGGGCCGGGCACAGCAGCGGGCGTTGGATGCGTTTGTGGGGGCCGGAGGGGGCGTCGTCAAGGAGCCACAAGACTGCGACCTTCTTATCGACGGCCTCTTCGGCCTCGGCGGGGCCGGCGACCTGCCCGACGCTGTCGCCGACATCGACGCGAACCAGGTGCTGGCCGTGGACGTGCCGAGCGGCGTGGATGCCGACACCGGCAAGGCCGGCCGCAACGCGCTGCAGGCCAACGTGACGGTGACGTTCGGCGGGTGGCGCTACGCGCATGCCCTCTCGACGCGCTGCGGGAATGTGCTGTGCGCGGACATTGGCCTACCACTGCCGGAGAGCCACGTGCGGGCGTACCGCGCGGTGCCCAACACGGGCCTGGACCTCGAGGGCATCAGGCCGATGGGCCCGGTGCCGGTGAGCGTCAAGGAGCCCGGCGCCGATGACGACAAATACACAGGCGGTGTGGTCGGCATCCACGCTGGCAGCGGCACGTATCCGGGCGCGGCGCTGCTGTGCACGGCTGGGGCGGTGACGGCGACACCGGCGATGGTGCGGTTCGCGGGCGCGCAGGCGCTTGAGGTGGTACGGGCGCGGCCGGAGGTCGTGGCCACCCGCGAGTTGGAGCAAGCCGGTCAGGTGCAGGCGTGGGTGTGCGGCCCTGGTATCGGGATCGATGGGGAGGCGGATGCTGCCGTCGATTGGGTGTTGCGGCAGGGTGTGCCGGTGGTGCTCGACGCGGATGCGCTCACCCTTGTGGCCCGCGCGCCGCGTAAGTTGGCGCGGGTTGTGGTGACCCCGCACGACGGTGAATTTTCACGCCTATATACAGGTATGACCAACGATCGCGTCGAGGAGACTGCCGACTGCGCACGGGCGCTCGGCTGCACGGTGGTCCGGAAGGGGCGTGCCACGGTCGTTTCAGACGGCCAGGAATCCATCCTTATCGACGCCGGCTCCTCCTGGGCCGCCACACCCGGCTCCGGCGATGTGCTTGCCGGGATTATTGGGGCTCGTGTGGCGCGCGACGGGATAGACGACGTCCTACTTTTGGCCCAGTCGGTTCAGGTACACGCGGTGGCTGCGTGGCTCGCTTCCCGGACACCGTACGGCCACGCACAGACTTCTGCTAGCGAAATTGCATCCAATGTGCGTAGCGCTACGGCGTGGTGCGCACGTTTTTAGCAAAAGCAGTGTATGTGGGCCTAAATTACACCGCTGTAATTTAATGCCGATGAACTGCATTTTCACCCTCCACACCCCCAGAAAGGGTTAGGTGGGGTATGGTCCCTTTGTTTGGTTTGTGGCTTCCTTAAATGTAGATGTTGAACAATCCCGCAAACACATGTCATGGACCTGCGAGTATGTGAATATTAAGGTTTATTTACGGTTTTTCCTGGATAAATACAGAAACACGCGTCAACGAACGAATACGTTTCCGCAGCTCCCTCGGCTACACTCAGAAATATGTTCAACAATCGGAGACTCCAAGCAATCGCAATCGCGCTCTCGCTCGGCGCGTGCGCCATGGTCGCCCCTTCCGCTGAAGGTGCCACCGTTGGCGAGAATGTCTCCGGCGTATGCTCCATCCGCCTTAACGCCGAAGAGACAAAGCTTTATGAGCAGTCGAAGGGCAAGGCAGCAAGCTTCGACGTCGACAAGGCGTGGAAGCTCGCATTCGAGCAGGCTTTCCCAGCAGCCAAGATGCACGGCGAGAAGCTGTACAACGATCTGAAGTCGGACTTTGCGTACCAGCAGCAGTTCCAGCCAGATCCTCGCCCGAAGCTCGCTGAGCTCGCTAAGCAGGTCGCTGAGGACTCGGAACTGCCAGAGTCTGTCGCACTCGACTACGTCACCCACAAGTGGAGCGACGCAGTCGTGGCAGGCTTCGAGAACCCGGGTCGCCTCCCAGAGATCCTGGAGTACGACAAGTACTTCGAGAACGGCGAGATCCCAGCCTCGAAGCAGTCGTTCCGCGCACCGGAACCAGTCTTCCCGACCATCGGTGACCGCGACGCCCTGATCCAGGAGAAGAAGGACCAGTTCAAGGGCCTCACCGACGAACAGGCAGCTGCTTGGGTTGACCAGTTCGAGAACCAGGAAGGCGTCGCAGAGACCCGCACCATGGCGGAGGTCGAAGCAGCGCTGAACCAGTCGAAGGACAACTGCCGCGACGGCAAGTCCGGCATCGTGCTCTTCCCAACGCAGCACTCCAACCCGGACGCAGTCTCGCAGGGTGCTGAGGGCACTGAGCGCAGCAAGGAGCAGCCAACCACCACGCCTTCCTCTCCGACCACCACGGTTTCCGTTGACGTTCAGGTCAACCCATTGAACGGGAAGACCACCGTGAACCAGGAGCCTTCGAAGACAGTCGATACGAGCGATAACTCGGCTGCCCTCATCGGTGGCATTGTTGGCACCATCGTGATTGCAATCCTGGCGGTCCTCGGCCTGACGGCAGCCAAGATGCTGTAATCTCATCTCCATGGAGTCTCGGAGATTTTTCACTGGCGTTGTAGCCCTCGGGCTCAGCGCCAGTTTGTTGTCTCCGGTCGCGGACGCCGCCGTCATCGGCCCCCAAGATCCCGCGACGAAACTCTGCGCGTTCTACCTCTCCCCCGCCGAATACGCCCGCCTCATGAACGCGGCGCGGCTCCACTTCTCCGCGCCCGAGAAAGAGTACGCGCTGGACTATCAAACATTCCGGCAAGCGTTTCCGGAGCTGGGGAAGGTCGAAGAGGACGTCTATAAGCGGATTAGGGAAGAGGAAGGGCGAGAGTTTCTCGCTCCCAGCAACTTCGCGCGGCCCGACTCGCTGCAGCACACGTACGCGGTTGAGGCCTTCACAGAGGCGGGGCTGCCCGCGAGTGTCGCCGAGTGGTACCTCTTCAAGTACAGTCCGCAGCGCACCACACCGCAGGCGTCGGCGGATGACGTGCTGACCTACCACTACTACGAACTCATGGGGCAATACCAGGTGCTCGGGCCAGGGCAACGCGCCCTGTTCCGGCCGGTCACCCAAGCCACTGAAACCCCAGACATCGCGCGCGAGCTCCAAACCCGCTTCCCCGGGCTCAGCGACGCCGCCGCAACCGCCTGGGCGCAGCAGTACGCAGACACGTTCTTCTACACCAACCTGCGGCGCGTCAAGGAATACGTCAGCCTACGGGAGCGGGCTGAGCAGCTCTGTGCCGCCGGCGGCGACGCCACCCTGGCGCTCCCGATCCCGCCGAACGCGGTGAATACGGTGGTGCCGCCGATCCCGACGCTGACTACCAGCACGGCACCAAAGCCCACGCCCACGACACCGGCCACGCCAACCACCCAAGCACCCGAGCCGACCGCAACGGCCACAACGAAGCCAGCCCCAACCACAACCACGCCCGCGCCCACAACCACGACCCCGCCCGAGACCGAGGAAGAGAAGGAGCTCACCCCGCTCGCGATCGCCGGGATCGTGCTCGGAGTGCTGGGCGCGGTGCTGGCGGGAGGCACCGTAATCATGCAGGCTCTCAACCTGGGGGCGTTCGCCTAACACGCCCGGTGTAGGTTGTCACGTGTGAGTAAACAGTCGTCGCTTCCTATGCTGCCGTTGTCCGCGATGAGCTTCGCGGCGTTCGTCTACGTCACCTACGAGATGTTCGCGGTCGGCCTGATTCGGCCCATGGCGCAGGACCTCGGGGTGACGGAAGGCCAGATCGGCCTCCTCATGAGCGTGTACGCCGGCCTGGTCGCCGTAGTGACCATCCCGCTGATGCACTTCACGCGCAACTGGGACCGCAGGCCCGTCTTCCTGGCCACGCTCGGCTTCCTCGCCGGGGGCGTGATCCTGCAGGGCATCGCGAACAGTTACGCGGTGCTCGTCGCTGCCCGCGTGACCGCGGCGTTTACGCACGGGCTGTTCTGGTCGCTGATCAACCCGATGGCGGCACGGCTGGCGCCGAAGGGGATGACGGGCAAGGCGGTGGCGACGGTGTCGTTCGGGTCGACGATGTCGGCGGTGATCGGTACGCCGTTGACCACCATGCTCGGCGGGTGGATCGGGTGGCGCGGCGCCACCTGGGTGCTGGGTGTCGCGGTGATTTTCTCGGTGGTGGCGTTGGTGGCGTCGCTACCCTCGATGCCGGCGAAGCACCCGGAGTCGGCAGCGGGTGCGAAGCGGACAAAGTCGGCGATCCCGTCGCTGGTCCTCTTCCTGACGTTCAACGTCACCGCCGTGTTCACCACCTTTACCTACCTGGCGCTGCTCATGACGACGACAGCCGGGCCGAAGCTGGTCCCGTTCGGGCTGTCGCTCTTCGGCATCTGCGGGGTGATTGGCGTGTTGACGGCGGGCAACACGGTGGACCGGCGCATGATCCGGGTCAACGGGTTCGTCGCCATGCTGTTGGTGGGGTCGGCAGCACTGGGGCTGCTCGCGCTGGAGACGAAATCGGTGCTGCTCATCATCGCGATGATCATCGTGTTCGGGCTGGCGAACGGGGCGCTGCCGCCGTCGGCAACCACCATCTTCCTGCACGCCGGAAAACGCAACGAAGACCTGGCAAGCTCCATCTACGTGGTGACCTACCAGGTCGGGATCGCGGCCGGATCCGCGCTCGGCGCCGCGGTGGTGGACGCCGGCTTCCTGCCCGGCACGCTGTGCATGACGGCCGGACTGGCGGCCTGCGCGTTCATCACCTTGGCGCTTGGGTCGCGCCCGAAGCTACGCTAGCGCGCGTTCCCGCGACACGTGGCCGTCGCGGACGCGGACAACCTCGTCACTGTCGGAAATCAGGCTGGCGTTGTGGGTGACGAACCCACAGGCAATATTGTGCTCCTCCACCAGGGTGCGCAGCAGCGCCACGATCTCGTGGGAGCGCTCGGAGTCGAGCGCCGCGGTCGGCTCGTCCGCCAGGATCAGCTTCGGCTCCCCCATCAGCGCGCGGGCGATGCCGACGCGCTGGCGCTGCCCGCCGGAGAGCTGCTGCATGCTGCGGTCCCCAAGCCCGTCGAGGCCGACTTCCGCGAGCAGCTCGTTCGCGCGGTCCACGCGGGGCTTCACACCACGAATATGGTCGGTGACCAGCAGCTGATCCCGGACGTTCAGCGCCCCGATCAGGTTGGCCTGCTGGAAAATCATTCCGATCTTCTGCAGGCGGACTTCGTCGGAGACCGGGGTGGCGTCGACAAGAATGGTGCCACTGTCGGGCTTCAGTAGCCCGGCCGCTGCGGAAAGCAGCGTGGACTTGCCGGAGCCGGACTCGCCGATGATGAAGGTGAGGTGGCCAGGGTTGGCGTCGAAACTGATGTTATCCAGCGCCGTGAGTGTGTCCTCGCCGTCTTGGTACGTGACGGTGACGTGTTCCATGTGCAACATTTACGCAATACCTCCCAGTGCGAGCTGCGGCTCAACTTTTGTAATTTGGCGCGTCGCGATGAACGCGCCTACCATCCCAATCGCCCAAATCGCCAGCGGCGGCCCCGCGACCGTGAGCACCGTCAGCGAGAACGGCGCCACCTTCGACGCCGCCAGCCCAATGCCCAGCGCAATCAGGGCACCAACCGCCGCGCCGATGCCCAGCAGCACCGCCGCCTGACCCAGCGCATCCTTGCGCAAGTAGCTATTCGACGCCCCAATCGCCTTCAAAATGGCCAGGTCACGGGTGCGCTGCATGGTCCACACCGTCAAGAAGGCCACGATGACCAGCGCCGCGATGGCGTACAGGAAGCCCAGGATCATGTTGAAGGACGCCTGCTCCGACTTGTACGCGGCCAGGCCGTTGAAGGAGTCCTTCATGCTCATGCCTCGGTCATCGCTAGCGAGCAGCACCGTGCCGTCCGCATCGGTGTGCATGGCGGCCTTCCAGTCCTCCGTGTTCACCCACAGGACCGCGGTGTGGGAGAAGTACAGGTCATCCGTGACGGCGTCGACGGTGATCGGGGTGCCGCCGACGGAGAGCTCGTCGCCAGGAGCGACGTGCAGCTCACGCGACGCGACCGCGCCGTCGCCAAGCACCTCCCCACCCGGAAGCTCAGTGCCCTTCGGCAGACCCAGGATGGAGATGGACTCCTCCTTGCCGTTCTCGCGCAGCAGCAACGTCTGGCCGGTGCCCAGCGGGACCGTGCCCTCCTCCGCCGTCACGCGCGACGTCATATAGGAAGGCTCATCCATGTCCTGGAAGACGACCGACTTTGCATCCAGTGCCTCCAGGGCCTCCGTGTTCTGCTTGCCCAACCCGTTGGTCAACCCGGTCAGCATCACCACGAGCAACGTGATCAGGCCAACCGTGCCAACAATGAGGCCGAAGCGGCCTCGCGCTTTCACAATTTCTCTCAATCCGACGAACATGCCCACATTGTGCGTGTGAGCAGGCATAATCCACATCGGGAGCGGGGTTGAACCTCGAATCAACCGTCCGGTTGATGCGCTCTCAATCGGATGTCGGGTGCAGCGTCTAAGGTGATCTGCGTGAACACCACCAACCGGATCCTCACCTTCCTGCGCGTCAGCCTGCACGTACTCGTTGCCGTGCTGCTGCTCGTCGGCGTTGTCTCCAGCGGGTGGAACCCGCTGGCCATCTGCATGGCGGTCCCCTTCGCGTTGCTCTACCTCGCCGGGACCGTGGCCTACAACGAAGGCAAGCGCTTCCCCCGCGCTGCTATGTACACCTGGCTCGCCGCCGTCCTCGCGCTGTGGGTGGTCATGGCGCTGCACGCCGCCGAGTTCGTCTGGCTGGAGTTCCCGCTGGTCATCCTGGTCTCCGTGGTGCTGCCCACCTGGTCCGGTATCGCGGTGGCGGCGCTGCTGCTGGCATTCACGCTGTCGGTCACAGTGCCGGGCGCGGGAATCGGCGGGGTAGTCGGACCGTTGCTCGGCACCGTGCTGGCGCTACTGATCTACCACTCCTACCGGGCACTCCGCGCCGAAGCCGACCACTACAAGCACCTCGCCTACGAACTCCAGGCCACCCACATGGAACTCGCCGCCGCCGAACACGCCTCCGGCGTCCTCGAGGAACGCGCTGACCGTTGACTTCCACACCAGTGGTATCACGAAGACGAGCCCGCCGAGGACCGCAAACGTGGCCAGGTAGACGGCCACCCAGCTCGGGCGCACGAGCGTGTTGGGGTTGATCGCAGCGCTCGCCAGCATCACGGCGGCGAATCCGCCCAGAGCACACACGAACCACGGCGAGTAGGCACTGTAGATCGTGGTGGAGACGATGACGAGCGCTACGATAATCGTGCGCGGGTCGGGAAGTTTAGACAAGACCGGCCCGTTCAAAGTGCTTACGCGCCACCCTGGTTCCCAACAGACCAGCAAGCCAGCCCACGATGANGGGCCCGAAGGCTACGGCCTGCGCGGGCTGCGGGCGCGCGTCGCGGAGGTCGGCGGCACCCTCAGCGTCGAAGGTAACGTACTAGCAGCAAGCATCCCCCTGGGAAAGGACACCCATGAGTGAGATCAACGTCATGCTTCTCGACGACCACCCCGTCGTCCGCGCCGGCCTCCGCGCAGTACTCGACTCCTTCGGCGACATCACCGTTGTTGGCGAAGGCGCGGACGGGCGCGCCATCGAGCACATGCCCGACAACGTCGACGTCGTGGTCACCGACATCCAAATGCCACACGTGGACGGCATCGAAGTCACCCGACGCCTCGGCGAAGCAGGCGGCCCGCCCGTGCTCATCCTGACCACCTACGACACCGAAGCCGACGTCGTCGCCGCCGTCGAAGCCGGCGCCCTCGGCTACCTGCTCAAAGACGCCCCCGAGGACGAACTCCACGACGCCATCATCGCCGCCGCCCAGCGCAAACGCGTCCTCTCCCAGGAAGTCGCCGGAGTCCTCGCCGAGCGCCTCATGCGCCCCGACGAAGCCTTAAGCGCCCGCGAAATCGAAATCCTGCGCGCCCTGCAGACCGGCGCCTCCAACCGCGCCATCGCCGACCGGCTCTTCATCTCGCAGGCCACGGTGAAAACCCACCTGATCCACATCTATAACAAGCTCGGCGTGGACAACCGGACCGCCGCCGTGGACCGGGCGAGGGAGCGCAAGATTATTTAGGTGTTGGTTGGGCGCTAGATTGCTCGGCAGTGCTTGAGCTTGAATCCTTTTCCTCGTGGAGGCTTTTTCTGCGCTGGGAAGACTTCCGATGCTGGCTTCGGTACATAAGCACTAGCACTCGGCGCAACCGAAATTGCTGCCCCCGTGAAAGCTAAACTTACTATCCCAACTACTCATGAACGGAGCGGCTTTCGAATGACCAGTCTTTCTTCCTTGTCAAATGGTGAGCTGCAAGGCTTTTACGAAGAGCTTTACGTGTATTGCTCTGAAAAGGATTCTTACCACATTGCAGAGCGTTTCCAGAAGGAACTCAAACTCTCCTCCTCCGAAATTGACGCTCTTCCTGATTTCACAGTTAGTGAATGCGATGAAGACGAGTACGAACTTGCTAAAGAATTAGAACCTGGTAGCAATCAGGAGAGCTTTCGTCCATACGTGATTACCCAGCACTTCTTCTTGGAAGTCTTAAACCTAAGTGACCAGGTAATTGACCCTATTAGTGATGCTGTTTTCGAAGCCGTTCAACGAGCGACAGAAGATGTCCCATACTTCAGTTTCATGGGCTTTCTCAAGGACAATCGCTCTGAGGATAAGTAGAACCGGATCGAAATCGATAGCTCTTTTTCTCTAAGTTCGAGCGTTGAGCTGGATGTGCACGCAAAAGACCAGGTCGCTGATTGTTAATGTGGGTATTTGGCGCTAACCGCGGCAGAACGTGCACCAAATTCCCGATTTTCCGGAAAGGTGCCTGGCTATTTCCCCAGGTCGCGATCTCTGCGCAAAGGAATTTGGTGTCACCCTCGCCGACCCGAGTGACAAAAGACGCAACCCACTTTTCACGACCTGGGCTTTTACCGGGTTCAGCCGACAGGATTGCGTCCATTGTCACTCGCTCCCCACTCCATGCACCAAATTCCAGCATTTGAAAAGCGGCCCCAGGATACCTGCACGCCACAGAAGTGCTAGATGTTTTTAGGCCTGGAATGTGGTGCAGCGCTACCCAAAAGCACTCCCAAAAGGGCCAGGCCGGCGCAGGTGAGGATGCCATTGGCCATCGATGCGGTCGGGTTGGACCCGAGCGCCACCAGGGGAGGGACCAGGCCGCCGATGATGAATTGGAAGAAGCCCATCGCGCCGGTGCCGGCGCCGATCCCGATGTCCCGGATCTCCTCCACGGCGAGCGCCGAGGCGTTGGCCATGATGAACCCGGCCATGGCGGACAGCGTGGCGATGAAGGGGAGCATCGTGAGGTTGGGACCGAGCTGGCTGTAAGCGAGCAGGATCAGCCCGGCGAGGATGTCAACAGATAACGCCACGACGAGCAGGGTGCGTGGCTGGTGGGTCTTGACCAGGCGCATGTTGATGGAGTTCGACAGCGGGATGAGCAGGGCGATGCCGCCGAAGATGAGGGAGAAGGTAGTTGGTGTAACGCCGAGTTGTACCTGCAGGACCAGCGGTGATGCCGAGATGTACGAGAACAGGGTGCCGAAGCCGAGGCCGGCGGCGAACATGTAGCCGAGGAAGGCGGGGCGACGCAGGCATTGGCCCATGCGGGGGAAGATGGTGCGGAGGGTGCCGCGGGTGCGCTTGGCGGGCGGGAGGGTTTCGGGGACGAAGCGCCAGGCGATGAGGATTTGGGCGAGGTTGACGGCGGCGATGGTCCAGAAGACGCCTCGCCAGGTGAAGGTGGGGATGATCAGGCCGCCGAGTACGGGGGCGATTGCGGGCATGAAGCCGGAGATCGCCATGAGGCCTGACAGGCCGCGGGCGGCCTCGCGGCCGTGGGCGATGTCGGGGATGACGGCTCGCGTAACGACGACGGCGCAGCCCCCTGCCAGGCCTTGGAGGAATCGGGCGGCGATCAGGAAGGAGATCGTGGGGGCGACGGCGCACGCCACCGACGCCGCGAGCGCCACCGCGGAGGCGACCAGGATGGCGGGTTTGCGGCCCGTCCCGTCAGAGATAGCGCCGAAGACTAGGTTGCCGAGTGCCATCCCGAGCATGAACCCTGAGATGGTCAGTTGGGCGGAGGAGGGGGACGTCGATAATTGGGTGGCGAGCTCGGGCATGCCGGGCAAGTACATGTCGATGCCGAGCGGGCCCGCCGCGGTGAGCAGGGCGAGCGCGAACAGGAGGCCACCGGAAAGTTTCTGCACGCCGGTAGGATAGTCGCATGCGTGCAACTGTAGAAATCTGTTCGATCGACGATGTGCCGGAGTCGCTGCAGGCGCTCACAGACCGCGAGCCCTCAGCGTGGGTGGCGCTGCGCGCGGTGGACACCACGCCGGGCGGGAAGCTGCGCGTCCACGCGGGGCGCCTGGCCGGGCAGGAGGTGCCGGGGCCCAAGGGAAGGCTTGCCGCGGAGCTGCGGGTGGCGCCCGGCGCGCAGGTCACCGTGTGGGTCAACGACGAGTACGAGCACCACGTGCTGGCCCAGTCGGAGGGGCTGCGCCTGGAGGGTGTGGCGCTGAAGCCGGGCCAGGTCGGGCGGATTGCGGCTGGGCACCTGGCCGTCACGGTGCGCAATACGGGGGAGGAAACCGGCCGAGCGCTGCTGTTTGGCCGCGTTGCGTAGTTGGCCAAACGGGCCCGGCGGGCTTAGCGTAGGTGCATGCAATTGCCTAAGTATGGCCCCGCGTGGGCCGGGTCCCTGATGGGGACGTCGATCGCCTCTACACTGTCCGGGTTGCACGGGTTCCGCCTCGGACAGGTTGCGTTTGCACTGGTGGCGGCGGTGTTGCTGGCGGTGTTCACGGTGGGCATCCGTAACGAGCCGCCGCGGCACCAGAACATGGCGGCGTGGGGCATGTACACGATGGGGGCTTTTGGCGTGCGGCTCGGCGTGGACGGCGCTGACCGGCAACGACATCTTCCAGCTGATCAGTTGGTGGATCGGCGCGCCACTATCGATCGTGGTGTGTCTATGGCAACTGTGGGGCTTCTGGAAGGTCTCGGAGCACTACACCACCCCGGCGTTCCCGTGGGGGCTGGCGCCGGTCACGCCGATGGTCGCCGCGACATCGGGCGGGCAGCTCGCCGCAGAGCACGGCATGTTCTACCACCACGCGGGCATCGTGTGCTTCTTCTTCACGTTCATCCCGGCGATCCCACTGTTCGCCTATTGCTACTGGTCGCTGTGGCGGCGTCGCGAACGCCCGCGCGGCGCGGCGGCCGGCACAGCCTGGATTCCGCTCGGGGTTGTCGGCCAGTCGACGGCCGCCTCCACCTTCCTTTTCGACGCCCACCTCTACGGCATCATCATGTTCGCCATCGGCGTACCGTGCGTCCTCTTCGGCATGTACTGCTTCTACCAGGCGGTCTTCACCTGGGCGCCGTACGGCCCGGGCTGGTGGGGCTCCACATTCCCGGTGGGCACCCTGTGCCTGGGCTCCTGGACCGAGGGCTGGCACGCCCTCTCCTTCGGGCTGCTGCTCCTGCTGCTGTTCCACTGGTGCGCGTGCGCACTCCGATTCCGTTCCTGGCAGCGTGAGCGCGTGTGAAAACCAGGACCAGCTATAGCCTGCCGCCAGCGGGCCCGGCGTGGGGCGGCAGCCTCATGGGGACCTCGCTGGTGGCGACGCTGCTGGTCATCAGCGGACTCGACCCTCTGGCGTGGGTCGTGGCCTGTATCGGGGTGGCCATCCTGGTGGCGCTCGTCGTCGGGTTCATCATCTACCGCACGCCCCGCTTCCACCAGGACATGATGGCGCCGTGGGCCATGACGTTCATCGGGATCATGTCGCTCGGCACCGCGTGGACCAACCTCACCGACAACCTCGCCTTCATCCTGGTTGGCTTCTGGGTCGGGGCGCCCGCCTGCCTCGCCGTGTACGCCAACCAGCTCCGCGGCTTCCAAGGGGAACCGAACTTCGCGTGGGGGCTCGCGCTCGTCGGCCCCATCATGGCGGCCAACACGGCCGGGACGACCCACGCCAAAGGCGGCGGCGACATCTACTGGATACTCGGCGTGTGCTGCTTGGTGGCGTCGATAGGCGCAGCGTATCCGCTGTTTGCCAGGGTGTATGTGGCGGCGTGGCGTCGAAAAGTGGACCTGAGCGGGCCGAACGCGGCGACCGCCTGGATCCCCCTCGGCGTCGTCGGGCAGACAGTGTCCGCCGTGGACCTGCTGTTCGGCAAGGATGCCGAGCTTATCGTTGGCACCGTGCTGCTCATCATCGCGATCCCCATGATCGCCTTCGCCATGTGGCACTTCTACCCCGCCGTCGCGCACTGGGTGCGATACTCCCCCGCCTGGTGGGCCTCCACCTTCCCCACCGGCACCATCAGCGTCGGCAGCCACCACCTCGCCGAAGTCTGGAACCTCGAATGGCTCACCATCATCGCCACCGCACTGCCAGCCCTCCTCGTCTTCCACTGGCTCCTCTGCGTCACCCGCTGCACATTCTGGGTAGTTCGCGAGCGCTAAAAGATACAAAACTATAGAGTGAACGACATGAACATCTCTCTATTAATCACCGTAGAAAACTCCCGACCCGAGATTTCACGATGCATTAATGTTGATCACTCGATGTACCTGGGGGAACTCGCACTCATTATCGACGCCACCCTCGGCTTCTCGAGCGCAGCAACACACATGTTTTCGGGGAACATCAACGGCGAACAACGCGTCTACACCGCCCAACCAGCCGCCGGCGAATACGACGAAAACGACCTCACCGTCCAAGACATGCCCGAAACCATGAGTTACATCTACGACGCCGGCGCCAACTGGAACATCAACGTCCAAGTACTCGGGCCATCCACCATCGCAGGCCCGACCCCCGTCCTCATCTCCGCACTCGGCCCCGACGTCATCGAGCACCTCAAAGGCCCCGCCATGATGAGCGAGCTCTATGACGAAGCCGTCCGCCTCGCAGCCGGCCAACCCGCCGACATGCACATCACGCCAACCCTGTTCTCCGCGATGCCCGTCATGTCGCCGGGCCACATGGTGGACAGGCTTACCAAGGCAGACCCGGTCAGTATCTCGAACCGCATGTACTACAGCGTCGAAACCATGGTCGCCCGCAACATGATGAACCCCGAGGCTGCCGCCGAAGAAGACGAAGACGTTCGCGAAGCGCTCCGCGAATACCTGGCCAACCGCGAAGACCTCAAAGACATCATGGCCATCGACCCCAACCCCGAAAGCAACCCCGCCGTCATGACCGCCATCGGCGAATTCCTCGAGGACTACTACGGGCCCAACCCAACCTTCGACTCCCCCGTCTACACCGGCATCACCGAAGCCCTCTACAACCTCATGGACGGACTCCTCCCCGACGACCCCATCTGGCGCAGGCACCTCCACAACTTCTTCGTCGAATCCGGCTTCATGCGCGCCGAGCAAACCGGGCGCTACACCATCACCAACGAGGGCGTCGAGCTGCTCAGCGGCGGCGACAACCCATTCGACTTCGCCGAAAACATCGCCCGCGGATTCTACGCGACCTTCGGCCGCGAAAACTGGAACCAACTCATGTTCAACCTCATCTCCGACTCCCCCCACCTCCCGGACTCAACCATCTATAAAGAAGGCACCGCGATGCTCGAGGCCTTCGGGTTCGGCGAGGACACCGGCGACGGGTTCGCCCTCAACGGGGATGGCTACGACATGCTGAAGTGCATCGCCATCGACTTTTCTTCGTAGTACTTGTGCGGTGCGGGGTACGCGGGGCGGGGTACGCGCACCAAATTCCTTGTTTTCCCTTAGCGCCCCACAACGGCGGTGTTTCTCCAGGTCGGCTGTCCGGAGACGCAAGAAAGTTCCCGGTTTCGCTTTTCTGGCGGGAGGATGCCTGGAGGCATCAGGTCAGATCATCGATGGAAACTTCCCTGTCAAGGTTCATACGCTCACAGAAGTCTTCGTCGTGACTGACGAGAAGAACCGCACCTGCATAACTCTCAAGAGCGGAAACAAGCCAGTTCACGGTTGAGATATCGATGTTGTTGGTGGGCTCGTCGAGAAGCAATAGCTGCGGAGCAGGCGACGAAAGAAGAACACGGGCAAACTCAACGCGGAAACGCTCACCACCCGAAAGCGTTCCAATAGGCGCGTGCACAGTCTCATTCTGAAACAACAGTTGCGCGAGTTGGTCCCTAATATACTGCGGGTCAGCAGAAGCGTTGGCCTCCGAGACCAACTCCAAGACTGTCTGATTAGGGTCAAGAACAATGCGTTGCCGGAGGTACCCCACATTCCTAATCACATACCCCGCGCTACCGTCTGCAACAGAGTTGAGCAGGGTCGTCTTTCCGCTGCCGTTCGGCCCAGTGATCCGGACACGCTCGGGGCCCACAACAGTGAGCCCTGGGATTTCCATAACACGGGTTCCGTTCGGAAGCGCCGTACCGGGAAGCTCAATGAACACATGCTGATCGTCGCGAACCTTGTCTTGCGCGTGACGATACGCAGCGAGAGCCGACTCCACAGACTCGGCATGAGCCGCACCACGCCGAGCAGCAGTTTTCTCAGACCGATCCTTGTCCAGCCCCATCGCCATGCCAGGTTTGCGTTTGTTAACCGCGAACTTCTTTCCGCGACGAGCGTCCCGAGCAATGCGAGTTTGCATTGCCTCACGCTCCCGAACCTGCCTACTGTGAATTGCCTTCTTGTCCCGCACCTCCCGCATCGCTGCGTCCTGTTCGTTGGCCAGAGTTTCGCGGTAGGCAGAGTAGTTGCCGAGGAAAAGACGTAGCTTCCCGTCGTGAAGTTCTGCAATTTCGTCCACGGAATCCAATAAGTCGCGATCATGGCTCACCACAATCGCAGGAACAGTGGATTTGGAAAGAGAACGGATCAGCTGGGCTTTCGCTTCCGCATCGAGGTTGTTCGTGGGCTCGTCCATCACGATGAAATCGGGGTTGTCAGCCATGAGCGCAGCTAGTGCAACACGAACAGCCTCTCCACCGGACATAGTAGACAGTGACCTGTCCAAGTTGAGCTCGAGTCCATGAGCTGACAACACAGCCTGAGTCTCTTCAGCAGCATCCCACCGGTCGCCAATGAGCTCGAACAATTCGGGATTGAACTGGCCACCTTCGACGGCGTTGATTGCCTCGATGATTTCGGTGACCCCAAAAATGTCTGAAACCGTAGTGCCCGGTTGCAGTCCAAGATCCTGAGGTAGGTAAGCGATTTTCGACGGGCGTTCGACCGAACCAGTGCTCGGCTGTAGCTCGCCGAGAATGATCCTGATCAGAGTCGTTTTTCCGGAACCGTTATCGCCGATCAGGCCGGTGAGGTGACTTGAGAATATGGCATTTAAGTCCGAGAAGCACGAGGTTCCGTTAGGCCACTCGAGGGAGACGTTATTCAGGGTAATAGGCATGCTCATTCAACTTTCTGTTTCGTGTTAGGCGGAAACACGGAACATGAGCACGGCCTACTCCTTCCCTCGGGGACAACTCCTCGTCGATACTATCACGGTCCCCGTTGGGGTCAAGGGGTTTGCGCTGCTGTGAGTCGGGGTAGGGCCGGGCTGACAGATTCCGGCGGACTTTGTCAGCGGTCGGCATCGTGCCTGGTCAGAAATTGGTCCTGACAGACTTTGCGAAGTTCCGCGCACGGCCCGGCGCGTTTGCCCAGGGCGCGGATTTTTTAGGCAGGAAAAGGTGCGCAGGCCTGACGGCGAGTGACAAAAGACGCACACTAATTTGGTGCAGATATTCATATTTGCAGGTCAGAAAAGGGCTACCTTTTGCTAGCTGCGTGATTTGTCACTGCATCGGGCCGAGTGACACCAAATTCCTTGTTTTCGCCCACGGCCCGGCGCGTTTGCCTAGGTCGCGGATTCCTCGGGTAGGAAAAAGGTGCGCACACCTACTGCGCAAGGACCAGGCACAGACCCAACCCACCCAGACCGACTAGCGCACACGCAGTGGCGAAGACGGAAACCGTGTTTGGTTGGGAGCGCTCCTGGGCGAGGTTGTGCGCTTCGGTGCGGTAGAGGCGTCGATATCTGGAGATGAGCACCACTGCCAGGGTGAGCAGGAGCCCGATGGCACCGAAGACGGGTACGGGGTAGGCGTAGGACCAGCGCAGGAGCACCATCGAGCAGACGAGCATGGCCAGGGCGGTGCGGGTCCAGCTCAGGGCGGTGCGCTCGGGCTGGAGGCCGGGGTCGGCAACTGGGATGGTCACGAGAGGAGCCCCACTAACACCTGTCTCTGATACACAACTCTACCGCGCACCCCGCTTCCACCAGGACATGATGGCGCCAAGGGCCATGACGTTCATCGGGATCATATCGCTCGGCACCGGGTAGACCAACCTCACCGACAACCTCGCCGTCATCCTAGTTGGCTTCTGGGTCGGAGCGCCCGGACCCAGCGGATGGCGGCGCCGGCGGCGATGGCCATGCCGATCACGATCACGGTGGCGGCGGCGAAGGTTTGAGTCTCTGGGGTGATGCCGGTGACGTCGAAGGCGCCGAGGGCGATGCCGCCTGCCAGGAATGCCAGCGCGGTGCGGGTCCAGGCGAGGAAGGTGCGCTCGTTGGCGAGGGTGAAGCGGGCGTCGGGCTCGTTGCCGTCGGGGAAGATGGTGCGGGTGAAGCTGGGCATGTGGGCAAGTGTAGCGCCCAGGGTGCCGCCGGCGGTGTTGATGATGAGGTCGTCGATATCTGAGTAGCCGGCGGCGAGCACGTACTGGGCTACTTCAATGCTTAGTGACGCCACCATCGACACCAGGGCGGCCTTCCAGACCTTGCCGAGCCGGAGGCGTGCCAGGTAGCCGACTGGGAGGAAGAGGACGATGTTGCCGATGAGGTTGAGCCACGGCCCCCACCAGACTCGGTAGTAGATGAAGGAGCCGAAGGGGATAAGGCGCAGGTGGCGGACCTCGTGGGAGATTGTGTCCCACACCCCGGGCAGGCCAACGTACGCCTTGCCGATGGTAAAAAAGAGCACGGCCGCGGCGGTCAGTGCCACGGCCGTGTAGTAGGTGCTGCGCTTAGGCAACGGCTACCTCGTGCGGGACGGGGCCTCCGGAAACCTGGCGGTAGGCGTATACCATCGCCAGGAGTGCTGGGGCGGCCAGCAGCGTGCCCAGCACCAGAGAGACAAAAGCGGCCACGCCGGAGGCGGCGCCACTGCCGGAGACGGTGGCCATCAGGATCCCGCAGACGATCATCAGGCCGAGCAGACCACCGTAGTTGCGCTTCGCTGTGGTGAAGCCGGCCTTGAAGGCGTCGCCGAAAGTGCCGTTGTTGTCGGCTGCGTAGAACGACTGGAAGATGAAGAACGGCGAGATAAGCAACATGATCAGCACCGCGATGCCGATCCCAACGAATAGGGTCACGAACGCGGATGGGTCGATAGCGCTGAGATCACCGCTCGAGGCGGTCAGGAGCGCCTCCGGGTCCGCGCCGGCGAAACCAGCGACGAACCCGATCACCATGAGCAGGGCGAAGATCAGAGTCGTGATGATGCCGACGACCACCGACATACCCAGCGTCTTGCCGTAGGCAGCCGACTTGATGTCCTTCAGGACGAACTGCTTCGGGCCGACCAGGGTCTGCTGCAGCGCGGCGGCCAGGAACAGCGGCGTGACGAAGAATAGGGCCAGCATGCCCAGGGCGCTGACCGTGTCGCTCTGGAAGACGGCCCCGATGTTGTTCAGCAGCGCGTACACAAACGCGAGCACCAGCCAGGTGCCCGGGTTTCCGTAGGCGGTTTTGAAGCCGTACTTCAGCGCGGCGCCGACGGACAGCTTCCCGGTGCCCAGCTGGTGGGCGACGCCGTTGACGGCCGGGTTGCTGATCGGGTGCGGGGTCACGCCGTCGCCGTACTGGGAAGGCGTGATGCCGACGAAGCCGTCGTCGTTAGCAAGCATGGCTGCTGCGGGGCTCGTCGGGACGGCGAGCTGGGCGCCGTGGTAGCGCAACGCGCTCTCCCCGGACGCCTGCGCGGCCGAGTTGACGTCAAACGCACCGAAATCGGCCTGCTCCTCAGAGAACTGCTCCCCGTAGGGCTGTCCCGAGGACTGGCCGTATGGCGACGCGCCGTATTCCGGGTAGGACGGGATGCCGCCCGGGTTCTGCGGATCGTTGTTAGGTGTATTTGGTTCAGTCATGGTGCCCAACAGTACACACAAACGCTCCGCAGCACCTACACGTTTCCTGAACGTTTACTTAACGACCAGGTTCACCATACGGCCCGGCACCACAATCACCTTGACCACGTTCTTGCCGTCAGTCAGCTCCTTGACGCGCGTATCCGCCAGCGCAACCGCCTCGGTGTCCTCCTTCGATACGTCCGTCGGGACGTTGATCCTGGCCTTCACCTTGCCGTTGATCTGGACGGGTAGTTCGATGGTGGCGTCGACAAGGAATGATTCCTCGAAGGTCGGGAACGGCTCGAACGTGATGGTGTCGGCGTGGCCGAGCTTTGCCCAGAGTTCCTCGGCGATGTGCGGGGCGAGCGGCGCGACCATCTGCACCAGCGGAGTGACCGCCGCGCGCGGGGCGCCCGACGGGTACGTCTTGGTCAGGTAGTTCGTGAACTCAATCAGCTTTGCGACGACCGTGTTGTCCCGCAGGTGCTCGTAATCGTCGCGGACACCGGCGATGGTGCGGTGCAGCTGCTTGTTGTCATCCTCGGTGAGCGCGGCGTCGGTGACGGTGACCTCGCCGGACTCCTCGTCCACAACCAGGCGCCACAGGCGCTGCAGGAAACGGTGCGCGCCGACGACGTCCTTCGTCGCCCACGGGCGCGACGTGTCCAGCGGGCCCATCGACATCTCGTAAACACGCAGGGTATCCGCACCGTAATCGCGGCAGATGTCATCCGGCGCGACGGCGTTCTTCAGGGACTTGCCCATCTTGCCGTACTCGCGGTTGACCTCCTCGCCGTCGCGGTAGAACTTGCCGTCCTTCTCCTCCACCTCGGCGGCCGGGACGTACACGCCACGCGAATCCGTGTAGGCGTACGCCTGGATATAACCCTGGTTGAACAGGCGGCGGTACGGCTCCTTCGAGGACACAAAGCCCAGGTCATAGAGCACCTTGTGCCAGAAACGGGCGTAGAGCAGGTGCAGCACCGCGTGCTCCACACCGCCGACGTAGAGGTCCACGCCGCCCGGATCGTTCTCGCTGCGGGGGCCGGTCCAGTAGCGCTCGTTCTCGATGTCGCAGAACGCGTCCTGGTTCGTCGGGTCGATGTAGCGCAGCTGGTACCAGGAGGAACCCGCCCACTGCGGCATCACGTTCGTGTCGCGCCAGTACTTCTTCGTGCCCTCACCCAGGTCGAGCTCGACCTCGACCCAGTCGGTGGCCTTCGCCAGCGGCGGCGCCGGCTCAGAATCCGCGTCCTCCGGATCGAAGGACACCGGGTTGTAGTCCTCTACCTGCGGCAACTCGACCGGCAGCATGTCCTCCGGCAGGCCGTGCGCCTGGCCGTTCTCGTCGTACACGATCGGGAACGGCTCGCCCCAGTAGCGCTGGCGGGCAAAGAGCCAGTCGCGAAGCTTGTACTGGATCTTCTCCTCACCAGCACCGTTGGCGACCAGCCACTCGACCGCCTTCGCGATGCCCTCGTCCTTACCCAGGCCGTTGAGGTCCAGGCCCTGCTCGTTCGCCGAGTTAATGTGCGGCGCGTCGCCAGTAAAGGCGGCTTCCGTGACGTCGCCGTCGAGCACCGGCACAATCGGCAGGCCAAAGACGGTCGCGAACTCATAGTCGCGCTCATCATGCGCCGGCACCGCCATAATCGCGCCCGTACCATAACCGGTCAGCACATAATCCGCGATAAAAATCGGGACCTGCTCGCCGCTCACCGGGTTCGTCGCAAACGAACCCAAGAACACGCCAGTCTTCTCCTTATTCTCCTGGCGCTCCAAGTCACTCTTGGCAGCAATCGCCGCCCTATACTTCTCGACGGCCACCTTCGGCGACTCCGCCCCATTCGTCCAACGCTCATCCGTGTCGGCCGGGAAGGCATCGGCCGTGAGGGCGTCGACAAGCGGGTGCTCAGGCGCGAGCACCATGTAGGTCGCGCCGAACAGGGTGTCCGGGCGCGTCGTGAAGACCTCGAGCGGGCCTGCCTCCGACGCGAACGCCACCTGCGCACCACGCGAACGACCAATCCAATTACGCTGCATCGCCTTGACCTTCTCTGGCCAATCCAACAAGTCAAGGTCATCGAGCAGACGATCCGAGTAGTCAGTAATACGCATCATCCACTGACGCAGCCGCTTCCGGAACACCGGGAAGTTCCCGCGCTCCGAACGGCCCTCCGCCGTGACCTCCTCATTCGCCAGCACCGTGCCCAGGCCAGGGCACCAGTTCACCATCGAATCGGACAGGTAGACCAAGCGGAACTCATCAATCGCCTTGTGCTTCTCCGCATGCGTCAAATCGCGGAAGCTACGGCCATCCTTGGTCAGGCGGGCGCCCGTGAGCAGGTCACGGACCAGCTCCTCAATCGGACGCGCCTTCTGCAGCTCCTCATCAAACCAGGCGTTATAAATCTGCAGGAAAATCCACTGCGTCCACTTATAAAACTCCGGGTCGGTCGTCGCCACCGAACGACGCGGATCATGCCCCAACCCCAACTGACCCAGCTGACGCTTCATATTCTGGGTATTCGCCTCAGTCGTCGTCCGCGGATGCGTACCCGTCTGAATCGCGTACTGCTCCGCCGGCAAACCAAACGCGTCATAGCCCAACGTATGCAGCACGTTCTTGCCCAACATGCGGTTGTAGCGGGCAAACACGTCCGTCGCGATGTAGCCAAGCGGGTGCCCCACATGCAGCCCCGCCCCCGACGGGTACGGGAACATGTCCTGCACATTCAGCTTGTCCTCGGGCAGTGGGTCACCGGTAGCGAGGTCGCCGACCGGGTTCGGCGCGTTAAACGTGCCGTTGTCCTTCCAGAACGTCTGCCACTTCTGCTCAATCTGATTTGCCAGGCCAGCGCCGTAACGGTGCGCTGGGGTTTCGCTCGCGTTAGTCATGGATACACAGTGTAGTGGGTGCAGTGGGGCGGGGTGGGATGTGGCTGGGTGGGTTTGTTGGCCGGGTGGGGTGTGGTGGGTTGGGTTTGTTGGCTGGGTGGGATGTGTCGTCTAAACGTTGCTAGAGAATTCGTGAACAGAATTGCATGCGGCTTGGCTGGTGGGGTGTTGGGGGCTGGGCTGTTCCGGTCGACCTCTTAGCGTCGACCAATGCAGGTCAGCACAAGATGGGGGAATTGGCGTCGAAAAGCCTCAAAATGCCGTGACCTGCGTTGGTCGACCGGAAGAGGTCGACGGGAACCTCGACGGGTTGCGGGCCCTGCGCTTTAGAGAGACGCTCAGCTGGCAGACCCTTCTGCCGCCATCGGGTTAGGAATAGCTTGCATTGAGCGTTTCCAGGAGTACTGTGAATCTGCAGAAAGTGAGGACAAGGTCCCTCGCTATGAGTGGAGAAAGCTCTACAGGACAATTGGCGCCTGTAGGGCTTTCTCCTTTTTACTGAGGGTGCGAGGCTTAAGGGACATTTTGTGTGTTTTTACGGCGTGTCGCGATAAGGGACATTTTGTGTGTGTTTAGCTGCGTCCAGCCCACCCTTTTCTCACGCCTAAGCTGGGGTTCCACTGATGATCAATGCCGGTATCGAGGCTTAAGGGACATTTTGTGTGTTTTTACGGCGTGTCGCGATAAGGGACATTTTGTGTGTGTTTAGCTGCGTCCAGCCCACCCTTTTCTCACGCCTAAGCTGGGGTTCCACTGATGATCAATGCCGGTATCGAATTCTTTCGGCCGCCCATCCAGGTGACCGCGGCGTTGTAATTCTTCTCTGGCCCACGCAGCTCGTGCGGCCTTCTCGCCGACGCGTCCGAAGTCTTGTTGCCGGGCAAGCTCAAGAGGCGGTACCGGGTCTTGCGTGTGCATGTATAGCCACCAGTCCATGGTGATGCGTTGATGTTCATCGAACATGCCACGGTGCTGGCCAGCTTTGTCTTTGAGCTGCTTGTTTATCCCGCCTTCTAACAGGTTCGTGGTGGCTTTTACATCTTGTGTCACGCCCTCTGGTGGGGCGAGGAAGACAAAGAGTTGGTCGTCTTGGATGAGCTTTTCAAACCTGCGTAGTGCACGGCGTGCATTGCGGTGGGTGTACCACCATTGTTGGGTGTCGTTGACCCATGTTGGTACTTGACCTTGGGGGATATCACGGCGATAGGTGCGTTGTTTGAGCCAGTCGTCAAAGGTGATGCGGGTGGTGTGTACGGCTGCGATAAACCGTGCGGCATCGTCGGTATCAGCAACGTTGACGAGCATGTAGCCAAGCTTGCGGATTGCTTTATGTGCTGGGTGGATCGGGTTTTTACTGATATCGCTAAACGTGTTGCGTTGTACGTGGACTAGGCAGCGCTGGATGGCTACGTGGGGCCATTTACTCCGGATTGCTTTTAAGGCTCCTCCTGAGCCGTCAGTGGTGATGATTAGCGGTGGGGCGATCTTGTCGAGGAGTTTGAGGTACTCCGATGAGCTTTCCCGCAAACACCAGTGCCAGGCAATGACGTGTGTGTCCGTACATGCAACGAGCAGGCATTTCTTGTGGAAGTAGGTGCCGTCGATAAAGACTTGGTCGTAGACGCGATATGGGTCTGTCATGTTGGGCACGGTGATAAACCACAGCAGTTGAAACCATCTGGTTAAGGTGCGTCTGGTCACCTTGTGTCGTTGAGCGACGCGGTCTGCGGGTTCCCCGGAAAGGATCCAGTCGAGAAAGATTTTGAAGTGGCGTACATCGTTGGTGCGGGCGCGGGGGTTGATTGTGGATGCGTTGCAGTTCGGGCAGCGCCAGCGTTGTGTGCCTGCGGTTGTGGTTCCGTTTTTTATCAGTGTGTGGCCGCATAGTGGGCAAGACGGCCGGTTTGTGATTGCCATAGCAATTGGCCTTACCGCACCACGGTCGGAGCCTATACCACAGGTGTGGTGGTATTCGGTGTTGATTTCTCGAAACGGGCGAATGGAACTGTTTTGGAAACCATATCGGACTGTTAGGCGAGGTCATCCCAGGAAACCGGACAGATTTATACACACAAAATGTCCCTTAAGCCGGGTGCGACCTGTAAATTTGGCTTAGGGGGTCGCTAGATCCAAGCAGTCGGAAATGAAAAACGGCCCCAAACAAAAATGTTCGGGACCGGAATTTCCTTTAATTTGCAGGTGATTCCTGCTCAATGACCGCAATCATACCCATCCCTTTTCTACAGAGCAAACCAGCCAACGCTGACATAATGAAGGAAAACAAATGCAACCGTCTTCATATCAAAAGCTCATCACAAATATCCCTGCCCCACGGTTTCAAACCTATCTTGATGCAGCACACCAGGAACCAGAAAAAGCCCTCGCACTATATCAATGGAATATCGATGCAGCCGCCGCAGTGACAAGCACCCTAGCGCTAGTTGAAGTTGCGCTGCGGGATACGATTGATCAACAGCTACGAGCATGGAACATGCAAGTCGGCGGTACACCAGAATGGATTACCCAGCCACAGGTACCCTTATCACATATTGTCCGCCGCACTCCACCATCCAGCTGGACCAATAGCCCCCACAGGCGCCAAGGAGACCTTCATGGATCATGGTGGGAAGCAAAAGCAAAGGCTTCGATGAGAGATCCACTGAACGGGCATGCAGTCAAACCACACCCAACCCACGACGACCTCGTGGCCGCGCTAACTTTTGGGTCATGGAGGCACCTCATACCGAAACCAATTCGGCTCGGAGGTCGTGCGAACGCTCCACAATTCGATATCTGGGACCAGGCAATAGATCTTCGGACAAATATCTGCGCAACAGGCAAAGGATTCGACGCTTCAGCTGGTACCGCCTATTTCTGGTGCTCAACCCTCCTACATGCCAGAAATAGGGCCTCACACCTCGAGCCGCTTCTAGATACCGGCACGCTGCAGCACTGGCACCGAATTGCCAGCCGTACGGTTCACGCACTATGGCCTGGCGCTGAAGTTTGGATTACCGGCCCTGCACGCATACCCGAAGTCATCAAACGCAAGCCCTAACCTAACTCGAGCCGCAAGAAACGATCGTTATCTCAAGAAGGCAAGAACTACACCACCAACGCTGTTGACTCGCTGCCCTCCGTGGTTGAGCCGCACGAGGCTCGCGCAGCTGCATACTGCCTGTCAATCATTGTGCCTACGCTCCTCGGCATCGTGGCGCTGGCCGTCTCCAGGCTTGCACCGGCTACGGATGCCGCGTCAAACAAGATGAGCTACCAGTATGGCCAGAAGTACTACACACTGAAGCTCGATTCTAAAAATATAAACGCCACCTTCCTGCAAAGTGAGGTCAAGAAGGACAAGACCTTGACTGCTCTTGCAAACAAGGCTCTCCCACGCGCCCAGCAGTCGTCCGAGCCCAGCGAGGCATTCGGCTCTTCGCACGGTAACGACGCAGCGCGCATGAACGACGCCCTGGCGATCCAGGCATGCCTGCAGGGCAAGGACTTCCAGTCCACACCGATGGACGAAGGAAAGAAAGCCGGCATCATCATCGGGTTCGTGCTTGGCATCTTTGGCCTGCTCGGGGGAATCGTGCAGCAGGCTGGACTGTTCCGCTAGACCCCTGCATCTCCCCCGCCTTGACAAATGATGAGGGGGGGGGCTTGAATATACAAGAACCTTATTTCTTCCTGTCAACTAAAGGAGATCTCACTGTGAAGAAGTTCGCAACCGCAGCCGTAGCTGCAACCATGGCACTCGGCCTGGCGGCCCCTGCGGCCGAAGCGGCCGATACCGTCACTGTCACAAATACAATGGTCAACGGTAACTGTGTTATCAAAGTGCTTGACGGTGGGACTTTGACCTACAACCAGACGTTCACCCCTACCCAGGCAGAGGCCGAGCTGGCTGCAGATCCAGGGGACGGTTCTGAATTTGCTGACCGCCTCGGCTTCCTGTCCGGTATCGACGAAGGCTCCTGGAAGACCGCTAAGTGGGAATCCCGAAAAGCAATGAGCGCCTGCACCAAGAGCCGGAACTACAAGACCGACGGTATCACCGCGCTCTCCCTCAGAATGGACCGCACGGCACGTCTGGCTACTTTCTGGACGCTGACCGGCGTTGGCCTGCTCACAGGCATCGTTGCCCTCGCTCTACCAGCGCTGAAGCCAATGCTGCCAGCCAACATTGCAGCGATGCTGCCATAGGCACACGTTCCACCTGGAATGCTCGCCCCGCACCATGCGGGGCTTTCTCTCTACAAAAAGGAAAATACTCATGAAGAAGATCACCGCCACTATTGTCGCCGCCACTTTGGCTGCCTCCATGCTCGCGCCGGCTGCCGATGCGGCGTCGAACACGATGAGCACGAAGAACTACCAGAAGTACTGCACACTGAAGTTCGACAGCGCGGACATGACCCAAAACAACGGAACGTACACTCAGGACGCCATCAAAAAATGGGTGTCAAAGCAAGATGGCCTCAAGAAGCTGGCAGATACGGACATCTCAAATGTGCAGCAGTCGTCGCAGCTCAGCGAGGCGTTTGGATCCTCGACTGCTGAGGAAACCGCAGCCATCAATGACGGCATGGCACTCCAGGCATGCCTGCAGGGCAAGGATTTCAAGGCTGAGCCGATGGATGACGGCACGAAAGCCGGCATCATCATCGGGTTCGTGCTTGGCATCCTCGGCCTGCTCGGGGGAATCGCGCAGCAGGCTGGGCTACTCCGCTAAGCGTTGTCGCGCACCCAGGCCTCGACGGGGGCGAGGCGGGTGAAGTCAACGCGGTCGACGTCCTTGTTATAGGTGTCGATCATCATGCGGTCGTTCGCGGACTTGCGCGGTTTGAGTCGCAAAGCGCCGACGACGCCCGCCATCGTGGCGGCGTGGGCGGCCGACAGCTCGGAGTAGTTCATGCGCCCGGGCAGGTAGAAGCGGGTGACGCTGTCCGCACGGCTGCCCAAAAGTTTCGCGGAAAAGTCCTTATCGACGGCCACTTCGTCCAGGCTCATGCCGACGGTGACGAGGGAGACGGAGTGGGCGTCGAAAAGTGGGTCAGGGAGCTTGCGGATGAAGCTGGCGCCGGGGTTGTTCGGGCCGTGGATGGGGGCGAGGACCACGATGGGGCCTTCGGGAGAGAAGTCGGCGTCGGGGATTGGCTCGGCGGCAGTGACGAGGCGTTTCGCCAGCTCATCGGCGTATTCCTTGGTGGATCCGTAGAACGAGGCGTACAGGATAGTGCAGGCAGTCATACAACTATTGTTGCATGTTGCGGCTAGAATGTGGCGACGATGCGATACGTGTACATGATTGTGGGGCTGGTGGCGCTTGCCCTGGGAGCGGTCGGCGTGTGGGTTCCGATCCTGCCCACGACGCCGTTTCTGCTGCTTGCGCTGGTGTGCTTCACGCGGAGCTCGCCAAGGCTGGAGCGCTACCTGCTGCGCCATGACACGTTCGGGCCATTCATTATTGACTACTACTCAGGACAGCTCACGCGGGCGCAGAAGCTGCGGATTCTGGGGCTGCTGTGGTTGGGGATGGGCGCCTCCATCTGGGTGGTGATTGTGGTGGTCGGGCTGTGGCCGGTGGCGTTGCTGCTCGCTGTGATTGGTGCCGGGGTGAGCGCGCACATCTGGCGGCTGCGGCCACGCCCCGAGCGCGCCGCCGAACTACGCCAGCGCGCTGGGCTGCCTACTGACCACGCACGTTGAAGCCGATGACGCCGGGGTTGACCAAGGGGGCGTCGCCAAGAAGGGCGTGGATGTTGCCCTCCCTCTCGACGGCACTGGTGACCGCTTTGGGGCGTTGCTTCTTGTCATCTTTGCCGCGGCCCTGCGACATTGGTGCACCCATGAAGCCGCCTCGCTGACCTTGCTGACCTGCGGTGTTGGTGGCAGAACCTGTGGCACCCGCTGCGCCTGGTTGGCCGCCGAAGCCGCCTGTGGACCCGGCGCCCGGCCGACCGGCGAAGCCCCCTGCGCTGTGTTTTTTTATTAGGGGTCCGGCCACCACCGGTATTTCCCCTTTTCCCCTACCCGACGCTCTTCGGTTCTATCTAGATGTGTATAAGGTACAGGCCTGAGGCTGCGGGTGAGCCCGCGCCTGTGCCTGTCGACGAGCCGAAGCCTGGCGCCTGCTGGTGCAACGACCCGGCGCGGTGGCGACCACCACCGCCTGCGCCACCCATCGGCATGCCGCCGAATGCGCCTTGGCCTGCACCTACGCCGGAGCCTGCTGCGGAGGCGGCGCTGGTCGTCGCGCCGCCGAGGCCACCGGCACCAGAGGCGAGACCACCGTGGAGACCAGCGCCCGGCGCGACATTCGCCGCCGGGGCATTCAGCGCCCCTGGTGGAGGAAGCGTCGGGGCCTGCGCCGAGGCGACTTGGGTCGGGGTGGCGCCGGACGCGATAGCGTTGAGCATGTCCGGGTTCGGTTTCCCAAACTGCTGCAACACATCCTGCGGGCCACGCGCGTTCGCGAGATCCGTGTAGCCGTTGTGCGCAAAGATGCTGGCGAGCCCCGCTGGCATTGGGGCGTCTGCAAACTCAGGGGCGGTGGGGCTCGGCGGGCCGCTGATAGAGAAGTCGGAACCGGTGACGTCGGTGAGGTCCGGAAGCAGTTTGACGAACGTCGGGTTTGTCGCTGGCAGGTACGAGTTGACGTACATCGGGTAGGAACTGACGAAGGCCTCCTTCACGGCCTTCACCGCGGCCGGGGATACGGCCTCAGCAGCTAGGGCCGCAGCCTGAGCTGCCGCCGCCATAAGTTGCGACGACGACGCCAACGCCGCCAACCCCGTGTTATTCCCAGCAAGCGCCGCCGAGTTGGCCGCGTACTCGGAACCCGCCGCCTGAATCAGTTGGAGACGCGCAATCGCCTGGGCCACGAACTCGGTCTCAGACGAAGATTCCAGGGACGCGATGGCCGGGGCGATGGCCTCCACCATCTCGTAAATACGCTGCGCGTTCGACGTCCAATTCGACGCCAACCCCGTCGGCACCGCGGTATTCGTGGTCAGGATGTTGCTCACCAGCGACTCGAAGCTCCCATCCGTCGACGCGTACACCGAACTGTTATTGAACGGCTGCGTCTTGTAACTCCTCGCGACAGCCGCCGCCGACGACATCCCAAGATTGGAACCCAACCCACTCAAACCCGGCGTCGCACTGAGCCCTACCGCCTTCACAATCCCCGCAATCGAATCGTCCGCCATCACCGTATTGTCCAGGCAGACCTTCAGCACCTTTGCCGACGACTTCACATTCCCCGTGAACGCGTCCGTCGCAAGTGGAGCGTGCTCGGAGTAAATCGCGCCGTGCTTCTCCCCTGCCTCGCGGAGGCCGGAGACGGCGGAGAAGGTAGCTCCTCCACCGACTGCACGGCCGCCAATAGCCCGATTTCCGCCTTGAGCTACTGCCAACAGATCCCGTACAGCAGAATTAACGTCATCAACTTCAATCAATATTTTTGTCATTTTCCCCCTAAAAATGGTGACTAGTTTCTAACTTTGCAATAAATACAGTGATTCAAGAGCCTCGATAGCAATTTGGCAATGTTCATCGAATGAGACGTTCTCATGAACTGTATTAAAGAAAGCTCCAATGGCGCCTCGCTCCGTATCTATCTGCGCAATACACACGTGGAGAGATGAATAATCAATCCCGTCGTTATAGACATAAATTTCTGGCAACACCTCAGACTGGAACTCAGGGAGCAGCGTTCTCGCCGATCGCGCGAACTCTTCATTACCGTCAACGCTCAAGAGCTCGACGCTGCTGAACGCGTCGCCCTTAGCAAATGAACATGCCGAAGTGCCGTACATGGAGTCAATCTCCCCGTCCGTGCTCCGCTTGATTTCCCCGGTGAAGCCCGCGCGGCGGAATTCCTCCTCGGTGATGTCGTTGCAGGGATCGAAGTAGTCCTCGGGTGCAAGCGTGAATGGGTCGAAGGCGCCGATTGGGACGGTGCCAGACTCAAACACGAAGGCTTTCTGGCCCGCGGAATCCGAGGGAGGGGCGTTGGAGGGGGCGGAGGGGGCGTCGATAAGGGTGGTGCTGGAACAGCCAGCGAGAAGTGTGGCGGCGAGCAGTGGTGCCAAGGTATAGGTGCGCAAAGTGTCCCCCCGTTTTTTCTAAGTGTTTCTACACAACCTAGTGCATTTCGCGCGATTGTAAAGGGTTTTGTGTACACCATGGTGGACATCCGGTTTTCAAAAACCGCCAGCGGGGCGCCACCCAGCGTCCTAATATAAGGCCCTATGAAACGCCTTCGTACTCGTTACTTCGCCCAGGCCAAGGCCGAGGGTCGCAAATTTACGGCGCTGACCAGCTACGACACCATGACCGCCCAGATCTTCGACGAGGCCGGCATCGACTTCCTGCTCGTCGGGGATTCGGCAGCCAACGTGGTGCTCGGCCACACCAGTACCCTACCGATCACGCTCGACGAAATGATCACGTTCGCCTCGGCCGTGGTGCGCTCGACGCAGCGTGCGTTTGTGGTGGTTGACCTGCCGTTCGGCACGTATGAGGAGTCGCCGGCACAGGCGCTCGCCGCGGCGGTGCGCGTCATGAAGGAGACCGGGGCGCAGGCAGTGAAGCTGGAGGGCGGCGTCGAGATGGCGCCGACTATCAAAACGCTTGTCGACGCCGGCATTCCCGTCTGTGCCCACATCGGGTTCACGCCGCAGTCCGAGCACGCGCTCGGCGGCTACGTGGTCCAAGGTCGCGGTGACGCAGCTCAACAACTACTTGACGACGCCACCGCCGTCGCAACCGCGGGTGCTTTCGCGGTCGTTTTGGAGATGGTGCCTTCGGAGATCGCGACGCGGGTAACGAACGAGGTTCCGATCCCGACCATCGGCATCGGCGCAGGTAACGGCACTGACGGGCAGGTGCTCGTGTGGCAGGACGCGTTCGGGTTCCGCGCCGGCGGAAAAACGCCGCGGTTTGTACGTCAGTATGCGGACCTGGGCGCGCAGCTGCTGGAGGGCGCGCGGAGGTACCGGGAGGACGTCGAAAAGGGGGACTTTCCTGCTGCTGCCGAATCGTTCGAGGACTAAGGAAGGCCACCATGCGAGTCATTACCACTGTTGAAGAACTGCGCGCGGCGCGCGCCGAAGCGACCGGGACCGTCGGCCTGGTGCCGACAATGGGCGCGCTGCACTCCGGGCACGGCACGCTGATTGAGCGGGCCCGGGGAGAGGTCGACACGCTGATTACCAGCGTGTTCCTCAACCCACTGCAGTTCACCGACCTCGGCGACTGCGACGACTACCGCAACTACCCACGCGATATTGAGGCGGACTCAACGTTTTGCGAGGAGCGCGGCGTCGACATCGTGTTCGCGCCCAGTGTCGAGGAGATGTACCCGGGAGGGGTGCCGCAGATCTGGGTTCGCACCGGCGAGATGGGCACCGTCCTGGAAGGCGCGTCGCGGCCGGGGCACTTCGACGGCGTAGCGACCGTCGTAAACAAACTGTTCAACCTGGCCAAACCGGACGTGGCCTACTTCGGCCAGAAGGACGCGCAGCAGGTAGCGGTGCTGCGCCGGATGGTTCACGACCTGAACCACGACGTGGAGATCCGCACCCTGCCCATCGCACGCGCCGCGGACGGACTGGCGCAGTCTTCCCGCAACGTGCGTCTCTCTGAGGCGGGGCGCTCGCAGGCGCTGGCACTGTCGCGTTCGCTGCGGACGCTGCAGGAACAGGTCGACGCGGGCGCGTTGGACGTGGATGCCGTGCGTGCGGAGCTCGCGGCTTCGGAGGGCGTGACGCTGGACTACCTGGTGGTCGTCGATCCGGATACGTTGCAGCCGACGTCCGAGCCCGGCCTGGCGCTCGTTGCGGCGACGGTGGACGGCGTGCGGCTCATCGACAACGCGCTGCTTGGGTAGGCCGGGGCGCTGCGAGTTCCGGGGTTTTGGAGTGGAAGGTGTGCTGACAAGCTTGCTCGGGATTTTGTGAACAGAATTGCACTTGACTTCGCGCCCGGGCCGCAGCCTTGACAACCGCTGAGGGGGCTTGAATATACAAGAACCTTGTTTTTCCTGTCGCCCAAAGGAGTTTTCGGTGTGAAGAAAATTGCAGCCGTAGCCCTCGCCGCAACCATGACCGTCGGGGCGCTCGCACTGACCACGGGCGCCGAAACTGAGAAGCACCCGATGGACTCCTACCTAATCTCTGCACCGCTGGGCAACAAGATGGTCGACAAAAATACGTGCAAGATTACAGAAACTAACATGTCAATTGTTCAGCGCCACCTCGATGACCCTAGCGAAGCTGCTTACTTTACGAAGCAAACCGACCGCACATGGGCGATAGAGAATCTTCCAAAGATCGAGGCACGTCTGAGGGAACTCCAAAGCACCAACCGCAGCCTGCTAATCCAGTTCTACACTGGCACCACCATCACCAAAGATGAGAAAATACTCAAGGAGTTCCCTGAACTCCTGTACACGATTGAAAGTTTCAAATCCTACATCGCCTGCGCCAAGGGCGAAAACTACGAGGCAAGCTTCATCACCCAGCAGTCCTCGAAGATGACAAACGCGGGTCGCGCGGCAACGTTCTGGACGCCGGTCGCGCTGCTGATCGCGGGCGTGCTCGGCGCGGTCGCGCTGCCAGCGCTCAAGCCGATGCTGCCAGCCAACATCGCTGCAATGCTGCCGTAACACCATCACGGCCTCTGTCAACACAAGCCGAATGCACCCGACTAATCGTCCATGGTTTCCCGGAGACACGGAAACCTTGGACGATTAGTTACGTCTAGACGGGCCGCATTATTGGGACGGAGTTGGACGTCGATTAGCTGCGGCAAGAGATTTACAGGAGTGCCGCAAAGCTATATCGCGATCGCAGGTCTTGTGCTTGCGGTGCCGGGCTTGATCGACTTGTGGCCGAGCGCTGAGGGGAGCCATACCGAGTTCTTGATCTCCCTGATCGCTGTGCTGGTGATAGGCGCGGTGCTCTTTTTCGACGCCGCGTTGTCCGCATCTACTCGTCTTGTTCACCAGAAAGCGCGTAGCGCTGGTTCTTCGCGTTCCAGTGCTTTTCTGTGAACGTAATGATGCCTTGCTGCTCCATTGCCTTCAGGGTCGGGGTTATTTGACCGTAACTCATGCCAGTGTGCTCGGCGATTTCACGTTTGGACAGTGGCTGTCCGGCGTGGTGGAGCGCTTTGCGGATCAGGTCGATTTTTTCCCCGCTCCGTAGGTACGCGCGGCTCCGTGATTGTGGAGATGTCGGAGTTGCTGACTCTGGGGCTTTCGGCGCAGATGTCTCTTCCGGGAGGAAAGAATAAACGGTGCCACCTGCTTGGCCAAGGGCGGTCGCTAGGCCGTATTCCACAAGCTGTTGTAACTCGGCGCGTGCTTGGGTGGAGTCCATCGGGAATTCTTGGCGATAGGACGCGTTGGTAAGCGTCTCACCATTGCGCATCCGGATGAGCGCATGGCGCTGCGCCGTGGAAAACACCTCTCCCCCCCCGGAAGATTCGTAGCCCAAGCGAGATCCGCTTCGGAAAGCATGGTCGAAGAGGTCAGGATCGCTTGGAAGTCGATGACTCTGTCTTTGAAATAGGGGGCGGGGAGGAAGGCGTCATGAAGAGCCTCACGTACTGCGGGAATGCCCGTCGCACTCGCCTCAATGACGCGGTGTCCTTTCGGCGTCTTTACTGCAGTACACATGCGGTACAAGACGGGATTGCGTGCCCGCGGTCCGGTGTTGCCAAGTTCGCTTTCGGTCAATCCCCAAAGTCCGCCAGGGTTGACCACGATGAGCTTGTCTGAGTGCTTTACTACTTGTGTGTAGGCAAGCATGCTAGCCGGAGACAGGTCACGGTGGACAAGTGCGTTGGCTACAATCTCGCGAATGGCCAACGTGGGAAGCTCTGGCACATCCTTGCCGTGGCCATCAGTAAAGACGGTGGTTGTTTGCAGGTGGTCGGTGACCCACTCGACTACCGCTTCAAGCAAATCGGGCACTGGTCCGGTGAATTCTTCCCTGTCCCGCATTCGCATTGCCCTGGGGTCATGTGGCCCGCGGGTAACGTGTGCTTTGACGTTGAGAGGCAAACACTGCTGAGGGTGTATACCAAGGGCATAGATTGCTGCCACCGTGGGCTCGCCTGTATCGGGTGCGACGACGTTGGTGCGAATCAACTGCTCTTCTCGCGGTAGTTGGGCAAGACGCCTGGATTGTGAGCGCTCTTGCTCCAGATACTGTTCAAGCAGATCCGGGTCGAGGTCTCGTTCTACGCTGGCGCCCTCCACAGGTGCCCGATCGTGCTTTGGGACTCCGCGTTGCGAAACAAGAAGCTGTTCCTCGTTTGGGTCAAGCTCGTAGTCACCGTCACCGGACCGGATGTAGGCGGGGCCGCCCTTCCCAACCCGGAATGGCTTACGGTCCGAGGGCTGCGGAGGAACGATGCACTGCAGCACAGTCTTGCCATCGACTGTTGCAGTTTCGATAGCACCGAGGTGGAGGGGAGGCACGATCTTCTGTCGTGCTTTATTTGCTAACTGACTCTCTACGGTCTTTGGGCTGGAAATACCTGTCACGGGGAAACTGCCGTCTTCTTCTGCCACACCGAGCAGGATGACTCCACCCTCTGGCATATTTCCAAACGCAGAGAGAGTTTCATCAATGCTCTTTGGCAAGCCATGCGAGGCATCTTTTGCTTCGATTTTTTAGGTGTCGTTGCCTATGTCTCGCAGTGTGTTGATGGTGGTTTTGATAGCGGTTTCGCTCATGTATAGAAGTATAACTCAAAATATAAATCAGAATCGCACTCAAAACCCGCAGGTTAAAGGCATATCTTACTGTGTAAGAGCGATTCTGAGTGCGATTTTGAAGAACAACACTCAAAATCACACTCAGACCCACTGCGCATTCTCCACTGCCCCACACACAGCCACGATGAGCCGTGGTTGATTACCAGGGTGGCGCAGCATGAACGCGCAGTAGCATTCTGGACGTCTATCGCGCTGCTGATCGCGGGCGTCCTCGGCACAGTCGCACTGCCAGCGCTCGAGCCGATGCTGCCAGCCAACATCGCTGCAATGCTGCCGTAATTCACCACGACACTTTGCCGATGCGCATCGGATGCCCGGGGGCCTGATCTAGCTGCTCCATTCGGCGTTCTGTGTCGAGATTGGCCGATGAAAAGCTTGCTCGGGATTTTGTGAACAGAATTGCGCCTGCCCCTAATCTCCCAAGGTTTTCCTGAAACGTCGAAACCTTGGACGATTAGCCCCCTCTATTCTCGTAATGGCTGGTCAGGACCTCGCCTTACCACGGCACCGACGAGCCCGCCGGGACCTCCCAATGCTTCGGAACCAGGTTCCTGATCTCGTTCGGCGTCTGCGGCGGCAACATATCAACAACTCGTCGGCCACCGCTCGGCCCCGGCATCACCGAGGTATCGACGGCACGCTGCGCATCGACCGTGTTCGCATGCACATCACCGTACGTGAGCACCGCGACCGCGAACCCGGCACCGTAACTAACCGTCGCGGTGGAGCTGCGACGGTCGTCGGCCCAGCCGAACTTCGTGCCCTGGACACCGGGCAGTCTCGAGGTGCCGTAGTTCTGCGGGAAGCCATCGGCAGCGACGGGTGCCGCGTGCGCCATGCCGCGCAGCAGCGGCGCGGCCACCGGATCATGCCGGATGGCCTGCACAAACCTCGCGACGTCCACCGCCGACGTACTCGCCACTCCCCAGTTCCCACGCCGTTGAGTAGCGCTCAATTTGAAGTCGCGCGCGATCGCGTCAATCGCCTGTGGGTACGCAGCATCCAGCGTGCCCGCAATGCCATCGTTCGAGGTGCGCACCATCTCCTCCACCAGCGCCTTATGCCGCGGCACCCCGTGGTACAGCACCCAATAGCCCAGGTAGAGCTTGCTCAGGCTCAGGGCCGGCCGCGCCTCCCACCCATTTCTCGACGCCTCCACTCCCCCACCCGCATGCACCACAGCCACCGCGGACCGGGGCGAAGCGGCGTCGCCACGCGCGGAGATCGCCGAAGCACTCGGCGCTGCCAAGATTGCGAGTACGAACGCCACAAACAGGGCAATGAACTTCTTCACAGGGGGCCTCCTGAAAATGCTATTTCCAGGAAGTGTAGCCAGAAGAGTCAGAAAAATGTGAACAGATCTGCATGTGCAAATCTGTTCACAAAATCTCTAAGGGCCTTTTGCGGCACCCTCTACCCGTGGGTTAGACGTCGCGGGCGATCAGGTCATCGAGGGCGACCGGGGACAGCAAGTACGGCGGAACCTCCAACACCGTGTAGGCGCCGGACTTCCCGTCCTCCGCGAGGCGGGCAGCCGCGCGCGCGTACGCGACGGCGACGGCGCCGGTGAAGTCGGGGTTGCTGGAGAGTTCCAGGGTGTACTCGACAAGCTGGTGGTTCTCGCCGACGCCACCAGTGGTGATCACGTGGCCGCCGTGCGGCATGCCGGAATGCTCGCGGACGAAGGTGGCGTCGTCAATAAAGTTGACCTCTACCTCGTAGCCGACGAAGTAGTCCGGCATCGTGCGGATGGTGTGCTCGATGGCGGCGGTGTCGGCGCCATCCTCCGGCACGATGTAAACGACGCGCTTGTGGGCGGACTTGCCGTCGAGACCCTCGGTCTCGCCGCGGCGCGCGCGATCCAACGCATCCGGCGCAGGAATCGTGTACTGCACACCCTTCGCGACGCCCTCAATCCTGCGCACCGCATCCGAGTGACCCTGCGACAGGCCCGGGCCCCAGAACGTGTGCTGCTGCGCATTCGGCAGAATTGCCTCCGCCATCGCGCGGTTCAACGAGAACATGCCCGGGTCCCAACCAGTGGAAACGATGGACACCGTGTTGTGCTCGCGCGCGACCTCGTCCATCGCCTTGCGGTGACGTGGGATGTCACGGTGATTATCGTAGGTGTCCACGGTAGGCACGTACTTCGCGAACTCCGGCGCCTGCTCCGGAATATCCGTCGCCGAACCCAGGCACAGAATCGCGACGTCAATCTCGTCCTTGTACTGTCCGAACTCCGCCACCGGTAACACGCGAGTGTCCGTGTCCAGCTTGCTGCGGCGCGAGAAGATCGCCGACAACTCCATATCCGCCTGCAGCTTCACCAGCTGCTCCACGCTCTTGCCCAAGTTTCCATAGCCGACAATGCCAACACGCATAATGCGCCTCCCTTTCCTCGTG
Source organism: Corynebacterium sp. MC3 (assembly GCF_900099485.1). Lineage (NCBI taxonomy): Bacteria > Bacillati > Actinomycetota > Actinomycetes > Mycobacteriales > Corynebacteriaceae > Corynebacterium > Corynebacterium sp. MC3. The sequence goes on from NZ_LT622812.1 coordinate 57,597, forward strand.
GCCCTTTGGGCTCGTGGCTTCTGGGCTGTTTGCCCATAAATTACGGGCCTACTTTACTCGCACATCGGTTGTGAGGGAATGCGCACGACGGGTTGGTGGCAGGTTGGTGGCTTGCTGGTGGCTTGCTGGTGGCTTGGTCACAGGGAGCGAGTGCCAAAGGACGCAATTTCGGTTTTGGAAACGGCTGTTTTCCCAGGTCGTGAATTTTCGGGTGCGTCCTTTGGCACTGGCTCCGCTGGCGAAAGGGTTTCTGGCAATTAGCTGTGCACCAGAACCCGGGTTTTTGGCGGGGCTGGAGGGTAAAAGGCCAGGTCGCTGATTGCGCGAGGTGGAATTTGGTGCACCCGGCGCCCTCACACCGAAAGATATAGAAAGAGATAGAAAGATATCGAAACAAATTGCTGACCTGCACAAATAACATTTCGGCGAGGCTTCCAGGCTCCCTATATCTTTCCGATATCTTTCAACTCCCAAAATTGGCTCCGAAAAGAATTACCTGGGGAATGTACAATCTGCCACATGGTCACGGAATCAGCTTGGGACGCGCTCCCCTCGTATGTTCGTTTAGCGCTGGAGGCGATTCATGATGGAGCGACGGCGGACTCGCAAGAGTCGCTGATTTTGGAATTCAAGGAGGATCCCACTGCTCGTGAGGGGAAGGGCGGGAGGGCGAAGCTCGTCGAGAAGCTGTTGAATGAGGCTATTTGTATGGCCAACAGCGAGGCGGCGACGGGGCACATTGTTGTCGGCGTTGCGGACCGGACTCCCGGCGCGGGCGCATTCACTGGCACTGAGCTGGGCGAGGAGGACATTGCTCGGCGGATCTTCAATGGCACGAAGCCGAACATGAATGTGCAGGTCACAGCGGTGCATGCGTGGGGCACTCGGCTTGTGGTAATTCACGTGCCGGAGGCTCGTGCACTGTACACGCGGGGTGATGGCGCGGCGAAAAGGCGGACGGCGGACTCGCAGTTCTCGTGCCAGCCGATGACAGAGGAGCTACGCCGAGCGATTGATGCCGCGCGGCGAGACCCTGACTATTCGAACGACACAGCCGATATCACTATCGATGACCTGCAACTTCCCGTCATCGAGGAGGCGCGGCGGATGCTGCGGGAGCATCGCCGCTCGCGGGGCTCGGACGCGGCAACCCCTCAGACCACCACTGGCCTGCTTCGAGAGCTCGGGCTCATGCGTGACGACGGCCAACTCAAGCGCGCCGCCGAAATCCTCCTCGCCCAACCAAACCCGACAGACGTGGTGGTCCGCCACCTGTGGCGCAGCATCCCAGGGCAAGAACCGCAGGCCACGCTCATTTCAGACCCTCTGCTGCTCGCGTTGCCACGCCTGCGACGTCTGATTGCGGAAAATGGTGACCGCGAAATTGAGAGGGTGCAATTCGATGACGGTGAGGAAGTCGCCATCAGTAGGTTCCCGTCGCAGGCAGTCGACGAGGCCGTCTCGAACGCATTCATTCACCGCGACTGGCGCCTGCCCGGCCCAGTCGTGGTCGAGCAAACGAACCGCACGCTCAAGATCACTTCCCCGGGACCTCTCCCACCAGGAGTAACAGTTGACACATTATTATCGACGCCCTCAGTCCCCCGAAACAACCGGCTCATGGCGGCGATGCGGACCCTTGGCCTCGCCGAGGAAAGCTCGCGCGGTTTCGACCGCATGTGGGCCACCATGATCCGCACCGGCCGCAGCGCCCCGGAGGTAACCGCCACCGAGGCAAATGTGCAGGTGGTACTAGCAGCGCAGCAGCCAGATACCAACTTCATCAAGGGCTTGCGGAAGCTTTCGGAGCGTTTCGGCGAGGAGGTCGTCGATAGTGTTGCGGCACTGATTGTGCTCTGGCACCTCAACTCCGCGCCGCTCATTACAGCAACAACGGCTGCACAGAAAACCCAGTTCAGCTCCCTCGAAGTACATGAGCTTATGGACGACCTCGTCGCCCGCAGCCTTCTCGACCCCGTCACCGACGCCGACGAGTGGACCCTCAGCAGCGAAGCCCGGAAACTCCTCAACCTGGGACAACCCGGCGACCTCGCCACCGTAAGCGTCCAGGAATGGATCGAGGCCAAACTCCACGACGGTGCCGCACTCCAATCCGCCGACATCGCCGACCAGACCGGTGTCAGCGTCGCCGAAGCAGGCCGGATCCTTCGACACTTACGCAGCCTCGGGCGCGCGAAGATCGACCCGGATGGTCCTCCGCGCGGCCGCGGCACCCGTTGGATTCGGGCGTAGAAAGAGATAGAAAGATATCGAAACAATTCTCTAACCTGCACGAACGGCCAGAATTGCCACTTCTCGGCGCGTGATATCTTTCCGATATCTTTCAGAGCCTTAAAATGGTCCTAAAAAGAATTACCTGGGGTTTTACCTACCGGGGTGGAGGAGCGATTCTGAAACGTCCAGGTCGCAAACAGTCCACAATGGAATTTGCTGCACGGCACCGACCGTGCCCACTATCTTAAAACCGAATCAATAACCGTTGCGAAATTCGGGCAGCCCGAGCGCTCTAGCATTACGGCAGTTATCGGCCGGTCCGCCGCTTTGACGCCCTTTACCTTCTCCCAATAAGCCTCGTTTTCCTGCGCTACCCTCTTACAAAGCCCTGGGAACGCCTCAAAAATGTGGCAAAAGAAATCATCCGGAGTCAGCAAGTCAAACAGAAACTGCTGTGAGTCGACATAGTCAACGAGTCCCCTGTCGCTGGTGACGACGCACTGGACGTTGCCAGCCACGGCAGCGCTGAGAACGTGATGATCATGAATGTCCGCGTACCCATAATTACCAACAACAAAACCGGAGATTTCCCATTCCGCCAACGCACCGCGAATTCGCTTGAAGCGTTTTGAAATAGCACCCTCGGGAGCGTGTGGGTTATTTCTGCGCAAATGATACTGAGCTTCGGCGATAATATCCTCGGTCCACACTGGAAAGAATGGTGGCTCGACATCTTTATCCGAGCCCAGGAAGAGAAGGAAGCACCAGTCGGTGAGAGTGCGCGAGTACCAGACGTTAGCGTCAAAAAGGACTGGAATACTCACAGGCCTTCGATCTCATTATCAAGCTCTCGAATCGCATCGAACTCGTGACGTGCGCGCGCACGGCACCGCTGCAAGTATGCGACGACGTCTTCCCTGCGAAGCCGCGTGTGTGACCCGGCTTTGAAGTAATCGATTTCGCCTTCTCGAATCCGTTTCATCAGAGTCGGCCGAGAGATCCCGAGATACTCAGCGGCCTCAGTGGTGGTGAGTATCTCGGAGGGGCGGGAAAGCGCGACGCTCTCTCCGCGCGCGACCCTGGCCAAGATGGACTCGATAAATGAGGCTAATGCAGGTGGAAACGTACCGCGCACGGCATCATGAAACGTTTCGGGGTTAGCCACGACCTGGCTGGCCTGCTGCTCGACAGCTTGAGTGACCTCAATTGCCGGATTAGTTTTCGTTGTCACAGCGCTTCACCTCCAGAGAGTTTACACTTATAACTGTAACATCCACACCATAAACGTGCAACCCGCCGTACTACGCCACCATCTGCCAGACCGTCACGCAAATGATCACGATGCCCAGGCCGAACACGAAGATGGCCTCCGGCTGGTTCGCGTAGTGGCGGAAGGCCGTCGCGTGGCGGAACAGGAGCATCGGCACGATGTAGACCAGCAAAGTAATGAAGATACCGCCGACGACCGAAATCAAATCCAGGATTGACGGGTTGAAGATGGCGACAGCGACCGTCGATACGAAGACGAAGAGATAGATGCCCGCGCGGACCGCACGCGGATTCCACTTCTCCGTCGCATTCGGCGCCACCGCACGCAACAGGTACTGCGTGCCCTCCTCCGTGCCAAGCATGTGCCCAAAGTACGACGACGCAATCGCACACAGCGCGACCACCGGGGTCACCACCGCCATGAACGGGGCATTCGTCGTGTTGGCGAAGTAGGAGAGGACCGGAATGTTCTCCTCGCGCACGGCGGACATGCCATCCGCGCCGAGGGCGAGCGTGCAGGACCAGACGAAGAACATCGTGAAGCTGACCAGGAGGGTACAAGTAATCAACTCAATCTTGGACACCTCCTTCTCCGTACCGGCCACATCACCGTCATGCGACTTCTGCACATCCAACGCAGACTGCGACACCGCCGCCATATGCGAAAAGGAAAACACCAGCACAGGCAGCACAAACAGCATCGCCTTCCACAGCGGCACATCCGACTTGTACGCCATGAAACTCTCCAGATCCCAGTACGGAATCAAGTACAGGGAGACGGCAGCGAGCGCCACGATCAGCGGATACACCAGCAGATTCGCGAACCACAGCGTCGCCTTCTTGCCGAGGGCGTAGGCGCCCGTCATCACGCCGACACAAATCGTGGCCAGCAGCCAACGGTCAATGTGCGGGCCGCCCATCTGGTTCACGATGAAACTGTCCATCGTGTTCGTCACCGAAACGCCATAAATCAGCACAATCGGGTAGATCGCCAGCCAGTACATCAGCGCCGTTGCCAGGCCGCGCTTCCGGCCGGCCAGAGACGTGATGACCTGCAGCACGTCCAGACCCTTCACCGGCGACGCCGACACAATCCTCGAATACATCCGGTGCGAGAAAAACACCATTGGCCCAACCAGGATCGTCGCAAGCAGGAGGGGCCAGAAGCCGAAGGAACCGGCGTCGATAGGAAGGAAGAGGATTCCGGCGCCGACCGCGGTACCGAACAGCGTAATCGCCCACGACCAGGTACTACCGTCCGGAGACGGGGCTCGCCGCGTGCGGCGGATCTCGCGCTTGTCCGCCGGCGTGAGGTTCTCCAGCTCGAACTCGTCAGCGGCAACCTCCTGGTGCTCGCTGCTGAAAGGTACGGGGTCCGTGGCGCGCTCGCTCATGAAATCCTCTCTCGCTCGACAATAATGTGACCCCACACACCTTAGCCGATGAATGAAATTGAGCTAACTTATCGACGGCCAGCTGCGCGGAGGGTTGGGCGGAAGGTGTCGAAAACTGTCCTTAGCGATTTTGTGAACAGATTTGCGCCTCGCTATCGGAGCGCCTCCGGAACGTGCTGCACCGCCACCACATCCAAACCAAGCACAGCCAGCACGGCCTCAACCTTATCCAGCCGGACAGAACGTTTTCCCTGCTCAAACTCTCGAATGAACCGTTCCGACACCATCGACAGGTCGGCCACGTCCGCCTGCGTCAGGCGCATGGCACGGCGTTGCTCGCGAGCCTGCTCGCCGAGACTGCGGGGCGTGGGGGACATGAGGGCCTTTCGTGTCGCGGTTCTGGGGGGTTCGGCCTTTTGGAGTTTCGGCACGATCGTGCCGTTTTGAAGTATATTGTGCGGAATAGTGGTGCGCAAGAGGCAGTTTCGGCACGATCGTGCCGGTTTCACGGAGTTTGGTCAGCATCGCATTCACGAGGAAAATCCAGAAACATATCGCACGGTTGTTCCATATCGTTTGGGGGTGGCAGGATCCGTTTGTCTTTTGCAAAGTTAAGATAAAGGCATATAGTTCATTTTCAATTTTCACTTGCCCTACCCGAAAGGAGCGATCATGACCGCCCCGCTCGTTGAAAATCTGTCGAAAGAAGCTGCACGTCATGAGCTTGCTGAACTCAAAAAGTCGATCGAATCCCTTTCTGGGGACTCGTTCGAAGAGTTTGAAGAGCGTGCGGACAACTACAATCTCACACCCCGTGAATTCGCCGTGTGGGAGCGTGTTTCGGAACTGCGCTGGCTCCTTGGCGATGACTAAAAACGCTGAGCAATTACAGGCCCTGGTCGCCGAGTTCAGCGCAGACCTCGCCGCTACGGTGGAAGCCTTCACCGGACAGCATTTTGAGTTTAGTAGCAAAATAGTTGAGAACGGCAGCATTTCGATCCGCCTAAAGCAGATAGAGGACCGTGTAGGCATCATTCCTCTATCTTGGAACGGGCACGTAATACTCGGATTGCGTCCGACGTTTAAATGCACCTGGGATTCAACTCACAGTTTCTTGGCCGTGGAGAACTCCAGCTTCGCTGTTCACACTCAAGCAAAATCAAACGACGAACCGCTTTTCAGAGTTGAGTACGACCGCAACAAAAGCAACAGACCGAGTTCGCACTTCCACGTTCACGCGCATCGGGACGAAGTAGCCCACCTTCTAGGCCTAACAAAGAAGTTGGATTCAACGAACGATCAGAAGATAAAGAAATTTACTTCGGAATTCCCTCGACTCTCAAAAATCCATTTCCCTACTGGTGGGCACCGTTTCCGCCCGTCATTGGAAGATGTCTTAGAGAGCCTCCGCCAGGAGTTCAACCTCGATACCGATCTAGGCAGATGGAAGACGCACCTAAAAAAAGTCACGCTTGAAATGGCGAAAGATCCAAACAGCAGCCGTTTTTTTTTTCAAGCAGAAGACGGCATACGAGATACTCGTGAATGAGTTCCAGATGCCCGTACCCGAAAGCTGGGAATGTCCGTCGGATAACGACGCCAAAATCGTTCGAGATTAAACCCAGCGGATTAGCAACAGGACGCGGGGCGTCGGTAAATGAACTCGTGGTCGCGGTGATTGCCGACCTTGAAGAAGTACTCGCCGGCCTTGGAGAAGCCGTAGCGGTGATAGAAGCGCTGCGCCCCAAAGTTTTGCGACCAGACCCCGAGCCACGCGGTACGCGGACCAATCCAGTCGAGGACAAGCTCGATGAGCGTGGAGCCGAGGCCGGACTTTTGGTGATCGGCAAGGAGGTAGAGGCGTTTAAGTTCGCGGTCATCGGGAAGGACGTCCGGGTGGGGGAGACTGCAGGGGCCGACCAGCGCGTAGCCCACGAGGGCGCCGTTGTCCTCGACGAGCCAGATGGCGTGGTCTGGGTCGGCGAGGAGGGTTTTGTGTTTCTGCAGGTCGTAGGCTTCGGTGAGGAAGGTTTCCAGGTCGGCCGGGTCGTAGAGGTGGCCGAAAGTCTCCGTGAACGTGGTGGTGGATAGTTCGACGAGGGCGTCGGCGTCGGCAGGCGTGGCGCGGCGAATCGTAGGCATGGGGACAGGATAAGGGAAGGGATAAGCGTCACGAGCGGAGTCGGGATTTTGTGAACAGAATTGCAGATGGGAGTAATCCGGGCTTAAGGGACATTATGTGTGTATAAATCCATCCGGTTTCCCGGGGTGACCTCGACCAACAATCCGATATGGTTTTCAAAACAGTTCCATCCGCCAGTTTTGAGAAATCAACGCTGAATGGCATCGGGTGTGGGGTATGGAGGCTGCGGGTAGCGCCGCTGCGCCGGGTGGAGCAACGCGAGGGCACAGCGGGAGACGTTTGGTGGGGCAGTGGGGCGTCGATAAGCAAGAGTCCCTGCGGTACCGTGGGCTGCGTGACTGATGCACTTGCGCCCAAGCCTGAAGCCCTTTCGATCGACGCGGTGGCCGCGGGCAAGACGCAGGTGTTCGTCGAAGGCTTTACCGACGCCTGCCTCATGACCCAGAACATGGTCAACGCTGCCGAGCGACTCGCTAGCAAGGCTTCGTGATCTAGGAGGATTATGCGAATTTACACACTCGGGTTTTCACACAAGAGCGCGGAGGAGTTCTTCGACATTCTGCGCGAGTCCGGCGTGCGGCGCGTGGTGGATATTCGCCGCTCGAACACGAACCAGCTCGCCGGGTTTACCAAGAAGGACGACCTGCGCTACTTCCTGCGGGTCATCCTGGACATGCCGTACACGCACGAGCTCGCTCTCGCGCCGTCGGCGGATCTGATGCACGCGTATCGGCATGACGAGGTTGGCTTCGATGAGTTTTCGAAGCAGCTGCGCGAGGAGTACGACGCTGGGAAGGTTTCGTCTCTGGACCGCTCGCTTTTTGACGACGCCGTGCTGCTTTGCTCCGAAGCCGACCCCTCTACCTGCCACCGGTTAGTTGCCGCCGAGTACCTCGCCGAAGTTTGGGACGACGTGGAGATCGTGCACCTTTAGGGTTGTGTTTGGGCTTAGCTGTCTTGCTCGCCGTGGCGTTCGCCCGTAAGCATGCTGAGCAGCAAAATGTTGCCCGCCGACAGGGCGTTATCCGGGCAGTAAACCGCGTGCGGCACGTACGCGCGCAAGTGGACGACTTCGCCTGGTTTCAGCGGGAAGCGCTCGCCGCCGCACTCGAACTCCAGCGAGCCGTTGAGGCACTGCACGGTGATCGGGTGGGCCGCCTTGTGATCCGGCAGCGTCTGGCCAGGGCAGAAATTGAAGACGATGAGGTTCGCGCCGTCGCCCTGCAGCAGTCGCTTGACGCCCGGTCGCGCATTGTCTGGCCGCGGAGCAACGGCGTTGATCGTCTGGATGCAGGTGGCGTGGTCGGTCGAGTCTGCCGAGTCTGCAGCACCAAACACTTCGGGGCGGTTGACAGGTAGGTCGTCTTTTGGCTGAGACATCGTTGATCCAATCTTTGGGATATCGGGGGTAGTGGCGTCTGGGCGTTTACGCACCATGTTATCGGCTCAGTCCGCAGCGTGTGGCGTACGCAGGATGACTCGTTAGCGGGGCTGACGTTTGGTCAGTGGGTGCATCTTCTCTCCAAGCCACATGCGGGCGAACGTAATGCTCGCGTTGTTCTCTGGAATGAAGCGCTTGAGCCGAACCTCTCATCCTATGGCCAAAACTCCACTAATCGCAGGCGTTTCCAAGGCCAGGCGCTTGCGGTCAAAGAATTACGCAACCGAGCTACTCATCGACGCCCGCTAGTCAAAATTGAGTCAACACGACCCACCGTAGGTGATGATGGGGCCGAATCACCCCAACTGCACTGCGATCGACCAGATTCTGCGGCGCATGCCAACGACGACATTCACCCCACCCCAAGTCATGCTGCCCACCGAAGCGGTGGGGACTCAAGCGAGTTCACCGGGCGGTGGATCGTTGGCCCCGCTATGTTGCATGCCGCGATTATCGACGGCACGCTCGCCCAGTGGGTGCGGAGGCTGTAGGCCTTCTGAAGTAGTTGCCTCCAGCGGAGTCGGGATTTTGTGAACAGAATTGCAGATGGGAGTAATGGGGTTGAGGCACTACACAGTCGCCGCTCAATTCAGTTCACTAGTATCCCGCTTCCGGTTGGGGCAGGGCAGGGGGTTAGCGGTTCCGGTTCAGGAAATGCTCCGCGGCACTGCTGCCCTCGATGGCGGTGAAGGCTTTGCCGGGTTCGGAGGAGCACCAGTCGTAAAGGATGGCGGAGGCGGCAGCTAAACCGAAGATCACTGCGGCGACCGTGCCGATACGCTGGACGTTCGGGTCAGAAGCAATCTCCTGGAACCTCCGATTCGCGTCCGCGATTTGGGCGCGGAGGGCGGCGGAGGGGTCGTCGTTACGCGGGGCGCGACCATTGCGACCGCGATCTGGCGAATCCTGCTGGAACGCTGCCTGAATATCCGCATTGATACGTGCGAGCTGCTCATTCAGCGCACCGGCGTACGGGCGGGCGAGCTCGCCGCCAACCGCCGCAAGCACACCAACCGGCACGAAATAGAACAACGGCGACGCAATCGCGTTAGCGAAGCAGCGCTCGGCAGTCTTGCCAGGCGCGGTCGTGGTCGACGTTGCGGTGACGGTCGGCGTGGGATCCTGCGGGTCCGCCGGAGCAACCGGAGTCGTGGTGACAGTGGTCGTGACGGTCTCCGTGGCCTTTTCGGTCGTTGTGGTGGTCGTCGTAGTGGTCTCGGTTGCTGTGGCCGTTACGGTGGTCGGGGTGGTCTCCTTGGTGGTCACCGTGGTTGTTTCGGTGGTCGGCTCAGGGACCTTCTTCGTAACGGTGGTCGGGGTGATCTCCTTGGTGGTCACCGTGGCGGTTTCGGTGGTCGGCTCAGGGGCCTTCTCCGTCGTCGTCGCGGTCTCAGTCACCGTCGTTGGAGAGCAATCGCAGTCTGCGGTCGTCGTCGCAGTCGTCGTCGCCGTGGTCGTCGCCGTGGTGGTTGCGGTCGTCGTTGCCGTGGTGGTTGCGGTGGTAGTCGCCGTCGTAGTTGCCGTCGTAGTTACGGTGGGCGTTGGCGTCTCGGCAGGCGAGGTCGGGGCTTCCGGCGCTGAGATTTGGGTCTTGGCGATCTCACGCTTGATTGGGTTCATGATGACGCCGCCGACGTAGCTGCTGTAAATATCCGACGGGTACACCTCCGTCATCGAACAATGACGCTGGTTATCGTATACGGGCTGCTCGATGACTACGCGGCTACCGCTAGGAAGGAACACCTGCCCAAGCGTTTTGTTCAGGTCGGCGCGATTGAGGTTCAAACCCCAGTCGTAAGTTTGCTGCCAAGTCGTGTTTTTATACTGCTCATTGCGCTTCTCCAACGTTCTCGGGTCTGTCAACCGTCCCTCAGCGTCGAACTCACCAGCTTTGCCGGTGACCTTCTTGCCGTCGGCGTCAAAAATGGTAATGGTGGCGTCGCCAAGCTGAACATTGGCTGGGTCGGTGACGCCGAGGAAAAGCTCGGTAAGCCAGGCGCCGTATTCACCAGCGTGGAGTTCGTATTCCGTCTTGGCAATCCAGGTGCACTTGCCGTCAACTTCCTGAGGCGAAACAGTACGCTTACCCGGGACAGCGTCGAAAGAGAACTCCGGATTAATCAGCGCTTGGGCAGCGCCAGAAAACGTCAAAGTCTCACCCGCGGGAGCATCTTTCGTTGCTTTGACGGGGACGGTGATCTGGAAGTTGCCTTTCTCGCCCATAGCGCCGCGAAGGTCTACTTCGTACGAACCTGATGGGAGTTCATTAAACCCCTGAGTCCCCAAAGACTGGCCGTTGATGTTTACTCCTGCGCGGTCGGCAAGCTCGATGCCGTCCGGCAGTGTTACCTCAACAGTGAAGCCTTGAATGTTGGATTGACCAGGTTGAGCAGCTGCGTCCCCAGCAGGAAACGGCGCCTCCGCTGTTCCCGAAATCGTTACATTAAACGTGTCGCCAGCTTTGACCCCGTCCGTCTTATCCGTTTCGACGTTCACGTCCACAGCCGGAATCTTCGCCGGGTTAGTCACATCGGGGCTCGGCTCCATTCCCGTCGTGTCTTGCTTCTCCACGTACGCGCCCGCCACCGGGCCACCCACCGCAGTAATTGACCCGCACGCAATAGCGATGGCACCACACATCGCAACTAGTTTCTTCCGGTTCATACCGTTTTCTCCTCGCAAATACCTGGAAACTTACGTAGAATATCCTACGCTTTCGGATCTTGCTTATCGACGCCCGCTCCGCCTCACACCCAGGTCACGGACATCCTCGACGAGCCCGGCAGCGTGGTCCGGGTCGGTGAGGAAGATTCCGAGGTCGGCGGGCGTGGCGCAGCGGACCGTAGGCATGGGGGCAGGATAGGGGACCCGCGAGGTCTGTTGGGGAAGGGATAGGCGTCGAGCGCGGAGTCGGAAATTTGTGAACAGAATTGCAGATGGAGGGCTTAAGGGACATTTTGTGTGTATAAATCTATCCGGTTTCCTGGGATGACCTCGCCTAACAGTCCGATATGGTTTCCAAAACAGTTCCATTCGCCCGTTTCGAGAAATCAACACCGAATACCACCACACCTGTGGTATAGGCTCCGACCGTGGTGCGGTAAGGCCAATTGCTATGGCAATCACAAACCGGCCGTCTTGCCCACTATGCGGCCACACACTGATAAAAAACGGAACCACAACCGCAGGCACACAACGCTGGCGCTGCCCGAACTGCAACGCATCCACAATCAACCCCCGCGCCCGCACCAACGATGTACGCCACTTCAAAATCTTTCTCGACTGGATCCTTTCCGGGGAACCCGCAGACCGCGTCGCTCAACGACACAAGGTGACCAGACGCACCTTAACCAGATGGTTTCAACTGCTGTGGTTTATCACCGTGCCCAACATGACAGACCCATATCGCGTCTACGACCAAGTCTTTATCGACGGCACCTACTTCCACAAGAAATGCCTGCTCGTTGCATGTACGGACACACACGTCATTGCCTGGCACTGGTGTTTGCGGGAAAGCTCATCGGAGTACCTCAAACTCCTCGACAAGATCGCCCCACCGCTAATCATCACCACTGACGGCTCAGGAGGAGCCTTAAAAGCAATCCGGAGTAAATGGCCCCACGTAGCCATCCAGCGCTGCCTAGTCCACGTACAACGCAACACGTTTAGCGATATCAGTAAAAACCCGATCCACCCAGCACATAAAGCAATCCGCAAGCTTGGCTACATGCTCGTCAACGTTGCTGATACCGACGATGCCGCACGGTTTATCGCAGCCGTACACACCACCCGCATCACCTTTGACGACTGGCTCAAACAACGCACCTATCGCCGTGATATCCCCCAAGGTCAAGTACCAACATGGGTCAACGACACCCAACAATGGTGGTACACCCACCGCAATGCACGCCGTGCACTACGCAGGTTTGAAAAGCTCATCCAAGACGACCAACTCTTTGTCTTCCTCGCCCCACCAGAGGGCGTGACACAAGATGTAAAAGCCACCACGAACCTGTTAGAAGGCGGGATAAACAAGCAGCTCAAAGACAAAGCTGGCCAGCACCGTGGCATGTTCGATGAACATCAACGCATCACCATGGACTGGTGGCTATACATGCACACGCAAGACCCGGTACCGCCTCTTGAGCTTGCCCGGCAACAAGACTTCGGACGCGTCGGCGAGAAGGCCGCACGAGCTGCGTGGGCCAGAGAAGAATTACAACGCCGCGGTCACCTGGATGGGCGGCCGAAAGAATTCGATACCGGCATTGATCATCAGTGGAACCCCAGCTTAGGCGTGAGAAAAGGGTGGACTGGACGCAGCTAAACACACACAAAATGTCCCTTATCGCGACACGCCGTAAAAACACACAAAATGTCCCTTAAGCCAGATGGAGCGCAACGGGCTGCGGAAATAAAAGATGGCCCCCGATTTCTCGAGGGCCAGAGCCTATTTGCCTCGCGGCTTGATGACTCAAAGATACATGGACTTCGACATTGAGTCAAGACGACGCGCCGTAGGTGATGATGGCACCCAACCACCCCAGCTACACTGAGACCAACCGCACTTACAACGAGTCGAGAGGTTTCCATGCAAGGCGCACGCCCGATCATCCAAGTGTTTGATGGCCAACATCGTGAGCTCATTATTCCCGTGTACCAGCGCAATTACGACTGGCAGACGAAGCATTGCGCGCAGCTCTTCGATGACTTGGAGGAGATCATTCGTGAGGGGCGGGAGGCTCACTTCTTTGGTGCGATTGTCGGCGGCGGGGCGTCGTTTGAGTGGCTAGTTATCGACGGCCAGCAGCGCCTCACCACCGTCAGCATTTTGATGCTCGCGCTGGCGAAGGCGATCGAGAACGGGGACATCCAGGCTGATGACGAATCCTTGGGTGTGAAGATTGTCGATTCCTTCCTCATGATCGGTGATCAACGGCAGGAAGTCCGGTTCAAGCTCAAGCCGGTCAAGAATGACAAGAAGGCGTATGATGCACTGTTTGGGGAGCCGTCGAGGTACGTGGCGGCGTCGAATATTACGGCGAACTTCAAGTACTTTCAGGACCGGCTGCGGGCGACGAAATATACGGCGGATGAGATTTGGGGGGCCGTCGAAAAGCTGCAGGTGATGCTGCTTGAGCTGGACAAAGATGACGATCCGCAGCGAGTTTTTGAGTCGTTGAACTCGACGGGCTTGGACCTGACTGAGGCCGATAAAGTGCGCAACTTCATTCTGATGGGGCACACGGTGGAGGTGCAGGAGAAGCTCTACGAGAACTTGTGGAACCCCATCGAGACGAATGCAAAGTTCCGCACGTCAGCGTTTATTCGCCGGTATCTAACGACGAAGAATTCTCGTACGCCGCGCGAGAAGGATGTGTACGAGGAGTTCAAACGCTTCACAAAGCGCCAAGGCACCGGAACAAAGGAGGTGCTGGAGGAGCTCTACGAATTTTCTCGGTATTACAGGGAGATTCAGGAATCGAGTACCGGGTTTGCGCAGGCAGATCGTATTCTGCGGCGTATGCAGCCCATTCTCGGCGGTGTGACCTTGCCGTTCCTGATGCCTGTGCTGCGCGATGTTCACGCCAACCGCATCACTGAGGATGATTTCTGCGACGTGCTTCGCATTACTGAATCGTTTATTGCGCGCCGCTTCATCATCGAGATGGCAACGAACTCGTTGAATAAGATCTTTGCGACGGCCTACTCCGAGACCACAAAACTGCGTAAAGAGGATGACCGGTTCGCTGACGTATACGCGTATGTGTTGGGGCGACGCACAGGCAACGGCCGTATCCCTACCGATAGCGAAGTACAAGCCGCGCTGGAGACGCGAAACATGTACAACATCAAGGCCCAGTGGCGGAACTACATTTACGACATCCTCGAAAACGGCAACTCGCAAGATACCCGCGACATCGCCCAAAAACTCGAAAACGGCGACATTTCCATCGAACACATCATGCCGCAAACGCTCACAAAAGAGTGGGCTGCAGAACTGGGCCACGATGCGAAACGTATCCATGATGAGTGGTTACACCGCATCGGCAACCTGACCGTGACCGGCTACAACTCCAGTTACTCCAACAAGTCATTTGCCGTAAAGAAGGACACCGACAAAGGCTTCGACTCCTCCCCGTACCGCCTCAACCGCCGACTCAAAGAGACCACGACCTGGGGCGAAGCCGAGATGCAGCAACGCACAGAAGACATCGTCACCGCCGCCCTGAACTACTGGCGCATGCCAACGACAACGTTCACCCCGCCCCAAACCGTGCTCCCCACCGAAGTGATGGGGGACTCAGGCGACTTCACCGGGCGGTGGATCGTTGGATTCAAATACCAAGACTTCTCCAAAACGGTAGAGAGCTGGGTAGACATGGTTGTTGCCCTGATCCAGCACCTCCTTCGCGACCACCGTTCCGAACTCCTCGCCCTCTCCAATGATGCCGCGCTACTACATACCGAGTTCGACCCGGCGGACCTGCCACGCGGCCGGCGAGTTGTCGACGACGCCCTCGCCGTCGACGTCGGCAATAGCACCTCGACAAAAATGGGGCTGCTACGCTTCATCTTCGACCGACTCGACCTAGACACCAACGACCTCGAGTTCCGGTTCCGAGCCACCGAGCAAGATGCAGCAGACGAGCCTGAAAAGCCTGTGGCGAAGTACGCCGGACTATTGAAGTTCGTCGCCGAGCTTGATGAAGCCGCCGAGTTGCAGGCACCGCTGGAGGACACTGAGGCGCTTCGAGCCCAGTTCACGGAGGAGTTTGCGAAGTACGCGCCGGCGACACCGGACGCGGAGGTTTCGAATTTGTCGCTGCCGGAGATCGCCGAGCAGGTTCCGACGGAAACGGCCACGGAGCTGCAGGCACTTTCGGTGATCCAGATGATCATCCAGGCAGCTCGGTTAGTTGGGCCTACCACGATCCACGACGCGATTATCGACGGCACGCTCGCCCAGTGGGTGCGGAGGCTGGAGGCGTTCTGAGGTGGCTGCCACAGGGGTGCGTCGGCGAGGTCTGTTGGGGAAGGGATAGTCGACACGAGCGGTGTCGGGAATTTGTGAACAGAATTGCAGATGGGAGTAATGGGGTGGGGAGGTTGTGGCTGGAGGTAGGTTAGGAAAGTCATCCTCGAACACCCCGCGTATGCGGGATTGCCAGTGCCATCAGTGTCTGGGCTGTACGCCGCTTTACCGTTCTGGTCAGCCGATACCTCTCCGCTGGCAACGCTACCCTCATGCTCGTGGCCGGGTGCGTCACGGCGGCCTGCCTCGCTTGGTCAAACTAGATTTTGGTGGCTCTAAAACCGGAAGAGCCAATAAACAACCCCGAGCTGTATCTGCCGAACGTGTACAGCCCACCGTGTATCCAAACTTGTCGTTGCTCATCATGTCTTTCCTGGCTCGTGCCTGCCAACCTAGTAGCAGCGAGGCGAAAGCACCGCCGGGAAGGTAGCGTCACCTTGTTCGCACACCGCCGCTGAATACCTTGGCGCGAATTTCTCCATCTGTTCAAGCACGAGCTTGATGGCCTCCGGCGCCTTGTCCGGGGGATACTTGTAGTCGCGTAGCAACCTGCGGACCGAACGGCGTAGTTTCGCACGTACGTCATCACGTACTGTCCAGTCGGTCTTGGCATCGCGACGCAGCATGGAAACGAGCTGGCGTGCGATTTCAGCAAGAACTTCGTCGTCCATGAGCTCGGTTGCGGATTCGTTTGTCGACACCGCGTCGAAGAAGGTGAGCTCGTCATTGCCCAGTGGCGGGGTGAATTGTTCACCGCGTTTGCTTTCCTTGACAATCTCCTTGGACAGGCGGATGAGTTCAGCGATGATTTCAGCGGCCGTGAGCTGCTGATTGGTGTACCGATTCATCAGCTCGGTGATCCTCTCGGAGAACTGCTTGGAGCGCAGCTCGTTGTTGCCTGTGGCGGTGCGGGCTTCCTGCTGGAGCTGGCGGCGCAACGCATCGATGAGCAACGAGACCTCAGAGGGGGATTGTTTGTCCTTGAACAGGTCGACGGTGAGATCCTGCAAGTTCGGAATCTCAATCCCGGCCTGGCGGTAGATGTCGATGACACCGGTGGCCTCAGCCGAATCAACGACCAGCTTGCCTAGGGCGTTGCGGATGGAGTCGCTAATCGGCTCGCCATTGGCCACGCGGTCGCCCGCATCGAGCTTGATGAGCCAGTTCTTGACCTCGGAGTAGAACCGCACGCTCGGACGGAATTCATCGGCGGCAGGGCTGTTGGACGCAAGCGCCCATGCACGCGCGAGCCTTCCAGCCTGACGCTTGAACTCATCAGCGACGGGACGCGCGTTTGGCTTCTCGGGGTCGTAGTTGCCTTCGGTTCTTGGATTGCGAAGGAAACCAGTGACATCGAGCAAGGCACGACGAAGGTTGACATCATCGATGAAAGCGGTGTTCTTCCATTCGATTCCCACAATGTCGTCGAGACGAGCCAGGAAGCCCTTCGCCAGATTGAGCGCTTCTTCGACGTCCTGTCCCGTGACCTTCGTACCGTCGTCGGAGGGGTTGAGCGTGAACTCAGCCAGCGCCTTCTCCAGGTTCTCGACCAGCGGAGCATAGGCGACAAGGAGACCATCCTGCTTGCCTCGGAACGTGCGGTTGACGCGGGCGAGGGTCTGCATGAGCAGCGCGCTCTTGAGCGAGCGGTCAATGTAGAGCGTGTGCAGCGGCGGCGCATCGAAGCCGGTGAGCATCATAGACTGAACGATGGCGATTTCCAGCTCGTCGTCGACATCCTTAATGCGGTTCTTCACTGCCTTGAGCGCACTCGGGCGGCGCATATGGACCTTGAGCTCATCCGGGTCGGACGGCGCGGCAGAGTAGATGACCTTGATCTTGCCCTTGTCATCGGCATCCGAATGCCACTCAGGGCGCAGTGCCACGATCTTGGAGTAGAGGCGTGCTGCAATGGAACGCGTGGCGGTCACGATCATGGCTTTGCCCGGTGCACCGATGAATTCCCGCATGTTCTCGCGACGGTCTTCCCAGTGGCGAACAAAGTCCTCAGCGAGCGCATCCAATCGGTCGTCGGAACCGTAAATGATTTCCAAGGCTGCGACGGAGCGCTGAATCCGGTCGCGCTCCACCTCGTCGAGACCCGTGAGCACTTCCTCAGCGGTGTCATCAATCTCGTCATCGGTAATCCCAGCAATGCGCTTGAGCGGGATGAGGCGCGGCTCGAAATACACGGGCACCACGGCACCATCTTCGACGGCGCGGTTCATGTCGTAGATGTCGACGTCATCGCCGAAGACCTTGCGCGTGTTGCGGTCCCATTCCTTGAGCGGGGTACCGGTAAACGCCAACATGGTGGCATTCGGCAGCGCATTGCGTAGGTGCTGTGCGTAGCCGTCAGCCGCGGTGTCGCCAAAGCCATAGTGGGAGCGGTGTGCCTCATCAACGATGACCACAATGTTGCTTCGGTCAGAGAGCAACGGGTGCTCCTTTTCGCGGAGCTCGCCCTTTCCATTCAAGCCAAACTTCTGGAGCGTGGAGAAGTAGATGCCACCGGAGGTCTTCTGCGACAGCAGCTCACGCAACTCAGTACGCGACTCGATATTGCGCGGTGCCTCCGGCAGGATGGTGGACCGGTTGAAGGTCTCGAAGAGCTGCTCATCTAGCTCGGTACGGTCATTGAGCACAATGACGGTCGGGCTGAGCATCTCCGGCCGACGCATAATCTTGGCGGTGTAGAGCTCCATCTCCATGGACTTGCCCGCACCCGTCGTGTGCCAGATGACGCCCGCGCGCTTGTCGCCGCGCGCCGCCGTGATTGTGGAACCCACAGCCTTGGTCACCGCGAAGTATTGGTGCGGCTTCGCGATGCGCATGACTAGCCCCTCAGCCGTGTCATCGAACGCCGTGAAGTCGCTGTAGAGCTGTCCAAAGCGCTCCACATTAAACAGACCATCAAGCAGCAGGTCCAGTTGCGTGACCGGCTCGCCGGCCACAACCATGTTGTTGGGGTCTACCGGGCTGCCGTTCTCATCCACGTTCCACGGCGCAAAGTGGTTCCACGGAGTAAACGGCGTACCGTACTTCGCGCTGAGGTCATCCGAAGGAATCACAATATTGGCAAAGCGGAAGGCCATGCCGAATTCCTTGACGTACGTCTGCAGCTGGTTGTACGCGCCCTCGACGGAGGTATTCGCGCCCGTCCTCTTCAGCTCAATGAATGCCAGCGGCATGCCGTTGACGTAGCAGACCACATCAAAGCGACGTTCCCCATCAAGGTTCGCAACGGTGACCTGGTTGAGCGACAAATAGTCGTTCTTGTGCGGCTGTGAGGACAGGAAATAGATGGTTGGGTTCTGGACGTTGCCTTCGTGGTCGATGTACTCGATACCGCGGTAGCCTTCCACCAAAATCTGGTGAATGCGCCGGTTCTCCGCAATCGAGGACTGTGACTTCGGCGTGATGACCTCACCAATCGCCTGGTCGAGGTACTCCTCCGGCACGCCCGGGTTGAGGTTGCGCACGGCATTGCGCAGACGCCCGCGCAGCACGATGTCATTCCACGTGTCGCGCTCGCCGGAGCCCGGCGCAAAGTCCGGACCGTGGCCGGCCTGCCATTCCAGTTCAGCCAGGTGGTCCTGAACAATGAGTTCGAGGGATTCTTCGCTCAACATGAGCTTCTCCTTTGGGGTTGTAGGGGTAGGGGTGCTTAGCTTTCCGACGCCACCGTGCCCACAACGTCCGCAGCGTCCTGCGCCTCACCGACCGTAATTCGGCCGCTCATGAGGAGGGGAAGGAGTTCGTCGCGGGTGCGGGCGAGGACTTGGTTTTCTTTCCGGGCATGCTCTTGACGGGCCCGAAGTGTTTTGAGCAACGGTCCAATCTCGCTGGCAGAATCTTCGCTAATCCATGGAACTGCAACTTGATAAGCGTTTTTTCGATTCAGCCCTGGAACAGCTGAATCAGTATTCATGGATGCGAAGTCACAGGATTTCAGCAAGAAATAGAGCAACTCGAGGGGGAGTCGTTTGGACTCAACCCAAAATGTGGTGTCGATTGGGTAGTTTGGGCCAGAAATCCAATGAACCGTACCTATTGTTCCCTTGCGGCCGACAATGATCGAAGGCCCATCTAGTAGCATTTCATTATGGAAACCTGAGATACCACCGCTACCTACTACCGCAACTTTGCCAGGGATTCGAGACTTCTTGGGGAGTGCTTTGCCGTAGTGTAGCTCAAGCTCCTTTCCGAGGGTTGTTGTATCAGCGGTGGCTGAGGTCTTTCGGAATAAGGCTTCGGATAAAGATTCGCAATCTCGAATCGTACGTTGATTTGCGGCAAGCTTATCGTCGAGAGCTCCAAGCAAATGAGCGATTTTCAGCTGTTCTTGCCGGTTTGGCAAACGGACGGCCTCGCGGTCGAGGAACTGCTCGAATTGAAAGTTTGCAATGCCGGTGGATCGGTTTTGGTAATTCCACGTTTGTCCTGTGGCATACATATTCTGGAGCCAGTAATAAACAAAGTGGGGTTCCGCTTTTTCTGTGTCAATTGCGAGACGTCGGCAGAAGCTAGCAGGAATTAAAGGACTAGCTGCATCGTTAACCATCTTTTGCGTAATAAAGATCGTTCTACCGGTTGGGCGATCCTTTGTACCGCCTGAAACCTCAAGGACAATATCGCCTGGATTCAGAACTCGGTTTGGGATTCTAGAGGATTTTTCGAATCTGATTGGAGCCGAAGAAATATCTTGGAGAGCCGCAGCCGGGAAATCTGCGCCTCGAATGACCGTAACTTCGTTTGTGTCGTCCTGAAGTTCTTCTGCTCCCCAGCCACCGCCGATTGCGAACTTGGTCAGCTCGCGCATGGTCAAGGTATTCATTACTTCAACCTCCCCAGCTGTTCACGCACAACCTTGTCGAGGCGGGCGGCGTCGTCAAGCGCGGCGGTGAGCTCGTTGGTGAGGCGGGTGATTTTCTCGTCGATGGGCTCGTCGTCTTCTTCGGCTTCGGCGAAGCCGACGTAGCGGCCGGGGGTCATGGCGAAATCGGCGTCGCGGATGTCGTCGAGGGACGCGGACTTGCAGAAGCCGGCGATGTCTTCGTAGGCCTCGTCCTTTGGGGCGGAGGTGCGGCCGCGCCAGAGACGGAAGGTGTCGGCGATCTTCTGGATGTCGTCGTCGCTGAAGGTGCGCTCCGTGCGGTCAATCATGTGGCCGAGCTCGCGGGCATCGATGAAGAGCACCTGGTTGGTGCGGTCTATGGAGCCTTTGGAACCTGCCTTCTTGTCCTTGGCGAAGAACCAGACGCAGACCGGAATCTGCGTGCCGCGGAAGAGTTGCGCAGGAAGTGCGATGATGCAGGAAACGATGTCGTCTTTTACCATGGCCTTGCGGATATCGCCTTCACCGGAGGAGTTCGACGTCATCGTGCCGTTGGCCATGACGACGCCGGCTTCACCCTGAGGGGTGAGCTTGGAGATAATGTGCTGCATCCACGCGAAGTTTGCATTGCGCTTGGGCGGAACGCCGTATTTCCAGCGAGTGTCTTCCTCGTTGCGCGACCAATCCTTGATGTTGAACGGTGGGTTGGCCATGACGTAGTCCATCTTTTTATCCGGATGGATGTCACGGGCGAAGGTGTCGGCCCAGCGCTCACCCAAGCCGGCAGAGCTAATGGCGTGGATGGCCAGGTTCATCTTGGCCATGCGCCACGTGCGCTCATTGAGCTCCTGACCGTAGATGGCCAGAGCAGTGCGGTCCTTCTCTGTGGTCTCGAGGAACTTCTCGGCCTGCACGAACATGCCGCCTGAGCCACAGCACGGGTCGTAGACGCGACCCTGGGTCGGCTCCAGGATTTCCACGAGGGTACGTACGACAGGGCGCGGGGTGTAGAATTCACCGCCACGCTTGCCCTCAGCGCGGGCGAACTTCTCGAGGAAGTATTCATAGACCTCACCCAGCAAATCGCGTGCGCGTTCTGGGCCCTCCGAAGTGAAGCGGGTGGTGCTGAACAAGTCGATGAGTTCGCCCAAACGACGCTGGTCAACGCTATCCGAGGCGAAGTTGGTGGGCAGGGTACCTAACAGGGACTCATTGTCCAGCATGAGCTGCTTCATCGCGTTATCGATGAGCTTGCCGATGGACTGGTACTCCTGGCCGGCGTCGGCCGTCTTGCCCTTCGAGTTGTCACGCAGGAAGGTCCAGCGAGCGATGGGGTCGACCCAGAAGACGTTTTTCTCACGGTAAGCGTCGATATCCTCCAGGTCTTCCTGGATGTACTCTTCGCTATCGCCGCGCTCCTCGCCTTCGGCACGCAGTTCTGCGCGCCGGGCGTCGAAAGCATCAGTGACGTATTTGAGGAACACCAGTCCTAGGACGATGTCCTTGTACTGAGAGGCGTCCATGGAACCGCGCAGCTTGTCTGCTGCCTTCCATAAAGTGTCCTTGAGCTCTTTGAGGGTGGTGGCGGAGGCAGACTCTACGTTCTGCTCATCCTTGACTGAGTTGGTCATTTTTCTCCTTATATATAACGGTGTTTGTGTTTTTGAATGTTGAACTCTGTTATTAGCCTGGCGGGGATTGTGCACGAGATTCAGCGGTGGTGACAGCACCGGTACCTATTGAAATAGTGAGGTTGTGCCGTAGAACATCGATACTCCTTAGCTGCTCAACCAACTGGCGACGCCGTGCGCCGAGCTGTTGCTCGACTGTGCTGAGGTGTTCCACATTCTTGCGAGGCAATACGGGGAAGTACACCGATCCCAACTCGGAGGAGACAGCTTCGTTTATAGCCTTCTCTACGAGGTAGGGAATGCAGACCTGTTCCAAGGGAGTGTGGCTGCGTCCACGGAAGGTGCGGCATCGTAGTGCTTGCGCCGGTGCAGTGACTAGCTTGCCGCCTTCCTCATCGATGAGCGCGCGTGGTCTCGGGCTCTTGATGAAGACCACATCCCCTGGTTCTGTGAGGGTGCCGCGCGGTGCAATGTCTTCCAGCCGGAGACGATCGATGCAACGTGCGCCCTGTGGAATGCTCCCCAGAATTTCGGGTTCACCGATGAGTTCCAGTTTTGCTACTGCTTCAGGGGCGAGATCACGTTCGGCAATGCGGGAGCCGCTGAGTTTCTGAAGAACTCCGGTTCGCGTATTAGTTGCGGCTTTCCAAGGACGGTATTCAATGCGCGTGGACTCAGTGTCGGCGCGCATGCCGACCTGTGGCTGCGTGTCCTCGAGTCCTATAGAGCTGATGTCCCATCCGGCCTGATGTGCGGTGTGGATGAGGTCAGCAGCCGATACTGCTGGCTTGCTAGTAAAGACGGAATCATCAAGAGAATGAGTGCGGCTGCGCCATGCAGCGGCGGCACGCAGTGTGCGGCCGCGCACAAAGGTGTGCTTGAGAGCATCGTCCGGAGTGGTAAGCATGGTGACCCAGTCCGAGATGAGTCCGGGCGCGGTTACGTCGGGTACGTCTGCAAGCACTACCGGTGCGTCGGCGGAGTTGGCGACTGCAGCGCGGTTGGGGCGCTTGAAGATCCACAAGGCGCCTTGCTGTTGGCCACGGTCAGGGAAAATGCCGCGGGGCAGGCGCGCGCTGTAGCGGAGCGGGGCCAGTGCGCCGGTTTCTGTCGGCGCGAGGAAACGCCGGCGGATACTCTGCGCTGCGGAATCTTCGATGAGTAAGCCTGCGGAGGATACGCAGAGGAGCGCGCCACGGTCATCCAAGTGGTCGAGCCAATCCTGGAGGCCGTCGAAGTACTCTTGGACTTTTTCGGGTTGCGCGGACGTTGCGTGGATGATGAAGGAATCCGAGGGGATCTCCTCGCTGACGTCGAGGAACTCCACGTTGCGGCACGCCAGTTCAGCCCAGAAGAGAGAGGCGGGAGCGCACTCCTTCCGATAACCGATGGTGAGTGACATCGGTTCCGTGAGACTACGGACCAGGTCTGCGACGAGTCCCAGGCTGTATTCATCAGTAGGGATGATGAGCGGTGCAGGACCTGAAACAGTGAGGGCTTCTTTCAAAGCAGAGGTTACGCGCGCAGAGAAGCGAGAAGACAGCAGAACCTGACGTTGAGCGCCGAGATCGTGGGCAAGTCGGGCCAATACTGCAGCAGGCGTGAAAGCCGCCTCGGTGACGAGCTCGGCTGCTTCGTTGATATCGGCGTGCGAGACGGCAGTAGGGGTGCTGTCTGCGGCGCGTTCGTATGAGGCAGTGAGGGCGTCTATGACCTCGGTAGAGGAATCTAGGGAAGGTTCCTCAAAACCCGTGCTGCACTGTAAGAGGCTGAGTGCGGCGTGGGCAGGGTGGCTGAGCAGCATCTGGTAGAGAGAAGAATGGAAGAGTGCATCATCCACCGCGGTAGCACGATGGCCGAGCTGCGTTGTGCGCAGCCAGCCTTGAACATCGGCGACGGCGTAGTAGGAACGGCCGTCATGTTCTTCGTAGGGGGCGGGGAAGGGGGAGGCGGATTCTGCATTAAAGCGCCGGATCCACTCGTTGACCGCAGGGCGTGCGACGCCGGTCATGCGAGCGATGTCGGCGAGCGTCATGGTGGCGGTCATGGTGTGCCTCCTTTCGTAGGGGGAGCGATGGGAAATAGGGGCGAACAGTCATTGCTGATTGCTCTGCTATTCACCATAAGGGAACTTTGGTGCAACCGCTCAAACCTACATTGTTAAACGTCCTTAAGGGTTCTTAAGGCCGATTATCTTAACCCTGAAACGAATGGGTGGGCGCTGCTGCTTGCTGCAAGGTGTGGCGACGGTATAGGTAGCTGGTGTCGGGTGCTTCCGCTACCCTGAGTCACGATATTCATCAGTCATCGAGAGAAAGGACGCGGAATGTCTGTTGCCAGCCCGAATCCCGAAGTCGGATTTAACGTGTGGGTTTTCTACTCCGAGGGCGGTCTTTCAGCGACCTATGCGGTCAAGCCCTATGCGTTCAATGGCGACGCCGAATCAATGCGGGCCATGATGAAAGCTCTCGCGCCCACTGATTTCTATACGGTTCCGCAGCGGACGTACCCGAAACGCTTCCAACTGCACGGCCCCAATGGACAGGTGCTCGAGGGGGCTGTGACCGTGGCGAGCGTCGACGACAAGGTTGTCGAGCAGTTGGTCGAATCTGTGCTCCCGCTGCCGCCTCAGTACGTCAACCGTCAGGGCGTTCCCGGAGATTTCCAGCTGCCGGTTGATACGTTTAATTTTGTGGTGACGTTCGTCGAAGAACGAGAAGACGGCACGCTGTTGCCGCAGGTGTCGGCCTAAAGCCTGCCCACGCGGCTGTTCCACTTCTTGAGTGCGCGGCGGCCGCAGTAGTGGCCGAGGAGTGAGACGGTCGCGGTGTCGAGGGGGAGCTGTGAGCCGAAGCTCAGGGGCATGCCCAGCAACGTCATCGCGAGCACGCGCAGGGCGTGGCCGTGGGTCCAGATCTGCCAGTCGGGGATGGTGGCGATGATGTCCTGGCGGGTCTTTCCCTCGTACTGCCCGTAATTTCACTCGGCGAGGTCCTCGGTGACCTGATAGTCCGAGAATCCGGCGAGTTGGGCGGTTACCTGTGCACGCAGGCGGGGAGACCAGTAAACCGGCTCTTCCGGTTTTAGGGTGCATTGATTAGTTCGCCGGGGGTTCGGGCGTGGCACAAGATATTGGGGTCCTTGGCTTTGTAGGAATAAGGGTGTCTAATCCATCCGTACAAACCAAGGACCTACTGTGCAGCCTAACGGAAATGTCATCGTCGATACCATCTGCCGCACCGCATAACTAGGAGTAACTATCACCGGGGCTGCAGAACACGGCGATGTCACCGTCATCGAAGCCGAGCCCATCGACCCCATCAACGAATGCCCCACGTTCGGGCAGCCTGGAGTATTGCGCGACCACGTCATCCGCAGCTTGATCGATCTACCCATCGTCGGCCACCCAACACGCATTCACGTGCGCCTTCCACGCTACCGGTGCACCAACAAGGCCCGCGCAGAAGATCTTCCGCGCGGGCCTTGCTTGCGCGCCCGACTGCCCGACAATGCAAAGACCACGGACCGGGTGACCCGCTGGATACTGCAACGACTCTGCCTCGATCGGATGAGCGTTGCCGCTGCAGCCAAGTCATGAGGCCTGGGATGGGACACCACCAATGCCTTAGCCTTAGCTGCTGTTCGCGACTTGATCTACAACGACGAGCACTACCTCGACGGGGTCAAGGTCATCGGTGTTGATGAGCATCGCGTATCGCACAACCGACGCAAATGGCGTGATGGATACGTCACCGTCATCGTTGATATGACCGACCACCATGATAAGGATGGAAACGTCGTCCGCCCTGCCCGGCTTGTTGATGTTGTGCCCGGGAAGAAGCGCTGACGCGTTGCGAACATGGCTGAATAATCAAAGCGAGCAGTTTCGTGATCAGGTCAACATCATCAGCATGGACGGCTTCCAAGGCTATGCCACCGCCGCCGGCGAAGTCATTCCCAACGCGACCCAAGTCATGGACCCGTTCCACGTTGTACGCCTGGCTGGTGACAAGCTCACCAAGTGCCGCACCAGGCTCCAGTGAGAAACAACAGGCCGACGTGGCCGCAGCAACGACCCGCTCTATCGCAACCGGAAAACACTGTTGACCACCGAGCGCCTACTCACCGACAAGCAGCGCGAAAGGCTTGAGGAACTGTTTGACTTCGACGACGACTACGCGCCATTACAAGAGACCTGGACCTACTACCAACAAGTCATAAGCTGCTACAACAATCCCAACAAGCAAGCAGCCAAGAAAGCCATGAGCACGCTCATTGACACGCTTGTTGACATCAAAGACGCCGGGATCGCCGAGATCGCGCAGCTAGGCAGGACCATGAACAAGCGCCGCAAAGACATCCTCGCCTACTTCGACCACGCAGCATCCAACGGGCCTGTCGAAGCGATTAACGGCCGCCTGGAATTCCTACGCGGCATCGCCCTGGGATTCCGCAACCTCGACCACTACATCTTGCGGTAGCTGATCCACGCCGCCAACATCCGACACAAAATCAATGCACTCTAAAACCGAAAGAGCCGGTTTTAGAGGCGAAACCGACCTACGGTGATAGGGCTGTAAATTGGCACTGGCGGGCCAGCCTCCCGCGACGCTAGATGGTTCTTTCCCCGCAGCTCAGGGGTGAGCTAGCAAACTGAATTCGTGGTCAATCATGATCTCAAAACACTTCTTCTCGATTGCGGAGAGGCTGGAAATACTAATCTCACTGTTGCGACATAGTTCGTACCGGATCGGCCATTCAGGTGACCACTCGGCCATCCGCGCATCATTCCAGTTGCCAGGAGTCGTATATGTGGTGCACAACAGCTCTCGCAGGTTAGTAGTAAATTTAGAGACCCCGTGGTTATGATTTTCGAGCTCATATGAGTAGTGGAGCAGACACACCGCGAGTATGGGGTTCATTTGATTCCGTAAGGCTTCCGCGTCCGAGACGCTTAATGGCAAGCTGGGCGGGAATTGGCTGGCTGATCCGGTGCCATTTTTTCTGAGCACTTGTTGCACAAAGTCGCCGATTACGTGGCTCAGATCGAGGGTCAAGAGCTCCGAAAGGTAAATCAGCCAACATGTAAACTCGACAGACCCAATGCGAAGCGAATCTCGGAATAGTTTTGTCAAGAACTCCTTCACAGATAGAGATTTCGCGATTCTGGGTATCAGCTCGGGCGAGTCAGCAATTGTCTGGGTATAGCCTTGGATTAATTCTGGATGCATCGGGAGAAGATACATAGATTCGACCAAGAACTCGTAAAAGAGACCTGCTTCTTTGGCCTTTGTGAGCAGACTCGGCCATAAGTACCTAGGTAATGACATTTTTTGGTGCTTTTGGGAGAACTGATGTATTTCCACAATAAAGACTTTTAGTTTTCCTCGAGATGGGAACTCGCGCCATGTTTCTAGAAACTGATTAGCGATAGTGCCGATATCGTTCGCGAGGAAGTCAAAAACCGTCGAGTAAGATTGTTTAGTGTGGTTAAGTGTTAGTGAGTATTTCTTCAAGATCATCGAAATATCGCTGATCAGTTCCGATGGATCGGTTGACGCTGGTATCAAAATTTCGACGTCATCTACGTGACGGCGAAAATCGAGCTCGCCCTTGCGCTTCGCGTCTTGTAGGTATTTGTCGAGTTCGTTAAGAATTATTTCAGCCGCGATATTAGAAGTGATCGGACCGATAGACACCCCATCCGTGCGGTTATTACGCACATGTGTGTATGCGTAATCTATCGAGCTGCCTAGTGATTTTTTCGCATTAAATCTTCCTTTGGAGATCGCCCAGTCCAACGCGTGCGTATAGATCGAGGGAAAGAAATTGGCTATGTCTAGGGCTAGCACCCTTGGTTCATCGAACGAGGAGCGCCCATTTACGAATGGCGCGGCTTCGTCCAGGGCCGACAGCCATTCGTCTTCTCTATCGCCATAGTTAAACGCAATTATTCGACTTGAATTTGAATCGAAGCGTGGCCTCAGGAGAGATTCCTCTGTGTCGCAAAGCTGTCCTAGCTTATCCCATTTGTCGATTAGTACCTTACCCAGCTTGGCGTAAGGCCACGGGTGGGGAAATTCTAAGAACCGAACCTTTCCATCGAATCGAACTACTTGATAGCCGCACGGCCCCACAAAATCGCACCGTCTAGCCTTAGAATCGCCATTCGATGGGTCCGCGATGGATGGAATGGATGCTAGCGCATCCATTAGGTCTTTTGTGAAAGATTCGGTTGAAATGATCGGGGGCAAGGCAGGGTATTTGTTGATGAAGTTTAGCCACTGCCTCCTAAAAATTGCGTTGAAGAGTATTGTCTTTTCGTCGACAGCTGAAGTGGTCAAGACCGGATCCCTTCGCCAATTTTGATTCCTTCTGAGAAAACAATCATAAGCACAGGAGGGGTGGCGATCCGGACTTTTAGTCGAAAAACAATTGCTTTCCTTGAAGGTGGTGTTCAGCGCTTTCTTTTGCTCCCGAACAGAATTGCGGTGGGCGAAGCTGGCGTCAAGAAGTAATAGATGAGGGTGTCAGGAAGGTTGTGTGTGAGGCTCTGATCTAGAAGGAGTTTCACCGATAATGACTACGGTGTCACCGAAGAAAAGCCATGACCCGGCGAGGGTCAACGAGATCAGCGAGAAGCTGATGGAAAACCCTGAGCTCGCCAGCTTGATCAGCGAACTGTCGGCCTCCGCTGATGATGCAAGCGAGCTGGTCAAAGGCCTGCTACAGGCATCGATCAACGCTGGTCTACAGGCGGAGATGGATGCGCACTTGGGCTACAGCCATTCCGACCGCAACGCCAAAGCCCAGCAACATCTAACACAAGCATACTGCGCAGCGGGCTACAGATACACCACACTAGAGGACACAACCTGAGCTGGTCCGAGCAACTGGGGGAGAGGCAGCGTGATGGTGACCAACAGGTGTGCCAGGGGACGAGGTGAGTGGCGGAGCGGGCGTCGAGAAGTAGACATTGTCAACTGAGTTGACAATGTCTACTCAGTAACGTTTATAATGTTTACAACAGAAACCCCCTCCGAGCTTCTCATTAGAACAGCGTCATATGAGAGGGGGGCTTTTGATATTCTAGCTCGATGAACCGACGTAAAATATTTTTCCCTGTCGAGCAGCAAGCATCCTTACTAGAAAAACGGGGCCTACTTCTTCCTCCGAGAAGCGAAACGCGCAGACATTCCTGACGCGCCATAACTACTACCGCTTCTCGGGCTACATGCGCTATTTTCAAACTGACTTAGCCAGTGGCGACACCACGTTTAAACCGGGAACGCATTGGGATGAAATAGCCGATATCTATTACTTGGACTCAACGCTTCGTACTTACCTCCTACGAGGAATCCAAACTGCGGAAGTTGCTATTAGGAGCGCATTTTCCCTCAGCGAGTGCTCACTGCATTCGCCCTATGAACAGTATCTCCAGACCAACGCCTACAGACCCCCGAAGAACAACAGAGCCCTAGCAACCGAGCTTCTTATTGCCAGTGAACTAGAGCGCTCGAGGGAACCTTTTATACAGAAATACCGCGACGATACTTCGCGAACAGATAATGATTGGAAAAAGGATGTTCCAGTTTGGGCAGCCGTAGAGGCCCTTTCTCTTGGAACGCTCTCCAAAGCTATTCAGTTCCGAAATGACGATAACGAGGTTTACAGCGAAACCTGCAAGATTTTGGAAGTACGTAGACCATTCCTTGCCACGCAAATGCGGTCATTCACCTTTACCAGGAATAAGTGTGCACACTCATCCCGTCTCTGGAACAGCTATGTGCTCGATCAACCCTCCATACCTCGCGGCGCGAAGCAGAGAGCAAACGAACGTCTCGGTGGTACCTACGACGCCAATTCAGTTATGGCAGTGATCATCGCGCTCGACTTCTTCCTGGAGCGGACAAAGCTACAATCCGGGTTCCTAGATGGATACTTGAAACTCGTCGAAGACTCCCCGGCCTTCCACCACGGCATCACGCACCCCCGCCATTCTTAGAGTGCTGCGTTCTTCCACCAACGCGATGCGTTCGTGTCCGGCGAAGCGGCTCGCGGAGCGAAGCTGGCGTCGAAAAGTACAGCTTGGCTCACGGTCTCACCATGCTCATTGACTAACCCAAAAACGAGCTTTAGTGAAGGAACTTCACATTTAACCGTAAGCCTATTGGCAGGAAAAGAAAGCATTCATGACTCAACCTGGACCACACTCCGAACAGCCCGAACCAACGCCTCAGGGCCACCCATCCCCGTACCAAACGTCGGCACCAGAGCAGCCAGTGCCGCCTATGTAAGCGCAGCCTATGCAGCCTGAGAAAACCAAGAACACGCTGGGCATTATCGCCCTCATCGTCGCGATCCTCGGACTCATTCTCGCGTGCGTGAAGGGCGCGCTGATCGCGGGGTGGATCCTGCTGCCGATCGCGTTCATCCTGGGCATCGTGTCCCTGTTCATGAAGAACAAGAAGAAGGGCATGGGCATCGCAGCGATCGTGGTCTCAGTGGTGGGTGCGGTTGTAGCGCCGGTCATGTTCCTGGCGTGCGTTACCGACGCCGCCGACGAAGCACTCAACGCACCTCCCGCCCAGACCGGCCCGGATGGTAAGACCATCGAGAACAAGGGCAAGGACGCGCAAGGCACGAGCCGCGACAACCCGCTGCCGATGGGCTCCACCGTCGAGTCCAAAGAATGGCCCTACACCATCAACAGCGTCGACCTCAACGCCACCGACGCCGTCATAGCCGAAAACCCATTTAACGACGCCCCCTCCGACGGCCAGCAGTACATCCTGATCAACGTCACCGCCACCTACACCGGCAACGACCCAGAAGGCGCCACCCCATTCGGCTCGGTTGCGTACGTCTCCGCTGATGGCAACACGTTCGCCGCCCACGACAGCCTCGCCGTCGCCCCGGACGCGTTCGACCAGATCACCACCCTGTACGAAGGCGCAAGCACCACCGGCAACATTGCTATCGCGGTACCTTCGGAAGAAATCGAGAACGGCGTGCTGGCGGTCTCGCCAGACATGTTCTCAGGCAAGTCCTTCGTGGCGGTGCAGTAGTTAGTTTCTTGGGCTCCCCTCCAGGTCGCTGGTAGGGGAGTTTTTTCGTGTTCGGTTGGGCGGCGGGCGCACCAAAATCCGGGTTTCCTGTTTGCCTCGTTTGTGTTTTCCCAGGTTGCTGCCCTCTCGTGCTGGGTTGTGGTGCACAGCTAACGCCCAGGAAGCTCCCTTAGTTGCTTGTGCGCCTCTGGCGCCCTCTCGAGCTGGGTTAAAAGCGTGGGCTTAATGGAGTGCGATGCAGGTCGCGGAAAATCGGCCAGGCTGGGTGAGAAAGCGCGACCTGCATCGCACGCTTCCAATCGAACGCTTTGAGCGCACAGGAGGCGTGCCACGCGGAGAACCAGGTCGGGGCTGTCGCGCTTGGTCTCGGTCGTGCCGTTCGTGTTTGTCGGGTTGCCGTGGTGAGCTAACAGTGGTGAGTGAACAGGGGTGAGCTAACCCTTGAACGCCCGCACCGCGTCGGCGAGTACGACTGCCGACCAGGCGCGGATGCGGGTAGTCAGGCTCAGGCTGATGTCCGGGGTGAGCTCGCGACGGAACACTTCCAGGTTTCGCGGGCCAGGGCGGCCGGATGGCTGCGCATACGTACAAGCCACGATGTATTCGGGGCGATCGGTGGCCTGCGGGTTGGCGAACACGCTAAAGTTCGCGGTCACCTGGGAGCCGGAAGATGAGGTTGGCGTGAGGGAGAAGGAAAAGCCGTCGGCGTCGGAAATGACGGGGAGGTAGCCGGTATCGGCGCAGGTTGGAGTGGTGCAGGTACGGGCGATGGTGGCGTCGAAAAGTGGGTGGTGTTGCAGTGCCTCAAACTGGCGCTCGAGCTCCGTGAACACCATGTCCGCGAGGCGGAGCGCGGAGGCATCGCCGAGGTCGGCGAGGGCGGAATCGACGTCATCCGTGCCGCCGAGTTCGAGCATCGCGACGTTCATCGTGTCAATCGCTCGCTGCTCAATGAAATCGATGAACGGGCGGAACACACCCGCATCGGCGCTCTCGAGGGCGTCGTAGTAGTGGTGCTTTTGGTCGTCGAAAATTACAAGGGGGATACCCGGATCCCGGTACAAAAACACCGACGCCAACGCGCGCGCCACACGCCCATTGCCATCAGCAAACGGGTGCACGCACACGAACGCATAATGCACATACGATGCCTGCACCACCGGATGCGCCGCGACAAACTCATCCGAACGACACTGCTCCACCAGGCGACGCATCTCACTCGGAGTCTCCTCCGGGGACGCGTACACGTGCTGCGAACCATCCGGGCGCACCGGGGAATTCTGCTGGGACTTATACACGCCACGCTGCAGCGGCTGCTTCTGTCGACGAAGCTCACCAGCAACCAGCACCCTGACCTCATATTCGCCCTGGCTCGCCATGATCGTTTCGTGCAGGCGACGGATCAACGCCTCCGTCAACGGCCAGCGGCCCGTAGCCACATCAAGCGCCAAGTTGTAGCCGTCCATCGCCGCTTCAAACGACGGCCGCACATGGACACCGCGCTCCTCCATCGCCGATTCCCAACCATGCGCCTGCTTCGCCACGGAATACGTAAAACCACGATCCGAACGAAACACCCCCTCAATCGCATTCGTATCGACGGCAGCAAAGCGCGTCGACTCACGCGAATAGCGGGCACGCTGCTCCGCCCCAAAACACCGAAACTCGGCAGCAAGTCGCTCAAACGCCCCATGCCCGTTCGCTTGGTCGGACCACTCAGCAAACGTCGGAAACGGAACGTACGCAGCGGAATCGTTCACGGTACACCTCCCCAACCTCGGCGTGTCCTCATTGGCACAGACTCTAACACGAACACACCCCCACGCCAGCCCCCAGAAGGTGAACAACCGGCGGACGGGCTGGGAAAAGGCCTGGTGGGAGGTGAACAATAGGTAAAAAGTGGAAAAGAGTTTCATTCCCGGCGGGGGAGGAGAATAATGCCAGGTTGTGAGTATCACTATCCTTCTGATTCTGATTATCGCCGTGGCACTGTTCTTCGACTTCACGAACGGTTTTCACGACACGGCGAACGCGATGGCCACATCCATCGCGACGGGGGCGCTCAAGCCGAAAACGGCGGTGGCGCTCGCGGGCGTCCTTAATTTAATAGGTGCGTTCCTGTCGGTGGCGGTGGCGAAGACGGTGGCGAGTGGCATCGTGAAGTTGGACGGGTTCGACCTGTCCAACACCATCGAATCCGAGAAGCTCCTGCTCGTGGTCTTCGCCGGGCTGACCGGCGCCATCATGTGGAACCTGTTCACGTGGCTATACGGGATTCCATCATCGTCCTCGCATGCGCTGTTCGGCGGACTGATCGGTGCTGCGATCGCGGCGATTGGCTGGGGAGGCGTCGTCTGGGAAGGCGTCCTGGACAAAATCATCCTGCCCGCCGTGTTCGCGCCGTTCGTCGCGGGGATCATTGCGGCCGTCGCGACGTGGCTGGTGTACCGACTCACCGCCAACGCCGAACACGAACACCGCGACACCTACTTCCGCTGGGGGCAGGTCGGCACCGCGTCGCTCGTCGCGCTCGCACACGGCACGTCCGACGCCCAAAAAACCATGGGCGTCATCTTCCTCGCCATGGTCGCCGCCGGGCAATTCGACGCCGACCACACCATGCCCTTCTGGATCCAAGCAGCGTGCGCCCTGGCTATCGCCATCGGCACCTACTCGGGCGGGTTCCGCGTCATCCGCACGCTGGGCAAAGGGCTCGTCGAAATCCACCCGCCACAGGGCCTCGCCGCCGAAACATCCTCCGCAGCAATCATCCTGACCTCCTCCCACCTCGGCATGGCACTATCGACGACCCACGTCGCCACCGGCTCCATCATGGGCTCCGGGCTCACGGGCCCAAAGGGTGAGGTGCGCTGGGGAGTCGCCGGAAGGATGGCGCTCGCCTGGATCACCACACTGCCGATCGCGGCAGCCATCTCCTTCGTCACGTGGTGGGTGGCGAAGTGGGCGTCGACAATTGGAGGCGACCTCGTTTGGGGCGGCATCCTCCTCACCGTCATCCTGGCAATCGGCGGCGGCTACATGTTCTACCGCGCGCAACTGCAGCCCGTACACCGCGACAACGTCAACGACGACTGGGACCCAATCGACGGCCCCGAAGGCCCCCAAACCGGACCGACCGGGCCCGCGCACATCGTCGACACCACCCACGGACTCAACCACCACCTGGGCAAATAGGAGACACCAATGCTGAAATCACTACTCATGGTCCTCGGCGTAGGCATGCTCCTCGGCGCCGGGCTGCCCACCCTGTTTTCGTTGAGCATCCACTTCCTGTCCCCAGCCGAAGACGGCACGGCGGCGAGCGGGGTGCGGCGGGTTGTTGGCTGGGCGTTCCTGGCGATTGTGCTGGTCGCCGTGGTAGCCGCCATTTTGCTGATCGCGCGCGAGCGGATCGAATACTTCACCGGGTGGGACCCGTACCCGTTCTTGTAGGTTTCGGGGGTTGTTTTCGCTGGTTTTCGCTCCGGTGTTTTCGTTGAGTTTCGCTCCGGTCGAGGTGTTAAAGGAGTGCGACGCTGGTCGCCGAAAATCGACCCAGGCCGGTGCGAATGAGCGACCTGCATCGCACGCTTCTAAGCGCACGCTTTGAATGGGTTGGGGGAGCTTCTGCGGTTCAGCCGTAGAGCCTAATTGCACGAGAATCGGGAAAGCGGCTGTGTAAGCTTTGGAATAGCGCTTTATCGAAGCGCTCCCTTTTCTAGCGGTGCGAGTCTCCACCGCTGGTGCGGTGGATCCAGGCTTGCCCTGGCTAGTTGGGGCCACCCTTCCGTGGGAAAGGGGGTGAGACGAGATGCCTAAACCTGGTGTCGGCGATGAGCCGGAAAAGGGAAAGGCCCGGAAAGCAATCGGAGAGATTACGATCCGGACCTTTGTGGCGTTAGTGGCCAAACTGCTCGCGGAACTTGTCCGCGAGCTGACCGGTTGGCCAACTAACTAGTCTCACGAAGCCCTTCACTTTGCTTGCCGGCGGGTGAGGGGCTTCGCCTTTACGCTGACATGGAGGCGTTGGGTGGCTTCATGTCAGATCCCACTATAGACGAGTTGTTGCCCTTGGGTTCAAGCCTGGGGAAATGAGTGTGCTGGCCACCGGGACTCGTTCCAGAAATACCTGCGACACGCCAATAGTGGGTGTTGACAAACTAATTTTGTGGCCCTAGAGTTACCTCAACGTGAACAGAAGGTTAACAACCTTCACACTTTGAAAGGAGGGACCCACATGATGCAGTTGATCAACCAAATCCGCACGTGGTTCCGCGACGAGAACAACGGCGTTGCCACCGGCTTCGACGTACTACCGCTCGCAGTCCTTCCACGGGCATAATTGCAAATGGGTTTGAGCCCGCACCCCTAGCTTTCGTGGCAGGGGGTGCGGGTTTTTGCGTTGGTGAGGGGTTGGACGCACCAGATTCCAGGATTTCGGGAGGGCGCCTGGGCAAAAGACCAGGTCGCAGGTTGGGCGGGAAGGAATGTGGTGTCCCTCCAACCGAGTGAGTGCCAAAGGACGCAACCCCTTTTTCGCGACCTGGGCTTTTGCCGGATCTGGCAGATGGAATTGCGTCCTTTGGCACTGCTGCGAGGAGGCGCGCACCAAATTCCAGGGTTTAGGAGGGCGCCTTGATAAAAGCCCAGTTCGCCGCAACGCCAAGAGGGAATCTGGTGTCGAGCTGGAGGAAGTGCGCACCAGATTCCGGGATTTCGGGAAGGCGCCTGGGCAAAAGACCAGGTCGCAGGTTGGGCGGGAAGGAATGTGGTGTCCCTCCAACCGAGTGAGTGCCAAAGGACGCAACCCCTTTTTCGCGACCTGGGCTTTTGCCGGATCTGGCAGATGGAATTGCGTCCTTTGGCATTGCTGCGAGGAGGTGCGCACCAGATTCCGGGATTTGGGGAAAGCGCCGGGGCAAAAGCCCAGGTCGCGTGGTCTGCGGGAGGGAATCTGGTGTCGAGCTGGAGGATGCGCGCACCAAATTCCAGGATTTTGGGAAAGCGCCGGGGTAAAAGCCCAGGTCGCCGCAACGTCCAAAGGGAATGTGATGCACAGGCCACGCACAGGCAACTCACAGGCGCGCCAAAAGCAAAGAAAAGGCCCCCACGCTAGGAGCGAAGGGGCCCAAACGTCACAGCAAGCAACCCAAAACTAGTGGGCGACGGTGTGGCCGGCCTCGCGTTCGTTGGAGGAGCTGGTCATGGAGGCGAGGACTTCGCTGATGTGGAGGTCGCCGATGGGGGCTTGCTCGGGGTCGTCGAAGAGTTGGTCGCCGAGGATGTTGTAGACGTAGTCGAGGTCCTTGTCGCCGCGGCCGGACAGGTTGACCAGCAGGTTGAGCTCGTGGCCGTCGGCGTCGGCGACTTCGGCGAGCTTCAGGGCGTACGCCAGGGCGTGGGAGGACTCGAGGGCGGGGATGATGCCCTCGTAGCGGGAGAGCAGGCGGAAGGCCTGGAGGGCGTCTTCGTCGGTGACGGCGACGTATTGGGCGCGGCCGATCTCGCGGAGGTAGGCGTGCTCGGGGCCGACGCCCGGGTAGTCCAGGCCCGCGGAGACGGAGAAGGACTCAGGGAGGACTTCGCCGTCCTGACCTGTGACGATGTAGGAGCGGGAGCCGTGCAGGATGCCCAGCTTGCCGTGGTTGAGCGGCGCGCCGTGGCGGTCGGTGTCCAGGCCCTCGCCGGCGGGTTCGACGCCGATGAGTTTGACGTCGGCGTTGCCGGGCTCGTCCTTCAGGTATTCGGCGAAGGCGCCGATGGCGTTGGAGCCGCCGCCGACGGCGGCGATGACGGCGTCGGGAAGTCGGCCGGTGTCCTCGAGCATCTGCTGGCGGGACTCGCGGGAGATGACGGCCTGGAACTCCTTGACCAGGGTGGGGAAGGGGTGGGGGCCGCAGGCGGAGCCGAGGACGTAGTGGGTGGAGTCGATGTGCTCGACCCAGTCCTGCAGGGCGATGTCGATGGCGTTGGACATGGAGCCGCCGGCGTCGTTAGTTACGGGGACGACGGTCGCACCCATCAGGCGCATGCGGCGCACGTTCGGCTGCTGGCGGGCGACGTCCTGCGCGCCCATGTAAATCGTGCACTCCATACCCATCAGCGCTGCGACCATGGCAGTGGCGGTGCCGTGCTGGCCGGCGCCGGTCTCCGCGATGAGACGGTTCTTGCCCAGCCGCTTCGCGATCAGCGCCTGCGCCAGCACCTGGTTGCCCTTGTGGGCGCCGCCGTGCGCGAGGTCCTCACGCTTCAGGAAAATTTTCGACGACCCAACCCTCGGCAGGTTGGCACATTCATAGACCGGGGTCGGCCGGCCGAGGAACTTCGCTTGGAGGCGCGAGAGCTCGTCGAGAAACTCCTTATCCTCGCGTGCTTCCACGAAGGCGCGCTCCAGCTGATCGAGCACCGGGTAGAGCGGCTCGGGCACGTACTGCCCGCCGAACTCTCCGAAATATGCAGGTAGAAGCGTGTCGCGCTCAATCTTTTCCACATCGGTCATGGTGAATTTCCTCCGCGTTTGTGAACCTTTGTTGTGCGACACTCTACCTCCAAAACAGGTAGTGTGGGGGCTTTCTGAACCCGAACGAAGGAGCAATCATGAAACGCACACTGACAGTCTTGGCCGCGGCGGCACTGCTCGCTGGCTGCTCGAACGGCGGCACTGAGGCGCCAGCAACGAAGACCGTGACGGAGGCTCCGGAGACCACGGTGGCGACGACGACCACGGCTGCGGCGTCGGAAAGCGCGGGCGAGGCCACCAACGACGCCGCGTACGAGGCAATCGAGGCCGCGCGCCCATTCGGCACCGTCATTGCCATCGACCGCGAGGACAACACCAACGCCTTCAAGGTAAAGGTCGCGGCAGAGGACAAGATCGTCGAGCTGCATGTCGACGGCAACCACGTGATGGAGCAGGAGTCCGAGCAGGACGCTGAGGACGTCGCGAAGGCGGGCCAGGCCACCGTCGCGATCGAGGACGCCATCAAGGATGCGCTGAACCAGCACGACGGCATCCTCGACTCCGCCGAACTCGACGAAGACAACGGCGTACTGCAGTGGGAAGTCAGCATCGATAACCCGGACGGCACCGACCTGGCAGAAGTGAACGTGCCGGCGAAGTAAAAATAACCGCTACCGGGGGTCAAACCCGGGCGGGTGCAGCAACGCACCCGCCCGGGTTTTTGCGTTGGTGGGGGAGGGGTGGCGTCGATAATTAGTTGGATTTTGTAGCTACAGCAACATGCAGCGCGTAATGTGTGCCGCGTCACTAATTGGAGTTGAAGGGAGTGAACATGGGCATCGTTGCGTTGATAGTGTTCATCGCGATCACGGTTGTGTTCAATGTTTTGCTAAAACGCAATATTGCAGAAGCGCTGCTGATCGGCCTGGTCGGCGTGGCGCTCGTCGGCGGAACGAGGGCGCCAGAGCTGCTGTGGCTGGGAATTAAAAAGGCCGTCTCCTCGGAGGTCACGTTCGCTGGTATGGCGTTCGTGTTCATGGGGATCATTGTGCAGTCGACGGGCTTGATTGACAGGCTGATTACCATCCTGAACTCGATCTTCGGGCGGCTGCGCGGCGGGGCGGGCTACGTGTCCACCCTGGCCTCGGCAATGATGGGGCTCATCGCGGGCTCGACCGCTGGCAACTCCGCCACGGTCGGATCCGTGACCATCCCGTGGATGAAGCAGACCGGCTTCTCCTCCAACAGGGCAGCGACGCTGGTCGCCGGTAACTCCGGCCTGGGCGTGGCGCTGCCGCCGAACTCCACCATGTTCATCATTCTGGCGATGCCGGCGGCTGCGGCGTCGTCGGCAAGCCAGGTGTACGTGGCGCTGGCCTGCGCCGGCGCGTACGCGGTGCTGTACCGCCTGGCAGTCGTGTTCTTCTGGACCAAGAAAGACCGCATCCCCAAGACTCCCAAGGACCAGATCGTGCCGTTCGGGCAGGCGTGGGCGCAGGGGTGGCGCTCGCCGTCGATCTTCCTCGGCATCATCATCCCGGTGCTGCTCACCATCGGCCCGCTGGCCAACTGGTTCAAGAACTCCACCGGCGTCGGCGAGGACGGCATCAAGGCCATCTCCATCATCGTGTGGGTGCCGGTGCTGATCACACTCATCGCCCTCATCGAGGGCGCAGGTCGCATCCGTCGCAACAACGCCCAGTTCAGGGCGCAGATCGTCCGGGACCTGCCGAGCTTCGCCACCGTCGGCATCTCGCTGTTCGCAGCGCTCGCGGCCGCGTCCATCATGGAGGAACTCGGCGTGGGCGACCAGCTCTCCAACACGCTTGGGGCAATGGACCTGCCGAAGTGGGTCATGATCCTCGTCGTCGGCGTGCTCGCCGTCGTCGTGGCAACCCCACTGTCTTCCACTGCGACGGCAGCCGCCATCGGTGCCCCGGCAGTCGCGGCGCTCACCGCGGTGGGCATCGACCCGACGGTGGCGATCGTCGTCACCCTGCTGTGCACCTCGACGGAGGGGGCGTCGCCACCCGTGGGCGCGCCGATCTACCTCTCGGCCGCGATGGCGGAAGCCAACCCGACCAAGATGTTCATCCCGCTCATCATCTACTTCGTCCTGCCGATGATCCTGCTGGCGTGGCTCGTCGGCATGGGACTGGTCCCCGTCTACGTACCAGGAGTGTAAAACCATGAACCCAATCTTCAAACTCTTCTACATCCTGTTCTACCTCTTCCTCGCCGCGTTCCTCCTCGGCGGGCTCGCACTCGTCGGCGTGCAGGCAGTCGGCCTTGTCACCGGCAGCGGCGACACCATCACTGGCGCCAAAGCGGCGCTCGCGCCATGGGTTTTCGGCGCAGCTACACTTTGTGCAGTATCCGCATTCGTGCTCGGCTACCGCCCAGAAGCGCTCCGAGCACAACGCGAACAACGCAAACGCGACAAAGAAGTGCAGTTCCACGAGCACCGCGACCACGACCGCGACCGCGACGAAAACAGCGCAGAATAATAGAGGACACGCATGAACACCACGCCACACGCCATCCGGGCCAAGCTCCGCAAAGACATGCCAACCCGGGCCGCCTACTCCTCTGACGCATCACTCTTCCGACGCGTCCCGGCGGCAGTACTCGAACCCAGCAGCGCACAAGACGTGCTCGACGGCATCGCCTACGCACGCGAACGCGGCTGGTCCATCGTGGGGCGTGGTGGCGGATCCTCCGTGGCGGGCAACGCCATCGGCGACGGCCTGGTCATCGACACCTCCCGCTACTTCAACCGCATCCTCGACATCGACCCGGATGCCAAAACGGCCACCGTGGAACCCGGCGTCATCTGCGACCAACTCCGCGACGCCGCCGCACCCCACGGCCTCACCTACGGCCCCGACCCCTCCACCCACTCCCGCTGCACCATCGGCGGCATGGTGGCCAACAACGCCTGCGGCTCCCACTCCGTCGCCTACGGCACCTCCGCCGACAACCTCGTCGACATCACGCTTGCGCTCGCCAACGGCAGGGAAGTCACCTTCAGCGCCGACGGCTGCGACGACCCCACGCTTCACGACGCCCTCTCCGCCCTCTACACCCGAAACCAGGAACTGATCCAGCAGGAACTCGGACGCTTCCCCCGCCAAGTCTCCGGGTACGGACTGCACTACCTGGGCACCGACATGGCCAAAGCCATCGCAGGGTCCGAAGGCACCCTCGGGGTGATTACGCGGATGACCGTGAGGCTCGTCGATAAGCCGAAGCACACCGCGCTCGCCGTGCTCTCCTTCGCGGACGTCTTCGCCGCCGCCGACGCCGCCCCCAAACTGCGCCAACCCGGTGTGGCCACCATCGAAGGCATGGGCGGCGACCTCCTCGACGCGCTGCGCAGCAAAAACGGGCAAGAACACGCCGGCGAGAATCTCCCCGGCCAACCCCACGCCGGCGGCTGGCTCTACTGCGAAACCGAAGGCGACACCCTCGAAGCAGCCGTCGCCGCCGCCGAAGCGCTCACCACCACCGTCGAACACACCGGGGCCGTCGTGGTCAGCGACCACGCCGAAGCCCGCGCACTCTGGCGCATCCGCGAAGCCTCCGCAGGCACCGTCACCCGCCTCCCCGACGGCGGCGAAGCCTGGCCCAACTGGGAAGACTCCGCCGTACCACCCGAAAACCTGGCCAGCTACCTGCGCGGACTCTACGACCTCATGGACACCTACGGCTACCGCGGCATCCCATTTGGCCACTTCGGCGAAGGCTGCGTCCACGTCCGCATCAGTTTTGACTTCCACTCAACAGAGGGCATCACCAACTTCAACAACTTCATGAACGACGCCGCAAAACTCGTCACCAAGCACGGCGGATCCCTTTCCGGCGAACACGGCGACGGCCGCGCACGCTCATCCCTGCTGCACACCATGTACAGCCCCGAAATGCGCGCCATCTTCGAAGAATTCAAACTGCTCTTCGACCCGCAACGCATCATGAACCCCGGCGTCCTCGTCTGGGCCGACGCCGTCACCGACGGCCTGCGCATGGAACCCGCCCAACGCACCCACGAAATCACACCCGTCCAACTCTTCCCACGCGACAACGGCAGCTTCACCGACGCCGTCAACCGCTGCGTCGGCGTCTCCGCCTGCCGCTCCATGGACGGCTCCATGTGCCCCTCCTTCCAAATCACCCACGACGAAATCCACTCCACCCGCGGCCGCGCCCGCATCCTCTCCGAACTCTTCCGCGGCGAAACCGTCACAGGTGACGACGCCACCACTGCCCTCGACCTGTGCCTCTCCTGCAAAGCGTGCGCCTCCGAATGCCCCGTCAACGTGGACATGGCCACCTACAAAGCAGAGTTCCTCAACGACCACTACGCCGGACGCGTCCGCCCACGCGTCCACTACCTCATGGGCTGGCTGCCAATCCTCAGCCACATCGCCCACAAACTCCCGCTCGTACCACGCATCACGAACTGGGCCCTCCACGCCCCCGGCGTCTCGACGGCCGTCGCGAAACTCGGCGGCGTGGACACCGGGCGGCCGCTCATCAGCTTCGCGCCGGAGTCGCTGCAGAAGTGGGCGCGGAAGCGTTCGGGGGCTGCTGGTTCGGGTGCTTCGCGTGAGCGGATTGTGCTGTGGCCAGACAGCTTCAACAACAAACTCAACACCGGCCCGGCGCGAGCGGCCGTCGAAACGTTGGAGATGCTCGGTTACGAGGTCATCATCCCCGACGGCTTCGTGTGCTGCGGCCTGACCTGGCACTCCAC
The DNA here is from genome assembly GCF_900099485.1 of Corynebacterium sp. MC3. Classification (NCBI taxonomy): domain Bacteria; kingdom Bacillati; phylum Actinomycetota; class Actinomycetes; order Mycobacteriales; family Corynebacteriaceae; genus Corynebacterium; species Corynebacterium sp. MC3. Next base: position 99,864 of record NZ_LT622812.1, read on the forward strand.
CGGCCAACTCGCGATGACGCGGCGCGTGCTCGAACACTCCGCGCACGTGCTCAAGCCGTACCTGGACCAAGGGCTGCAAGTTGTCGCGCTGGAGCCGTCGTGTACCGTCATGCTGCAACACGACGCCACCACCCAAACCGCCGACCCCGCCGTACGCGAACTCGCCGAAGCCACCCACACCTTCGCCGAAATCGTCGCCCCGAAGATCCAGGAGCTCGTCGCCGACGGCAAGGTGCGCAAGCACAGCGGCAGCATCCTCACCCAGGTCCACTGCCACGAGAAGTCACTCGGCGACCCGCAACAGTCCTCGCTGATCCTGGCGGCGCTCGGCTACGACGAAGAACAAATCCAGACCGGGTGCTGCGGCCTCGCCGGCAACTGGGGCTTCGAAGACGGCCACGCCGAAATGTCGCTGGAGCTGGGCGAACGCGAGCTGTTCCCGCGCGTGAGGGAACACGACGGGCCCGTCGTCGCCGACGGCTTCTCCTGCCGCACCCAAGTCGAGCAGGGCACCGGCACCCAGGCGCAGCACGTCGCCGAAATCGTGCGCGATGTGCTTCGTGAGGAGCTCGCGTAACCGATTTCAAGTACCGTGTGGGCATGAACCACACCATCGAACACCAGCTACAGCACAGGACGATCCGCGAATTTGAGCGAAGGGGCGTCGATAAGGAGGTGCTGGACCAGCTCTTCGAGGTCGCGATGCGCACAGCGAGCTCGCGCGGCCTGCAACAAGCCAGCATCATCCACGTTACCGACCGCGATCTTCAACGGCGGTTGGCCGAGATCGGGCAGCAGGAATACGTCGGGCGCGCGCCCGTCTACCTGCTGTTCATCGTGGACACCGCGCGCAACGCCGCACTCTTGGAGGACCCCTCAGCCGCCGGGCACACCCGCCCCTTCGTCGAAGGATTTACCGACGCCTGCCTCATGGCCCAAAACGTCGTCAACGCTGCGGAGTCGCTCGGGATGGGCGCCAACTACCTCGGCAACATCCACAACGACCTCCAAGCCGTCGTTGACCTGCTGGAACTGCCACGCTTTACCTTCCCGGTCGTCGGGCTGACCCTGGGCTGGCCCGCCCAAGAACCGCAGCTCAAACCGCGCATCCCGGCGCGACTGCGCGTCATGGAAAACACCTACCAGGCCCCCGCGAGCTGGTCCGAGGCGCTGGGGGAGTACGACCAGGAGATGACCACCTACTACGACCTCCGCGACAAAAACCGCAGGTCCGACAACTTCTTCCGCCAAGTCCGCGCAGGGTTGCCGACGCACGCCGTGCCGCAGGACGGGTCCCTCGACGTGGCGAGGCGACAGGGGTTCGAGATCTAGTTTTTTGGGAGCGAGTGCCAATAGACGCAATTCCTGTTGGGGGAGGGGGTAAAAGCCCAGGTCGTGAAAAGGGGGTTGCGTCCTTTGGCACTGGGGTGAGGGGGAGCGCACCAAATTCCCCCTCGTGGAGTTGGCGAACTGGGGAAACGCCGAGGGGGTCTGGCGGACGCTTTATGTCAAGTGGTTGTGAACATGGTTGGGTGTTAGATCGTGATGGGTTGTGGGGGCGGGGCGGTTTGGGTAGTGGTGCGGATGATGCTGACTTCTGCCGGAATGCCTGTGCCAGCTGCGGTGTTCGGAAGTTGAGTGATGATGCCTTCGCGTAGCGCGTTTCGCATCCCCTCCTCGCGTTGGTGTTGCAGTTTGTCCCAGGTGCCGTCGAGGATTGCTTGTGGTGGGTAGTAGTTGATTCCACTGTGGGGAGTGGCGTTATAGACCGGCACCCATTCGTTGAGCCAGTTTTTGGCGTGGCCGAGTGTGGCAAACGTTTTCGGGTAGTAGGTCCTGCCTTTCATGGTGTGGAATACCGACTCGGTATGCGGATTGTCGTTGCTGGTGTGAGGCCGGTTAAATGAGCGGGCCACACCGTGTTTGGCGAAGAGTTTGCCGAGGCGTTTGCTTGTCATCGCACTGCCGTTATCAGAGTGCACGGTTTTCACGTGGGGAAAACGAGTCAGGATGTCGTCAAACATTGCTGCTGCTACGTGGCTGTTTTCGCGTTCTGCTACGACGCAGCCAACGATTGCGCGGGAGTACAGGTCAATGACCGTGTGGCATGCAAAGTTTTGTCCGACGTATTGTCCAGGCAAGAAGGTAATGTCCCAGCACAGTACCTGGCCAGGTGCTGTGGCGCGTACATGTGGCGGGGAGGCGTTTCGTTTGCGTTGAGCTTGCTTGGCTTTGGTGTTGTGTCGTTGGTAGAGCAATCGTCCATGTTTTTTGGCAACTCGGTAGAAACTGCGCAGGCTTGCCAGGTAAATCCCGTTGTTTAACGCGGCGTAAAATACCTGGTCCACCCCGGAATGTGGATTGGCGTCTAACAATTCCAAGATGCGCTCGACAGTGGTATCGGACAGTCGGTTGATCCGTCGTTTGTCGTAGGCAATTGGATCGGCAACACGTGGGCGTGGCTTCGTTTGATAGAACACGCGGCTGCGTGAGACTCCGATGATGCGCATTGCGTGAGTTTTCGAATAGCCACAGTCAACTAACTGGTCAATCAGTGTTTCTTCTGCGTGTTGTCCTTGGTCGTAGAGGCGTTGTTGGTCTTGAGTGAGGACTCTTCCGCCACGTTTGAGTCCACGCCATGTTGCCCTGGCATGGTCGCTAAAGCTTTTCCCAACACATCAGTGGCTAATTCAGCCCGCTCTGCTCTTTCTGTTGCCTTATCCAGGGCACGCTGCATAGCTTCCTCCCGACGCTTCGCATCGAGTTCGAGCTTGCGCTTTTGCTGCATCAACGCGGAGACTTCCTTGCGTAACTGCTGGATTTCAACGCACTCATCCATCGTCAACGTTCCAATCCTCCTTGGTGTAGTACGCGTGGTGAGATCACCATCGGCAACCATTGCTGTCCAGCGTCGCACGGTGTGGTCAGCAAGTCCATGTTCAATCAACCACGCTTCTTTCTGGCCATACGGCACCAGCTGATATTCAATGACCATCTCACGGATGTAGTCAGGTGAATACCTTCCCCGATATGCTTCATCAACGCTGCGTTTGGCTCGTTGAATACCATCTAAACCATCAGTGGTGGACTTTGATAACTGTAATGCGCGGGCCCAGCGCTTGATATCGCAAGACTGGATTGCCTGTCGGGTGCACCATGGGCCTTTCGTGCCGTACGGCAACCGGTTATAAATCGTGATCATTTGTCGCTGCTGTGCTGGATGAAACCACCTGCCAGAGCCAGTAGTGCGGTACGGGGAGAACACGACTGCTACTGCTTGAAGTGAGGCCAACGTGTCTTCATCGAGTACTTGCCCCGCTGCCAGCACACGCGGTGGCATTGCTAGGATCTCTTTGACTTCCTCGCGTGATGTTTTAGTCTTGCCCCCGTGGGTCCTTACCGGGGTTGCAACGGTCGGTGGTGACGTCAACGCTGACGGCACCAACTCAGGCAACTGTGGGTCGGTCATGAACAAAACCTCCTATGGATTGACGTTCACAACCATCCTGACACTAAGGGGGAAAACGGGAATGTGGTGTCCCATCGGGAGGGAGTGAGTGAGGCTAGAGGCCTGTTTGTGCGCTGAGGATCTCGTCGCGCAAGCGCTCGAAGGACTCGCACCCCTCCAAGAAGCTCACATTGGTGAGTGCCTCGACCCAACGGGACCGGTCCGTCGTGAAGCGGGAATCATGCTTTCGCTTTCGGCGCCCGCGGGTGGCGAAGTGGGCGTCGTGAAGCTGTTTTAGCCGATCCTTCGCCGCGATATTCGGGATAGTTTTCCTGGCTGGCAGATCCTTCGCAGGAATGTTGATCCCCAGCTGTGCCTGATACTGCGGACTGTGCAGTGCGTGGAGCACCCACGCCTCAGTCATTTTCACCGGCACAACGGGAACAACCGCGAACTCCGGGCTGACCTCTTCGGACGCCTGGTGGACTTCAAGCGCACGGCGCTCATAGCCGTCATTGTCTGCATCCCGATGAACAAAAACAATGTCAGGCGTTTGACCCTGATCCACGATGAGCTGAAGGACATCAGCCGTGCGCTTCGACCCCGCGAAAGGCTGAGCAACAATTTGGGAGTCAGCCCCGAATCCGAGATCGATGAGGAGCGCCTTGAGCGGGCTCATCAAGCCATCGTCGCTGGTGCCCTCGCGAACGAGCAAACAGTACAGTGGACTACTCATCGATCCCCCTCATCGTCTGCCACAAAGAGCTCACGGAAGCTGAGCTCCGGGAACGACTCGCGAAGAAGCTCCTCAACGTTCGCAGCCGAAGCCTTCACCTTCGACTTCCTCCAGCTCCCCTCCGCCACCACCGGGGTGAGGACCAGCGAGCCATTCATCGGATCCTTCGACCCCAGCAGTAGCTCATCGAAATTATCCTTGTGTAGCGCCAAAAATGCCGGTGAATGGGTATTCACGATGACCTGCCGAAGCGGATTCCCCGACCCGATTGCTTCCTCAGGGTCCACGCTTAGATCGTGCAACAGCCAATACATCGCCTGGATCTTTAACGGGTGAATGCCGTTCTCGGGCTCTTCGAAGCAGATCAGGCGGCTCCCACCTGAGTCAAGCAAGATCGTCCCCAGAACTAGAAACCGCAGCGTCCCGTCAGAAAGTGAACGGGCAGACACCACACCGCCATTACCGACCTGCGCCTGCAGCGTAAACACCTGACGCGCCTCATCAAAGTCGACCGTGACGCTGCGCACATCGACAAGATCTCCGACGACGCCAGCAAGCTCCGCAAGCACATCATGATCCGGCGACTGCCCGACAAGACGATCCAGCGTCTTCGGCAGGTTCCCGCCCTTCGCACTAATAAAGTCGGGAGCCAACGCCTCGCTCGGCGCGCGCATGGCGCTCGGCTCAAGGGAAAGGTACATCCACGCATCCAGCTCCCGGCGCGCCGCCATAATCACCGGATACTGGTCCTGCTGCCCATACACCGACAGCGCAGTACGAGCAGGCGCATCGCCGCTCAACGACACCAACGATGGCCTGCCCTGGCTTCCATGCCGCACATGGATTTGTCGTTCCTGCTCACTCGTCTCAATAAACGCTTTTCGACGTCCGCCCATGATCGCAGACTCAACAAAACTTTTCTTAGCCCAACCCAGCTTCTCTCGAGCATCCGTCTTCGTGAGCGGTTTCAGCTCCTCACGGGTAACAACAATGCTGGAAACGTTCCTATTGTTGCCAACAGTAACGTCCCGCAGCTCAAGGTCAACCTCATACCGGAGATATGTCTGATCAGCAGCAATCGACTTGCCGAAGGAATCCTCAAATTCCTTCTCCGTAATCATCTCTGCAGCAAACGACATCCGGCCGCTCGGCGCGAAAATATCACGGACATCGCCCCCATTACCCCGGATCTTAATGGCCGCCTCATTCAACGTCTGCGACCCAGTGAGCGCTAGGAACTGGAGGGCGTCGAAAAGATTAGATTTACCAATCGCATTCGCGCCGGCAACACACGTGTAAGGACCGAGGTCGATAGCTAGGTTGCGCAGGTTCTTAAACCCATCAACTTCAAAGCGGGTAAGCATATCGAAATACTAACCCACGCCTACCGAGTCAAAGACGCGATGGAACCAAAGCGCGCGACGCAGCGTCAAACTCTTGAAGAACCTGAACCATCAGGTTCCCCGCACTGGCGCCGAAGCTGCCGTTCTAGGAGTTCTTTGGAGGTGCCAGTGCCAAAGGACGCAATTCCTGTTGGGGGAGGGGGTAAAAGCCCAGGTCGTGAAGAGGGGGTTGCGTCCTTTGGCACTGAGGTGAGGGGAGTGCACCAGATTCCCAGAGCCAGAGTTGACGACCTGGGGAAACGCCGAAGGCTTTTTCTGAAATCAAGGAATGCGGTGCGCGGGGGCGGTGGGGCGTGGAGGTGAGAACAAAAGCCCAGTTCGGCTGCGAACCGGAAAAGAATTAGGCGCGCAGTTCGGGGAGTGGGGGTGAACTTTCGGGCGAAAAGCACCCGAGAACTATACAAAGTGTGGGCCAGGCCACTAACGTGCCAGATATGACACAAAGCACATTCACTGCCCAGAGTGGGTCGGGCAATAGCTCCAGTGAAGCCATGATTGACCTAGCGGGCGTACAGAAGCACTTCGGCGACTACCACGCGCTTCGAGACATCAACCTTACTGTGCCGAAGGGCCAGGTAGTGGTGGTGCTCGGGCCGTCGGGGTCGGGGAAGTCGACGCTGTGCCGCACGATCAACAGGCTCGAAACGATTGACGAAGGCACCATCACCATCGACGGGGTCCCGCTGCCGGAGGAGGGCAAGGCCCTTGCGAAGTTGCGGGCGGACGTCGGGATGGTGTTCCAATCCTTCAACTTGTTCCCGCACCTGACCATCAAGGACAACGTGACGCTTGGTCCGTTGAAGGTGCGGAAGCAGGGGAAGGGGGACGTCGAGAAGCGGGCGATTGAGCTGCTGGACCGCGTGGGCATCGCGAATCAGGCGGACAAGTACCCGGCGCAACTGTCGGGTGGGCAGCAGCAGCGCGTCGCGATTGCGCGGGCGCTCGCCATGTCACCCAAAGTCATGCTTTTCGACGAGCCCACCTCCGCCCTCGACCCCGAAATGGTCAATGAAGTGCTTGATGTCATGGCCAACCTCGCCAACGAGGGGATGACGATGCTCGTGGTCACACACGAAATGGGCTTCGCCCGGCGCGTCGCCGACCGCATCATCTTCATGGCAGACGGCGCGATCATCGAAGACGCCACACCCGAAGAGTTCTTCACCAACCCGAAGACCGACAGGGCGAAAGACTTCCTGGCCAAAATCCTGGCCCACTAACCGAAAGGACAACACCATGAACATCCGTTACGCCGCACTCACCGCCGCGCTCTCCGCTGCTGCCGCAACCCTCGTCGCCTGTGGCGGCGGTGCCGGCGAAGGCACCGACCTCCTCAGCCAGATCGAATCCGGCCAGGTCACCCTGGGCACCAAGTACGACCAGCCTGGCCTCGGCCTGCGTAACCCGGACGGCTCCATGTCCGGCCTCGACGTCGACGTAGCGACCTACGTGGTCAACCACATCGCGAAGGCGAACGGCTGGGCAGAACCGACCATCACCTGGCGCGAAAGCCCATCCGCACAGCGCGAAACCCTCATCCAGAACGGCGAGGTCGGCGCCATCGCGGCGACCTACTCCATCAACAAGGGCCGCTCCGAATCCGTCAACTTCGGCGGACCATACCTGGTCACGCACCAGGCGCTCCTCGTCAGCAACGACAACACCGACATCAAGGGCCTCGAGGACCTCGACGGCAAGATCCTCTGCTCCGTCACCGGCTCCACCCCAGCCCAGAAGGTCAAGGACGCCCTGCCAGGCGTGCAGCTCCAGGAGTACGACACCTACTCCTCCTGCGTTGAAGCACTCCGCCAGGGCAACATCGACGCCATGACCACCGACGCCACCATCCTGCTCGGCTACTCCGCCCAAACCCCAGGCGACTTCAAGGTCGTCGAAATGACCAAGGACGGCAAGCCATTCACCGACGAGTACTACGGCATCGGCCTGGCAAAGGGCGACACCGCAGGCACCGACGCCATCAACAACGCGCTCAAGGAGCTGCAAACGTCCGGGGAGTTCGACGCCCTCGTCGATAAGAACCTTGGCGGCGACGACGCAGTCGACGCCGGCACCCCTGGCGACCTCTCCTTCATCGAACAGTAAGACCCCCTAAGGCAGGAACATCATGTCCACACTCTGGTCCGACCTGGGCCCGCAGCTCTGGGCAGCCTTCTGGCTGACCATCAAGCTCACCATCTACTCCGCAATCGGCTCCATGATTGTGGGCACGATCCTCACCGCGATGCGAGTCGCACCCATCCCCGTGCTGCGCGCGATGTCCACGTTCTACATCAACGTCGTGCGCAACACACCGCTGACCCTCATCATCATCTTCTGCTCCTTCGGGCTCTACCAAAACCTCGGCATCACCCTCGCCGATAGAGAGTCCGCGACCTTCCTGGTAGACAACAACTTCCGCCTCGCCGTACTCGGGTTCATCATTTACACCTCGGCGTTCGTCGCGGAATCGCTGCGCTCCGGCATCAACACCGTCCACTTCGGGCAAGCCGAAGCCGCCCGATCCCTCGGACTCAGCTTCGGCCAAACATTCAGCAACATCATCTTCCCCCAAGCCGTCCGCGCAGCCATCGTACCGCTCGGCAACACGCTCATCGCGCTGACGAAAAACACCACCATCGCATCCGCAATCGGTGTCGCCGAAGCATCCCTCCTGATGAAATCCACCATCGAAAACCACGCCAACATGCTCTTCCCCATCTTCGGGATCTTCGCACTCGGCTTCATCATCCTCACCCTGCCAACCGGCCTCGCCCTTGGCACCCTCTCCGAACGCATGGCGGTGAAAAAATAATGAGCGTCCGCGCAACAGTACTTTACGACGTCCCCGGCCCCAACGGCCGCCGCACCAACCGCATCCTCACCGGCATCAGCCTCGCCGTCTGCCTCGGCATTGCCGCATGGGTCTTCTGGAAACTGCAGGCCAACGGACAACTCGCCGCCGCGAAATGGACTCCGTTCCTCAACTCCCAAACCTGGACCACCTACATCCTCCCCGGCCTCATGGGCACCCTCAAAGCAGCAGTGGCATCCATCCTGCTCGCGCTGGCCGTCGGCATCCTCCTCGGCCTAGGCAGGCTCTCCCGCAATCGTTTTGTTCGTTGGGTATGTGGCGTCATCGTCGAGATCTTCCGAGCCATCCCAGTGCTCCTCCTCATGATCTTCGCCTACCAACTCTTCGCCATCTACCACCTCGCCCCGCCAAAGCACCTGGCGTTCGCCGCCGTCGTCTTCGGACTCACCATGTACAACGGGTCCGTCATCGCCGAAATCCTCCGCTCCGGCATCAAGAGCCTCCCCAAAGGCCAAACCGAAGCCGCCGAAGCACTCGGCTTGACCTACCCGCAAACCATGCGGACCATCCTGCTGCCCCAAGCCATCGCCGCCATGCTGCCAGCCCTGATCGCCCAAATGATCATCGCGCTCAAGGACTCCGCCCTCGGCTACCAGATCGGCTACGTCGAAGTCGTCCGCTCCGGCATCCAAAGCGCATCCGCCAACCAGAACTTCCTCGCCTCGCTGGCCGTCGTGGCCATCATCATGATCCTCATCAACTGGGGACTCACCGTCCTCGCCCAACGCGTCGAACGCCAACTGCGCGCCGGCCGCGCCCGCCGCAACATCTTCGCCAAGGTGCCCGAACTCGCCGACCAGGGGTTGGACACCAAGGACAACGTCAACGTCGACTGGCACGACCCCGACTACGTGGAGATCCGGAACCCGGACGAATAGTTGCTGAGGACTCCAGTGCCAAAGGACGCAATTCCTGTTGGGGGAGGGGCTAAAAGCCCTGGTCGTAAAGAGGGGGTTGCGTCCTTTGGCACTGAGGTGAGGGGGAGCGCACCAAATTCCCCCTTGTGGAGTTGACGACCTGGGGAAACACCGAGGCGCCCTTTCAAAAAACGGGAATGTGGTGCGCGACTAGGCGAGGAGGGCGTCCACCAGGTCGAGGGCGCCCTCGACGGAAAACTCCTCGGGTCGGTTCGCTTTGTGGGTGGAGTAGGCGTCGATAATCTGGCGCCACCTGCGAGGAATCCCATCCTCCCCGTACACCGCGCCCAGGAACGCGCCGGCGATCGCGGCGTTTGTGTCCGTGTCGCCGCCCATCCCGACAATCGCGACGAGGTCCTCCTCGAAAGACGAACCGTTCGCGACGAAATAACACACAATATTCCAGGCGAACTGCACGTACCCCATGCGATGGCTATAAACATCCACGGGAAGGTACTGCATGAACTCCCTGATTGTCGACGCCTCATCCCGAGCCGCCGCGAGCAGCGCCTCGCGAGGATCCTCACCACTGATCGTGCGGGCGAGCGCCTCACAATACATACCGTTGACGGCCACCGGGTACTCGTTGGGGTGAGTCAGGCGAGCGTCGGTGCGGGCGTGATCGCCGGCGAGCTGCGGGTCGTGCGCGTACGCGATGGCAATCGGGCTGACCCGCATCAACGCACCATTCGACTTGCTAGCTGAGTTCGGCGCAAACGGTGGCCGAAGCGCAGCCGCACACGTATTACCGATATCCGGCGGGAACGACGCCGCCCACCGCACATACGACTCGAACACGTCCTTTTCTTCGTACCCGCCGCAGCGCACCATGCTGCGGGCAAGCGCCAGCGCCAGCTCGGAATCGTCGGTGGCCTGGCCCGGCGCGACATTGAACGGGCCGCCACCAGTGAGTTCGCGAACGCCATCCGGGAACCGGGAGCGAATCTGCGCGGGGGAAGAGAACTCGACGATCGCGCCGAGGTTATCGCCAATAATCTGGCCGTACATGGCGCCGCGGGCCCGCGCGCGTAATGACTGATCCATGATGGGTTCCTTTCTTTGGTGGTTGTTGGGGGCCATCGGGGGTTGCAAGTATCAGGATACGAACGGGACCCGACGCGGCAGGCACGTGAGGCGAAAATATGTTCGAGGTTGGGGTGCCAGTGCCAAAGGACGCAATTCCTGTTGGGAGAGGGGGTAAAGGCCCAGGTCGTGAAAAGGGGGTTGCGTCCTTTGGCACTGAGGCGAGGGGGAGTGCACCAAATTCCCTCTCGTGCCCTAGGTGGCAGGCTGGTTGTGGGCCAAAACCCGAAGGAGGTCCGCACCCATGTCCCCGCACGATATTCCCCCGCTGATCCCCAAGCCACCGGAGAAGGATTGGGCAGATTACAACACCGACCCCGACCCCGGCAGAACTCGTAAACGTCGGCGTGCAAGCCTGCCATCTGCACGCGATGTGCTGGCGTTGCCGACTGTCACCCTTGCACCCGGTGCCACGCTTTCCGATAGTGAGTTGGTCATGCCGGATGCTGTGGCAGTCGTGTTTATCCCCAACACTGAAGATCGCGGGATTGTCACCTATAGCGATACTCAGAAACAGCAGATGGTCAGGATCTATCACCAACTACCGTACGGGACGAAGCAGGTTTGGCTGGCCCGTCACGACATGGACGCATCACGAGTGATTCGGTGGATGAAGCGGTTTGATCTTGGCACGTTTACCCAGCAACAACGCGCCGCAGTCTATACCGGGGCAACTACCCCTGTACCGGTGGTGTTAGACGCTGAAGCAATCATCTCACTTGTCCACCAGTATGTGGCTGCCCCGCATGGGACAAAACAAGCCTTGCTGGATAAACACGGTATCTTGCAGTCAGCGATGCATGGCTGGATCGAGAAAGTCGCAAACGGCACGATTGCCCACTACACGCACACAAGAAAGGCAGAACCCTTGAACACCCCCAAGACCACCAACAACGACATGGTCACCATTACCCGCAAGGAATACAACGCACTACAACGAGAAAACGCCAAGCTGCGCAAAGAAAACAAGCTGTGGAAGGACACCAGTGATGTACTGGGAAAAGCTATAGCGTCTCTGCCAAAGAAGCATGGCGGGGACTCAAACGCGGCGGGAAAATCCTCACAGGCGAACAAACACAACGCTATGAGGCAGGCCTACAACAAGAAAACGAGCTAATCGAAGCACTCGTTGGTATCGGGCACTCAATGAGGAAAGCCTGCAATGTGTTAGGCGTGGCGCGCTCTAGACGGTATTACCAGGACAATCCCCGCCCGAAGAAGCAAGATCCGATCCCGCATCACAAACGCAACATCAAACGCTTAACCGATGCGCAAGTCAACGACATTTTGGCCTTGTTGGATGCCAATCCGTATTCGAGTGTGGATGATGTCTTCTACCACGCATTGAACAATGGGTGCTATATCGCCAGCTTGCGTAGCTTCTACCGGGTCGCCAAAGCACACGGCAAACTCTTATCACAACGCCACGGCACACGCAGAACACGCCCACGGCGTGCACGCGGCAACAACCAGCCCCCACATGTTGAAGCACACCGGCCAGGTCAAGTGCTGTGCTGGGATATCACCTACCTTCCAGGCAAGTACACCAACCAGTACTACGCCTGCCATACCGCAATCGATCTGTATTCCCGTGCTGTTGTTGGCGCAGTCGTTGCCCACCACGAAGATTCCCGCGTGGCACGACATATGTTTGAAGAAATCTTTGCCGCACACCCTGATGTCGACACGGTGCACTCCGATAACGGGGCAGCGATGACCAGTCGCAGCCTTGGCGAACTTTTTGATGCCCACCAGGTCAAACGCTCCTTCAGCAGGCCGTCGATCAGTAACGATAATCCGCATATGGAGTCGTTGTTTCACACCATGAAAGGTATGGCCTACTACCCGAGGGCTTTTGCCAGCATCAAGCACGCGGCGAGCTGGGTTGATGAGTTTACACACTTGTATAACCAACGGCCCCACAGAGGGATTAATGGCTACACACCGCAAAGCGTGCTAGACGGCACGTGGCAACAGATGGAGGCCAACCGGCGAAGTGCCGTCGAGCAAGCACTTGCCGATGGGCTAATTACCGCGATACCGAAAACACCGATTGGGTTGCCTGAGAAAGTCACGATTATCCGCACAACGAGTAAGACGGCGCCGACGCCGCGTGCATTGATGATGCATTGTTAACCATGAATCTGGCCCACAACCACTTGACACAGAGCGGTGGAGTTGACGACCTGGGGAAACGCCGAGGGGGTCTTGCGGAAAACGGGAATGTGGTGTCTGGGCGGGGGACACGCGCACCAAATTCCTGGTTTTTCGGCAGCCGGGTTTGGAAAAGCCCAGGTCGGCGGGGGACAGGGAGGGAATGTGGTGCGCGCGACGGTGGAGCGAGTGCCAGAGGACGCAATTCCTGTTGGGGGAGGGGATAAAAGCCCAGGTCGTGAAAAGGGGGTTGCGTCCTTTGGCACTGGGGTGAGGGGGTGCGCACCAGATTCCCTCACTTGGAGTTGACGACCTGGGGAAACGCTGAGGCGCCCTCTCAAAAAACAGGAATGTGGTGTCTGGGCGGAGGACACGCGCACCAGATTCCTGGGGTTTCGACAGCCAGGTTTGGAAAAGCCCAGGTCGGCGGGGGACAGGGAGGGAATGTGGTGCACGCGGGGCCTCAGCGGGGCCCACCGAGGGGCCTAGTCCTCGGAGAAACCGGCCTGGTTGAGCTCCCAGTAGGCGCCGCGGCGGGCGAGGAGGGAGGCGTGGTCGCCCTGCTCGGCGATGTGGCCGTCCTGCATGACCAGGATGAGGTCGGCGTCGCGGATGGTGGAGAGGCGGTGGGCGATGACGAAGCTGGTGCGGTCGGCTTGGAGGGCGGCCATGGCGTGCTGCACCATCAGCTCGGTGCGGGTGTCCACGCTGGAGGTGGCTTCGTCGAGGATGAGCAGGGACGGCTTCGAGACGAAGGCGCGCGCGATGGTGATCAGTTGGCGCTCGCCGGCAGAGAGGGCGCCGCCGTCCTGGTCGATGACGGTGTGGTAGCCGTCGGGGAGGGTGTGCACGAAGCGGTCGACAAGGGTGGCTTTGGCGGCGGCGATGACGTCCTCGTCGGTGGCGTCGAGGCGGCCGTAGCGGATGTTTTCCAGGATGGTGCCTTCGAAGAGGGTGGCGTCCTGAAGCACCATGCCGACCTGGCTGCGCAAGTCCTGGCGCGACATCGACTGCGTATCGACGCCATCAAGGAGAATCTGGCCCGAGTCGATGTCGTAGAAGCGCATCAACAGGTTCACCAGGGTGGTTTTGCCCGCGCCGGTGGGCCCGACGATGGCGACCTTCTGGCCCGGCTGCACCTCGAGGTTGAGGTCCTGGATGAGGGGAGTGTCGGTGTAGGAGAAGTGGACGTCGATAAATTGGACGTGCCCGGAGGCGCGTGTGGGGGTGGGGTGCGACTCGCGGGGCTCCTCGGGGGCGTCGAGGAACTCGAAGACGCGCTCGGCGGAGGCGACGCCGCTTTGCACCATCTGCGCCATGCCGCCGAGCTCCCCGAGCGGCTGGTTGAACTGGCGCGAATACTGGATGAACGCCGTCGCCGCGCCGAGCGTCAGCGAGCCGTTCGCGACCTTCAGACCGCCGAAAACCGCGATGAGGACATAGGACAGGTAGGAGATGAACTGCATGACCGGCATCATGAGCCCGGAGAGGAACTGCGCCGAGGCGGAGGCGGTGTAGAGGTCGCGGTTGCGGGCGTCGAAAATTTCTTGAGAGGCGTCCTGGCGGCCGAAGAGCGTGATCACCTCATGGCCCGAAAAGGACTCCTCGATGTGCCCGTTGAGCTGGCCCGTTGCGCGCCACTGCTGCTTGAAGTGCCGCTGCGAACGCTTACCGATCACCCCAACCACCAGCGCCGTCAGCGGAATCGAGACGAGGGCAAGCAGGGTGAGCTGCCACGACACCGTAAACATCATCGCCATGATGCCCAACACCATCAACACCGACTGCAACGCCTGCGACAGCGCCTGCTGCAACGTCTGCTGCACATTGTCGACGTCGTTCGTGGTGCGCGACAGGATATCGCCGCGCTGGCCGCGGTCGAAGTAGCTCAGCGGCACCCGGTTCAGCTTCGCCTCCACCTGGGCACGCAGGCGGTAAATCTCGCGCATGACCATGCGATTCAGCAGGAAACCCTGCAGCCACATCAGCAGGCTCGCGCCGACGTAGAGCGCCAGCACCGCCAGGATCAGCTCGCCGAGGCGCGAGAAATCGACGCCCACACCAGGGGCCACATCCATCCCGGACAGCATGTCCGCGAAGGTGTCCTGGCCGCCCGCGCGCAGGCCCTCAATCACCTGCTCCTGGGTCGCGCCGGCCGGCAAGTGGGCGCCGATCGCGCCCGAAAAGATGACGTCCATCGCGTGGCCCATCACGCGCGGGGCGTACACATTCAGCCCGACGGACACGCACACCAGCGCCACCACCAGGGCAAACAACGCCTTGTGCGGGGCCAGCAGACCGACCAGCCGCTTCGCGGACGGCCAGAAGTTCTTCGCGGAGCGCGGGGCGCCGCCGAAGTGGCCGTCCATGGAGCCCTCGAGCTTCTGGATTTCCTCGTCGGTCAACTCGACGTGGTCTTTGGCTTGGTTGTTGGCCATTATTTTGCCTCCACAGTCTGCTGGGACCGGACAATTTCCTGATACGTCGGCGAAGTTTGCAGCAGCTCATCGTGGGTGCCGCGGGCCACGATGCGGCCGGCGTCGAGCACCAGGATCTGGTCCGCGTTCTGGATCGAGCTGACACGCTGCGCCACCACGATCACCGTCGCCTCGGCGACGTGCTCGGCGAGCGCTGCGCGCAGCCGCGCGTCCGTGGTCATGTCGAGGGCGGAGAAAGAGTCGTCGAAGAGGAGGACGCCGCGCCGCTCCACAATCGCGCGCGCGATGCACAGGCGCTGCCGCTGCCCGCCGGACACGTTCGTGCCGCCCTGCGAAATCGGCATCTCCAAATCATCCACGAACGTGGCCTGCGCGATCTCGAGCGCCCGCCACAGCTGCTCATCCGTCGCATCCGGGCTGGCCACACGCAAATTCGACGCCACCGTCCCCGAGAACAAATACGGCTTCTGCGGCACCATCGCCACCGCACCCACCAGCTGACCACGACTTAACGACGCCACATCCCGACCACCAACCAGCACCCGACCGCCCGTCGGCGCGTAGAGGCGCGGAATCAACCCCAACAACGTCGACTTACCCGAACCCGTCGAGCCGATAATCGCGGTCGTTTCGCCAGGGTTGGCTTCGAAGGAGATGCCGTCCAGCACCGGTTCCTCCGCGCCCGGGTACGTGAAGGTCACGTCCTCGAAGGTGACGGTGCTGTCTGTCGGGTCGCTGGCTGCGCTGGCTGTGCTGGCGTGCGGCTCGGTCAGCGACGGCTCGTGCTTCAACACCTCCGTGATACGGGTGGCGCACACCAGGGCGCGCGGGAGCATCATCGCCATGAACGCGCCCATCATCACCGCCGCCAGGATTTGTAGGAGGTACTGCAGGAACGCCGTCAACGACCCAACCTGCACCTCACCCGCATCCACACGGTGGCCGCCGAACCAGAGGACCGCCGCCGTCGCCAGGTTCAGGATCAGCATGATCACCGGGAACATCATCACAAACAAATTGCCGATCCTCAGACTCAACCGCGTGAGGTCGGCGTTGGCGGCGTCGAAACGCTCGGACTCGAACTCCTCCCGCGTAAACGCACGCACCACGCGCACGCCCGCGATCTGCTCGCGCAGCACGCCATTAATACGGTCAATCTTCGACTGCATCGAGCGGAACAACGGTAGGAGGAGACCGATCAGCGCCGCCACGACCACCGCCAACACAACGACAGAAACCGCGACCAGCCAGCTCATCCCCGGATCCTCCCGAACCGCCATGACCACGCCGCCGACCATCATGATCGGCACCGCCACCATAAAGTTCAAGAACATCAAGAACACCTGCTGGACCTGCTGCACGTCATTCGTCCCGCGCGTAATCAGCGTCGCCGAGCCGAAGTGCGACATGTCCTCCGCCGAGAACCGCGACACCCGGCCGAACACTTCCTCGCGGATATCGCGACCCGTGCCCATCGAGGCCCTCGAACCGAACCAGACCGCCGCGCACGCCGCGATCACCTGCACAAACGCCACGGCCAGCATCACGCCGCCGGTACGCCAGATGAAGGGGACGTCACCTTGGGAGACGCCTTCGTCGATAATTTTTGCGTTCAGGCTGGGCAAGTAGAGCGTCGCCGCAGTCGTGATTGCCTGCAGCAACACCACCGCGAGCATCGCGCCGCGGTATGGGCGCGCGTGCCTGCGCAGGAGCCTTAGGAGGTCCATGGGCGGTCCTTTTCAGATTGTGGAAGTGGAAAGTTTGATTGTAGGCGTCATTTTTTGGGGGGACAGGTAGTGATGATGAGTTTCGTCGAGATTTTGTGAACAGAATTGCGTTTTTGCTTGCGCCCCACTTTTCGCTTTCCGACGCCCACTTCGCCCCCACCGCGCCAACCGGGTACCATGGAATGCGGTCAGTCACCATTGCCTGTCACATTGCTTGGCTCTGATGACAGCAACAGCGTGACGACCTCCTTTCGGGTCTGGTGGGGCCCGAACCTAAAGGGCCTGGTGGGGCCCATGGTGGGGCAGCCCGCGCGGTACTACGGTACGGCGCGGGCTGTTTTGGTTGGGGGGGTTGGTTTGCTGACTGCTGACTTTTGACGGCTTCCCCGGTCTGGCAGTCTGGTTGTCTGGTCCGCCCTAGAATTGTTCCCCGGACCTGCAAGTCTCGGGAACTTTCTTCATGGCCATGCGTCGCCACCTGGGGAAACTAGAGTGTTAGTCGACGGGAGTGGGCCTAAAACCCAAAATGGTTCCCGGGCGCAGAACTGAACTTTTTTGTTGGGTCGCGAAGCGGTGGTTCGCGTTGGATATGACACGGAAAAGCCATATACTGGGACAAGTGAAACGGGAAAACGCCCGTACAATACAGGTCACGGGCCCTCACTTTCGTGAGGGCCCGCCCTTTTTGTTGGGGTGGCCGGGTCATGGCCGGATATTCTCGGGAGTATCGATCAGGGTCGACCTGCAACAAACGAATTCGATCCGAGGAGAGGCCGTCGGTCGCTCGTGGCCAATTAGGCAGCGGGGCCCTCCTTCGATGAGGCGTGCTGGCTGAATTCTCACAACAAATGGCTTGCTACGGCAGAAAATGTATGAATCCTATAACTGCCAAAAGAGCAAGCGACCGCACCAGCACGGGGAACACCCTTGAAAACGTATTGCGTTGAGGTTCAACAAGCTCATACCCCGCAAGCACATGGAACGCTAAAGGTCTCACGGTTCTGATCGCGCCAATTAGCCAGAACCGCGACGTACCTCGTCACAATGTCTCAGAAAAGAACACACTATGTGGCTCCCCCACCCGCTCGGGGTGCACGGCACGCCAGGCATCCCGATCCAAACCGTGCTGGGCTCATCCCCGCAGGCGCGGGGAGGACGGAAACTTAAGCCCTACCGCCCATCAGACCAGAGGCTCATCCCCGCAGGCGCGGGGAGGATATTTGGGCCCGCCCACTCGATACCGGCGAGGGCGGCTCATCCCCGCAGGCGCGGGGAGGACCGCACCTGGTACCAGTTCGGGGCGGGGTTGATGGGCTCATCCCCGCAGGCGCGGGGAGGACTCTGCTGTTGGGTATGCGTCAATTCCGGTGACGGGCTCATCCCCGCGAGCGCGGGGAGGACATCTTTTCGGCATACCGGCCAGGAAACGCCGCCGGCTCATCCCCGCAGGCGCGGGGAGGACTGGTCAATCCATGTGTTCAGAGCTGCACGACGCGGCTCATCCCCGCGAGCGCGGGGAGGACAAAGCGAATTTCGCGACGGTGGAACCGCACAACGGCTCATCCCCGCGAGCGCGGGGAGGACTTCGTATCACCCGAACCCGGCGCGTAGTTATTGGGCTCATCCCCGCGAGCGCGGGGAGGACTTGGCAGACGCTTTAGTTGCTGTTGTCAATTAGGGCTCATCCCCGCGAGCGCGGGGAGGACAAAAAGGCCGGGGCTGACGCAGAACTGGACGCGGGCTCATCCCCGCGAGCGCGGGGAGGACCGCTCTGCATTAAGCCACAGGGACACTGTTTTGGGCTCATCCCCGCGAGCGCGGGGAGGACCGCTCTGCATTAAGCCACAGGGACACTGTTTTGGGCTCATCCCCGCGAGCGCGGGGAGGACTCATGAAATGAAAACGTTGCCGTTGCGCTGGCGGGCTCATCCCCGCGAGCGCGGGGAGGACGGGTCAGCGATAGCCTCCTCGAGGGTGTAGGCCGGCTCATCCCCGCGAGCGCGGGGAGGACCGTGCTCAGCACGCACTTTCATTGCGTGAATCCGGCTCATCCCCGCGAGCGCGGGGAGGACTTCTCATCGTGGGGTGTATATCGAGCAGGGTGGGGCTCATCCCCGCGAGCGCGGGGATGACTTTCTGGGTGTGGTTTCATGCTTCCTCCATGTGGGCTCCTCCCCGCGAGCGCGGGGAGGACGACGGCCCACCCGCTCGCCTGCTGCTGTTGGGGGGCTCATCCCCGCGAGCGCGGGGAGGACTAGCCACCATGCGAGCAATGAATGTTGTCACCGGGCTCATCCCCGCGAGCGCGGGGAGGACGCGATTGACAAGGCCACGAAGCTGGCTGCGACGGGCTCATCCCCGCGAGCGCGGGGAGGACGACCTGGTGGGGTAATTGAGTGACAGTTTCGCAGGCTCATCCCCGCGAGCGCGGGGAGGACGCGGTCCGCATTTGCGGGGTGGAGTCAGTGCCGGGCTCATCCCCGCGAGCGCGGGGAGGACATGGTGATGGGCCTCGACTGGACTGACACCTACGGCTCATCCCCGCGAGCGCGGGGAGGACTGGCAGCTTGCTCCACCACACGTCAAGGTCGCGGGCTCATCCCCGCGAGCGCGGGGAGGACGGTACGCGCCCGAAACCGCTGCCACGCCCTAAGGGCTCATCCCCGCGAGCGCGGGGAGGACCTCTCGTCGATGCGCGAGCAGGCGCTCACGGAGGGCTCATCCCCGCGAGCGCGGGGAGGACTTTTGTGTTGGTTGGGTGAGTGGGCGCGGGTGGGGCTCATCCCCGCGAGCGCGGGGAGGACGATCGCGTCGCAAAATTTGAGACGTTCGACGACGGCTCATCCCCGCGAGCGCGGGGAGGACGACCGCAAGGTCGAGGAGCTGCACCAGGAGATGGGCTCATCCCCGCGAGCGCGGGGAGGACGGTTTCCTGCCGTTCGGCGGAATCGAAGCCGGGGGCTCATCCCCGCGAGCGCGGGGAGGACGAAGCGACATGGATAAAAGACTACGAACGCAAGGGCTCATCCCCGCGAGCGCGGGGAGGACGCCCCCGCTTTAAGTGCTTTGCAGATAGCTGTAGGCTCATCCCCGCGAGCGCGGGGAGGACGCCCCCGCTTTAAGTGCTTTGCAGATAGCTGTAGGCTCATCCCCGCGAGCGCGGGGAGGACTAGGTCGCCGGATCTTTGGGCCTGCACAATGGCGGCTCATCCCCGCGAGCGCGGGGAGGACGCGGTGTCATTACGCACAAGGCGGACAACGCCGGGCTCATCCCCGCGAGCGCGGGGAGGACGCCGAGGACATGCCGGCCATGCTGGATTCGGTGGGCTCATCCCCGCGAGCGCGGGGAGGACACATCGGGTGGCGAGGGTCTCTAGCTCCTGCAGGGCTCATCCCCGCGAGCGCGGGGAGGACCGGTGCGCAAACGCTTGTAGGCTGCCCGGTTTGGGCTCATCCCCGCGAGCGCGGGGAGGACTGTAGCCCCCTCATTCACCACGAACTCGCCACGGGGCTCATCCCCGCGAGCGCGGGGAGGACGTGCCTATAGCGGGGACGAACTTAACGTTCACGGGCTCATCCCCGCGAGCGCGGGGAGGACTGCGAGGGTAGCTATCAAAGCGCCACACACTTGGGCTCATCCCCGCGAGCGCGGGGAGGACCCCGGCGGCGGCTTTCGCGGCGTCGGCGATAATGGCTCATCCCCGCGAGCGCGGGGAGGACATCGAGGAAACCGACGACGGCATCCGGATGTCGGGCTCATCCCCGCGAGCGCGGGGAGGACAGCACAACCGACGGCGCCGCTGAGGTCCCGAAGGGCTCATCCCCGCGAGCGCGGGGAGGACTGCTCGATCATCCAACCACCGGCCTGCGCCACGGGCTCATCCCCGCGAGCGCGGGGAGGACGCCTCGAAGAACGCCTGGATGAACTCGGTGTCGGGCTCATCCCCGCGAGCGCGGGGAGGACGACGGCACCTTGGTCGCAGGCGAGCTCACCGCTGGGCTCATCCCCGCGAGCGCGGGGAGGACTCAGTGATTGCGCAGGCTTTTTCGCGTCTCGCGGGCTCATCCCCGCGAGCGCGGGGAGGACTCAAGCACCTCACGCGCACTTGGAGCTGATTGGGGCTCATCCCCGCGAGCGCGGGGAGGACTGGTAATGACCACCTCGAATAAGCGTGACATTGGGCTCATCCCCGCGAGCGCGGGGAGGACTCCTACCCTTTACCGAGCGCTTGGCTCGTAGCCGGCTCATCCCCGCGAGCGCGGGGAGGACCTCCCACCTGCGTTGGCGACACAAAAGCCAGGGGGCTCATCCCCGCGAGCGCGGGGAGGACAACATGAGTAGACCTTTCTGTAAGTGGTGTGAGGGCTCATCCCCGCGAGCGCGGGGAGGACTCCACTGGTTCAGCTACGCCTACGGCGTTGCCGGGCTCATCCCCGCGAGCGCGGGGAGGACGCGGTTCGTTGACGCTGTTTTGTCAACGGCCCCGGCTCATCCCCGCGAGCGCGGGGAGGACACTTGCTGAGCTGCAAGTTTTGGAGCCTGTACCGCATTCTACATACGACTTGCTCTCGAAACATAGCCCCGCAAACGCGGGGATTATTATCAGCCCCAAATTTACAAGGGCTCATCCCTGCTTCCGCGGGGCTAATTTCAAATCTAATACCGCTGGAAACAACGTCCAAACACGACATTCGGCATTGTAATTAACTTGTACATTTGGGTTACGGGTTGCACCGATGTGAAAAGACTGTTATAACTTGAAGCAACATCGACAAAAGGATTTAAACATGAGGCCCGGACACGAACTGCCAGAAAGCACGCTCGAGACAGCTCAGCTGTTCGAAAAGTGGGTTTCGCAGCGCTCCCCGCAGGCGCAGTCACTTTGGGCTAAGTCCGGCGATGACACTGGTCATCTTTCAGTCCCCCAGCATCTCGTAGATGCAGCATGTTCCGCAGCTGCGGTGTTCGATGTGTGGGTCGCCGATAACATCAAACGCGAGATCGCGGGGCATCTAGGCATCACCGTCGAGGAGCTCCGCACTTTTTATATTTGGCTCGCTGGCACCCACGACGTGGGAAAAATTACGCGTGCTTTCCAGACCCAGCTTCAAGATCGAGCCGGGTACGAGCATATCATCAATTCCATTGTCGATACTGGCCTTGACCTCGAAAAAGATGAACTTCCGAAGATGCCGCACGGCAGGAGTTCGGGAGTCATCCTGAGGCGCTGGCTGGAAGCACAAGGCATGCCGCGAACGATGGCTACATGGGTTGGGTCGATAGGGGACGCTCACCACGGAGTGGCGTCGACAGGCGACGAGAAGTCGGCTATTGAGGCTGTCCTCGAGGAGTACCCAGCGGCATGGCTAGGCGTTCAAGACGAAATTGTGAGCGCAATGACGACGACGCTGCACGCGCAACCGGTCCTAGACAAAATCGGAAAGATCGAGGACCCCGAGGCAGGGGTTGCGCAGTTCCTGACTGGCTTGGTGGTCATTGCGGACTGGATAGCGTCGAATGCTGAGGCGTTTCCGATGGTCGTCGATAAAGGACAGGTCGAGAGGCTGCGGTCGGGGATGGCGCAGACCGACCTCACGGCTCCATGGCACCCAGCTAAACCGATCAGCGACATCGACGAGCTGTATCGAGCATCATTTGCCTGGCCCCAACACTTCAATGCGCGCAACGTGCAACGCGCACTCGCTGAAGCTGCCCGGCGCGCAACCCGGCCCACGCTGTTTATCCTTGAGGCGGAGACTGGCGTCGGTAAGACTGAGGCGGCGCTTGCCGCAGCACACATCATCGCTGATCAGACTGGCGCACAGGGCATCTACTTTGCGGCCCCCACTATGGCCACTGCGAACGGGCTACTGGAGCGAACCATCGACTGGGCGCGCAACACCTCAGGCGTTGGCGCTGTCACGTCGCTGTACCTCGCGCACTCCAAAAACCAGCTGTCACGGGCAGCAATGAGTCTGCCGCGCGGAATCGCCGAAGACGAAACGTCGAACCGCGGTGATGTGATCGCGAGCAGCTGGATGCGGGGGAGACGTCGCGGCCTCCTCTCCAATATTGTCGTTGGCACTATTGACCAAGTCTTAATGATGTCGCTCATGCAACGCTTTTCGATGCTGCGTCACGCCGCGCTAGCAGGAAAGGTCATCATTTTCGACGAGGTTCATGCCTATGACGCCTACACTTCCGAATACCTCGAAACCACACTTGAGTGGCTTGCGTACTACGGCGCGAGCGTCATTATGATGTCTGCGACGCTGCCAGCCCAGCGACGGGCCTCGCTCGTCGAAGCGTACACCGGGGTGGCTCCCGAGGAAGCACCACACGGCTACCCGCTGATTACGGTCGCCGATGAGTCTGCGACGACGTACATCACGCCACCCCCAAATCCAACCAACATGGTGGCCACCATCGAGCACATCGACGACTCACTCGACACTCTTCGAGGCACGCTCGACAACCTGCTTATCGACGGCGGCTGCGCCCTTATCATCTGCAACACCATTGCCCGCGCCCAAGATGCGTACCGGGAGCTCAAAACCCAGTACGCGGATGACATCGAACTGCACCATGCCGGCTTCATCGCCTGGGAACGATCCCAAAAGGAAGACGAGCTCCGGGAACAACTCGGCCCGCACGCGCGGCGCGGCGCAGGTCGCCCATACCGCAAAGTTGTTGTTGCAACCCAGGTCGCCGAGCAGAGTCTGGATATCGACGCCGACGTACTGATCACCGACATCGCGCCGATGGACCTGGCAGTACAACGCGCTGGCCGACTACAGCGTCACAGCCGCCCGGTTGATGACCGTCCACCTCAACTACAGGATCCGAAGATCTTTATTCGCGGCGTGCTCTCGCCCCTGCCGACTCCTGAATTCGACGGTGGTGCGAAGGCTATTTATGACCCCCAGATTCTTCTTTCCACCCTGCTCCATCTGCCCACGACGTTCCATCGGCCAGACGACATCGAAGAACTCGTCCAGTCAACATATGACCTGGACACGACCGTAGTGCCCGACGAGATGCAGCAAATCTGGGATGAAGCCGCTGGAGTAAGCCAACTAAGGCAGCATAACGCGCGAGAACGCTCGAAGTCTTTCCGGACTCCATCCCCGTTCTGCTCGACTCGACTCAATGAATTCTTCAAGGACAGTAAGGCCGTGCTGAACCTGGACAGGGAAGAAGCCGGCGCCGCGCAGGTTCGCGACGCGGAGCCCACTGTCGAAGTGATACCCATCATCGAGACTGACTACGGGTACCGGCTATGGGGCGTCGATAAGGAAGTACTTGCCGACGCCGAGCCTGACTATCAGACGGCATTCCAACTCGCATCAAGCACTGTGCGACTCCCGGCGCGCCTGACGCGATACGAGAGCGACTTCAACATCGTCATGGATGCGCTCGAGGAAAATACCCCTGTCACCTGGAGTAAGCACTACCTACTCAACGGCCAACTCGCACTTCCCCTCGACGAGGACGGCGAAACAAGGATCGGCCGATTCCTCGTTCGCTACAGCAGCGAGCTCGGAATCGAAGTCTCGTTCGAAAGGGGTGAGTAGTGGTGTCCCCTCCACCGCTACGCTGTAGTCATACGCACAACAATGAGAGAAAGGAGTGATGAACGTGACATTCAACCTCGTACATGAACCGTGGATCTGCACCACAACGACTGACGGCGACAAAGTCCTCAGCTTGCAGCAAATTTTCGACGGCACCGAGCAGCCACTCAGCGTCGTTGGCGACTCACCGACACAGGACTACGCGGTGCTCCGAGTGCTGCTTGCCATTTACTGGCGAGCGCACCACCATCACCTCAAGAGTTCAGTACCCACCGGCCGACGAAGCCGAGGTTTCCGCTGGGAGTCGTGGTTCCAGGAACAGCGCAACCAGGCGAGACAGCACCAGCGCGATGACATCGTTCTTGCTTATCTGAAAGAATACGAACACCGCTTCAATCTGATCGACGATGAAGTGCCGTTCATGCAGGTCGCAAACCTGCATACCAGCAAGAATTCAAACTCACCCATCTCGCGGATTCTCCCAGACGCCGAAGCAGATTTCTTCACCATGCGCACCGGCGCAGGGCGCGCCTCCATTTCGTTCCCGGAGGCAGCCAGGTGGCTGATCCACCAGCACGCCTACGATTACTCCGGTATCAAATCTGGCGCTGCAGATGACCCGCGCGCCTCAGGTGGCAAAGGCTACCCGATCGGGACCGGGTGGGCTGGCATGACCGGCGGAACGGTCGTACGCGGCGACACACTGCAAGAAACACTGGTGCTCAATACGGTAAAGGAAGCAGTAGACCCGACGGCCACCGGAGATTTACCGGCCTGGGAACGCGACCCCGATACCGCTAACCAGCGATTGTTCGACCCCAGTGCGCCCAAGGAAGGCGTGATGCCGAACGGCCCTGCTGACTTGGCAACCTGGCAAACCCGACGCATCCGGCTCTTCCCAGAGGGAGACCGCGTCACCAGAGTGCTCGTCTGCAATGGTGACCGCATCCCAGACGCAGGAAAGAATGTTTTCGGCGACCCGATGACGCCATACCGGTACAGCCCGAATCAGAGTAAGAAAGACCTCACCGCGTACTACCCGAAGCCATACGATTCAGAGCGCACCGTGTGGAACTCGATCGATGCACTCCTTGTCAGCGAAAATGACGCCGGGTTTGGCGGAAAGAACCTGGCCCCGATCAAACCCGCAACACTCGCAAATCTGGCGGAGATTGCCGACGTGACCGGGGAGCAAGAACTGCTCGACATCGCCATTGTCTCCATGGCTTACGGCCCTCAGAGTTCTTCTGTCGGCACCGTGATCAGCGGCGAAATCGGGCTGCCCCTCTATCTGCTGCAGAACAATGAGTATTCCACCACCGACCGGCAACGTGTCCGCGCGGCCGCCCAGGCGGTGCGCGATACAGCGGTTTGCCTCGGCTGGTTTGAAGGACAACTCGCGGTCGCGGCAGGCGGAGAGTACAGCTTCGGCACCAAGTCGGTGGACCGACTCTACGCCCTTCTCGAACCCGAGTTCATGACGTGGCTCCGGAATCTCAACATCGACGACGTAGCCTCCGAGTGCGTGCGCTGGCAGGAACTCGTCCGGGATAGCGCACTCGAGCTTGCAGCGGAACTCGTCCGAGGAGCAGGACCCAAAGCCATGATCGGCCGCCTCGATAGCACTGAAGACGGCAAAGGCCGTGTGATCAACGCCGGATCCATCCATAACCAGCTGCTTCGGAAGCTGCGCGACGCCCTTCCGCTTCTTGCCCAGCGAAACGCCGACCGCACATCACAACAGGGAGAAAACCATGACTAAACCCACCCTCCGCGCCGCAGTAGGGGCAACGGCGACGCGGCTACAGAACCACTACCTAGAGCAAGCCCATACCGCTCTAGGAGCTAGCGCCCGCGGATCGCTTGCCGACCTGCGCAAATATGCCTCAATAGGATTGGAGCATAACCCGCTCGCACTCCAAGACGTGCTCATGCTGCTGCAACCGGAACTCAGTGATCAAGAACTGGGAAAGTCTGACAAGCCCTCCCCAAGCGAGTACGCAGCGTTCTACGCACTCGCCCTGTTCGGGGTCCACATGCAAAGTGCACGCACACCGGCGCACAAGCAGGGAGATTCGTTCGCACTCGCATGTGGTCAGCTCTACAGAAAAACTGAGTCCAACTCAATAAAGCAGCGGTTCGACGCGATGCAGGTTGCTCTGGATTTCCCATCACGGATCACCCATCTACGTTCACTCGTCAGCCTGCTTCGCTCGCAAGACTTGCCGTTTGATTACGGGCAATTCGCCGGGGATCTCCGATCGCTCCAAAACCCAAAGTACCGGGACGGCGTTTTGCTGCGGTGGGGTAGAGACTTCGCCATCGGAACACTCCGGCCCTCTGCCCAGGCAGAAGCACAAGAACTCGACAACGCAATCCGCTAACTTCTACTTTTCGAAAGGACAATCATGTCTCTCATCATCGATATCCACGCACTTCAGACAGTCCCGCCTTCACTCATCAACCGCGACGATACCGGCGCCCCTAAGACAGCCGTGTTCGGCGGCGTCCCACGTCAGCGCGTCTCCTCCCAGTCCTGGAAGCGCGCAATCCGCAAGTACTTCGCCGAGCACTTCGATCCAGAATCCATCGGTGACCGCTCCAAGCGCCTTCCAGAAAAGATCGCGAAGCAGCTCGCCAAAGTTGCCGGCATCTCCGATGAAGACGCCATCAAGCGCACGGAGCAGCTCTTCAACGCTGTAAAGATCAAGACCGTCGTAGAGAAGCCAAAGAAGGGCGACGACACCGAACACAACCCATGGCCACAAACCACCTACCTGATCTTCCTCAGCCCACAGCAAATCGATCGCGCTGTCCGCGAGCTTGCTGAGCGCGACGGTCAGAAGTTCACTAAGGCCGAAGCGACTGCCATTTTGGATACCAACCACAGCGTGGACATGTCTATGTTCGGTCGAATGGTTGCTGACGACGCATCCTTCAATGTCGACGCAGCAGTCCAGGTAGCGCACGCCATCGGCGTGCACGCATCCGCGCCCGAATTCGACTTCTACACCGCCGTCGACGACCTTGCCGAAGAAGGCGAAGAAACTGGTGCAGGGATGCTCGGCACCGTACAGATGATGTCCTCCAGCCTCTACCGCTACGCCACCATCAACGTCGACGGGCTCAAGAAAAACCTCGAGTCCGCCGACGCCACGATTAAGGCTGTTGAGCAGTTCATCGAGGCATTCGTCGCGTCCATGCCAACCGGCAAGATCAATACCTTCGCCAACCAGACGCTCCCCGAGCTCGTCTACGTCACCGTCCGCGATACCCGCCCAGTCTCCCTCGCCACTGCTTTTGAAGACGCGGTGACTGCAACCGAGCAACTCGACCGCCGCCACGTAGCAGCAGCACGTCTTGCCGACGAGGCACGCGCAATTCAGGACACCTACGGCTTCGTCCCCACCAGCCAGTACGTCCTCGGTCTCGGCGATATTGCCGCGCCATTCGACGGCCTCGCAGAGCGCGTAACACTGAAGGAGCTGGGCGAACGCGTCGCAGCCGACGTTGCCACCGCACTAGGTGATGACGCATGAGTTCCTCCCTACTCCTCCTACTGAAAGGGCCCCTACAGTCATGGGGTGATGAGTCTCGGCACAAAATACGTGCTACTGCGCTCACACCGACGAAATCGGGCATCATCGGCCTCATCGCTGCAGCGCAGGGGCGTCGACGAACGGACCCAGTCGAAGACCTCACTCGCCTCCGGCTCGGAGTGCGCGTTGACCAATCAGGCAGCCTACTGCGTGACTACCAGACGGCCCAGCCCTGGCTTACCGACCCGAACGCATCCGCGGAGCTCATCACCCGATACTTCCTCAGCGACGCTGCGTTCGTAGTAGCCGTCGAATCGGACGACCGCGCACTGCTAGAGGGCATCGCGGAAGCACTACGCGCTCCCGCATTCCCACTCTTCATGGGCCGAAGGTCATGCCCAGTCCACCCAGGGCTAGTGATCGGCATCGTCGACACCGACGCGGAAACTGCGCTGCGCGAGCATCCGACATGGTACGCAACAGCCCAACACAAGCGCGAAGCGCCAAAACACGTCAACTTGGCACTCTATCGGGACGCGGACGAGGAAGAACAAGGCGGAGTCCGGCGACAGGACGTGCCTATAAGCTTCGACCCGCAGCACCGACGCTATGGGTGGCGTGACGTTCTACGCGTAGAGGACGTCGCTATCGATAATCCGGATGGAACTGAATCGCTGGTAGACAGCGACGTCTTCTTCGAAACGGTGATCAAGGCATGAGCAATACATTCACAAGGATCCTCATTAACCCTGCCCGACGCCAAGGCAGGAGACTGCTCACCGACTCCCAAGCGATGCACGCCGCCGTACGCAGTGCGTTCCCGCCGGATCTCGATGAGACTGCAGGCCGGGTGCTGTGGCGCGTCGATAGCCACGAGCACACCCACGTGCTCTACATTGTGGGGCCCGAAAAACCGACCGCTGACTCCATCGTGGAACAGGCAGGGTGGGATACCCGGCCGGCGAAGATCGCCGACTACAACCGCTTCCTCGACAGCATCATGAAAGGGCAGCGCTGGCGGTTCGAACTTGTCGCCAACCCAACGTATAGCGAGTTTCAGCAGGGTAAACGAGGCAAAGTCAAGGCGCACGTTTCCCCGCGTCACCAGCTGGCTTGGCTGCGTAAAAAGTCACTCGCGCATGGGTTTGCGCTCGCACCAGGACTCGATGACGAGGTCAGCGACGAAGAGCGCGCACGCTGGGATGCGTTTGAAGCACCGACAGTCATCCAAAGCTGGACCGACGTGTTCCACCGGAAGAAAGCCGACGGTACCAAAGGCAGGCCCGTCCGGATTGCCAAGGCCCGCTTTTCCGGAGTCCTGGAAGTCACTGACGTCGAAGCTTTTCGACGCACCCTCACCCAAGGCATCGGACGTGGTCGCGGCTACGGTTGTGGCCTCCTGACGCTGGCCGATCCCACCAAATAGGTGCTGAGATGCCAACGCCTCATGAACTGCCGATCACTCGCCGTGCACTCGCGCGAATGAGTGATCGGCTGTCCTTCCTTTACGCGGAACGGTGCGTGGTCAACCGTGACGGCAACGCGTTGACGATCACCGACCAACGCGGCACCGCACACGTCCCCGCGACACAACTTGCGGTGCTCCTGCTCGGCCCCGGAACCCGGATCACCTACGCCGCGATGGCACTCCTCGGCGACGCAGGCACCAGCACAGTTTGGGTCGGCGAGCGCGGTGTCCGGTACTACGCCTCCGGCCGCCCACCCGCGAAGTCATCGCGGATGGCGCTGCTCCAAGCGGAAGTCGTAACGCACCAGCGCAAACGGCTTGACTGCGCCCGGAAAATGTACAGCCTCAGATTCCCGGGAGAGGACGTGTCCACTCTCACCATGGCGCAGCTGCGCGGCAGGGAAGGCTCCCGCATGAAACGTGTCTACGCCGCCGAAGCCGAACGAACCGGCGTGTACTGGGACCGACGAAGCTACGACCCGCACGACTTCGACTCCGGCACACCCATCAACCAAGCGCTCACTGCGGCAAGCGCAGCGCTCTACGGCATTGCTCACGCAGTCATTGCCGGGCTTGGGTTCGTTCCCGCACTCGGAGTTGTCCACACCGGAACAGACCGCGCGTTCGTCTACGACATCGCCGACCTGTACAAAGCCGAGATCGCCATCCCCGCCGCGTTCGACGCAGTAGCTGAAGCGAAAGGGAAACCGCATATCGAGGTGCGACGGAAGGTGCGCGACGCTGTCGTCGAAAAGCGACTGATGCAGCGCATGGTCAAAGACCTCCAATACGTCATGGACGTACCCGAAGAAGAACTCTACAGCGATGTCGAACTGATGCTGTGGAGCGAATTGGAAGTCATCTCTGCAGGCGTCAACTGGGCAGAGGAAGAGGCACTGCAATGATGGTGCTCATCGTCACCGCATGCCCGGCGGGCCTGCGCGGCGACCTGACAAAGTGGCTCATGGAACTCAGCCCAGGTGTCTTCGTGGGCACCCCATCAGCTCGCATCCGAGACCTACTCTGGGACCGCACCATCGAGCTCTGCAAAGACGGCAGGGCACTGCTCGTCTACAGCTCAAATAACGAGCAAGGCATGGAGTTCCGCGAGCACCGGCACGCCTGGAAACCGACAGACTTCGACGGCATTACGCTCATGATGCGCGAGAACGCGCGAGCACCAAAACGGCGCACCGGGTGGAGCAAGGCACGACGGCAGCGCATCGCATACGAGCGAGACAGGCGGACTTCGTCTTAGGTCGTGGCCACGGACGGGGAGATTGACATGCCTGGGTGGTCGAAAGGGTAGGCCTGAAATAGTTCCCGCGTCCGGGAACTATTTTGGGTTTGGGCCGATTCCGGTCGACCAACACTTACGTTTCCCCAGTTCGCGACGACTGTCCACGAAGAAAGGTCCCCGGTTTCAAAAAACGTTGGGAACTTTCTCGGCGGGCGACGGGTGGCGGGCGAGGCTAGGGGCGTCGAAAAATAATAAGCACTGAGGGAGCCGAACACGCCGTTTTTACGTCTAAACGGTATGAACACTCTCTACAACGGCATGACCATCGACCTCGACACGCCCCTGATCCACCAAAAACAGCGAACACCAAACCATGCATACCAGCAGGTCAGCGTGCGTCGCTACCTACAAAACGAACACTGCCTGCAACCATGGCAAGTCCAAAACAATGCGCGCTACCACCCCAAAAACGTCAGGTATCACGCCCCGGCAGCAGTCCGTGCAATCGCACACGCGGTAGAACAACCCGGCAGCATCATCGCCGGATTCTCGGCACTCGCGCTCTACGGCTTGCCCTATCTCGTCGAAGGCGCTGACACCACCCTGGTGACCACCTCCGGCCACACCAGCGTAGCCGGGGCCTGCCGTCCGACAATCCGCCGATCGCGGATCTCACTTGCAACATGGACCGTCACCCACCGAGGTGTATCACTGCAAGCGGTCACACCACTCACCGCCGTAATACAGGCACTTGTGCAGGTCAAACGTGGTGAGCACCTGTGGAGAACCGTCACTGTAGAGGGGCTGGCCCCCGAAGAGGTCAGAGGTATCCAACTAGTTGACTGTGTGCGACGTTTTTGGGGCATCACACCCAGCAGCATCGCCAAGGCAGCTAGGCACAAAATTGACGCCACATGGCTGCACAAGGTGCTACGACACAGCAGCGTATTGGCGGACTCACCAAAAGAAACTGAAATGCGCCTGCTGGTTGCCGCCCTGGCCAACCGGTACGGCTGCACGGTCGAAGAACAAGTGCCGCTGAGGGTCGGTGACCAGCTTGTCACAGTGTTTGACCTTGCCATTCCCGAGTTGAAGATTGCCGTCATGTACGACGGCGCACATCACTCCGATTACCAACAGCGGAATAAGGACTCCTCCATCACCTTAAAGATGATTCGGCAAGGTTGGACACCGGCGCGGTGCTCGGCAGCCACAATGTTTGAGTGCCTCACCTTGATCGAAGAGCTGATGCAGGAAGGCCGGGTTCGTGTGCAGACCAGAAAAGTTCCCAACGGATTTTGAATAACGGGAACTTTCTTCGTGGACATGCGTCGCCACCTGCGGAAACACGAGTGCCGGTCGACGGGAACGGGCCTGAAAGCCGAAATCGTTCCCGGGCGCGGGAACTTTTTCGGAGGGGCAAGGCGGGGCGGAGCTGGGGACGTGGCAGGGCCCTACGCCCCGGTCCCAGCCGCCCTCCGCACCTGCAGCGCGCCGACGAACCCGAGGGCCAGGAACGCGGTGGCGGCGAGGAGGGACCAGCGGGCGGCGTCGGCCATGCCCTCGCTGAGGGCCTGCACGACGGCTGCGGTTTGGTCGTCGAATGCGCTGGCTGCGCCTTCCATGCGGAGTTGGGTGATGGCGGAGCCGGCGGATTGGCGGGTGGCGGTGGAGGTGGCGTCGGCAAGGGGGCCGGTGATGCCGGCGGCCGTCAGTGTTTTGGGGAGGGTGATGGCGAGGGCCATCGAGAAGACGGAGCCGGAGACCGCTGTGCCCAGGGCCGAACCGACTTGGCGGACGGTGCTTTGGGTGGCGGAGCCTTGGCCGGAGCCGGGTCGGTGTAGTCGTCAGCCGGAACATAAACTGCCTGCAGCGACGTAATCGAACGGCCCTTGGTCGAGGTAATGCGTTCCTGGAGAACACCCATCTCGTCTGCCAGCGTTGGCTGGTAGCCCACGGCCGATGGCATACGACCCAGCAGGGTCGAAACCTCAGAACCAGCCTGGGTGAAACGGAAGATGTTATCGATGAACAGGAGCACGTCCTGGTTCTGAACATCGCGGAAGTACTCCGCCATGGTCAGGCCGGACAGCGCGACACGCATACGAACCCCTGGCGGCTCATCCATCTGGCCGAAAACAAGGGCCGNCGCCCACACCATCGTCCCCCATGCCCTCGTCCCCCTCTTGGCGCCGGCCGTCGCGAAGTCTGTGGCAGACGCCGTGTAACAGACATGTGTATACGAGACAGGGGGACCGACCGCGGCGGCGCCCGAGATCACGGCGCCCCACACGCCGAAGGCGGCCGCGCGGTACTTCCCGCGGAAGACCGCGTTTACCGTCGAAAGGGTTGACGGCATGATGAGGGCCGCGCCGACGGCTTGCACTGCACGGGCGGAAATGAGGGTCGAGGCGGACGTCGAAAAGCCGGCGAGGACGCTGCCCGCGACGAACACCCCGAGGCCCGCGAGGAAGGCGCGCTTGCGGCCCCACGAATCCGCAATCTTGCCCGTGGACAGCAACAACGCGGCGAGCAACACCGCGTACAGGCTGTTCACCCACTGTGCCTGGGTGAGGTCCAGGCCGAGGTCAGTAATTATCGACGGCAACGCCACGCCAACGATCGTGCCGTCGAGAACGATGACTCCGAGTCCCACCGAGAGGACGGCGAGGCTGATCCAGTCGCGACGCGTTGGCGTGGTGACCTCTACTTCGCTCATCACTAGCGCCTTACTGATTCTGGCTCAACAGGCTTGAGCGCGCGACCAAGCGCCGCCATGAACAAGCCCAACGCAACCGTGATCGCGATGTGGCCCAAGCCCGCGATACCCGCGATCATCGCCGTGGACTCCTTGCCCTGCACCGTGAGAATGCCGTGCCAGACCATCATGCCCGAGGTCATGAGCACGCCGACGTTGTACACCCAGAAGAACCACGTGAACAGCTTGCCGCTACGCGAAACCCGGAACAGCTTCTCCAACACCAAGAAAATCAGAGACATGACGAACCCGAGCACCAGCAAGTGCGTGTGCGTCACCCCAAGCTGTGTGAACTGGCCCTCCGGGAAATCATTCGCGCGGGTGAACTCGCGGTAGAACAACCCCGCGCCCAATCCAAGCACCAAGTACAACACTGCTGCCCTGTACAACTTCTGCACCTTGCACACTCCTTCTGCAACCGCCGACACCGGCGGGAAATCATTGACACCATCAATGGTGCTGGAGCGGACGCAGAAAGTAATCGCGCAGCAGGTTGAACATTGCGTCAACCGAACGGTTGAGCGGGGTTAGCGCTTGAGCCCATCCACGAACTGCGCGATCATAGGCTCGCCCAGCAGGTACGCGGCGTAGAGGACCAGCCCTGCGATGCCGATCACGATCGACAGCGTCAGCCCAAGGACCATGTCCTCCTGCTGACGGCTCAGGGGTTCCCCGGCCTTGATCTTCGAGGACAACACCTCGAACTCGGTGGCTACTCGCTTCATCCAGGGCTGGCCGGGTGGGCGCATTCTGGTGACGGGTGCGAGGAGACCGGGGGCGTCGTCGTGAATCCCGCACGACTCGGGCTGCGTGCGCGTGTAGGAGGGAACTTCCGTGCTGGCACGGCAGGACTTCGCGGTTACGGAGGTGAGTTTCCACTCGTACCAGGGCTTACCCTGCGGAGTTTCGGTAGTGCTGGTCTGCGAGATCACGCCAACGAATGAGAGGGGGTTGCCGGAGTCATCGACGAGCCAGGCGGGCCCGCCGGAGTCGCCCTGAATGAGGGTGTCATCGGATTC
Organism: Corynebacterium sp. MC3; assembly: GCF_900099485.1. Classification (NCBI taxonomy): domain Bacteria; kingdom Bacillati; phylum Actinomycetota; class Actinomycetes; order Mycobacteriales; family Corynebacteriaceae; genus Corynebacterium; species Corynebacterium sp. MC3. The sequence goes on from NZ_LT622812.1 coordinate 134,241, forward strand.
GACCTTAATTACGCCGTCGCCGGCGCCCTGGATATGCCCGCAGACGACCTTGCGTTGCTTCACCGAGTTGGCGCACACCTTCATGTCAGACTCCAGGGTGCCGTAATCCACGACGGCATCGCCTGAAAACACGTTCTGGCCTGCGATGACATCCTCGTAGAGCCTAACGGCCATGACGTCGTCGTTTTTGAAGCGGGCGTCGATAAGCCCGGCGCGAGTGCTGTAGCCCACCGCTTGACTGTTCTTATACAGGACCTCTCCTGGGCTCTGGGTGAAGCAGTGGCGCGCGACGTACACCGTTTTCGACGCCGCATCGACGTAGCCAACCTGGCACTTCGTGATACCGACCTCAACAATGTCGCCTTGGTTCACCACGACGCCGGCGGTGTAGCGCACGGAGCTGAGGTCCGCAGCAGCGTTGGGAGCGGCGGCGCCCGCTAGCGCCAGCGTTACTGCTAGCGCTGCAGCTCCGAGTTTAGTTGCGCGTCGCACCTGCGCTCCTTTTGGGTGAAAAACAACATAGTTAAAGACATCTTAGTCTAGTCCACCGCCACGTTTCCCATGTTTCACGTGAAACACACCGGGGTTAACCCATAGACCCGGGCGCACCACAGCTGTACTATGGGGTCAATCTTTAGGATGACGAAAGGGAAATCATGCAGGGACAGCCAACAACCGAGGAAATCTTCGCAGCTCACGAGGGCGGCAAGCTCTCCATCCAATCACGGATGGAGGTGAACACCATGCGGGATCTCGCCATCTGCTACACGCCGGGGGTAGCGGAAGTGTGCGAGGCGATCGCGCAGGACCCCGCCCAGGCGCGCCGCTACACGGGCGCGGGGAACACCGTCGCAGTTATCTCCGACGGCACCGCGGTCCTCGGCCTCGGCGACATCGGCCCCCAGGCATCCCTGCCCGTCATGGAAGGAAAAGCCCAGCTCTTCCAACAATTTGCCGGGCTGAACTCCTTCCCGATCGTCCTGGACACCCACGACGTCGACGAAATCGTCGACACCGTCGCCCGCATCGCGCCATCCTTCGCCGCCATCAACCTCGAAGACATCGCCGCACCACGCTGCTTCGAAATCGAACGCCGCCTCGACGAGCGCCTCAACATCCCCGTCATGCACGACGACCAGCACGGCACCGCCGTCGTCATCTATGCGGCACTGCGCAACGCCGCACGCGTCCTCGACCGCACCCTCACCGACCTGCGCGTTGTCATCTCTGGCGCTGGGGCCGCGGGCATCGCGTGCGTCGACATGCTTCTCCACGCCGGCATCCGCGACATCATCGTCCTCGACTCCCAAGGCCCCATCCACGCCGACCGCGCGGGCCTCACCCCCATCAAACAGTCCCTCGCCGCGCGCACCAACCCCCGCAACATCCACACCACCGTCGACGACGCCCTCCGCGACGCCGACACCTTCATCGGCCTCTCGCGCGGCCACATCACCGAAGAGCAAGTCCTCCTCATGTCTGAGGCACCGATCCTGTTTTCGCTGGCCAACCCCACCCCGGAAATCGATCCGGAAGTCGCGCGCAGGCACGGAGGGGTCGTCGCAACGGGGCGCTCGGACATGCCCAACCAGATCAACAACGTCCTCGCGTTCCCCGGCATCTTCCGCGGCGCCATCGACGCCGGCGCCACCCGCATCACCCGCCCCATGCTGCTCGCCGCCTCCGAAGCCATCGCCTCACTTATCGACGCCCCCACCGCCCACAACATCGTCCCCCAAGCACTCGACCCCCTCGTGGCACCGGCCGTCGCGAAGGCGGTGGCAGACGCCGTGTAACAGAACAGGCCAATCAAGCAGTCCCTCCTGCAGGAACTGAACAAGAACGCCAACCTGGTGACCGATGCCGGCGTCTACGCCAAGGACCAAGCCGTCTTCGATCCGAACGCCAACCTGGTCACCTTCCCCCTCGACGTCGCCGACACCCGCCTCGACGCCAACGGCAACGGCGTCCTCCACTTCGACGGCGAACTGAAACTGCACGGCCCCGTCGCCCCCAAGGTCGACATCGACGACATCAAAATCACCATCACCGGCACCAACGCCACCATCACCGGCGACATCGAATCCGGAACGGTCATCGAACGTGAACACAACGACGTAGTCCTGGGCACCTTCCAGCTCGACAACGCCATCGACCCATCGCAGCCCAACTTTGCCGCCAAGGCCCGCCCTGTCACCTACGGCGTCGGCATCACGCCACTCGACCTCAAAACCGGCGAGACTCCATCCGACGCCAAGGCCGACCTGAACCTGACCTTCGGCAAGGCCGACCTGAGCTCCCGCCTCGACATCGACACCGAGGACAAACTCAAGGCCGCAGGCATCGCCCTCGGCGTACTGGCCGCCCTCGGTGCCATCGTGGCCGTCGTGGCAGGGCCACTCAAGGACCTACTGCCGTTCGACCTGCCTGTGAAGCTGCCGTTCTAAAACAGCTTCTGACCTGCATACATAGCGAGTTTTTCCCGCGGGCTTTACAAGGGAGAAAATTTGGCTATAATAAATGTCGAGCCTCCTGCCCACGGATTCCCCCCGAGTCCGGTTGAGCACTCAACACCCCCCCATTTTCGAGTGCGAGAGCGCAGGGGGTTCACTCTTTTTCTTTTCGAGGTTCCCGCACCAAATTCCTGGATTTTGGGAAGCGACGTTGGCAAAAGCCCAGGTCGTTGAGACTGCGTGAGGGAATGTGGTGCGCGGGGAGGGGCGGGTTCGGGTATGGGGATGTCGGTGGGTACACTGCTGGCGTAATCGCAACCCCTAAGAAGGAGTCCTTTCCTATGCGTCACCACGCCGTAGCCGCAACGTTGTTGACCGCAACACTGCTGGTCACCGGGTGTACCGCCGAAAACTCAGCAGAAAACTCAGCCGAAAACACAGCCGAGGAGACGACCCAAACAACCCAGGAGGACACGACCCGCCTGCTCACAGACATCGACGGCACAGACGTGCGGGTGCCGAAGCAGGTGACCCGGTTGGCGGACACGTGGGACGTCAATAATCAGTTTGTGCTGATGCTTGGTGGCGGGGACACCCTGGTGGCCACCACTGAGGAAGCGAAGCGGCTGCCATGGCTGACGAAGATCTACCCGCACGTCACGGAACTGCCGACGCCGGCCTCCGGGACGCGCCTCAACGTCGAAGAGCTGAAGGAAATCAACCCAGAAATGCTCCTAACCTCCTCGAAGGAACAGGTCGAGGCGGCACGTGCGCAGGGGATCCCGGCGGCGAGGGTCGACTTTGATGACTTTGAGCAGCTGATGAAGTCCGTGCGCATTACGGCGAACGCGCTGGGCACCGAGGAGGCCGACCAGAAGGCGACCGAGTACGTGACCTACATGGAGCGCAACCTGAAGATGGTCGCGGACCGCCTGGGCGGCATGCCGGGGGAGAAGAAGCCGAAGGTGCTGCATATCGTTGGCGGGGAGGACGTCACGCAGGCGGACGGGCCGGACTCCCTGGTGGGGGAGTGGATTGCAGCGACGGGGGCTCGCAATGTGATCGAGGAGGTTGTGGACGTCACGACCGTCACCCCGCAAGACATTGTCGACGCCGCTCCGGACTTCATCATCGTGGGCGGTATGGAGGCGCAGCTGGGCGTCGATAAGCTGGTGAATGATCCTGCACTGGCGAACGTGCCTGCGGTGAAGCAGGGCAACGTGGTGAAGAACCCGGTGGGGACGTCGAACTGGGGCCGCTACTCGGCGGAGGAGGCGCTGCAGCTGCTGTGGGCCGCGAAGCTGTTCCACACTGAGAAGTTTGAGGACGTCGACCTGGTTGCTGAGACGCAGCAGTTCTACAAGACGTTCTACGACTACGAGCTGAGCACCGAGGACGCGCAGCGGATCCTGGACGGCGAGGGACCGGCGGCTTAAAAAATTCTAAGAAGGCAAAGAAAAACCCGGCACCTCGTGTTCTAGGTGCCGGGTCTCTGCTTCGAATTTCTCTACTTGGGACTATACGGAACCAGCTGCGAAAAGGGGAATACCCGTAAGAAAATCGGCCTAAACTTTAAAGACAGGGGACAACGAAGGTTTCTTAACTTTCTCTTAATTTCGCGCTGACCTTGGGGTATTCCAAATAGAAAAAAGTTTGAAAAACGGGGACACGTCACGCAGTTCAGCCCCGTACGGGGGGAGGATGTAACGGGGGTAGCGGGAGTGTGACTCGCGACATAGCGAGTATGGGCTTGTGATTCTAGATGGTAGGTTAAGGGAGTACCTTATCCCCACTACGGAACGTTCGGCACGTACCTGCCGATGGAGGACCACATGGCATCAGTAACTTACGACAACGCAACGCGCATCTACCCGGGTGCGACCACGCCGAGTGTCGACAAGCTCAACCTTGAAATCGCGGACGGGGAGTTCCTCGTCCTCGTTGGCCCGTCCGGCTCCGGTAAGTCGACCGCGCTGCGCATGCTCGCCGGTCTCGAGGACACCAACGAAGGCCACATCCGCATCGGCGACCGCGACGTCACCCACGTCAGCCCGAAGGACCGCGACATCGCGATGGTCTTCCAGAACTACGCCCTGTACCCGCACATGACCGTGCGCGAGAACATGGGCTTCGCGCTGAAGATCGCCGGCATGGACAAGGCCGAGATCGACAAGCGAGTGGAAGAGGCCGCGAAGACCCTCGACCTGACCCAGTACCTCGACCGCAAGCCGAAGGCACTGTCCGGTGGTCAGCGCCAGCGCGTGGCCATGGGCCGCGCCATCGTGCGCAAGCCACAGGTCTTCCTTATGGACGAGCCACTGTCCAACCTGGACGCGAAACTGCGTGTGCAGACCCGTACCCAGATCGCGAACCTGCAGCGCCGCATGGGCGTAACCACGCTGTACGTCACCCACGACCAGACGGAAGCCCTCACCATGGGCGACCGCATCGCCGTCCTGAACTTCGGCGTCCTGCAGCAGGTAGGCACCCCGCGTGAGCTCTACGATCACCCGAACAACGTCTTCGTCGCAGGCTTCATCGGCTCCCCGGCCATGAACCTGTCTACCTTCGACGTCGACCTGACCGAGAAGGTGGCCAAGCTCGGCCGCGCCTCCATCCCACTTTCCGACGAGCACATCTCCCACCTCACCGTGGAAGACGACGGCCAGGTCATCCTCGGCTTCCGCCCAGAGTCCCTGCAGGTCGTCGACGAGACCGCGAAGCACTCCATCCCGGTCGAGATCGACTTCGTGGAGGAGCTCGGCTCCGACTCCTACCTGTACGGCCACCTCGCAGGCGGCGGCTGGAAGGAAGAGGGCCTCGAGGAGGAAACCTCCGGCCAGATCGTGGTGCGCACCGCGCCGCTGTCCGGCGTGATGAAGGGCGACGTCGTCCACGTCCAGATCGTTGACGGTGGACTCCACGTATTTAGCAAGGCAACTGGCCAGCGGATCTAAGGACATACATTGCGCGAGAAACTCAGCGTTGTCTCGCCCGTCTACGCACCGACGTTGCTGAAAATGCCGTGGGCGCAGCCACTCGAGGACTGGTCCTCCGACCTCCTCGCGGCGCTGCCCCGCGGCATTTCGCGACACACGGTGCGCCTCATCGAAGCTGACGGGCTAGTTTTCGCAGTCAAGGAAATCGGCGGGGAAGTCGCCTACCACGAGTACAACATGCTCCGGAGGCTTCAAGAGCTCGACGCCCCCTGCGTCGTCCCCGTGGCCGTCATCACGCACCGCGTCGACGAAAACGGCGAGGAACTCACCCCCTGCCTGGTCACAGAGCACCTGCGGTTCTCACTCCCGTACCGCGACGTGTTCTCCCGCGACATCACCGTCGACACCATCAACAAGCTAGTGCGCGCCCTGGCGGTGCTGCTGGTGCGCCTGCACCTGCTCCACTTCTACTGGGGCGACGTCTCCCTGTCCAACACCCTGTTCCGGCGCGACGCCGACCAGTTCTCCGCCTACCTCGTCGACGCCGAAACCGGCGAATTCCACGACCCCATCTCCGACGGACGACGCCTCTACGACGTCGACGTCGCCCGCGTCAACATCATCGGCGAGATGATGGACCTGCAGGCAGGCGGCTACCTCAGCGAGGACGTCGACGTCATCACCCTTGGCAACGATATCGCCTCCACCTACAACGAACTGTGGGACCTGATGACAGGGGAGCTCATCGTCGAAGATGACGCGTTCGGGGCGATCGCTGGGCGCGTCGCAAAGATTAATGAGCTGGGATTCGACGTCGGCGAAGTCGAGATCGAACACGACGGGGACGACACCTACCGGGTCATCATCGAGCCGGCCGTGTTCTCCACAGGCTTCTACCAGAAAAAGCTGCTGCGGCTCACCGGGCTGGAGGTGCAAGACCGGCAAGCGCAACGCCTCCTCGGCGAGATGGAGGTGTACCGCGCCGTGCGCTACGGCGGCAAGCTCCCCCTCGAATCGGTGGCGCACCGGTGGATGGTGAAGAACTACGAACCCATCGTTGAACTCATCCCACCCGAGCTGCGCGAGAAGCTCGAACCCGCACAAATTTTCCACGAAATCCTGGATCACCGCTGGTTCATGAGCCAAAACGACCAGCGCTACGTCACCTTGGCCGAGGCGGCGCAGTCCTATTTCGATCATGTGCTGCCGGGGCATCCGGACGAAGCAATCGTCTATAAATTACCCCCGGAGATGTGACGCGGGCCATAATGTTTGCCGTGCTCCATAAATGGTCACTATGCTGAGGTAGTACCTTATAACGCGCCGTGAACCGCATCGGGTAACGCTGGCAAGGAGCACGGCTACACATGAAGGATGGCCCATGAAGAAATTCACGCGAGCTTTTGCCTCAACCGCTGTCGCAGCACTGGCAGCATCCGCCCTCGTCGCCTGTGGCGGCGGTGGCGACACCGAAGGTCCGAACGTCTACTTCCTCAACTTCAAGCCTGAGCAGGACGCGACCTACCAAGCAATCGCCGAAGAGTACACCGCAGAAACTGGCGTCCCAGTCAAGGTCGTCACCGCGGCATCCGGCAACTACGAGCAGACCCTGCGCACCGAGGTCGGCAAGTCCGACGCTCCGACCCTCTTCCAGATGAACGGCCCAACCGGCTTCAAGACCTGGAAGGACTACACCGCAGACCTGTCCGACTTCTCCCTCGCACAGGACCTCAACGAGGACGTCACCCCGCTCACCGCGGAAGACGGCACCGTGCGCGGCATCCCGTTCGCGGTTGAAGGCTTCGGCATCATCTACAACGAGGAAATCACCGACAAGTACTTCGCACTGCCAAACCCGGCAGTCGCCTCCATGGACGAAGTCAAGAACTTCGAATCCCTGAAGAAGCTCGCCGAAGACATGCAGTCGAAGAAGGACGAGCTCGGCATCGACGGCACCTTCGCCTCCACCTCACTCACCAGCGGTGAGGACTGGCGCTGGCAGACCCACCTGGCCAACGGCCCAATGCACTACGAGTTCGAAGACCTCGGCACCACCGACGCAGAGGACGTCACCTTCAAGTACAACAAGGAGTTCAAGAACCTCTTTGACCTGTACCTGAACAACTCCACCATCGCGCCGACCCTGGCACCGTCCAAGGCAGTCTCCGACTCCATGGCAGAGTTCGCACTCGGCCAGGCAGCCTTCGTCCAGAACGGTAACTGGGCATGGTCGCAGATCGCCGACGTCAACGGCAACGTCGTGAAGGAAGACAAGATCAAGTTCCTCCCGATGTACATGGGCCTCCCAGATGAGGAGAAGACCGGCATCAACGTCGGCACCGAGAACTACCTCGCCATCAACGCCAAGGCTCCAGAAGAGGACCAGCAGGCCACCAAGGACTTCCTGAACTGGCTGTTCACCTCCGAGGCAGGCAAGAAGCACGTCATCGAGGACCTCGGCTTCATCGCGCCGTTCAAGAACTACACGGAGACCGACGTCCCGGCAGACCCACTGGCACGCCAGGTGCAGGAGGCAATCTCCAACACCGAGCTGACCACCCTGCCATGGGACTTCCAGTTCTTCCCATCCCAGCAGTTCAAGGATGACTTCGGCGGCAACCTCGCCCAGTACGCATCCGGCAACATGGAGTGGGCAGACGTCGTCGCTAAGTTCAGCGAGGACTGGAAGGCCGAAAAGGGCTCCAACTAAGCACTGAACATGTTGTAAACCAGAGCGCGGGGTGTGCGAACAGCGCACTCCGCGCTTTTTATTCCCCAGATAGGCACCACAAATGCAGCAATCACTGAAGAAATATTTCCCAATCTTCGTACTGCCGACGCTGCTTGCGTTCTTGATCGCCTTCCTTGCCCCATTCGTCATTGGTTTCCTGCTGTCATTCACCAGCTTCCACACCATCACCGACGCAACCTGGGTAGGAGTCGACAACTACGTCCAAGCGTTCCAAGCGCGAGAAGGCTTCGTCCGAGCGTTCGGATTCACCGCCCTCGTCTCCATCGTTTCCATCATCACCGTCAACGTCTTCGCGTTCGCAATCGCTTGGACACTGACACGGAAACTCAAAGGCACCAACTTCTTCCGCACCGTATTCTTCATGCCGAACCTCATCGGCGGCATCGTCCTCGGCTACACATGGCAATCCATGATCAACGCCGTGCTCGCCCAATACGGCACCACGATCGTCTCCGACTGGAAGTACGGCTACCTCGGCCTGGTCATCCTCATTAACTGGCAGCTCGTCGGCTACATGATGATCATCTACATCGCCGGCCTGCAGAACGTGCCACCAGAGCTCATCGAAGCAGCAGAACTCGACGGCGTCTCCAAGTGGGAAATGCTCCGCCACGTGACCATCCCAATGATCATGCCGTCCATCACCATCTGCCTCTTCCTGACCCTGTCCAACACCTTCAAACTCTTCGACCAGAACCTCGCGCTCACCAACGGTGCACCAGGCGGCGCAACCGAAATGGTCGCTCTGAACATCGTCAACACGATGTTCCTGCGCAACAACGTCGAGGGCGTCGGCCAAGCAAAGGCCGTCATCTTCGTCGTAGTGGTCGTCGTCATCGCAATGTTCCAGCTGCGCGCAACACGCAGCAAGGAAGTGGAGGCATAACCCATGGCAACCAAAACAAAGGCACCCGTCACCGCCTCCGAGGCGAGCGTCAGCGGCCCAGCCAAAGTACTCATCTACGCGGTGCTGGTATTCCTCACCGTGGTCTTCCTCGGACCAATCGTGTTCATCTTCCTGAACTCCTTCAAGCAGAAGTTCGCGATCTCCAACAACCCATTCGCCATTCCACTCGGCGACATGTGGGCCGGATTCGAAAACTACATCACCGGCATCCAAGGCGAAGGCTTCGCGTGGGCCATCGTGTGGTCATTTACCATCACGATCCTCTCCGTCGCCTCCATCGTCTTCTTCTCCTCGATGACGGCCTACTACATCACCCGCGTGAAAACGTGGTGGACGTCCACGCTGTACTACCTGTTCGTGTTCTCCATGGTCATCCCGTTCCAGATGGTGATGTTCCCAACCGTCACCATCGCCGACCGCCTCGGCCTGGCCAACCCGCTCGGCATGGTGGTGCTCTACACCGGCTTCGGTGCAGGCCTATCCGTCTTCATGTTCGCCGGCTTCGTCAAGTCAATCCCGCTCGAGATTGAAGAAGCAGCAACCATCGACGGCTGCAGCCCACTGCAAACGTTCTTCCGCGTCGTCCTCCCGATGCTCAAGCCAACCGCAGTGACCGTCGCCATCCTCAACGCAATGTGGGTCTGGAACGACTACCTGCTGCCATACCTCGTCATCGGCCTGTCCACCCCATACCGCACCATCCCAGTGGTCATCCAGCAGTTCGTTGGATCCCAGGGCAACCGCGACATGGGCGCAATGATGGCAATGCTCGTGCTCGCCATCGTCCCGATCATCATCTTCTACATGTCTTCCCAGAAGCACATCGTGGAAGGTGTCGCAGCTGGCGCCGTGAAGGGATAACATTCTGGCGTGAGCCTTTTCAATCCCGATTCCCGATTTATGTCCGCCTTCACCTTGATGGCGGACATTGTCATTGTCAACATGCTTTTCGTGCTGTCCAGCCTGCCCATCGTGACAGGCGGCATGGCGATCCGCGCCGCGAACGTCGTCACCGGCTACATGGTCGAAGGGCGCGGCTCCCGCTACGGGCTGCACTACCTCCGCGAGTTCCGCTACGGCGGCGGCAAATTCGGCGGCGCCTCCACGCAGTGGTGGGGGATCCTCGTCGCCATCGCCCTCGGAGTCATCTACCAACAGTGGGTCATCTTCCAAGCAGGTATCGACGGCCACCTCCTCAACCTCACGCAAGGACTCACCCTGTCCGGCATCCTCATCATCGCCGGCATCAGCGTGTGGTTCTTCGCCCTCCAGGCGCAGCTGGACCTCCAGGCGACCTCAGAAGGGCAGCAAAAAGCGCCCCTGGGCGAAACCCTGGGGCGCTCCGTGATCCTCACGTTCCAGCAACTGCCACGCACCCTCGGCGCACTCCTGTGCATCGGGGCGGCGGCATCCCTGCCGCTGTGGACCTCAGTTGCCGTGTGGATCCCCGCCTATTTCTTCGCGGTGCCGGCGCTCACACTGTTTCTTGTGCAGCTGCTCGTCGCGGCACCACTCGGGCGGGGGCTCGCAAACGACTAAGCGTCCTGCGCCTGGATCTCCTTGGCGCGTTCCATATCCTGCGTGACGATCTTGCCCTTCGCGAAACGGTTCACAATCATCGCGATCGCGCCGTCACCGGTCACGTTCGCCGCGGTACCGAAGGAGTCAACCACAATGTAAGCGGCGATCATCAGGGAGATCATCGACTCGTCGAAGCCCAGGTTCGCCTGCAGCAGGCCAACCGCGGCCATGATCGCGCCACCAGGCACGCCCGGCGCAGCAATCATCATGATGCCGAGCAGCAGCACGAAGCCGACGACCGCGCCACCGGTGATCGGCAGCTGCGCCATGAACACAATCGCCAGGGCGTAGAGCGTAATCTTCATCATCGAACCAGACAGGTGAATCGTCGCGCACAGCGGCACGATGAAGCCCGCCACGTTCTCGTCCACCTTGTTCTTCAGGGTGGACTGGTAGGTGACCGGAATCGTCGCCGCGGAGGACGACGTACCCAGCGCCGTGAAGTACGCCGGCAGCATGTTCTTCAGCGCCGTGAACGGGTTCTGACCCGCCACAGCACCAGCGATCAGGTACTGGCCCAGCACGATCACGATCGTCATGCCGACCGAGAGCAGCAACACCACGCCGAACGCGGCCATCGTCGAACCGAAGTTCTCGTTCATAGCCAGGTTCAGGAACGTACCGAAAATGAACAACGGCAGCAGCGGAATGACGAAGCTCTGAACCACCTTCATGATCACGTCACGCAGCTCGTTGAGCACCTCGTGCATCGTGCGGGACTTCACCGTGGTCATCGCGATACCAATCACGAACGCGAGCAGCAGCGCCGACATCACCTCAAACGGTGCAGGCATCTCCACCTCGAAGAACGGCGACAGGCCGCCCTCGGAGGGGTCGTCGATATCTGTACGCAGCTGCGTACCAGCCAGCAACGTTGGGTAGAGTGCTGAAGCCACACCCCAGGCAATCAGGCCGGAAATGATCGTGGATCCGTAGGCGACCCCGGCCGTGATACCCAACCACTTACCCGCGCCCTTGCCCAGGCCCGCAATCGCGGGGGCGATCAGGGAGAAGATGAGGATTGGGACGAAGAATCCCAGGAAGTTCGAGAACAGGCCATTGAACGTCACGAAGACGCGCGCGAGCCAGTCAGGAAAGAAAAAACTGCACAGAAAGCCGGCGACGATCGCCACGACAATCCAGAAGAGCAGCGAGCTCAACACTTTCGATTTCATTGTTGCACCTTTAATACGAGGCGATGGACAGATCCACAGGCGAAAAACCTGTGATGGTTATGCTATACGGTATGTTGCTTGCACAGAGCCCTAATGGGCCATTTTCTGACACAAGTTCCATAAATACTATCATTGGGATACTCCTTATAGTATTCACTGTGGCACTTCTCATACCAGGCGTCCTCGCGACCGCCGGGAAGCTGCCCGGCAACGGCGTGATCGGGCTGCGTGTCCCGGAAGTTCGCAAGCACGAGTCCACATGGCGCCAAGCACACCGCGTCACCGGCCCCTTCTGGGTGCTCGCCGCAGTCGCCTTCGCCATCGGCGCCGCCTTTGCATTTATTGCATACGGGTGGATGTGGATTCTCGTCGCCGTGGCGGTCGTCGCCGGGTTCGTGAGCATCTCCGTCGGCGGCAACTTCGGGGCCCGCGCCGCCGCGCTTGTCGACGCCGCCCTGGACGCCTCAGACTCAGACTCCTCAGACGAGCCCGCCGTGGACCTCGGCGCGCTACGCAAGGCCGCCGGGAAGGCGGACGAACAGCAGTAGCCGTTTTATATTCACGCTGTACGCAGGGAGTTTGGTGGTTCCGCGTACAGCGTTCGCTCTCTCCGCTACCTTTACACCTATGACTTTCACGACTCAGAAGAACTGGTGGTGGCTCCCGAACACGGCGAGCCGCCTCTTCTAGTACGTTCTAGAGTCCCAACAACGGCCCGCCGGCTTGTAACCACAAGCACCGCGGGCCGTTTGCTTTGGCTCACACGCCCTCGGTGTACCAACACACGAAGGACGACCATGAGCACACACACCACCCGCCGCGTGAAGTACCACGCGGACGCCGCCAGCCTCTTCGCGCATCTCGGCGGCACCACGACCCGGGACACCGTCCTGCTGGAATCCGCCGACATCACCACCCGCTCCGGTATCCAATCAGTCGCGGTGCTGCGGGCCGCGGTGCGCGTCACCTGCTCGGGCAGCCACGTACACGTCGAGCCATTGACCCCCTTCGGGCGCACGGTGGCTGCTCAACTGCGGGAGCAGCTGGGGGAGTACCACGTCGGCGAGAACGTCTACGCGTTTCCGCCTGTTGCCGCTGCTGTTGTTGCGGACGAGCGCGAGCGCCTCACCGCCACCTCTACCGTCGAAGTGTTGCGTGCGCTCCGCCGCTTCGGGTTCCTCGCCGGTGGCTTCGCCTACGACTACCTCGAAACCTTCGAGGAGCTCCCGGCCGTCGCCGACGGCGCCAACACCTACCCCGACTACCAGTTCGTCCTCGCCGAAGTCCTCCTGCGCATCGACCACCAGGCACAGACCGCGACGCTCAGCGGAATTGGGATTGACGCGCTCGCCGAGCGTATCGACGCCGCTTCGCCACCGCCATTACGTTCCTCGGCGGGGCCCGGCGGCACCCTGGTTGCTCGCGCCGACATCCCCGACGCGCAGTTCTGCGCCGACGTGGAGCGACTCAAGGAACACATCTCCAACGGGGACATCTACCAAGTCGTGCCCGCCCGCAGCTTCGTCACCGACTGCCCGGACGCGTTCGCCGCGTACCTCCAACTGCGCGCAACTAATCCTTCGCCGTACATGTTTTACCAAAGGGGCGTCGATAAGCATGGTGAGTCTTTCGAGCTCTTCGGCGCCTCGCCCGAGTCCAACCTGAAGTACAGCAACGCCGACCGCGAGGTGCAGCTGTACCCGATAGCGGGGACGCGGCCGCGCGGGCTCGCCGAGGACGGGACCGTCGACCACGAGCTGGACACGCGGATGGAGCTGCAGCTGCGCACCGACGCCAAAGAAGTCGCCGAGCACACGATGCTCGTGGACCTCGCGCGCAACGACGTCGCCCGCGTTGCGGAGCCCGGCACGCGGAGGGTCGCGGAGTTGCTGCAGGTAGACCGCTACTCGCGTGTCATGCACCTCGTGTCCCGGGTCACCGCGCGGCTGGCTGAGGACCTCGACGCGCTCGACGCGTACCGGGCGTGCATGAACATGGGCACGCTCACCGGGGCGCCGAAGCTGCGCGCGACCTCGCTGATCCGCTCGCTCGAGGGCGCGCGGCGCGGGTCCTACGGCGGGGCCGTCGGTTACCTGGACAGCAACGGCGACTTTGACACCTGCATCGTGATCCGTTCTGCGTACGTCACCGGCGGGAAGGCGATCGTGCAGGCGGGCGCCGGAGTCGTGCACGACTCCAACCCGCAGTCCGAAGCCGAGGAGACGCTGCACAAGGCGTACGCGGTACTCAACGCGATCGCGCTGGCCGCCGGCGCAGAACTGGAGGTAATCAAATGATTGTGCTGCTGGATAACCAGGACTCGTTCGTTTACAACTTGGTGGACGCGCTTGCTGAGTATGAGTCAGTAGTGTTCCGTAACACCGTTGATGAGGACTCAATACTGGCGCTGGATCCTTCACTGATCGTGCTTTCACCAGGCCCTGGGTACCCGGCCGATGCCGGCTGCATGCCCGAGCTGATCCGCCGAGCGCAGGGCAGCGTGCCGATGCTCGGCATCTGCCTCGGCTACCAGGCCCTCGTAGAACACTTCGGCGGCACCGTCCAGCCCTGTGGGCCCGTCCACGGCGTCTCGGACACCATGAGACTAACGTCGGAGGGCCTTGCGTCCGGGCTCTTCCGCGGCATGACCAGCCAGCTCGGACACCCCGGGCGCGACGTGCCCGTGGCACGTTACCACTCGCTCGGGGCGGTGTCCCTCCCTACGGGAATGCACGCTTTGGCACGCACCGGGGACATCGTCATGGCCGCCGCAACCGACGACGGCATGTCCATCGGGCTGCAATTCCACCCCGAATCGATCCTCACACCCGCAGGCCCAACGATGCTGCGCCGGTGCGTCGACAAGCTGAAGAAAGGAAACTAACCATGGCAACCGAACGATCCCTCACCATCCTCAAGCGCTTCCTGGACAACCGGGAGCCGACCCTCGAGGAAGCGATCGAGGCATTCACCCCGCTCACCGTCGGCGACTACGACGACGTCCACATCGCAGCACTCCTTGCCACGATCCGCACCCGCGGCGAAACCTTCGCCGACATCGCCGGCGCGGCACGCGCGTTCCTCGCCGCAGGCCGACCGTTCCCGGTGACGGGGGAGGGGCTGATGGACACCGCCGGCACCGGCGGCGACGGCGCAAACACCATCAACATCACCACCGCGGCATCGTTGGTGGCGGCCGCGGGCGGGGTGCCGATGGTGAAATGCGGCAACCGGTCCGTGTCCTCCAAGTCCGGTTCCGCCGACGTCCTCGAGGCCCTGAACATCCCACTCGACCTCGACCCCTCGCGCGCGGTGCGACAGTTCGAATCCTCCAACTTCACGTTCCTCTTCGCGCCGGCGTACAACCCGGCCATCGCGCACGTGCAGCCGGTGCGCAAGGCGCTCGGCGTGTCCACGCTGTTTAACACGATGGGACCGCTGCTCTCGCCGGCGCGGCCGGAATACCAGATCATGGGCATCGCCAACCCGGCGCAGGGACGCGTCATCGCTGAGACGATGCGCGAGCTCGGGCGCGGGCGCGCGCTCGTCGTCCACGGCGCGGGCACCGACGAGCTGGCGGTGCACGGCGAGTCGCAGGTCTGGGAGCTGGGCCGCGACGGTTCCATCACTGAGTACGTGCTTACGCCGGAGGAGCTCGGCCTTCAGCGCTGCTCGCTCGAGGACCTGCGCGGCGGCGACGGCGTGGAGAATGCCGCCGCCATCCGCGCGACGTTCGCGGGGGAGGGGCCGGAGGCGCACCGCTCGGCCGTCGCTGCTGGTGCGGGTGCCATGTTCTACCTGAACGG
Organism: Corynebacterium sp. MC3; assembly: GCF_900099485.1. NCBI lineage: Bacteria > Bacillati > Actinomycetota > Actinomycetes > Mycobacteriales > Corynebacteriaceae > Corynebacterium > Corynebacterium sp. MC3. The sequence continues at coordinate 149,854 of NZ_LT622812.1, forward strand.
CACAGCGCCGACCATCGCCGACGGCGTCACCCACGCCCTCAACCTGCTTGCCGACGGCACCGTGCAAGCATGGTTGCAACGACACGAGGAGGCTGATTACAGTGCCTAAGCAATTACCCACCGTGCTCGAGGAGATCGTGGCAAGCCGACGCGATGACTTGGCAGCGATCCGCGAGCGTCTTGCCCACGTGGATGTCGCAGCGCTGCCGCGCTCGGAGCGCTCGCTCTACGACAACCTGAAGCGCGAGGGCACCAGCTTCATCATGGAATGCAAGTCCTCCTCGCCGTCCCTCGGCCTGATCCGCGCCGACTACAAGCCCGGCCAAATCGCCTCGGTGTACTCGCGCTACGCCGCCGGCATCTCCGTGCTGTGCGAGCCCACACGCTTCGGCGGCGACTACGACCACCTGGCCACGGTCGCCTCAAGCACGCACCTGCCCGTGCTCTGCAAGGACTTCATCATCGACGAAGTCCAGGTCTACGCCGCGCGCTACTTCGGCGCCGACGCTATCCTGCTCATGCTCTCGATTCTTGACGACGCCAGCTACGCCTACCTCTCCGGCCGCGCCGAGTCCCTCGGGATGGACGTGCTCACCGAAGTGATTAGCGAGGAGGAGGCCGTGCGGGCTGGTCGACTCGGCGCGCGGATCTTCGGCGTGAACCACCGGAACCTCCACGACCTGTCGATTGACCTAACGCGCTCCGCCCGGTTGGCGCGACTCGCTCCTGCCGAAGCGGCGGTGGTGTCGGAGTCCGGCATCCAGTCCGTGGAGACTGTGCGTCAGCTCGGCGGGCACTCGGACGGGTTCCTGGTCTGGTCGCAGCTGACCGGCCAGCCGGACATCGACCTGGCCGCCCGGAAACTGGTGTACGGGCCAAACAAGGTGTGCGGGCTGACGTCGTGGAGCGCCGCGCAGGCCGCCAAGGCGGCGGGCGCCGTGTACGGCGGGCTCATCTTCGAGGAGTCGAGTCCGCGCAATGTTTCACGTGAAACATCGGCGGACATCATCGCACACGAGCCGGGGCTGCGGTACGTCGCGGTTTCCCGCCGCACGTCCGGGTACGGCGAACTGATCCAGCCCGGCATCCACGCCGTGCAGGTGCACGCGCCGTATCAGGGATCGCTCGAGGCCGAGCGCTCGCTGGTGGACCGGGTGCGGGCGGAGATAGGGGAGGGCGTCGAGCTCTGGAGGGCGGTCTCCATGACTACAGGGGCTGGCGTGGAGGTTGCGCTGGGGATCCGAGGGGGCGTCGACAAGCTGGTGCTCGACGCGCGCGACGGCGGCTCCGGCGAGACCTTCCGCTGGGCCGACATCCCGGACGAGGTGCGCGGCGACTCGCTCCTCGCCGGCGGGCTGCACCCCGACAACCTTGCGGACGCGCTCGCCGTCGGCTGCTCCGGCGTAGACCTCAACTCGGGCGTCGAATACCCTGCTCAGGCCGGGCGTAAGGACGCGGGCGCGCTGCGGCGGGCCTTCGAGATCATCGGCAACTACCACTACCCAAGGACAGAAAATGACTGATTACACCCACGGTGGCAGCACCATCCTGCCCGCATACTACGGCGAATTCGGCGGGCAATTCGTCCCCGAATCCCTCCTGCCGGCGCTTGACCAACTCGAGCGAGCGTTTGTCGACGCCCTCGCCGACGAAACCTTCATGGCCGAATACCGCGCGCTGCTGCGCGACTACCTCGGCAGACCGACCCCGCTTACCGAATGCCGCAACCTGCCCCTCAACGGCGCGAACGCGCGCATCTTCCTCAAGCGCGAGGACCTCGTGCACGGCGGCGCACACAAGACGAACCAGGTCATCGGGCAGGCGCTGCTAGCGAAGAAGATGGGGAAGACGCGGATCATTGCCGAAACCGGCGCCGGCCAGCACGGCACCGCCACCGCGCTCGCCTGCGCTTTACTGGGTTTGGATTGCGTCATCTACATGGGCAAGACCGACATGGCGCGGCAGAAGCCAAACGTTTACCGCATGCGGCTGATGGGTGCTGAGGTAGTGGGCGTCGACTCAGGCGCCGGCACCCTGAAAGACGCCGTCAACGAAGCACTACGCGACTGGACCGCCACCTTCCACGAGTCCCACTACCTGCTCGGCACCGCGGCGGGGCCGCACCCATTCCCCAAGATCGTCAAGGAGTTCCACCGCGTGATCTCCGCCGAGGCGAAAGCACAGATGCTTGAGCGTACCGGTGAACTGCCGGACGTCGTCTGCGCCTGCGTCGGTGGCGGATCCAACGCTATCGGGATGTTCGCCGAGTTTATCGACGAGGAGGGCGTCGAACTCGTCGGCGTCGAACCCGGGGGAGAGGGCGTGGGCGTCGGCAAGCATGGCGCTGCCATTGCTGCCGGGACCGTCGGCATCCTGCACGGGACGCGCTCCTACCTGATGCGCGACAGCGACGGCCAGGTCGCTGAGTCTTACTCAATATCCGCCGGCCTGGACTACCCTGCGGTCGGACCCGAGCACGCACACCTTGCCAAGACGGGACGCGCGCAGTACGTTCCCGTCACCGACGAATCCGCCCTGCGTGCGTTCCAGTTGCTGTCACGGCACGAGGGCATCATCCCGGCGCTCGAGTCCTCGCATGCGTTGGCGTACGCGCTGCAACGCGCGGCGTCCCACCCAGCTGACGCGGAACCGCTCACAATCCTCGTTTCCCTTTCCGGCCGCGGCGACAAAGATGTCGCTCACGTCCGTAGAACACTCGCCGAACACCCGGAATGGGTTGAAAATGTACGAAAGGAGACCAACTAACATGTCCGCCCCTACAACGTCACGTTACGAAAGACTGTTCGCCTCCCTACAGGAAAAGGGAGAGGGAGCATTCGTCCCATTCATCATGCTTTCCGACCCAACCCCCGACGACGCCCTCCAAATCATCGACGCCGCCGTCACCGCCGGAGCCGACGCCCTCGAACTCGGCGTCCCGTTCTCCGACCCCGTCGCCGACGGCCCCGCCATCCAGGCGGCACACGTGCGGGCACTCGATGGCGGAGCGACCGTCGATAAGGCACTGGCACAAGTTCGGACGATCCGCGAGCGATACCCCGACCTGCCGATCGGCATGCTGATCTACGCCAACGTCGCCTACGTGCGTGGTCTTTCCTCGTTCTACGAGGCGTTCCGAGAGGCCGGCGCGGACAGCGTGCTACTCCCGGACGTCCCTGTGCGCGAATCGGTGCCGTTCAGCGAAGCTGCTCTTGCCGCGGGTGTCGACCCGATCTACATCGCCCCTGCCAAAGCCAGCCCGCAGACTTTGGAGGGCGTCGCCGCCCAGTCCCGCGGGTACATCTACGCCATCTCCCGCGACGGCGTGACCGGCGCCGACAAGGAAGCCTCCGTCGACGGCCTTCGCGAGGTAGTGGACAACGTGCAAGCATACGGCGGCGCCCCGGTGCTGCTCGGGTTCGGGATCTCCACACCGCAGCACGTCGCGGACGCAATCGCAGCCGGGGCAGTAGGCGCAATCACCGGCTCCGCGATCGCGAACATCGTGGCCAAATACACCGAACACTCGCACCCGAACCCCGCGCGCATTACGGACATCGACGCGCTGACCGCCGAGCTGTCCTCCTACGTCACGGCAATGAAACAGGCTACTATCAGGGCATGACTTGTTCACGACGCATGTTCCTCCTCGGCACCGCCACCACCTTCGCCGGCGCGTTCCTCGCCGCCTGCGGATCTGAACCAACCGCCGAGGTAGCCAAAACCCAAGTACCGGTCGGCAGCGCCGTCATCCTCGACGGCTTCATTATCGCCCAACCGACCGCCGGTGAGTATGTCGCATACTCCCAAACCTGCCCGCATCAGGGCCAGAAGATCACCAAGGTCGATGGGGACACTGTTCGCTGCACCGGCCACGGCTCCGTCTTCAGCATTATCGACGGCTCCGCAGTCTCCGGCCCAACACAGAATCCACTGACCCCAGCGCAGCTGACAGAAGAGGGCGAGACGCTGAACGCGTCGATGTAAAACTGCTGCTTTCTCGGCCTGCCTGGTGTGGCCTGCGTGGCTATCATGTGTGCATGCCAGGTTTTCTTCGCCGTATTGACCCCTTGCTCCTCGGCATCATCCTCGCCGCGGTGCTCGCGTTCATCGCGCCCGCCCGAGGCTCGTTTGCCGAGGGCTTTTCCATTGCTGTCAAACTTGCAATCGGTCTGCTGTTTTTCCTCTATGGTGCGCGTCTTTCCACCCGCGAGGCGCTGCAAGGTTTGACGAATTGGCGCCTGCATTCGATCATCCTCGCCTTTACGTTCATCGCGTATCCTTTGATCGGCCTGGCCATGCGCCCCACCACCGCGTTCATTTCCAACTCGGTGTACCAGGGGATTCTCTATCTTTGCCTGGTGCCGTCGACTGTACAGTCGTCGGTGGCGCTGACGGGGATCGCGCGTGGCAATGTGCCGGGAGCGGTGGTGGCGGCGAGCCTGTCGTCGATAGTTGGTGTGGTGGCGACGCCGGCCCTCGTGATGGTCCTGATGGGTGCCGACAGTGGCATTCATATTGATGCATCTGTGTTCCGGAATATTGCATTACAGTTGCTCCTTCCTTTCGTGCTGGGTCAGGTCGCTCGGGCAGTGGTGCCTGGTGTTGCTGGCTTCGCTGCGCGGAAAGCTACCAAGCTTGTTGACCGCGGGTCCATTTGGATGGTCGTGTACTCGGCATTCTCAGCCGGTGTTGTTTCTGGCGTGTGGTCGAATGTTTCTGCGCTCGAGTTGGTCTTCCTTTCTGCGTTCGCTCTGGTTCTGGTTTGCGTCATGCTGTGGGTGACGCGGGTTGTCCCGGAGGCCTTGAGGTTCTCGAGGGCGGACACGGTAGCCATCCAGATGTGCGGGACGCAGAAGTCTTTGGCGGCGGGGCTGCCGATGGCGTCGGTTATCTTTGGCGGCGGTCAACTCGGTGTGCTGATTGTGCCGTTGATGGTCTACCATCTGATTCAGTTGATGACGTGCTCCGCGTACGTCTCGCGCCTTGCCCAAACCACAGCTTCGAAGGAATAGTTTCACGTGAAACATTACGTCCGGATTCATTACAGCGCTCCAGATCTTGGGGGAGAGCTTCTCAATATTGCCGAACTTGAGGAGCTGAACCCTCGCGAATGTACGATGGTTCGGATGATCGAGCTGGACCCGAGCGAGACCATTACTGGCATTTATACCGACGGCAAAGTGATTGGTCAGGCGAATGAGCCGATGTCTATCGTTCCGCACCCAGACCTGTACGCACAGTTCGAGGGCATTTCTGCGACAGCCATTGCGGTAGAGGAGTTCGAGGCGCTGTGGGCTGAGGCTTGTAGTCTGCTGGGGCATGCTTAAACCTTGGGTGTGTCCCAATCCCACGTCGGTGCGGCTTCATCCGCAAACGAATCCACACCCCACCCATCCAACTCAATCTCGGCAGCATCATCGCGATACCCCACCCGACCAGGCTCACACACCCACTGCTCACCACTAGCAAACCGGAAATACAACGTCGGACCCGGCTTGACCACGCGAATAAACCCATCCGTGACCAACGAATGACACCTCGAGCACAACGGCACCAAATTCTCCACATCCGTTGCACCTCCTTCGGCCCAATCCCGAATATGATGCATCTGCAAAAACCTGGTATGCCCACACCCCGGCACCGCGCACTTATGCCCCCACATCCCTAACAACACCTGCACCTGCTTCGGGCTTGCAAGCCTGCGTTTGCGCCCAAACTTGATCACCTGCCCCTGGGCGTCATAGAGCACACCCATCAAATCTGCATGATCTACCAAGTTGGCAAGCCGTGCGGCAGGCGCCGCCATGTGATTCGGCAAAAATGCTCGCCCATCTGATGTCATATGCACCATCACCTGTGCCGCCGGCGCCATCGTTGCATGCTTAGCGGCCCCGGTGCGCACCATGTGCACCATCCCCATGAGTGATTGCAGCATTAATCGTGCCGGTGGCAGCCCGAAGGTCGAGCGCATCATCTGCGCATCCGCCTCATCCATCGCGTTGTCATCCGCATAGGCGTGTGCGCCTGCGCGCAGGGCTGCTTGAAAGGCCACACCGTCGGTCGCGTTCATGCAAAACCAGCCGCGTAGGTATTGGCCGTCTTCGCGGATGGTCAGCCCGCAGTGTGCACCAGCATCCTGGGGTTGCCTATTGGTGGGGGTTGCGCCTGCCAGGGCGTGTACGAGGCCTTGGTAGCCAGATTCGGCGGCTATTTCTACGAGTTCGTGTTGGTTTACCTCGGTGGCGTAGTCGAGCATGTAGCGCACGCTGGTGTAGTCGATGGTTCCTTGTCGTAGCGCGTCGAGGATGGTGGGAAAGGCGGTGAGTTTGCGTGCGACGGCGGCGTATTCGTAGGCGCGGGTGCGTTTCATTTTTAGCACTCTGGCAAGCCATGCCCCGGTTGAGGCACACCCGTAGGCTTCGGCGAGGTTGTGGGTGTCGAATTCGGCGATCGCGGTCAGTATTTCTGCGTGTGAGTATGCGAACAGGCGTGCGCTTTCTACGATGGTGTTGATGATGGTGTCGGCGTCGATGGTGGTGTGCATGGTTCCCCCCTGGTGTCTTGGTTGTTTTTTAGTATACGTGTTCGAATGGTGGTGTCAAGAGGTTTATTCAAATATTTGTTGATGGGTGTCCGCGCGGCGGACAGTACGCGGGGTGCTTTGCGACGCCACTTTCGAGCACGGGTGTGTGGGTGGGTGTCCGCGCGGCGGACACCTTGATGCAATCGTTTGGGTATTGAGCTGAACTCGCTCTGTCCGCGCCGCGGAATGCGTGCTTCGCCGATGCAATTCGCGAAGTGGTGTCCGCCCCGCGGAAAGTGAACAATACTGGGTTGCAACAACGGCGAGTTGTCCGCCCCGCGGAATATCGAAACACGCAATCACCTGTCCGCCCCGCGGACAATCGGAGCCGTTCGACGGCCCCATGGGAGTAGCAAGTTCTCAACCCACTCTGACCTATTGGTCCGAGCCCGCGCAGGGCAGGGGAGCGCTGTTCCCAAATCACCTCTCGGAATCATTTGATCTCCGAAGTAACGCACAGGACGTTCCGATCGATGTTAGTTGCAGACATGCCAAAACTTTGGCGAGTCCCTAACTTTAACCGATCCCACAAAGGAGCTACCCATGAAGCGTTTTACCTCCGTAGCAGCTGCTGCAACTCTGTCCCTGTCCCTGGTCGCTGGCCCTGCGTTCGCAGCGGAGGCTCAGCCTTCCGACAAGGATGCCAAGGTCGGCTCGTCGGTTGCCTTCGCGAAGTGCAAGGCGAAGGCTGAGGCCGCAGAGAAGGAAAAGGAGGCTGAGGCGAAGAAGAAGGCGGCTGATGCACAGACTGCTGGTGACATCGCTAAGAACAAGGCTGATCAGACTCGTCAGGAGATCCGCGAGGAGCTGACCTCTTCTTCTGACGAGCTGGATTGTGTCAAGGAGCTCATCAACGACAAGGATTACAAGGCAGGCATCCTCGGCCTCCTGATCGGCGTTCCGGCTGCTCTCGTCGCGCTTCTTGGTGTCGTTGCTGCTGTCTCCGGCGCTATTCCAGGCGTTCAGCTCCCGGCGCTGACGTTCTAATTCACTTTTCGACGCCACATTCTGACCCAGCCTCTCGTATAAGGCTGGGTCTTTCAATTTGATTGGCGCATATTAATTCCCAGTCAATAGCTCGGCCCCAGCAACCCGCTCGTGGATCATCTCAGCCCCACACCACACTGTTGAGTGACAATAAATATAGGCACAACATCCCCTGGGACGCTTCAGACCTGGCAAGTAAGCGTCGGAAATCGAAGCTTCGCCCCGATGAAGACTATGCACCAGTTTAACGTATGTGACGTTATTAAACCCTGTGGCAAATACGCGAAAGCGCCCGGCCCGAAACCCGAGCCGAGTGCAAAATCTTGAAATCTACTTTGCGTTCAGTGCCAGGAACGCAAGACCACCAAGAGCCGCAACACCGAGCAAGGAACCCCAGATGATGTCGAAGGTGCGGCCGATAGGCCAATCCTTTTCACGGTCATTGTCGAAAGAGCTTTGCAGTGCAGCGAGACCGAACTCAGCCTCGGCGATTGCCTTCTTGGCGTCAGCTTCGTTCTCGGCAGCGCCAATCTTACCGATCTGCAGAAGGGTCAACGCTGCGACAGACGAAGTGACCTCGTCTCCGCTCGAAGTCTCCCCAGCCTGTGCCGGTACAACAGCGAGCGAGAAGGCAGTGGTGGCTGCGATGGCAGCGGTAGCGAAACGCTTCATGGGAATCTCCTGAATAAATGTTAGAACGGAAGCTGAATGAGGCCTTGCTGAGCAGCGATGCCGCCCACCAAGGCAAGAATGGCGGCAGCAATACCGGTACCGACTAGGATGTCGTAGGTAGTCCCGAGCTTGTAGCCGTTGTTCGCGTCATTCTTATAGGACGACAAGATAATGGCATCGGACTTTTTATTGTTCTCCCCAGCCTTGGTCTTGAATACGCCTGCTTCGGAGGAGCCCTTGAATGGCGCTGACATGCCGATGCCCGGCTTAGCAAACTCAGCTACAGCCAGCAAAACTGCGTAACCGACTGCCTCATCTTCAGAAACCTTCGAAGAAGAGTCATATCCAAAACCCGGAGGGGTCTTATCACCTGCGTTAACAGCCCCCGCCGGAACAACAGCGAGCGAGAGGGCAGTGGTGGCTGCGACGGCAGCGGTAGCGAAACGTTTCATGGAAATCTCCTGAATACAGAGGGCGATATTGCCAGGCTTTTGACAACAACCGCTAATGTATCAGGCAGTTTCTAACTCAGCAACACTTCTATTCACAAGACAAGGTTGACGAGCGCCACGTACAACCCTGTGCCGAACAGGATTGAAAGGGCGGGGGAGCGTCGCCAGGCGTGGAGGGCGAGCGTCACGAAGCCGACGAGCACCCCGGCCCACACTGGCTGATCGGAGCTGGTGAAGGTGTACAGCACGAGGACGACCATGACGCCGACGGGCATGTAGAGGCGGAGGAAGTCGAGAAGTGGGCTGCCGTCTAGCCACCCACGGAAGGCAAATGGCAGCGCACGGAGCAACACGGTGACCACGGCGATCGGCAGGATGACGGCCCACACCATGGGCAGGTCAACGCCGACGGGAAGTCCGTTCATCGCTTCCACTCCAATCGCTTATCGACGCCAGGTACCCAAAATCGAACCAGCAGGACAAGGAAGTACGCGATCAGCGCCACCATCAGCATCTGGCCAGGGACGACGAAGGCTGCTACGAGCGCGATCCCCGCAGCAATGAGCACGGCGCTCATGTCTCGCGAAGCCTGGAACGCTTCGTAGGCGAGGACGATAAAGAGTGCGGTGAGTGCGAAGTCCATGCCCTCGATTGTGCCGGGAAGGCGTTCGCCGGCAAGCGCGCCGACGAGGCCAGACACAACCCAGAGCGCCTGGCACATCATGTGGATGGCGATGAGGCGCGGGCCGGTGTAGCGCGTTGTCTGCTGTCGGGCGCTGATGACGGCGTAGGCTTCGTCGGTCAGTGAATACATCGAATAGAGGCGGCCGAAGGTCGAGCGGATCGCGTCCCGCGGGTAGGTGAGGCCGTAGAAGAGGTGTCGGAAGTTCACCATGAAACCGGTCATCGCGGCGGAGGCGGGGCCGACGCCGCCGAGCACCATCGGGATTGCGAGGAATTCGGTGGAACCGGCGTAGATAAGCATCGAGAAGACCGGTGTCCACCACCAGGCGAAACCGGACTGCACCATGAGCAGGCCAAACGCTAGCCCGAGGGGCACAACGCCGAGCCCGACGAGCCACATGTCGCGCACTCCGAGGCCGAGTTCTCGCAATGTTTCACGTGAAACATTCATCTAGTTGTCCTCGATGTCGGATGGGAAGGTGGCGAACAGGGGCAGTGGCATGGGCTGGCGGCGTAGGACGTCGGCCCACAAATCGACACTCGCGGGTGTGATGACGTCGGAGGGGAGGGCCGGGGCGACGTACCAGTCGCCGCGTTCGATCTCCTCGTCGAGCTGCCCGGCGTCCCATGACGAAAACCCGGCAAAGAGCCGGAAGCCCTCCAGCAACTCAGAGAAGGAATCAGCCGCCTCGTGCATGTTGACGTGCACCAGCTTGTTCGCCAGTCTGGTCAGCGTCGGGTGCTCGGCGATGTCGACGTCGTTGCGCGTGACGCCCAGGCCAACGGCAGCGTTCGGGCTGACGGGTCCGCCGTAATACATCACCGCCGGCTCGCTGGCGAGCGACTCCCACTCGGGCAGCACGTTTACAACGGCGGCGTCGGAACGCCGGTTCAAGATGACGCCGAGCGTGCCCTGCTCGCCGTGCTCAATCACGAGCACAACCGTGCGGGCGAACTCAGGCGAGTACATCCCCGGAGCGGCGACGAGCAGCATACCGCTGTCAGGTTCCGTGCGTTCGAGTGACGTAAACAGGCGGTCACCGAAGAAATACTCAGGCATTACGTTCCTCCCACCAAGACTTCAGCGCAGCGACGGCCTCGTCGTGCTCGAGTTCGCCGCGCTCCAGACGTAGTTCCTTCATATGCTTCCAGGCCTCGCCGACCTCCGGGCCGGGCTTGAGATCCAGGATGCGCATGATTTCGTTGCCGTCAAGGTCAGGGCGGATTCGCGCGAGGTCCTCCTGCTCGGCGAGCGTCGCGATTCGCTCCTCGAGGTTCTGGTACGCACGTTGCAGGCGGCGCGCCTTGCGTGGGTTTCGCGTCGTGCAGTCGGCGCGCACGAGTTTGTTCAAGCGGCCGAGGAGGTCGCCGGCGTCGGTGACGTAGCGACGCACCGCCGAATCGGTCCACTTGCCTTCGCCGAAGCCATAGAAACGCATGTGCAGGAACACCAGTTGACCAACGTCGCTGATCACGTGCTTCGGGTACTTCAGCGCACGGAGGCGCTTGCGCACCAGCTTCGCGCCAACGACCTCGTGGTGGTGGAAGCTCACGCCGCCGCCTTCTTTGACGGCGCGGGTGGCGGGCTTGCCGACGTCGTGAAGCAGCGCAGCGAGCCGCAGCTTGAGGTCGGGGCCGTCGTCCTCGAGCTCGGTGGCCTGGCGCAGCACTGTCAGTGAGTGCGCGTAGACATCTTTATGCTGCATGTGCTCGTCCTGCTCGAGCTGCAGCGCGGGCACCTCAGGCAGCACAAACTCGGCGATGCCGGTACGAACCAGCAGGTCAATGCCCTCCCAGGGGGCGATTCCGCACATGAGCTTGTCCAGCTCGGCTTGGATCCGCTCGACGGTGATGCGCTGAATCTCACCTGCCATGTCGCGCATCGCGTCGAAGACGCGCGGGGCAACGTCAAAGCCGAGTTGGGAGGCGAAGCGGGCGGCACGCAGCATGCGAAGCGGGTCGTCGCGGAAGGAAATCTCAGGGGCCTGCGGGGTGTCCAGGCGGCGTTGGAGCAGGTCACTGATGCCGTCCACCGGGTCGTGGAAGATCGGGCGAAGCGCGCCGTCGACCACGTCGAGCTCGATGGCCATTGCGTTGCAGGCGAAATCGCGCCGAATGAGGTCGCCCTCCAGGGTGTCGCCGAACGTCACCTCGGGGTTGCGTGTCACGCCGTCGTACAGGTCGGAACGGAACGTCGTGATCTCTACCTGTTGGCCTTCGCGCACGGCGGCCACGGTGCCGAACTCGATGCCGGTGTCCCAGGTCGTTTCGCCCCACTCGTCGAGAATTTCCTGCACGGTGGGGGGCAGGGCGGACGTCGTGAAGTCGAGGTCGTGCCCAAGTTTGCCCAGCATCGCGTCGCGCACGGGCCCGCCGACAAGGTAGAGGTGCTCGCCGCGCTCCACGAAGCGCTGGGCGAGGGGCGTCAGCAAGCCACTCAGCTTTTCGACGCCCTCTTCGGCCCGAACCTGCAACGCCGCGACGGCGTTCGGGTCGGAGGGGTCGGGGAGGTCGAACGGGCACCGGTGTGTTTCTTCAGTCTTTGTCACCTCTCACACGATACTTTGCTTCCCTGGTGCTGTTAAGTACCACAAAGGTGGCCAGTACGGATACCATGAATTGAATGACTGAGAACACTCGGCCGAAGCCGGTTCCTCCGTCGGAGCGGAAGTCTCCGAACTCTGGCGGGAAGGGGCGCGGGGACGGCGCTAACTCGAAGGCGGGGGGTGACTCCCCGAAGCGGCGGCGTGGCCGTCGGCGTGGTTCGCACGCCAAAAAGCGGGGGTCGCAGCAGCAGCGTCGCCGCGGGTCGAACCGGCGGGGCAGGGGGACCTCGGCACGCAAGAGGCAGCAGCGGCCGGTGGATTCGTCGCTGGAGACCCGGAACGAGACGAGTGCGGGCGGCCTGGTGGTGTCTGGTATGGCGGAGGCTGTGGACCGGCACGACAAGGTGGACCTGTCGAAGATTTACGTCGCGCTCATTGGGCGGCTGGACCGTCGGGGGCGTCTGTTGTGGTCGATGCCGAAGGGCCACGTGGAGGAAGGCGAGGAGCAGTGGCGCACTGCGGAGCGTGAGGTGTGGGAGGAAACCGGGATTACCGGCGAGGCCTTCAACACGCTCGGTGTGATTGATTATTGGTTCATTTCTGAGGGCGTCCGTATTCATAAGACAGTGCACCACAACTTGTTGCGCTACGTCGACGGGGCGTTTAACGACGAAGACCCGGAAGTCACGGAAGTCGCGTGGGTGCCGATGAACCAGCTGATCGAGCGCCTGGCGTACGCGGACGAGCGCAAGCTCGCGCGGATCGCGGTGAACAGGATGCCGGACTTGGCGCGCAAGGAAGCCGCGGCCGGAAGGTTGACACCGCGATGAGCAGCGTGCGTAGCGGAGCCGCGGCGATTGCGGTGGCGGCGCTGGGCCTGCTTCCGGTCACGGCGGGCGCCCTACCAGCGCCAACGTCGCCCGAGGACCCGGCGGGGGGGGCCGGCGGGGGGGAGCGGCCCGGCGCTCCCGGGGCGGTGCGCACCGCCGGCCCCCCCCCTTCTCACGCCCCCCCCGCGCACAACCGCCGCCGCCACGATTCTCCTGCTCATCCAGCCCCCCCACCACCCACGGGTTCCGTGCTGGACCAGCGCGCGGCGGCGGTCGCCTCGGTGAGCGAGTACGGCCCGGTGGGGCGCGGAGTGGACGTCGATAAGGAGTTGGGCGCGGGGGAGTCGGCAGAGGTCGAGCTGGATGTTGAGCTGCCGGGCGCGGGGACGTACCCGCTGCTCTTCGAACTCAAACAGAACCTGACGACGCTGGACACTGAGCGCTTCCACATCTCGGTGCGCGGCGAGCCGTCGGAGGACCCGGCGCCGGCTATGACCGCCCTGTACCCGATTACCGCACCTATTGACATCGTGCCCGGGGAAACAGGGGAGGCGCCGGAGCGCTCCCCGCTGCTGCTGAAGTCGGAGACGTTGGCGAGCCAGCTCGCGCCCGGCGGGAGGCTCGAGCGGCTGCTCAGTCAGTACGAGGACGCGGTGGAGGAGCCGGGCGTCGGCTTCGCCACGTGCGTGGGGCTGGACCCGGCCCTCGTGGACACGGTCGCGCGGATGGCAGAAGGCTACCGCGTCACCACCACGCGCCCGCCGGTCGCTGAGGAGCCGAAACGGCTCCGCGACAGCTGGACCACCGACGACACCACCGCCCAAGGAGAGGTAGGCAAGGGACAAGCGGACGCGCAGGCGTGGCTGGAGCAGCTGCGCAGCGTCGCCGCGAAGGGGTGCACGGTGGCGCTGCCGTGGCAAAACGTCGACGTCAACACCCTGGCCCGCACCGGGGACGAGTGGCTGATGCGTGAGGCGTTGGAGCGAGGCCCGTTCGTGCTCGAGCGGGAGCTCGGCACGCCGGGCACGCTCAACGCCGTCATCCCGGGCGCCGGCTACATCACGCCGGATGCGGCCCCCGTCTTCGGCTGGGCCAACCACATCGACTCCGCGATCCCGGAGCACGGGCTGCAAGGGGAGTGGGAGGCTGCTCGGGCGGAGCGGGCGTCGACAATTGGGGACGGGCAGGCGGCGCTCGACCGCAACGAACTGCCGGACCCCGCGGACGTGTTCCCGGCGGCGCCCGCGCACCCGGTGCACGTGCTAGCGGCGCGCAGCAGCGTCGACCACCCGGGCCCCGGCAACGCCGCGTGGGTGGCGCCGGGGGTGATGGCGGTGCAGTTCCAGGACTCGCTGGCCTCGGTCTTAGCGACGGTCGGCTCCGCGCCCGCGACCGTCGGCTACTCAAACGACACGCTTCGATTCCGCTACGAGATGGACTCGCAACAGGCGCGCGCGATCAACGCGGCCTCCGCGCTCAGGCTTGCGGTGCAGGAGGCGACGCCGGAGGAGCCGGTATTCGTGAACCCTCCGGCGAGCTGGGACGCGGACTCGGCGGCGCTGCTGCTGGGGACGGTCGCCGAGCTGGTCCGGGATGGCAAGGCGACGCCGATGAGTTTCGGAGACTTCCTGAACACGCCCGACCCGGCGGAGGTGCCGGCGGCGACGCGCGTGGGCACGCTGTTTCCGGATCCGACGGTGGTCTCGGACGCGGAGGTGCTGACGGCCTCCCAGCAGGCCGAGTTCACAGATGACTTGACGCAGTTGCTCGCGAACGACCCACAGGTGGCGCTGACGCGTTATGGGTTCACGCTGCCGCTGCGCCGCGATGTGCTGGCGGCCCTGAGTATGCAGGAGCGGCAGTCGCTGTCGCGGTACGACGCCGCCGTGCGCACCACGGCCGAGCGGTTGCGGGGCAGCCGTGACGTGCTGCAGGCGCTGCGGGCGTCGGTGACGCTGATTCCACCGGGCAACGTGTACACGCGGACCTCTCCGTCGAGCCCGCTGCTGATTGTGGCGCAGAACGGGATGCCGCTACCGGTACAAACAACCATCCGGTTCCAGGCGGCGAGCGGCCCGATCACGCTGCACGTGCCAACCACGATGCGGATCCCGGCCCGCGGCTCGCAGACGGTACAGATGACGGCGGACTACCCGGAGGACCAGCGCAGTATTGACCTGCAGCTGTACCTGGCGGGTTCCGATGACAGCCCGATCTCGCAGCCGGTGAACATTTCGGTGCGCACGGCGGGCGCCGCCGTGGAGGGCTGGGCGCTAGTCACCGGGCTCGGCGTGCTGGTGGTGCTGATGCTGATGTATTCGGTGGGCCGCCGGCGCCGGGCGCGGGCAGCGCCACGCAGCCCAACAACACCGCAACGTTTGGACAATGAACACCCACCTTTGATTGGAGACTGACGTGGTTGAGCAACCTCGGGCTGGTACGCGTGGCCGAATCGTGCCCCCTGCACCGCCGGCGCCGGTGCCCACCCCGCGAGAGAACCCAGAGCTTATCGACGCCACCGAGGCCGAGGCCCCGGACCGTTCGACGCTGACCGCGGACCCTTCGGCGGCGGTGCCAGATCCCGCCCCGGAAAGCAATTCCGTGGTGCGGGCGACGGGATCGATGGCGATCGCGACGCTGATTTCGCGCATCACGGGGTTCATCCGCACGGTGCTGATTGGCGCCGCGTTGGGCCCGGCGGTGGCGTCGGCATTTAATACGGCGAATACGCTGCCGAACATTATTACGGAGATCGTGCTGGGGTCCGTGTTGACGGCGCTGGTGGTGCCGGTGTTGGTGCGCGCGGAGAAGGAGGACCCGGACCACGGGGAGCGCTTTATCCGCCAGCTGTTCACGCTGACGCTGACGCTCCTGACGGTGGTGACCATCATCGCGGTGGCCGCCGCGCCGCTGCTGACTCGCGTCTTCCTCGACGATGAGGGCCAGGTGAACGTCGCGCAGTCGACGTCGTTTGCGTATTTGGTATTGCCGCAGATTTTCTTCTACGGCATGTTCTCGCTGTTCATGGCGGTGCTGAATACGAAGGAGCATTTCCGGCCGGGTGCGTGGGCGCCGGTGGCGAACAACGTGGTGTCGATTGCGGTGCTGCTGGGGTACATGATGTTGCCGGGCAGTTTGAATCCCGCGGCGCCGGCGTCGATAGCGAATCCGCATGTGCTGCTGCTGGGCGTCGGCACGACGTTGGGTGTGGCGGTGCAGTGTCTGATTATGCTGCCGGCGCTGCGCAAACTCGGCATTAATCTGCGGCCGCTGTGGGGTATCGACGACCGCCTCAAGGTGTTCGGCGGGATGGCCCTCGCGATCGTGACTTATGTGGGGATTAGCCAGGTCGGCTACATCGTGACCACGCGTATCGCGTCGATGGCGAGTGACGCCGCTCCGATTATTTACCAGCAGCACTGGATGCTGCTGCAGGTGCCCTACGGCATCATTGGCGTCACCTTGCTGACGGCGATCATGCCGCGCCTGTCCCGCAACGCCGCCGATGGTGATGACGCCGCGGTGGTCCGGGACCTGACGCTGGGCACGAAGCTGACGTTCATCGCCCTGATCCCGATCATTGTCTTTATGACGGCGCTCGGCCCGGACATCGGGCACGCACTGTTCGCCTACGGCAACTTCGACGGCGGCACGGCCCGCACGCTGGGCCTGACGGTGAGTTTCTCCGCGTTTACGCTGATCCCGTACGCCCTGGTGATGCTGCACCTGCGCGTGTTCTACGCGCGGGAGGAGGCATGGACGCCGACGTTCATTATCGCCGGCATCACGATTACGAAGGTGGTGCTGTCGTACCTAGCGCCGCTGGTTGCGGATTCGACGCAGTCCGTCGTGGTGTTGTTGGGCGCTGCGAACGGTTTCGGTTTCGTCGCCGGCGCGGTGATCGGCGCGCTGTTGCTGCGTCGTAAGTTGGGCACGCTGGAGGCGCGTTCGGTGCTGCACACGTCGCTGTGGGCGGCGGCTTCGGCGCTGGTCGGTATCGCGGTGATGTTCCTGGTGCGCTGGCTCGTGCGTGATGTCGCGGGTATCGACGCCCCGTCCTTCCTCGGCGGCCTGATCGGGCTGCCGTCGCTGGGCTTCCTGCTTGAGGTGATGGTCCTCGGCGTGCTGTTCGTGGTGGCGACGGGCCTGGTGCTGTCGCGCTCTGGCCTGCCGGAGGTGCAGAACTTGGGCCGCGCGCTGGCGCGCATCCCGGGCATGGGTCGCTTTATCCGCCCGGACGAGGACGCCGCGATCGAGGTCGGCGAGGTGGACCTGCGGGATGTGTCGCAGCAGTTCCTGGCCGCCGATACGTTCAATGCGTCGCCGGTGCCGCCGCCGATGTCGGCCGGTGTCGTGCGCGGCCCGCGCTTGGTACCGGGTGCGTCGGTGTCGGATGGCCGTTTCCGCCTCATCCGCGATCACGGCTCTACCACGGGCGCGCAGTTCTGGCAGGCCCGCGAGGTGTCGACGGGCCGCTCCGTGGCGCTGACGTTCGTCGATACGACGGGCATGGCCCCGATGGCTCCGGCGACGCCGCGCCAGGCCGCTATCGACGCCGCGGGTGTGCGGGTGTTTTGATATCCCCGCCGACTCAGGCGCTTGTGGGTGTGGATTTGGGACAGTTCCAGCCGCTACTCCATGAGCTGGACTTTTTTTCGTTTCGTGTGGATCCTGTCTCTTATACACATTAAGGTGTTTATAAGGAACAGCCTGCCGGACGCCTCCGCAGCCGACGACGCCGACGCCTTCGCCTCCGCGCTGCAGCTGCTGACCACCAACGTCGACTCCGATGACCTCGCCGACGTCGCCAGCACCACCCGCGCCCTCGTCGACGCCGACGCCATCGAGTCCCACGACTTCCGCGAGCTCGAGCGCCAGCTCACCCGCGACGAAGCCGAGGACGCACCCGCCGAAGCTATCGACCCCGTCGAGCCGGTGGAGGAGGAGCCGGAGGAGCCGAAGGACCTGCGCGGCGGTTTCGGATCCCGCCGCTACGGCCCGGTCACACTCGCGGTGTTGCTGTCGCTCGCGGTTGGCGCGGTGATCATCATCGCGGCGCTCACCGCGTACCTGGTCGGCTTCCTCTCCGGCGACGACACGAACGCGCCCGTCACGGTGGACTCGGTCCAGACCGGGGTAGAGGAGGTCGAGGAGGAGGTCACGGGCCTGCCCGTGTTGCTCACCCCGATGCGCGCGACCATCGAAGGTGCTTCCGCGCCCGAGCTTGTCGACGCCGACCGCTCCACCACCTGGACCGGCTCAGACAACGTGAGCGTCGAGCTCCGACCCGCCAAGGGCGCGACCGCCCGCAAAGGGTTCACCCTGGAGCACGTGATCGTCGATACCCCATCCAACGGCGATACCTTCCGGATCTACGGCCTGCCCGCCGGCGCCTCGTGGAACGGCGACGTCGCAGACCTGCCGCTGCTTAAGGAGGGCACGTTCCTCAACGGCGAAAACGGCATCGACGTGGACGACTCACCGGAACTCACCGGCTTGGTCCTCAACGTTTCCGGCCAGGACATCATCCTCCGGGACGTCACCCTCATCGGGCGCACTAGCCTCCGATGATGTCCACCATGGTGGACAAGAAACGCTTCCTCTTCCGGCGCTGATGCATCACACTGGATGCATCAGCAATGGGAGGGTGCATCATGCGCAGAAAAACGGACCACCAACTCGTCCACGACTACATCGCAGGCGACATCCACGCCTTCAACCTCATCGTCCGGCGCCACGAACGCAACATGCTCGGCGTCGCCCTTCGCTACTCACGCAATGAGTGCGACGCCGAAGACATCGTCCAGGACGCCCTGCTCAAGGCGTCCCGCCACCTTTATGGCTTCCGCTTCGAGTCGAAGGTGTCTACCTGGCTATACCGGCTGGTCGCCAACGCAAGCTTGGACCACCAGCGCCGCCGCAAGGCCGAGTACACCGTGTCCCTCGACGACCACGATGAGCTCTCCCAGGACAAGGATCCCCGCCTGGCCCACGACCCGACCGCTCACCTCGACCGCCTCATCGCCGTCAAGGACGCGCTGCGCGTCGTACCGGAGGCGCACCGGAAGGCTGTCTTCCTCATCGATATCATGGGCATGTCCCTGCAGTCCGCCGCCGACACCTGCGGCGTCCAGCCCGGCACCATGAAGTCCCGCCGCGCCCGGGCTCGCGCCATGATGCTCGAGCACATGGAAGGCGCCTGCTAGCCCAAAAGCACACGTCTGGAACAAACAGTAGACTGGCTACGTTTACACCCCTGACAGAGCAAATCTACGAGGAGTTTCCATGACCAACGAAGAAATCCATGACGTGATTATTGTCGGCTCGGGCCCGGCGGGGTACACGGCGGCGCTGTACGCGGCGCGCGGGGAGCTGAACCCGCTGGTGTTTGAGGGTTACGAGTACGGCGGCGAGCTGATGAACACCACTGAGGTGGAGAATTTCCCGGGCTTCAAGGATGGGGTGATGGGCCCGGATTTGATGATGCAGATGCGTGAGCAGGCGGAGAAGTTCGGCGCGCGCCTGGAGTCGGAGCTGGTGGACAAGGTTGATCTCAGCGGTGACGTGAAGAAGGTGTTCGTGGGGGATGACGTCTACCAGGCCCGCGCGGTCATTCTCGCTACTGGTGCGGCGCCGCGTCACCTGGGCATTCCGGGTGAGGCTGAGCTGACGGGTCGCGGTGTGTCCACGTGCGCGACCTGTGACGGCTTCTTCTTTAAAGATCAGCATATTGCCGTTGTCGGTGGTGGGGATTCGGCGATGGAGGAAGCGACGTTTTTGACCAAGTTTGGGTCGAAGGTGTCGATTATTCACCGTTCGGAGAACTTCCGCGCGTCGCAGATTATGTTGGAGCGCGCCCGGGCGAATGAGAAGATTGAGTTTATTACGCATTCGGTGGTCGAAGAGGTCGTCGAAAAGGATGGCAAGGTTGGCGGCCTGAAGGTGCGTAACGTGCAGTCGGGCGAGGAGTCGGTGCTGGACGCGACGGCGTTGTTCGTGGCGATCGGGCATGATCCGCGTTCGGCGTTCCTGGAGGGCCAGGTGGCCACGGACGAGGGCGGGTACGTCCTTGTCGACGCCCCTTCGACCCGCACGAACGTGCCGGGCGTGTTTGCGTGTGGCGATTTGGTTGATAACCACTATCGTCAGGCGATTACGGCAGCTGGTTCGGGGTGCCGGGCGGCGTTGGATGCGCAGCATTTCCTTGCGGCGCTTTAGAATAGAAAGAACTGTGTTCAAGGAGGAACAATGAGTGCACCTGTTGATGTGACGAAGAATACGTTTAAGGCTGAGGTCGTTGAGGCTTCGACGCCGGTGTTGGTGGATTTTTGGGCTGAGTGGTGCGCTCCGTGCCGGAAGTTGTCGCCGACGTTGGATGAGATTGCGTCTGAGCTGGATGGCAAGGTGAAGGTCGCGAAGGTGAATGTGGATGAGGAGCGTGAGCTGGGGATGATGTTCCAGGTCATGTCGATTCCGACTGTGTTGATCTTCAAGGATGGCCAGAAGGTGGATGAGTTTGTGGGGGCGCTCCCGAAGGCGCAGATCGTCCAGAAGGTTGAGTCGTATCTGTAGGCTGTCCGTCGTAGGATGGACTGCATTGTTGGTTTTGTAGAAAGGTGCCCAGTGGGTGACATTCTCCGCGTAGGTGATTCGAGTGCTCGCGTGGCCGAGGCGCGTGCGACGCTTGCGCGTTTGGGCATGTTGGAGGACTTCGATGGGGACATCGAGGACTTCAACTCGCGGCAGTTCACTCCCGACGAGATGCTTTTCGACGCCCCTTTGGCGGAGTCCGTGAAAGCATTTCAGCAGTCGCGGGGAATTATGCCGACTGGCGCTATCGATGACTTGACGTTGCGTGAGCTGCGTGAGGCGTCGTATACGTTGGGGGCGCGTGTGTTGCAGTACCAGCCGAATCAGGAGCTGGTGGGCGACGACGTGGGGCAGTTGCAGACGCAGCTGCATGAGCTGGGCTTTTATTCGGATCGTGTGGATGGGCGGTTCGGTCCGCGCACGCACGAGGCCGTGATGAACTACCAGTTGAACTCGGGCCTGGAAGACGATGGGGTGTGTGGCCCGGATACGTTGCACGCGTTGAGTCTGTTGGGCCGCCGGATTACGGGCGGTTCGGCGCACGCGATTCGCGAGCGTGAGCATGTGCGCGCGGCGGGCCCGCAGTTGGCGGGCAAGCGCGTGGTGATTGATCCGCATCTTGGTGGTGCGGATAAGGGCGCGCTTGTCGACGGCCCCTTTGGCCAGATCACGGAGGAGGAGATCCTGTGGGATTTGGCGCAGCGCGTGGAGGGCCGCATGATTGCGGCTGGTGTGGAGACGATCATCTCGCGCCCGCGTGGTGATAATCCGTCGTGTAAGGAGCGCGCTGATCTGGCGAACGGCTTCGACGCCGACTTGGTGATTTCCCTGCAGTTGGACCGTTATGCCAATGAGAAGGCGAATGGTGTGGCCACGTTCTACTTCGGTTCGGAGAACGGGACGTCGTCGATGACGGGGGAGACGCTGTCGGGCTATATTCAGCGTGAGATTGCGGCGAGGACGTCGCTACGTAACTGCTGGAATCATGCCCGGACGTGGGAGATGCTGCGGATGACGCGGATGCCGTCGGTGGAGATCGTGGCTGGCTATGTCACGAATCCGCACGATGTTGAGGTGGTGACGGATCCGCAGCAGCGTGACGCGATCGCGGAGGCGATTGTGGTGGCGGTGAAGCGCCTGTACTTGCTGGATTCTGATGACCAGCCGACAGGCACCTACTCTTTCCAGGATTTGCTCCGCCAGGAGCACCTGTAGTTAATCGGTGCCCTGGATGAGGCCCATGATGCGTTCGAAGTCCTGACGGTCGCCGAATTCGACGACGATTTTGCCTTTTCGTTTGCCCATGGTGACGGAGACTTTGGTGTCCCATTCGTCGGCGAGTTGGTCGGCGGCCCGGGTGAGGTATTCGGGCTGGGGGACGGGTTCGCGGCGTTTCTTTTGTGGGACGCCGCCTTCGTTATTCATGAGCGTGACGGCTTCTTCGGTGGCGCGGACGCTTAAGCCCTCGGAGACGATGCGTTCGGCGAGCAGGGTCTGGCCGTTGGAGGTCAGGGCGTCGCTGCCGAGCTTGAGGCCGAGCAGCGCACGGGCGTGGCCCGCGGAGAGAACACCGGCGGCGACGCGGCGCTGCACCGGCACCGGGAGGCGCAGGAGACGGATCGCGTTGGTGATCACCGGGCGGGAGCGGCCGAGTTTGTCGGCGAGTTGCTCCTGGGTGACGCCGAACTCTTCGAGGAGCTGCTGGTAGGCGGCGGCTTCTTCGAGTGGGTTGAGTTGGACGCGGTGGATGTTTTCCAGGAGGGCGTCGCGAAGCATGTCCTGGTCGGAGGTTTCGCGGACGATGGCCGGGATGTGCTTCAGGCCGGCTTTGGAGGCGGCGCGCCAGCGGCGCTCGCCCATGATGAGTTCGAAGCCTTCGGGGGTGTCGCGGACGACGATGGGCTGCAGCAGCCCGAACTCGCGGATGGAGTGGACCAGCTCGTTGAGGTCGTCTTCGTCGAAGACCTGGCGGGGCTGCTTCGGGTTCGGGATGATCTGCCCGACCGCGATTTCCTGGTAGCGCGCGCCGACGGGCACGGGCTGCATAACGTTCTCTGGCGTGGCGCCGACGGTGGGCGCGCCCGCGACCTTGGGCCGCTTGGTGTGTGTAAGAGACAGGGGCCAGACCACCGGAGGGTCCCGCTCCCACCCCCCAACGGCGAGGCCGCCCCGCACTGGGTCACCCCGGGACACGCCATCCGCGCGACCACCCCC